>NZ_JBFAKB010000003.1:0-545169 GCF_040655495.1 Nonomuraea sp. NPDC050404
CAGGGCCACCCCGGCCTGGCCGGCATGCTGGCCGTGGACGCCGGCTCCACCCAGTCGATCGGGCAGGTGGTCAAGAAGTACGCGCTGCGCTCGAAAGGGCTCAAGGTGGCCGGCGGCTTCGACCTGGTGCCCGAGACCCTGGCGGCGGTCAAGGCCGGCGACCTCGACTACACCATCGACCAGCAGCCCTACCTGCAGGGCTTCCTGCCGGTGCTCTACCTCTACCTGTACAAACTGTCCGGCGGCCTGCTCTTCCCCTCCGAGACCAACACTGGCCTGCTGTTCGTGACCAAGGACAACGTGGATCCGTACCAGACGACCAAGACCCGCTTCGAGGGCTCCGACACCGCGCAGAAGCTGGTGAACCGCTCCGGCCCCATCGCCCATGCGTAGCCTTCGGGAGGGGTTCCTCCGGCACCGTGAGGCCGGGGTGCTGGTGGTCGCGGTGGCGCTCGGGATCTACTTCATGTCCGTGACCGAGGTGTTCCTGACCGGCGACAACCTGGTCAACATCACCCAGGCCGCCGCGCCGGCCGCCATCGTGGCGTGCGGGACGGTGCTGCTGCTGGTCAGCGGGGAGATCGACCTGTCGGTCGGGGTGGTGGCGGCGCTGGCGCCGTTCATGATGCACTACGCGATCGACTTCTGGGGGTTTCCGGCGATTCCGGCGATCCTGCTGGCGCTGGCGACCGGGACCGCGATCGGGTTCGGGAACGGGTTCGTGACCGTGGTGCTGCGGGTGCCGTCGTTCGTGACGACGCTGGGGACGTTCTACGTCGTGACGGGGATCGTGCTGACGACCTCGCACGCGTACCCGGCCGAGATTCCACAGGCTGTGGACGGCGCGATCGGATCGTGGCTGGGGGCCGCGCCGTGGGCGCATCTTTGGTGGGCGCTGGGGATCGTGGCCGTGCTGCACGTGGTGCTGACGCGTACGCGGTGGGGGTTGCACACGATCGCCGCCGGGGGCAACCCGCTGGGGGCGTCGGAGGCGGGCGTACGTACCGGCAGGATCAAAATTGGAAATTTCATGATTGGTGGGACGCTCGGGGCGTTCGCCGGGCTGATCGAGGCGTTCCGGATCCACACCATCGACCCCAACATCGGCGGCGGCACCGGGCTCATGTTCACCGCCGTGTCCGCGGCGGTGATCGGCGGCACGGCGCTGGCAGGCGGCTCCGGCACGATCGTCGGCGGCGCGCTCGGCGCGCTCGTGCTGGCCCTGCTGCAGAACGGCATGAACCTCATCGGCATCTCCGCCAACCCCTACTTCCTCATCCTCGGTGGCGCGATCCTGCTCTCCATGATCGCGAACGTCACCCTCACCCGGCTGCGAAGGGCGGGACGGACATGAGCGAGGTGCTGCGCACGGAGTCGCTGGCCAAGCGGTTCGGCGCGGTGACCGCGCTGCGGGACGTCAGCCTGACCCTGCGGCGCGGCGAGGTGCTCGGGCTCATCGGCGACAACGGCGCGGGCAAGTCCACGCTGGTCAAGCTGCTGTGCGGGTTCCACCAGCCGGACGCGGGGCGCATCCTGCTGGACGGCGAGGAGGTGACGCTCAGGTCCGTACGGCAGGCCCGCGCCCTCGGCATCGACATCGTCTACCAGGACCTGGCGCTGATCAACGAGCTCAGCGTCTACCACAACATGTTCCTGGGCCGCGAGCACGTCGGGTTCGCCCGGCTGCTCAGCAACCGGCGCATGCGCAAACTGGCCACCGAACATCTCGACGCCATGGGCGTACGCATCCCGTCGGTGGACGTCGAGGTGGCCAAGCTGTCCGGCGGGCAGCGGCAGGCCATCGCCGTGGCCCGCTCGGTCTACTCGCGCTCGCGGATCCTGCTGCTCGACGAGCCGCTGGCCGCGATGGGCGCCAAGGAGGGCGCGCTGATCCTCGACCTGGTCAGCGACCTGAAGACGCGCGGCGAGATGTCCATCGTGATCATCGCCCACAACTACGCCCAGATCCTGGAGGTGTGCGACCGGGTGAACCTGCTGCAACACGGCACGATCACCTACGACAAGCCCACAGCGGACACCTCGCTGCGGGAGCTGACCGATCTGGTGGTGGAGGAGTATCGCAGGGCCCGGATCAGAGGCGATTCTCAGTGACACGGTAATCGGCGTGCGTTCGGAGGGACTACTGGGTGTGGACGATCCCGAAGAACGATTCACCGACCTGTACGACCGGCACTACCGCAGCGTCCTCGGCTACGCCCTGCTGCGGGCCGAGCGTGACGCGGCCGAGGACGTTTCGAGCGAGACCTTCCTCGTGGCGTGGCGGCGGCTGGACGACCTGCCGGAGCCGCCGCTGCCCTGGCTGCTCGGAGTGGCGCGGAACCTGCTGGCCAAACAGCGCGACTCGCGCCACCGGCGGCAGGCCCTGGTCGATCGGATAGCCGCGCTGACCACCTCTCGCGGGCGCGACCGGCCGCACGGTGCGCGGCCGGGACGTGGCGGTCACCTTCGGCTCCGCGCGGGACGAGGCCGCCTGGCGCGCCGCCGGCTCCCCCGAGCTGACGACCGACCGGCCCACCGAATCCACGGAGCCCGGCCCCGAGCGGATCCTGTCGATCGACAACCCGAGCCTGACCCTCCAGAACATCTCCGAACTGCCCACCGGCAAGGACGCGCTCAAGCGCCGCCTGGAGGAGTTGTGGCGGCGCAGCCCCAACTCGGCCGGCGCGGACCGGGCCGGCTACCTGTGGCAGACCGCCGTGGACCTGATGACCGCGCCGATCAGGCCGGACACCCGCGCCGCCCTCTACCGGGTCCTGGCCGACCAGCCGGGCATCGAGGCGGAGGGCGAGGCCACGGACGCGCTGGGGCGCACGGGGGTCGCCCTGTCCTCCTCGGCCGAGGGGGCCGTCTTCCGGCTGATCATCGATCCGGAGACGGCCGAGTTGCTGGAGTACGACGTGATGGACAAGGGCGTGACCCAGTTGCGGGTGGCGCTGGCGGACATGGGCTTCACCGACGGACTCCGCGAACGGCCCTGATCTCCTCAGCCGAGCCGCACGGTGACCGTCACCGAGCCGCCCTCCTGACCGGCCAGTCCCTCGAAGAGCAGCGCCCCGCTCCCGGTCAGGAGGGCGTCCCCGGCCGGCAGCCCGGTCACCGGCCTCGCCAAGGTCACGACCAGTTCGTCCAGGTCGCACCGGGGGTCCGCGACGGTAACCTCGGCCGTCCCGCCGGGCCTCTCACGCACCAGCACCGCGCACGGAGCGGACGCCGTCAGCCCGCCCACGCTCCCCGCGTTCCAGAAGCAGGCCGCCGTGATGCCCAGCGAGGGCACCCGGACGGCCTGCAGCCGCGCGCTGTTGGCCGCCACCCGCACGACCCGCGACCCGGCGGCCCGGGTCTCCTCCAGACCCGCGCCCGGCAGCAGCAGGTAGGCGTAGGAGGCGGCGCGCGGATCGAGGCCGTGCTCCAGCCAGAGCGTCACATAGTCGCGGCGCACCCCGCCGCCGTCCCTGCTCTCCCGCAGCGTGCGCAGGACCTGGCCATCGGGCACGACGTAACCGCCGTGGCCGTCGAGGTGCGCCCATCCCTTCCCCACGGTGAGCCGGGCGTCGGTCCTGCGGTTGTCCACGATCGTCTCGACGGCCGAGCCGTCCCGCGCGGTGATCCCCGCGCCCAGGCACACGACCAGGTCATCGAGGAAGAACCACGACTTGAACGCCTCCAGAGAGCTCTCAAGCCCGCTCAGATGCTGCCCGACGGCCGCGTACGTGCCGTCCGTCGCCCCGCCCACCCAGCGCCACGGCGTGCGGGTGTCCCCCCACCCGGCCCCCGCCCCGTCGGGCAGCCGCCGGGTGGAGACGGTCGTGCCGGGCAGCCGGTAGGGGTCCACGGTCGGCCAGAACGAGTCGGAGTACTGGTCGCCGTGCCCCTCGGCCCACCAGTACAACATCCCCGAGCCGGTGTGCCAGCCACGCAGGTTCTCGCCGTTGCCGTGCTCGTAGTGACCGATCCGGTGCGAGGCCATGCTGAGCGCCGCGCACCAGCCGGGACGCCGGTGCACCGCCCTGGCGCTCATCGGCAGCAGCCGGTGCCCGACCGGCTCGGGCGCCGCGGGCACGGCGGCGTCGTTCATGACCGCGGTCAGGCGGGCGTGGAAGGCGGGCTCGGCGTGTTCGAGCATGGGCCGGTACGTGCCGCGCTCCGCCCAGCCCTTGACCATGGCCTGCCAGCGCGCCCGCTGATCGGCGGAGGCGCTCTCCCCGAGCAGCAGCACCGCGGCGGCGATCTCCCGCCCGCGCTCGTGGTCGCCGAACGGCCGCCGGCCGGCGCTTCTGCCGCGTACGAGGTCCATGCAGGCGCCGTCGCGCACGAAGGGGGCGTAGGAGCGCTCGACCGTCTCGAACACGTTCCTGTCGGCGATCTCCCAGGGCGAGCCGCGCAACACCGCGTACAGGGTGGCCAGGCCCGACAACAACGTCACCCCGTAGGCGCCCTGGTAGGGCACGTACGAGTGCTGGATGAACGATCCGTCCCGGTAGAACCCGTCACCGTCGGAGACGGTCGCGAACACCGGGGACAGGGCGGAGACGGCCAGCGCCGCCCTGCGGTGGTCGTCGTCGAGCATGGCCCGCAACAACATCACCACGCACAGGTCCACCCGGTTCGCGGCGGTGCTGTTGCCGGAGTAGCGGTGCAGGCGGCTCTCCGGCGAGTAGTGGCCGACCGCCTCGGCCAGCGCCGCGTTACGTGTCCCGACCAGCACGGACGCGTCCAGCAGCGCCCTCGGCACGCCGATCTCCCAGTGCCACCAGTTGCCCGGGGCGGCGCCGCCGGCCGCGTACACGTGCCGCCGGTAGTGCTCCACCCCGTCGGCGACCGCCGCCGCGAGGCCCGCGTCGCCGAGACCGAGCGCGTACGCCTGCGCCATGGTCCGCAACCGCCGCGGCGTGGCCACGAACGACGGGAACGCCTGGTCGGGCCAGAGCGAGGAGCCTTCGGGCGCCATCGTCCCGCGATAACGGGCGGCGGCCCTGCCCAGCGCCCCGTACGGCCCCGCCCCCGAACCTACGGTCACCTCCCGCCAGCGGCGGCGCAGTCGCACGAACATGTCATCGGGCGTGTACGCGACCCGCGCCGACGCCAGCGCCCCCGCCGTCCCCGCCGCGGCCACACCGCCGAGCCGGAGGAATAATCGCCTGGATGGCCATGCCACCCCCAGATCATCGCCGCAGACCGGTGAACCAGTCGAGCACCTCGGGCAGGGACCGCAGCGCCGAGGTCGTGTGATCGACGTCGCCCACGTCCGTCAGCGACGCCTTCACCCCGCCGGCCCGCAGGTCACGCAGGCAGTAGCGGGAGTTCGCGAACGCCACGTCCTTGTCACCGCGAGCCGCGTACAACCGCACGGGCACCCCCGCCCGCCAGCCCGCGCAGGTGCCGTCGTTGGCCTCCAGCGCCCGCAGGACCGCCCCCGACGGCTCGGCGATGCGCTTGAAGTATGAGTCGGTGACGAGGTCGCGCGGGGTGGCGGGCAGCCCGGCCGCGATCTGCTCGAAGTTGTGGTGCCCGTCGAACAACTTCTCCACTCCGGGGTCGCGGAACACCTCGGACGGCGAGTCGTAGAAGTGGTGCAGCCGGTTCATCGAGACGGTCCAGTAGGCCAGGTACATGCTCGCGCTGAACGGATCGAGCCGCCCCGCGAGCAGCGCGGGCAGTTCGGCCTTGCGCACGTGGTACGGCCCCGCGATCGGCGCGACCCCGCGCAGGCGGTAACCATCCTGGCCGCGCAGTTCCTTGCCCAGCGCCATGGCCGCGTGCCCGCCCTGGGAGAACCCGGTGACCAGCACGTCTCCGCTCAGCGTCCGCCCCTGCCGCCCGGCCAGCTCCCCGGCCGCCCGCAGCAGGTCGGCGGAGGCGGACGCCTCGGTCGCCGCGTCCATGTATGGATGGAAGCCGGGCCCGGTGCCCAGCCCCAGATAGTCGGGCGCGACCCCGGCGAACCCGGCGGCGGCGAACATCAGCGGCGCCGCCCGCCCGTCACCGTCCGCGACCGACCCGGCGTCGGCCTTGGTGGGCAGGGTGCCGTGCGCGTAGCTGACCGTCCACAGGCCCTTCCTGGACCTGGCGGGCAGTGCGACGACGCCGCTGGCCGTGGTGGGCCTCCCGTCGGCGGCGACGGTGCGGTAGGTGACCGCGTACAGGTCGGCGCCCTGCGGCCGGTCGGGCACGGGGAACTTGAACCTGGTGAGGTAGTCGGAGACCTGTCCTGCCGACATGCGCGCCAGCAGTTCGGCCCCGACGAGAGAGCCCCTGTCATCGATCGTCACGGTCCGCGCTGCGGCCGGAGCGGTGGCAGTGGCCGCCAGTGCCGCCGGGGCGGTCGCGGTAGCCAGGACGAGCCCGGCACAGGCCAGGGCGAGGAACCGGGTCTTCATGGGCGTTCTCATGTCACGAAACGCTACGAACCCGGGCGATCCCCTCCCAGCCTGCGCGCCTCCGAACCGGCGGTAGGGCCCGCATTACCGTCATAGGGGTAGTAACTCCCCTGCCCGTTCGATGATCCTGATGGTAGGCACGGTCACTCAGAGAAGGCGGCGGATGTCCCCATAAGCCCGGTAGAACCCGCCGCGCCCGGCCGCGCGCACCCCGTCCACCAGGTAGCGGGCGCCCGCCTCGCGGATCTCCTTGGGGAACTGCACGTTCCACGTCTCGTAGCCGGGGCTGACCACGCGCACGCGCAGCCGCTCGCCCTCGCTGACGCACTCCACCACGACGCCGTCGCCCGTCTCGCTCGTCGTCTCCAGCACGATCGAGGGCTCGACCACCTCCAGCGAGGCCGCCGCCTTGACGTCCACCGGCTGCGGCACGCTGCCGGAGCGGGCCGCGGCGATGGCCGCCTCGCTGGCGTCGATGCAGGCCAGGGTGCCGTCGGTGGTGACGATGTAGAGCCGGTCGTCCAGGAACTGCATGGAGAAGGCCGACCCGCAGCCGGTGCCGAGCTTCCACAACCGTTCGCCGGAGGCGTCGAAGCAGTAGACGGAGGAGTGGCTGTCGCCGGCGAAGACGTGCCGGCCGCCCGGGGAGGTGGCGCAGGAGTAGACCGCGCCGTCGCACCGGTAGACGGCCTCGACGCGACCGTCGCCCTTGGCCAGGCGGTGCACGGTCTGGCGGCCGGTGCCCGCGTAGACCGAGTGCTCCTCCTGCCAGCCGAACAACACGGCGTCGGCGGCCTTGGTCTCCCAGACGGGCGCGCCGCCCGCGATGTCGTAGCGGGCCACGCCGCCCGAGTGGCCGAAGTAGACCGAGTCCTGGTCGCACCGGACCATCCAGGCGGAGTCGCCGGCCGCGCTGCGCGCCCACTGGAACTCATCCTCGTAGTCGATCGCGGTGACCCGCCCGGCCCGGTCGGAGACGCCGAGCACGCCGTCGTGGATGTCGAGCCAGTAGATGTCCACGTCGGGCGCGATCTCGTACGCGGCCCTCGGGACCTTGCCGCTCAGGTCGTACACGCGGCCGTCGTCACACCCGGCGTAGATCCAGAAGTCGTCGGCCACGATGCACTTCACGCCGTCCGGCAGCCGGAAACGGCCTGTCACGGTGCCGGAGTGGCTGACGGTGTAGACGTCGCCGCGCTGGTTGCCGACCCAGCAGCGCTCGCCGTCCACGAAGATGCCGAACGCCGATGCCCCGCTGTCGAAGCGCCACAACACCGGCGCCTGCTGGGCGGTGGAGCGGGTACTGGTGATGGCCCTGCGGGTGATGGCCCGGCGCTGGCGCACGCCGCGCACGGCGGGGGCGTAACCCTTGCGTGCCTTCTCGGCGATCTTCTTGGCCGCCGCGGCCCGGGCCTTCGCCTCCGTGGGGAAGGAGGTGACCTTGCTCTGACCGCTCTCGCCGATGCGTCCGTAGGTGATGGCGACCTGGGTGCCCGTCACGGTCACCTCGTAGAACTTGTGCGCTCCGCCGCCGTCCTCAGACAGCTCCAGATAGGTCATGTCCGCGCTTCTCCAGAATTGGCCGGGCTTGATCAATTGCTGGGGAGCGTAGAGGACAGCGGCGACAAAACATCAGACCCCTGCTCTGATCGGCACCACGTTGCCCGCCGTGCCCTGGCGCGGGAGGGCGAACCAGGTGGCCTTGCCGACCAGGTCGGGGGCGGTGACGTAACGCTGGGGGTGGCAACCGTAGAAGCCGTCGGAAAGCCTGGCGACGATGCGCAGCCCGCGTCCGTGCTCGGCGCTCAGGTCGGGCGGGGCGGGCGCGGGCAGCACCGGGCTGCTGTCCACGACGACGCACATGATCTCCTTGGCGTCCACCTGGAGCACGAGTTCGTACGGGCCGTCGCCGTACATGAAGGCATTGGTGATCAATTCGCTCACCATGAGAACGGCGTCGTCAACGAGATCGGCGGAAAGGGATAGTTTCGACAATTCTGTGCGAATGAGAACACGGGCCTGACTCACCGTCCGTGCGTCCTCGCTCAGCGGCCACGCGTACTGCTGCCGGCTCCGGTGAGTCGATCGCAGCCTGGTCATGCCGTCTCTTTCCTGTGCTGAAGGGCAGCGGATGCGCATTTCACTTAACAAGAGGACCTGCCTATGGTTTGACGTACACGTCTGTCGAAACGTGTACGTACGAGGAAGCCTTTTGGGTCGAAATTTCCGGGAAAAATCATCATGATTTTTGACCGGCGAGGCGCGCGCGGGCACTCCACCGGAACCGACGTGCGCGGACCGGCGTGATGGACGAGTCCGGTGATCAGCCGGCGGACAGGAGGGACCAGAGGGCGGCGGGGGTCAGTGGCACCGCGGTGACCTTGTCCGCGATCTCCGGCACGGCGGCGGCGACCGCGTTGGCGATGGCGGCGGGCGGGCCGATCGTGCCGGACTCGCCGACGCCCTTCATGCCGCCGGGTGTCAGTGGCGAGGGCGTCCGCAACATCACGACCTCGATGTCCGGCACCTCCCGCGTGGTCGGCAGCAGGTAGTCGATGACCGGCTGGCCTTCGTCGGTGTAGACGATCTCCTCGGTCAGCGCCTCGCCGATACCCTGCGCCACGCCGCCCATGATCTGGCCCTCCACCACGGCGGGATTGACCAGCACGCCGGCGTCGTTGACCACCCAGTAGCCCTCCAGCTCGACCGCCCCCGTCTCCGGGTCCACGGCCACGGCCGCCGCGTGCGCCCCGTACGCGTACGTGTAGCCGGTCGGGTCGTAGCTGGCGCGCTCCTCCAGGCCGGGCGCGAACCCCTCGGGCAGGTCCCAGCCGCGCCACGCCGAGGTGGCCAGGTCCCGCAGCGTCAGCGCCGAGTGCGGGTCGCCCTTCACGCGAACCGCGCCCCCGGCCAGCTCCAGGTCCTCCACCGCCACCTCCAGCCGGTGCGCGGCCAGGGCCAGCAGCTTGTCGCGCAGCCCGGCGGCGGCCCGCACGAGCGCCCCGCCGCCCAGAGCCATCGAACGGCTCGCGATCGACCCGATCGACGAGTACGGCGTGGCCGCCGTGTCCCCCAGCACCACCCGCACCCGCTCGATGGGCACCCCCACCCGGTCGGCCGCGAGCTGGGCCAGCGCCGTCTCGATGCCCTGCCCGATCGCGACCACGCCCGCGTACACCACCACGGACGCGTCCTGCTCCATCCGCAGCACCACCGTCTCGTAGCCGCCCGCCACCGCCCCCATGGCCTTGAGGTCCATCGAGGGGCCCATGCCGGTGTTCTCGACGTGGCAGGAGTAACCCACGCCGCGCCTGCGCCCGTCGTCCTTCGCGATCGGCCGTACGAGGTCGCGCAGCGTGCGCAGGGCGAGCGGGTAGTCGCCGGAGTCGTAGGTCTGGCCCACCGCCGTGGTGTACGGCAGCTCCTCCGGCCGCAACATGTTGGCCAGCCGCAGCTCGATGCGGTCGATCCCGAGCCTGCGCGCCGCCTCGTCGATCAGCCGCTCCCTGGTCAGCGTGGCCTCGGGCTGGCCGAAGCCACGGTAGGAGCCGGTCGGAGTGGTCGTGGTGGCGACGCCGCGCACGCGTACGGCGAACCGGTCGAACCGGTACGGCCCCGGCAGCAGCGTGGCCGTCACCGCGTACGTCGAGGCGCCGGTGTTCGACGGATGGGCGCCCATGTCGCCGATCACGTCCACGTGCATCGCCACGAACCGCCCGGCGCCGTCCAGCGCCAGCCGCGCCCGGTGCACGGCCTGCCGCGCGGGCATGGTGGCCACCAGCCGGTCGCCCGGCGACTCCGACCAGCTCACCGGGCGGCCCTTGCGCATCGCGGCCAGGCAGACGAGCGTCTCGTCGGGGTAGACATGCTCCTTGCCGCCGAACCCGCCGCCGGTGTCGCGGCTGATGACGCGTACCCGGTCGTGGGACAGCCCGAGCGCGTCCGCCAGGTGCTCGCGCACGTGGTGCGGCGCCTGCGAGGAGATGTGCACGGTCAGCTCGTCGTCGGCGTAGACGGCGGCCACGCCGCGCGGCTCCAGCGGGTACGGCGAGACCCGGCCCATCACGAACGTCATCTCCACCACGTGCTCGGCCCCGTCGATGGCGGCCGCGCAGTCGTCGTCCCCCATCGCGAAGTCGGTGAGCACGTTGGTGCCCAGCTCCGGGTAGAGCAGCGGGGCGCCGTCCGCCATCGACCGCTCGGCCCCCACCGTGGCGGGCAGCTCCTCCAGGTCCAGTTCGAGGAGGTCGGCGGCGTCCCTGGCGGCCTGCGGGGTGCGGGCGACGACGACGGCGAGCGGCTGGCCCGCGTACCTGACGGTGTCGTCCAGCACCGGGTAGTCGGTGAGCCGCTGGCCGGGCAGCACGTTCACGCAGGGCAGGCGGAGGCCGGGCGCGTCCGCCGGGGTGATGACGTCGACCACGCCCTCGACGGCCCAGGCCGCCTTGGCCTCGCAGCCGCGCAGCCGGCCGTGGGCCATGGGGCTGCGCAGCACGTACGCGTGCAGGGTGCCCGGCAGGCGCACACCGTCCACGTACCTGCTCTTTCCGGTCAGCAGCCTGGCGTCTTCCCTGCGCGGCGTCCGTGCGCCGACATACGCGTCTCCCATGCCCCGATTCTGAGCGCCGTCCGACCGGCGGTCTATAACATCCGGCGAGAAAGAGCACGTCAGCCGGGGGACCGATGCAAACATTCCTGCCATATCCGGACTTCGCCGCATCGGCGGCGGTCCTCGACCCGCTGCGCCTGGGCAAGCAGCGCGTCGAGGCCCTCCAGGTCCTGCGCGCCCTCACCGTCCCCGGCTACGGCTGGCGGCACCATCCCGCCGTGAAGATGTGGACGGGCTACGAGGAGGCGCTCGTCCGGTACGGCCTGGAGATCTGCCTGCACTGGTGCTCGATGGGCAGGGCCGACACGTGCGCGAACACGATGACGACCGAACTGACCCAGCACCGGGGCACCCTGGTCGTACGCCCGCAACCCGACCTGGCGGCGGCCGGCGAGCTGCCGCCCTGGCTCGGCGACGAGGAGCTGCACCGCAGCCACCGCTCGGCGCTCCTGCGCAAGGCCCCCGACTTCTACCGTCCGGTCTTCGGCGACGACGACCCGGACGACCTGGACTACGTCTGGCCCCGCTCCGACCGGCTACCGGCCTGATCAGACCGTGGTCAGACCACCTCGAAGGCGGCCATCATCGCCATGTCCTCGTGTTCGAGGTTGTGGCAGTGCAGGACGTAGCGGCCCCGGTAGTCGGTGAAGCGGGTGACGATCTCGACGGTCTGCGCGTCACGCAGCTCGACCGTGTCCTTCCACTCCGGCGGCCCCTGCGGGCGCTCCCCGTTGACCGACAACACCTGGAACTGGTCAAGGTGCACGTGTACGGGATGCGCGACGTCGCTGGTCAGCCGCCAGACCTCGATGTCGCCCAGCCTGGGCCTGGCCTCCATCCGCCCGGCGTCGAACGGCCGGCCGTTGATCAGCCAGCCGACGCCCCCGTGCATGTTGCCGCTGCTGAACTCGAAGTCCCGCGTCACCGTCGCCCTGGCCGGGTCGAGCGCCTCCACGGTGGACAGCCGCCCCGGCACGGCCGAGTCGTCGGCCGCGTCACGCTCCACCGCGAACCGCATCACCCTGGCCTGCGCGCCCTCCCCCGCCAGGTTCCGCAGCTCGACGTGCTGCCCCACCCGGTGGGCCGCGAAGTCCACCACCACCTCGGCCCGCTCGCCGGGCGCCAGCCTGATCCGCCTGACCGTGCGCGGCGCGACCAACAGCCCTCCGTCACTGGCGATCTGGATCATCGGCCCGCCGGTGGCCAGCTCGTACGCCCGCGCGTTCGAGGCGTTGCACAACCGCAGCCGGTACCGCGCCCTGGCCACCCGCAACTCCGGCCACGGCGCCCCGTTGACCAGGATCACGTCCCCGAGCACGCCTCCCATGTACGCCTCGCGCACCCCCGGCCGGCCCTCCAGCGCCGGGTACATCATCGTGCCGTCGGCCGCGAAGGACCGGTCGCAGATCAGCAGCGGCAGGTCGCGTTCCCCTGCGGGCAGCGGCAGCGCCGCCTCCTCCGCGTCGCCGACCAGGAACATTCCCGCCAGCCCCCGCCAGACCTGCGGTCCGGTGTAGTCCATGCGGTGGTCGTGGTACCAGAGCGTGGCGGCCCGCTGCTCCAGCGGGAACACGTACTCGCGCGAGGCGCCCGGGGCCACCAAGTCGGTCGGGTAACCGTCGGACTCGGGCGGCGTGTGCCCGCCGTGCAAATGCAGGACGGTCGGCTCGCCGAGCTGGTTGATCAGCTTGACGGCCGTGCGCCGGCCGCTGCGCGCCCTGATGGTCGGGCCGGGGAACGTGCCGCCGTACCCCCAGATGGGCGTGCGCAGGCCCGGCAGCAGCTCGGCGTGCGCCGCCCGCTCGGTCAGCTCGTAGTAGTCCACGCCGCCCGCGCTGCGGACGGGCTTGGCGACCTCCGGCACCGGCAGCGGCACCGCGTACGGCGTGGGCAGCGCCGCCGCGCTGGTCAGGAGCTGGGGTTGCGGCGTGCCCGTGAGCAACGAGCAGCCCTGCGCCCCGGCGACGCCCACGACCCCGATCCCCGCCAGCCGCAGCACATCGCGCCTGGTCGGGGCGGAACCCGCATCGTGCCTGGACAGGGTCATGCCTGTTCCGGACGGGCCATGACCCGCACGAGTTGGAGCACGCCGCCGCCGAACAGCAGCACGCCGAGCGGCAGGTGCACGGTCTTCACGTGCGCCACGCCGAGCGCGAACGCCACGAGCGTGAACAGCAGCAGGAAGACGGCCGGCGCGACGAACCGGGCGGAACCGCCGCCCGGCCGCCACACCAGGATCGCGACGACGAGATGGGCCAGCCCGATGATGGCCAGCGCCATCCCCGAGGTCGCGTGCAGCTCCCGGCCGCCGGGCGAGGACAGCAACATCCCCGCCGTCACGGCCTGGAACAGCAGCGCGGCCACGTGCAGGACCACCACGGCCCGCAGCGTCTGCATGGGCCACCCGACCCGCAAGGGCCGGGTGGCGAGGGTCTGTTGCGCACTCATGTGGATCTCCCGAGGCTCGGCGAAAACGCTTCCGCCATGCTCGTCGCGCAAGCGCGGCCGGTCGTCGTGCACGGGAAGACTCCTGCCGCTACGACCGCGACAGTAGGAGCGCCCCCGGTACCACTCCCGGAGTAGTACGGAGATCCGCCCTGCCGCCGAAGACCCCGTGCCGGAGCAGGCCCTAATGTGCAGACATGAGCTCATCGCACGGATGGCGTCCCCTCGCCATGGACGCCGGCCTGGCCGCCGTGGTGGCCGCCATGCTGGCGGTCACCGTGGCCGTCACCCCGGCGGCGGGACCTCTGGACCTGGTCGCGGCCGTGATCGGCGGGCTCGCGCTGGTCGCCTGGCGCCGTGCGCCCCTGGTGGCGCTGGTGATCAGCACGCTCTGCATGCTCGTGTACGCCGTGCACGCCCAGCCGGGCCCGCCCGCCGCCTTCGCCGTGCTGGTGTCGGTGTACGGCACCACCAGGGCCGGTCACCGGCTGCCCGCCTTCCTGGCCGGGCTGGTGTTCCTGGGCGCGAGCCTGGCGACGAACCTGTCCACCGCCGCCGCGCAGGACGACCAGGAGGTCGTCCAGCAGACGGTTCTGCTGCTGGGCTGGTTCCTGGCCGCCGGGGTGGCGGGCACGGTGGCCAAGCACCACCGGGCCTACCTCGACCAGGCCGAACAGCGCGCCGCCGAGGCCGAGCGGACCCGCGAGGAGGCCGCCCGCCGCCGCGCGGGAGAGGAGCGGCTGCGCATCGCCAGGGAGCTGCACGACTCGCTCACCCACAGCATCTCGGTCATCAAGGTGCAGGCCGGGGTGGCCGTGCACCTGGCGCGCAAGCGCGGCGACGAGGTGCCCGCCTCGCTGCTGGCCATCCAGGAGGCCAGTGGGGACGCCATGCGGGAGCTGCGCGCCACACTGGAGGTGCTGCGCGAGGAAGGGGCGGACGCTGGAGACACATCGGCCAGCGGCCTCGATCGGCTGGACGACCTGGTGGACCGGGCCCGCTCGACCGGCCTGCCCGCCACGGTGACCGTCTCGGGGCGGCGCAGGGAGTTGCCCGCCGAGGTGGACCGGGCCGCGTACCGGATCGTTCAGGAGGCGCTCACCAACGTCTCCAGGCACGCGGGCGGGGCCGCCGCCAGCGTGCGCATCGACTACGGCGGCGAGGAGCTGGTCGTGCAGGTGGACGACGACGGCACGGCCGCCCGGGACACGCCGCCCGTGCCCGGGGTGGGCCTGCTCGGCATGCGCGAGCGCGTCACGGCCCTGGGTGGCCGGCTGCGCGCCGAACCCCGCCCCGAGGGCGGCTTCACCGTACGTGCGGAGCTTCCGCTGGAGGGTGCGTCGTGATCAGGGTGTTGCTCGTGGACGACCAGGCGCTCATCCGCGGCGGCTTCCGCGCCCTGCTGGAGGCCGAGGACGACATCGAGGTGGTGGCCGAGGCCGTCAACGGCGAGCAGGCCGTCGAGCTCGCCCTCGAACACCTGCCGGACGTGGCGCTCGTGGACGTGCAGATGCCCGTGATGGACGGCATCGAGGCGACCCGCCGCATCGCCGCCGACGAGCGGCTGAGCGGCGTGCACGTGGTGATCCTCACCAACTACGGCCTCGACGAGTACGTCTTCAACGCCCTGCGCGCCGGGGCGGGCGGCTTCCTGGTCAAGGACACCGAGCCCGCCGACCTGCTGCAGGGCGTCAGGGTCGCGGCCCGCGGCGACGCCCTGCTGTCACCCTCGATCACCCGCCGCCTGATCGGCGAGTACGTCGCCCGCCGCCCCGAGCCGGAGCCGGAGGGGCTGGACGTGCTGACCAACCGCGAGCGCGAGGTGACCGCCCTGGTGGCCCGCGGCCTGTCCAACGACGAGATCGCCGCGCACATGGTGATCAGCCCGACCACCGCCAAGACCCACGTCAGCAGGGCGATGACCAAGCTGCACGCCCGCGACCGCGCGCAACTCGTGGTCTTCGCCTACGAGTCCGGCCTCGTCACTCCACGCGCGAGCCACTGACCCGCCCGGCCCCGTCACTCCGCGCGCGGAGTGCTGACCCCGTCCGGCCTGTTCGCTCCGCGCGCGGGCCGCTGATCCTGTAGCGGGGACGCGAGGTCGTGCCCGAATGAGTACACTCAGGCACGATCAACGGCCGAGATCTGTACGGCAAGGCTCTTGGCCAAGGGCGGCGGCCCTCGGCCCCGTCCCTGTTGGAGTCACGTGAGCAGCGGGCTTGTCGATGTGCCGCCTTCCGATCCCGGAACGCCACCACGGCGGGGACGCCGCTGGCTGCGCTGGGTGATCGCGGTCTCGGTGACCGTCGTCCTCCTGGTCGCCGGCCTGGCCGTGGGTGTCTACGCGCGCCTGACCGGCAACGTCAAACACCAGGACGTCACCGCCGACGACCTCGGCGCCACCCGCCCGCCCAAGGTCGCCGGCACCGCCATGAACATCCTGGTCGTCGGCTCCGACCAGCGCGACGGCAAGAACGCCAGGTACGGCAGGGTCGCGGGCGAGCGCACCGACACGATCATGCTGGCCCACGTGTCGTCCAAGCGCGACAACGCGATGGTGGTCAGCTTCCCGCGCGACTCGGTCGTCCAGTTGCCCGCCTGCCGCGCCACCGCCGGCCTGCCGGGCCAGCAGGCCCACCTTGGCATGATCAACGAGTCGTTCAACTCCGGCGGCATCGGCTGCACCTGGAAGACGATCGAGTCGCTCACCGGCATCCACATCGACCACTTCGTGAAGGTGGACTTCACCGGCTTCAAGGGCATCGTGGACGCCGTCGGCGGCGTCGAGGTGTGCCTGCCGGAGCCGGTCAACGACAAGAAGGCGCTGCTGCACCTGCCCGCGGGCCGCCAGACGCTGGCCGGCGAGCAGGCGCTCGGCTACGTGCGCGCCCGCTACTCGCTCGGCGACGGCTCCGACATCGGGCGCATCCAGCGGCAGCAGATGTTCATCGCCTCGATGGTCAAGAAGGCGATGAGCGGCGAGACGCTCACCGACCCCGCCAAGCTCCTGTCGCTGCTGGACGCGGCCACCAAGGCCATCACCACCGACCGCGGCCTGACCACCGGCATCATGCGGGACCTCGCGTCGAGCCTGCAGGGCCTCGACATCGGCAAGCTGCGCTTCATCACCACCCCGTGGCATTACTCGCTCACCCAGCCCGGCCGGGTGGAGTGGGTGGAGCCGCAGGCCAAGCGGCTGTTCCAGATCGTGGCCCGCGATCAGAGCGTGGACGGCGTCAAGGGCGGCCAGGCCAAGGTGGGCCGCTCCAAGATCCAGATCGAGCTGCGCAACGGCACCTGGCGCAGCGGCCTGGCCACCGAGGTGGCGGCCTTCCTCGAACAGCGCGGCTACCACATCGCCAAGGTCGGCGACACGGCACGCAAGCCGCAGGCGAAGACCACGGTCTTCTACGGCCCGAACGGCGAGACCCGGGTGCCCACGCTCACCGGCGACCTCCAGAACGCCGCCACGCGGGCCGTGGCGGGCGCGCGTACCAGCCGGCTGATCCTGGTGCTCGGGGACGACTGGAAGGGCCTCAAGCCGTTGCGTACGGACGACACGGAGGCGATCAAGGGCTTCGACGCCACCCACGACTCCTGCGCGACGTGATCACAGGGCTTCCTCTGCGCAACGTGATCACAGGGCTTCCGACAGTCCGCCCCCGTCGATGGCGGTGAAGCCGGCGTCCTCGATGAGCGGCACCACGACCTTCTTGGCCTCGTCGTCGTCGCCCCAGTAGGGCATGTCGGCCCGGGTGCCGCCGCGCTGGCCCGCGATGCCCAGCTCCAGCAGCTCGTTGGGGTACTTGGTGTTGAACGTGCGCACCAGGCGTACCCCGTCGCCGAGCACGTGCTGCTGGTACTGGGGGCTGGTCAGCCCGCCGGGCACGGCCACCACCACGGCCGCGCCGTCGCGCTCGCCGATCGGGTTGCTCGGATCCACCACGATCTTGCCCGCCAGCATGCCACCCAGCTCGGCCACGACCGTGGGGAAGACCTCCCACCCGACCGCCAGGATGACGACCTCGCCGAATCTGATGGCCTCGATCGGCTCACCGCCCCTGGCCTGGCCGTCGGCGGCTTTCGCGGCGGCCGCCGCGCGGGCGGGGTCGGCGTCGCTGAAGAACACGTCGTGGCCCGCCGCCGCGAGCAGCCGGCCGAGCGGCGAGCCCAGCCTTCCGGAACCCACGATACCTACGCGCATATCCGGGGATTCTGCCCAGCGCCGCCGATGACATTCCCTTCCCGGGCAGATCCCCGCAGATTTCGACCGGACTCTTTGCCCGCGAATGGACCGGTTCGCCCGCGGATGGACCAGATCGTCAAACCAGAAAGGTGCCCAGGGTGGCGAGGGTGTCCACGACCTGGCGGGCGTCCGGGGTCGCGTCCGGGTCGAGCAGCCACTGCAACATCAGCCCGTCGGTGATCGCCACGAGCACCGACACCAGCACGGCGGGGTCCAGGGGCAGTTCGACCCCGAGCCCTTCCGCCGCCCGCCGCAACATGTCGGTCCCGGCCGTCCGCGCGCGGGCGTACTGCTCGGCCATCTTCTCGCGCAACACGGGCTCGCGCACCGCCGCGGGATAGCCCTCGATACAGAGCACGATCAGCGGCCGAAGCTCCTCGAACACGTCGATCAGCTCGGTCATCGCCCGTTCGAGCATCTGTCTCGGACTGCCCATCTCGGTGCCGAACAGCGACCGCTCCACCCGCTCGGTCCACTGCTCGAAGACGACCGCGATGGCCTCGTTGAGCAGCGCGTCCTTGCCACCGAAGTGATAGCCGATGGAGGCCAGGTTGGTGCCCGACGCGGCCACCAGGTCTCGCGCGGTCGTGTGGGCGTAGCCCTTCTCCTGCAGAAGGCTCACCGCCGCCGTCAGCAGCCGTTCGCGGTATCCGCCCACCTCTGTGCGTGTCACGGAATCTATGCTACAGATGTATACGGGCGTGTATGACAATGTTTATGACGTACGTACCTATAGAAAGGAGATCCGATGCTTCCTCCGGGGTCGAAACTTCCGCCGATCGTGCAGACAGCGTGGTTCATGGCGGACGCTCCGGGCGTGTTCGAGCGTTTCCACCGCGAATACGGCCCGATCTTCACCGTCCGCTACGCCGGCTTCCCGCCGGAGGTCTACGTGACCACCGCGGAACTGGCCGAGCAGGTGTACAGAACCGACCACAACGGCCACGGCCACGCCGGCGCGGCGCGGCGGGACTTCATGGAGCACCTCGTGGGCGCGCACTCCGTGCTCACGCTGGACGGCGAGCCGTGGGAGCGGCACCGCAAGAAGCTGAACCCGCCGCTGCGCGCCAAACAGGTCGCGGGCTACCGGGACGACATCGCCGCCATCGCGGCCGAGAAGATCGAGAGCTGGCCCCTGGACAGGCCGTTCGCGCTGCGTGACCGCATGCAGGAGATCACGCTGGAGATCATCATCCGGCTGATTTTCGGCATCGGGGACGCCGGGCGTGTCCGCCGGCTGCACGAGCTGCTGCCCGCGCTGATCGAGACCGGCGGGGCCATGCAGGTGGCGATGTTGCCCGAGCGGCTGCACGGGATCGCGGCGCGCGTGCCGTTCTCGCCTTACGGGCGCTTCCTGCGGCTGCGCGCCGAGGTGGACGCCATGTTGTTCGAGGAGATCCGCCGCCGCCGCGCCGCACCGGGCGGCACCGACGTGCTCGGCCGGCTCCTGGAGGCCGGGCTGGGCGACCAGGAGGTCCGCGACGAGCTGATCACCATGCTCATCGCCGGGCACGAGACGACCGCGACCGGCCTGGCCTGGGCGTTCGAGCGGCTGCTCCGCATGCCCGAGATCCTGCGCCGGCTGCCGGACGACGAGCCCTACCTGGACGCGGTGGTCAAGGAGGTGCTACGGGTACGGCCGGTCGTCTACGAGGCGCCGAGACTGCTCAGCGCCCCGCTGCGGCTGGGCGAGTACGAGATCCCGGCCGGATGGTACGCAGGACCGTACATCCCGCTGGTGCACCGTGATCCCGCCGCCTTCCCCACGCCCGGACAGTTCCGTCCTGAACGCTTCCTGGAAGGGCATCCGAGCAGGGGCTGGATGCCGTTCGGCGGCGGGCGGCGCTTCTGCGTAGGAGCGCAACTGGCGCTCCTGGAGATGCGCGTGATCCTTCGCGAGGTGCTGCACCGCCTGGAGCTCACGGCGCCCGATCAGGCACCGGAGGCCAGGCGGCTGAAGAACGTCACCCTGGCACCCGCGAAGCAGACCCGCGTCATTGCCCGCGCTCGGACTCCTGCTCGGGCGACGTAGGCGGGTACATCTCCTCGCGTCGCTCGTCTGCGCCCAACTCCTCGCGGAGCCGGTCGTAGTCGATGTTGTGATTGGTGTACTTCAGCTGGCGAGCGACCTTCGTCTGCTTCGCCTTGGCTCTTCCTCGGCCCATGGCTACTCCCTAGTCCCCGCTGTCATGCTATCCAACAACGTTACGACTTGAAGAATTATGCAACTGCGCTGGATTAGTCTGGGTCATATGCACGTGGAGGTCCACCAGGCCAAGGCCGACTTCTTCCGTACGCTCGGCCACCCCGCTCGCATCCGAGTGTTGGAGCTACTCCAGGAAGGGCCACTGCCCGTCAGGGAGCTTCTCGCCCAGATCGACATCGAGGCTTCCAGCCTCTCACAGCAGCTCGCCGTCCTGCGCAGGGCGGGGATCGTCAGCGCGATCCGCGAGGGCAGCACCGTGGTCTACACCCTGGCCACACCCGAACTGGCCGATCTGCTGGGCGCCGCCCGGCGCATTCTCAGCGACATGCTGGCCGACCAGGGCGAGCTGCTCGCCGAGCTGCGGGCAGAGGTGACATAAGTCTCCCGATCGGCACCACCTGACGGGCCGGGCGGCAGATGCGTTGGTTAGGCTCTCGGCCATGGTCTCCGAGCTGTTCGATCCCAAGGCGTGGCAGCAGGTGGAGGGATTCGACTTCACCGACATCACCTACCACCGTGCGGTGGACCAGGGCACCGTACGCGTGGCCTTCAACCGCCCCGAAGTCCGCAACGCCTTCCGTCCGCAGACGGTGGACGAGCTCTACCGCGCGCTCGACCACGCCCGTCAAACCACCGACGTCGGCTGCGTGCTGCTGACCGGCAACGGCCCCTCGCCGAAGGACGGCGGCTGGGCCTTCTGCTCCGGCGGAGACCAGCGCATCAGGGGCAAGGACGGCTACCAGTACGCCGACGGCACCCCCTCCACCGGCCGCCTGCACATCCTGGAGGTGCAGCGCCTGATCCGCTTCATGCCCAAGGTCGTGATCTGCGTGGTCCCCGGCTGGTCGGCGGGCGGCGGGCACAGCCTGCACGTGGTGGCCGATCTCACCCTGGCCAGTGCGGAGCACGCCCGCTTCAAGCAGACCGACGCCGACGTGGCCAGCTTCGACGGCGGGTTCGGCTCGGCGTACCTGGCCAAGCAGGTGGGGCAGAAGTTCGCCCGGGAGATCTTCTTCCTCGGCGAGACCTACAGCGCGGCCGACGCCCACCGCATGGGCATGGTCAACGCCGTGGTCCCGCACGAGGAGCTGGAGGCGACGGCGCTGGAGTGGGCGCGCAAGGTCAACGGCAAGTCGCCGACCGCGCAGCGGATGCTCAAGTTCGCCTTCAACGCCATCGACGACGGGCTGGTCGGGCAGCAGGTGTTCGCGGGTGAGGCGACGCGGCTGGCGTACATGACGGACGAGGCCGCCGAGGGGCGTGACTCCTTCCTGCAGAAGCGCGAGCCGGACTGGTCGCCCTTCCCCTGGCACTACTGACCTGAGAGCGAGCCCTCATCTGACCTGAGAGCGAGCCCTCAGCTGACGTGAGCAGGCCCCCATCTGACCTGAGAGCGGGCCCTCAGTCGACCTGAGGGCGGGCCCTCAGCGGCACGCCTGGCCGATCGGGCCAGCGACCGTGCGGTGGCGCAGGTAGCGGTCGATGTCGTGCGGCTCGTCGTGGTTCTCCACCTCGATCTGGCTCAGCGGGGTACCCCAGGCCCGGTCGAGTGGGTGGCCGAGCGCGACGATGTCGTTCACGTCGTACGTGGTCAGCCACCGCACGCCCGGATGCCGGGTGCCCCTGGCCAGCAGGTTGCGCTGGATCGTGGGCATGCCCAGCGGCGAGCCCGCCGTCACCCAGAGCGCCACCCGCCTGCGGATGGCCTCGTCCACGAGCAGGTCCCTGGCGACCACGGTGCCCAGGCTGTGCGAGACCACCACGAGGGCGCCGGTGGCGGGCACGAAGCGGCGGACCTCGTCCAGCACCGGCTGCCTGCCCCGGCTGAGGTACACGGCGACGTCCTGCAGGAAGATCTTGATGATCTCCTTGTCCACGCTGGTGTTCCTGGAGACCCACGTGAGCATGCGCCTGGCCAGCGTCCACGACAGCAGGTCCGACAGGCCCAGCATCTCCTGCGGCACGCCGGTGTTGGTGGCCATGTCCGCGAGCAGCCGGCGTTCGAGCTCCCCGACGTCTTCCGGCAGGAACGGGTGGAACGGCATCTCCTCCTCGCCGTCCACCGGCAGGCTCGCCAGGAGGTCGGCCTCCTTGGCGGCCTGGGCGGTGATCCTGGCCAGCACGTTGCCGTAGTAGGGCAGCACCGCCGGCATGGCCAGCGTCGCGGTGCCCAGCCCCGCCGCCAGCGCGACGCGCCAGCGTTCCAGCAGCACCTTGGGATCCTGGCCTTCCTGGCCCCGCCCGTGGATGAACACGATCGTCGTCATGGCCATCCCCTCCACTCCATCGGGGCTGTCAGCGTAGGCACGGCCTCTCCGCCGCCGCCCCAGGGTCCGTATAAGGGGAAGCCCTAGACCTGCGGCCCTTGGCAGACTGGGGGCCATGAGGATCAAGGTTCCCGAGGCTCTGGCCGCATCGCACCTGGAGTACGCCGACGACGCGGGGGCCGCCTGGACCGACGCGCTGCCCGCGCTGGCGGAGCGTTATCTCGACGAGTGGGATTTGCGCCCCGACGGCGAGCCGCGCCACGGGATCGTCGCCCTCGTGCTGCCCGTCGTGCGCGCCGACGGCACCAGGGCCGCGCTCAAGCTCCAGCCGGTGACAGAGGAGACCGCCGATGAGGCGCTCGGCCTGCGCACGTGGGCGGGCGACGGCTCGGTGCTGCTGCTCGAAGCCGACCCCGCGACCGGCACGATGTTGCTCGAACGACTCGACGGCGGCCGGTCGTTGTCCGCCGTGCCCGACGTCATCGAGGCCCTGGAGATCCTGACCGGCCTGCTGCGCCGCCTGACCGCGCACCCCGCGCCCGAGGGCATGCGCCACCTGGGCGACATCGCGCGGGGCATGCTGGACGGCGTGGACGCGGCCCTGGCGGGCCTGCCGCGCGAACGGGACCGCCACTGGCTGCGTCACTGCGCCTCGGCGGTCGCCGAACTGGCGGACGAGCCCGGTGACCGGCTGCTGCACTGGGACCTGCACTACGACAACGTGCTGGCCGCCGGCCGGGAGCCGTGGCTGGCCATCGACCCCAAGCCGCTGGCGGGCGACCCGGGGTTCGACCTGATGCCCGCGTTGTGGAACCGGTGGGAGGAGGCGGTCGCGACCGGCGACGTGCCGCGCGCGGTGCTGCTGCGCTTCGACTGCATGGTGGACGGCCTGGGCCTGGACCGGCGGCGGGCGGCCGGCTGGACGCTCGGCCGGGTGCTGCAGAACTTCCTGTGGGCGACGGAGGACGGCGAGGAGGAGCTGAGCGAGATCCTCCTCGCCATCGCCGAAGCCCTCCGGGCCCGCTGGTGACGCCCGCCGACCGTGCGGCGAACGCCGTCGCCCGCAGGCGAAGGCGTGTGGTTGTGGTCAGATGGTGAGGACGATCTTGCCCTGGCCGTGGCCGGTCTCCATCTCGCGGTGCGCGTCCGCGGCCTCCTCCAGCCGGTACGCCCTGCGCACCTTCCAGGCGAAGGCGCCCTCCGCGTACAGGTTGGCGTAACGCGCGAGCCGCTCCGCCGAGCGCTGCCCCTGGACCAGACGGACGCCGAGCTCTTCCGCCCTGTCGTGCTCGACCAGCGTGAAGATCCGCCCCCGGTCGCGTACCAGCTCGATCGCGACCTCCAGCGCGTGCCCGCCCGCCCCGTCCAGGGAGGCGTCGATCCCGTCAGGGGCCAGCGCGCGCACCCGGTCGGCCAGCCCTTCGCCGTACACGACCGGAATGGCCCCGAGGCCGCGCAGGTAGTCGTGGTTGGCCTCGCGGGCGGTGCCGATCACGGTGGCCCCGCGCCTCCTGGCGATCTGCACGGCCGCCGTGCCCGTCGAACCGGCCGCGCCGTGCACGAGCAGCGTCTCGCCCTCCTTCAACCCCATCCCGTCAATGGCCAGCTCGGACGTCTGCACGCCCGCGGTCAGCCCGCCGGCCACCTCCCACGGCACGCCCGCGGGCTTGACCGCCACGTTCCCGGCCGGCACCACGACGTACTCGGCGTAGGCGAACAGCGCCGTGAAGCCGAGCACCTCCGCCCCCAGGGCCACCCCGGTCACGCCCTCGCCCACCTGGTCCACCACGCCCGCGAACTCGTTGCCGGGGACGCGCGGGTAGCCCACGTCCTGGAAGTAGGCCGGCAACCACCCCGCCCGCACGGCCGTGTCGAAAGGCTGCACGCCGGCCGCCCGGACGCGTACCCGCACCTGGCCGGGGCCCGCCTGGGGCGCGCGCAGTTCCATCACTTTCAGCACTTCGGGGCCGCCGGGCTCGGCGAAGGCCGCCGCTCTCATCAGTTCGGTCATGGGACGAGCCTGCTCCCTCAACCACACTTGAGGTCAAGCACCAGACCGTTTCGGGAACTTTCTTCTTTACCTGTGCTTTATATGGATATAGTCCGGAAGGACATCACAGGGGGAACTGGTATCACCGAGGCGGGATGACTGCGTTCTTAGACGTTGCACTGAGCTTTCCGACGGTCATTTTCACTTTCCTGCTCGTGGTGGTGGTCGCCTATTGGCTGACCGTCATCACCGGGCTGTTCGAGCTGGAGGACGACGCCGCCTGGCTGGGTCTCGGGGGAGTCCCCGCCGGGGTCGCGCTGTCGCTGCTCATCGCACTGACCTGGCTGCTCTGCCTGATCGGCAGCGTGGTGGCGAGTGACGGCCCACTGATCGCCGTCCCCTTCGTCGCACTGGGTCTGGCCTGGGCGGTCACGCGCGCGCTGCTGAAGCCGCTGCGCAGGCTGTTCCCCCAAGGGGACACCCGCTCGCGCGGCGACTTCGTCAACCAGATGTGCGTGATCCGCACGGGCACGGCCACGCCCGACTTCGGTCAGGCCGAGGTCACCTCCGCCGACGGCTCGTCCGCGATCGTGCAGGTACGCACGACCGGCCAGGACCGCCTTGCCCGCGGCGACCGCGCCCTCATCTTCGACTACGACAAAGACGGCGAATTCTTCTGGGTCATGCCGTACGAAAGTGAGCTTTGATGGACGTCATTTCGACTGGATTCGTAGTATTCATCGCCGTCATCGTGGTCATCGTGATCGGCCTTCTCATCCTCGTCGGCCGCCTTTTCCGCAAGGTCGAACAGGGCAAGGCGCTCATCGTCTCGAAGGTCAACAAGGTCGATGTGACGTTCACCGGCGCCGTGGTCCTGCCCGTCGTCCACAAGGCCGAGATCATGGACATCTCGGTCAAGACCATCGAGATCGAGCGGACCGGCCGCGAGGGGCTGATCTGCCGGGACAACATCAGGGCCGACATCAAGATCACGTTCTTCGTCCGCGTGAACAAGACCGCCGAGGACGTCATCAAGGTCGCCCAGGCCATCGGCACCGCCCGCGCCAGCGACGAGATCACGTTGCAGGAGCTGTTCAACGCCAAGTTCTCCGAGGCGCTCAAGACGGCGGGCAAGCACCTGGACTTCGTCGACCTCTACACCAAGCGGGACGAGTTCCGCGACGAGATCGTCCGGATCATCGGCACCGACCTCAACGGCTACAGCCTTGAGGACGCCGCCATCGATTACCTGGAGCAGACCTCGCTGGTCCAGCTGGACAAGAGCAACATCCTCGACGCGCAGGGCATCCGCAAGATCACCGAGCTGACGGCCCTGGAGCACGTGCGGACGAACGAGTTCCGGCGCAACGAGGAGAAGGAGATCACCCGCCAGAACGTGGACGCCCGCGAGGCCATACTCGAACTGGAGCGCCGTCAGGCCGACGCCGAGCTCAAGCAGCGCCGCGAGATCGAGACCGTCAAGGCCCGCGAGGAGGCGGAGATCGCCCGCGTGCAGGCCGAGGAGCGGCTGCGCGCCCATGCCGCGAACCTCAAGGCCGACGAGCAACTCGGCGTGCAGAACGAGAACCGGGCCCGCGAGATCGCCGTCGCCGAGAAGAACCGCGAGCGCGTGATCGCCA
Source organism: Nonomuraea sp. NPDC050404 (assembly GCF_040655495.1). Classification (NCBI taxonomy): domain Bacteria; kingdom Bacillati; phylum Actinomycetota; class Actinomycetes; order Streptosporangiales; family Streptosporangiaceae; genus Nonomuraea; species Nonomuraea sp. NPDC050404. The sequence continues at coordinate 25,802 of NZ_JBFAKB010000003.1, forward strand.
TCGAGAGCGAGCGCATCGAGAAGGACCGCATGCTGGAGGTCATCTCCCGCGAACGGGAGACCGAGCTGTCGCGCATCGCCAAGGACAAGGAGGTCGAGACCGAGAAGCGGTCGATCGCCGAGGTCATCCGCGAGCGCATCGCGGTCGACAAGACCGTGGCCGAGCAGGAGGAGTCCATCAAGCGGCTGCGCGTGGTCGAGGAGGCCGAGCGCACCCGCCAGCAGGTGATCATCGCCGCCGAGGCCGAGGCCCAGGAGAACCTGGTCAAGGACATCAAGGCCGCCGAGGCCGCGGAGGCCGCCTCCAAGTTCAGGGCCCGCGAGGAGCTCGTGCTGGCCGAGGCCAAGCAGCAGGCCGCCGAACTGGAGGCCAGGGCCAAGATCCGGCTGGCCGAGGGCGTGCAGGCCGAGTCCGCCGCGAGCGGGCTGGCGCAGGTGCAGGTCAAGGAGCGCGACGCAGAGGCCATCGAGAAGGTGGGCCGCGCCGAGGCGCTGGTGCTGAAGGACAAGCTGGCCGCCGAGGCCGACGGCGCCAGGGCCATGGCGCTGGTCGAGGGCGACCGGCTCAAGGCCAAGGCCGAGGGCGAGCAGGCCATGGCGCTTGCCGCGGCCGCCGCGGTGGGCGAGAAGCTCAAGGCCGAGGCCGAGGGTCTGACGGAGAAGGCGGCCGCGATGGCGGCGCTGGACGAGGCCAGCAGGGCGCACGAGGAGTACCGCCTGCGACTGGAGGCCGACAAGGAGATCAGGCTCAAGCACATCGACGTCACCAGGCACGTGGCCGAGTCGCAGGCGAGCGTGCTGGCCGCCGGCCTGGCCAAGGCCAACATCGACATCGTCGGCGGCGACACGATGTTCTTCGACAAGGTGGTCGGCTCGATCACCGCGGGCAAGGCGGTGGACGGCTTCGTGGGGCACTCGGAGATCGCCGGGGCGATCGTGTCGCCGTACGTCAACGGTGAGGCCAGCCTGGCGGCCGACCTGGCGAACGTGGTCGGCGGCGTCAGCACCGAGGACCTCAAGAACGTGACCGTGGCCGCCCTGCTCATGCGGCTCATCCAGGACGGCGGCCCGCAGTCGTCGGCGCTCGGCGAACTGCTGGACACGGCCCGCCGGCTCGGCGTGGCCGACTCCCCGGTGGCGGCGCTGGCCGGGGCCAAGTGACCGCGGTCGAAACCGGGCTGGAGGCGGGGACCTACGAGGTTCTCAGGAACCGCCTCCAGGCCCAGTCCAAGGCGCTCGCGGCGGCGGCCGAGTCGCTCAACGGCGAGCGGCTGAAGGTCTTCGGCGGGGCGGAGTTGCGCCTGCTGGGCACCGAGCGGATCCGTACCGAGAACAACTGCGTGCCCAGGGACATCGTCTCCCTGGGTGACGTGATGCTCTTCGGCTACAACGTCTTCATCGGGCTCAAGCCGGAGACGACGGTCGCGGACGTGTTCGCGGTGCACCGCTTCTCCAGGGACGGCGACGCCTTCAGGTTCGACGCCGACCGGCTGGCGGCGCTGGACGACCCGGCGTTCGGCAAGGACTTCGCCGAGTTGTACCGCTACTACAAGGAGACGAGTCTCCACCAGTTGCGGCGGGTCGAAGGCAAGCTGCTGGCCGTCTTCCGTACGGGTCCGGCGGACACGCGGGTGCTGCGCTGGACGGTGAGCAACGGCGGAGTCCCGAAATATGTGGACAACAGGGGGGAGCGGGACCACACGTTCCCCCCGTCCCACGACTTCGAGTGGACGCCCACCACCCGCGACGACCACGTGCTCGGCCGCCATCCACACATCTCCATCGGCGGCGAGGTGTTCGTCGAGACCGTCGGCGGCGACCTGACCATCAAGGTCGAGGACAACACCGAGAGCGGGGCCGGCATCTACGCCGAGCCCGTCGAGCAGCCGCTGCAGAGCCTGGCCGACGCCGACGTCGAGTACGCGCGGGTGGGGCCGCTCATCCTGATGCGGATCAGGCCGTACAAGGAGACGGACTGGCGGCACCTGGTGTTCAACACGCGCACCAAGGCCGTCGTGCGGCTCGACGGGATCGGGCAGGCGTGCCAGCGCCTGCCCGAGGACCAGGGGCTCATCTTCCCGGGCGGCTACTACCTGGCCACCGGGGTCAGCAAGACGTTCGACACGGACGTGACGGACCTGGAGTTCGAGCGCATGGTCCGCTCGCCCAACGGTGAGGACGTGTTGTACGTCTTCCATGCCAGGGGCGACGGGCGCTCGCTGCTGCTGCCGTACAACGTGATCAGGAAGGAGGTGGCCAACCCCATCGTCTGTCACGGGTACTCGTTGTTCGACGACGGCACGATGGTGGTCTTCCGCGCCACCTCCGAGGAGCCGACGCGGGTGCATCCGATGCAGGTGTGGCAGACGCCGTACGTGTCGGACACCTACGCCGCCGCCCAGCCCGCCGGCACGGGACCGCTGGAGCGCATCGGCAACGCCGAACTCGTCCGCGGCATCTCCGACGCCCTGTCCGTCGCGCGCATGGTCGAGGAGATGGCGCCGTCGGCCGGCACCTTCGAGGGCCTGATCGCCGCCTGCACGCGCACGTTCGACTCCTACCACTGGCTCGGCGAGCACGGCCTGCGCGGGCCGCTGGCCGACGTGCGCGCCACCGCCGAGCAGGTGCTCGACGAGTACGAGAACGTCGAGCAGCTCACCCGGCAGGCGTCACAGACGCTCGCCACGGCCACCGAGGAGACCACCGAGCTCCTGCGCCGCTCCGGGGCCGAGGACCCGGCCACCGCGGACGCCTGGGTCACCCTGCTGGCCACGCTGCGCCGCGCCCAGGGCCACCTGGTGACGCTGCGCGAGGTCCGCCACATCGACCTGGCCGCCCTGGACGCGCTGTCGGAGTCCGTGCTCGAAGAGCTGGGCTCGGCCGGCCGGCGGGCGGTCACCTTCCTGTCCGGCCAGGACGCCTTCACCGCCTACCACGCCGCCGTCGAGGCGCTGGCCGCCGACGCCGCCGCCATCGGCACGGTGGCCGAGGCCGCGCCCGTCGCCGACCGGCTGGCGGAGCAGGCCGAGGGCCTGGAGGTGGTCACGGAGGTCGTCGGGTCGCTGGACATCGGCGACGCGACCGTGCGCACCTCGATCCTGGGCCGCATCGCCGAGGTGCTCGGCGGCGTGAACCGGGCCAGGGCGCTGCTGGACGGGCGCAGGCGCGAACTGCTCGGCACCGAGGGCCGGGCCGCGTTCGCCGCCGAGTTCGCCCTGCTCGGACAGGCCGTCACGGGCGCGCTGGCGATGGCCGACAACCCCGCCAAGTGCGACGAGCAACTCGGGCGGCTGATGCTCCAGGTCGAGAACCTGGAGTCGCGCTTCGGCGAGTCCGAGGACTTCGCCGCGCAACTCTCGGCCAAGCGGGACGAGGTCTACGAGGCGTTCTCGGCCCGTAAGCAGACCCAGCTCGACGACCTGGCCCGGCGCGCCGACCGCGTCTTCGCCTCGGCGGAGCGCATCCTGGGCAGCATCACCAGGCGGCTGGCCGCGCTGCCGTCGCTGGATGAGGTCAACACCTACTTCGCCACCGACCCGATGGTGGCCAAGGTGCGCTCGGCGGCCGGGGAGCTGCGGGGGCTCGGGGACGCCGTACGGGCCGAGGAGCTGGACGGGCGGATCAAGGCGGCCCAGCAGGAGGCCGGCCGGGCGCTGCGGGACCGCCTGGACCTGTTCTCCGACGGGGGCGAGACCCTACGCCTGGGCAGCCACCGCTTCGCCGTCAACACCCAGCCGATCGACCTGACGCTGGTGCCGCACGACGGGGCCATGAACTTCGCGATCACCGGCACCGACTACCGCTCGCCCGTCCCCGACTCCTTCGCCGACACCCGGCCCTTCTGGGACCAGGTGCTGGTGTCGGAGTCCGCGCAGGTCTACCGGGCCGAGTACCTGGCCGCCTCGCTCCTGGACTCGGCCACGCCCGGGGCTCCGCTCGCCGACCTGGTACGGCAGGCCGCCGAATCCCGCTACGACGAGGGCTACGAGCGCGGCGTGCACGACCACGACGCCACCACCATCCTGGACACGCTGCTGCGGCTGCGCGAAGGCGCGGGGCTGCTGCGCTATCCGGCCGAGGTACGGGCCGCCGCGCAGCTCTTCTGGACGTTCGGGACCGACGAGGTTTCACGTAAAACATTCGCCACCCGGGCCGTGTCGCTGGTGCGCGCCAGGACCGTCTTCGGCGCGGGACCCGCGCTGGGGGCGCTGGCCGCCGAGCTGGAAGCCCTGATCACCAGGTTCTCGGCCGAGCTGGGCATGGGCGTCCCCGTCGCCGGTCTCGCGGGTGAATACCTGGTCGAGGAGCTGGGCACCACGCCCACCGGTTTCGTCACCGGCAAGGCCGCCCGCGAAGTCCTCGACGGTTTCCGGCACGCCCTGGGCCCGGCCAAGACCCGCGAGTTCGAGGAAGACCTCAAGGCGCTCCCGCTCGCCGAACGGCTCCAGCTCGCCCACGCCTGGCTGAGCGCCTACCACCAGGGCACCGAGGTGGCCGAGTCCATCGCCGTACAGCTCTGCGACCTGCCCAGGCACGACTCCGGCGCCGCCACCGTGGAGACCGTGGACGGCCTGCTCGGCGCCCATCCGCGGATCAAGGACCGCAAGCTGGAGCTGCGCCTGGAGGAGGTACTGACCAGGACCCGCCGCTTCGCCCGGGAGCAGGTCCCCGCCTACCGCGGCTACCAGCGCCGCAGGAGCGAACTGGTCGAGGCCGAGCGCCGCCGCCTGCGCCTGGAGGAGTACAAGCCCAAGGTCATGAGCGCCTTCGTACGCAACCGCCTGCTGGATGAGGTGTACCTGCCGCTGATCGGCGACAACCTGGCCAAGCAGCTCGGCGCGGCGGGCGCGGGCAAACGCACCGACCAGATGGGCCTGCTGCTGCTCATCTCGCCGCCCGGCTACGGCAAGACCACCCTGATGGAGTACGTGGCCAGCCGCCTCGGCCTGGTCTTCGTCAAGGTCAACGGCCCCGCCCTGGGCCACGGGGTCACCTCGCTGGACCCGGCGGACGCGCCCGACGCGACGGCCAGGCAGGAGGTGGAGAAGATCTCGTTCGCGCTGGAGACGGGCAACAACACCCTGCTCTACCTGGACGACATCCAGCACACCTCGCCGGAGCTGCTGCAGAAGTTCATCTCGTTGTGCGACGCCCAGCGCCGCATCGAGGGCGTCTGGAACGGGCGCACCAGGACCTACGACCTGCGCGGCAAGCGGTTCGCGGTGTGCATGGCGGGCAACCCGTACACCGAGTCGGGCAAACGTTTCCGCATCCCCGACATGCTGGCCAACCGGGCCGACGTGTGGAACCTCGGTGATGTGTTGTCGGGCAGGGAGGAGTTGTTCGCGCTGAGCTACATCGACAACGCGCTGACCTCCAACCCGGTGCTCGCGCCGCTGTCCGGGCGGGACCGGTCGGACGTGGAGCTGCTCATCCGGCTGGCCAGGGGCGACACGACGGTTCGGCCGGACCAGCTCAGGCATCCCTACACCAAGCCGGAGCTGGATCCGATCCTCAGCGTGCTGGCCAAGCTGGTCCGCGTGCAGGAGGTGGTGCTGGCCAACAACCGGGCCTACATCGCCTCGGCCGGGCAGTCGGAGGCGGCGCGTACCGAGCCTCCGTACCGGCTGCAGGGCTCCTACCGCAACATGAACAAGCTGGCCGAGCGCATCGTGCCCGCCATGAACGACGCCGAGTTGGAGGCGGTGATCGACGACCACTACCTGGGCGAGGCGCAGACCCTGACCTCCGACGCCGAGGCCAACCTGCTCAAGCTGGCCGAGTTGCGCGGCCGGCTGACCCCTGTCCAGGCGCAGCGCTGGGCGGAGGTGAAAGCCGCCTACCTCAAGGCCAAGGCCCTGGGCGGGGCGGAGGACGACCCGGTGGTGCGCACGGTCGGCGCGATCGGCCTGCTCGCCGACCGGGTGGGCGAGGTCGGCACCGCGATCAGGGAATCCGGCCGTCCATAGACCTCATTACTACCCGGCCAGCGCCGTGGTGGCCTCTCGTTGCAGGGCCGCGGAGCGGTTGAGCCAGTCGAGTATCAGCTCCAGCTCGTCGTCGGTGTAGCGCTCGTACAGTTGCGCCAGCGCCGCCACGAACGGCTCGAACAGCTCCGCGAACCCGGCCAGCTGCTCGTAGTTGATCTCGACGATGACCCGCCGCCGGTCCTTGGTGTCGCGTACGCGCCGTACGAGCCGCTTGGCCTCCAGCCGGTCGATCAGGCCGCTGACCGTGGCGGGCGCCAGGCCGGCGTGCTGGCCGAGCTCCCCCGCCGTCAGCGGCCCGTGCCGTTGCAGCAGGTCGAGCGTCTTCTCCTCGGTCATGCCCAGGCCCAGCCGCTCGCCCATCGCGCTGTGGTACATCACGGCGGCGTTGCTGTGCGCCCGTCCCGCGACTGTGAGGTCCTCCAGCAATTTCTTTCGCTTTTCCGAAATATCTCTGGACATCGTCACCCGCCTCTGCCTAATATTTCGTTCGACCGAACGAAAGGTTATCACCATGAAGGCTCTGATCATAGGTTGCGGCATCGGCGGCCCCGCCACCGCGATGGCACTGCGTGAAGTCGGCATCGAAGCGGAGATCTTCGAGGCGTACGGGCAGGGCGCGGAGGACGTGGGCTCGTTCCTCAACGTGGCCTCCAACGGCCTGTCCGCCCTGGGCGTGCTCGGCGCGCACCGCCAGGTTCTGGCCGCGGGCATCCCGACGCCGCGCATGGTCATGTGGAGCGGCTCGGGCAAGCGGCTCGGCGAGGTGGCCAACGGCCTGCGGCTCGACGACGGCACCGTGAGCCACACCATCCTGCGCTCCGACCTCTACAGGATCGTGCGCGACGAGGCCGAGCAGCACGGCATCAGCGTCTCCTTCGGCAAGCGCATGGTCTCCTACGAGGACGACGGCACGCAGGTCACGGCCACGTTCGAGGACGGCACGACGGCCGTCGGCGACCTGCTCATCGCCTGCGACGGCGTGCACTCGCGCACCCGCTCGCTGCTCGACGCGCAGGCTCCGAAGCCTCGCTACAGCGGTCTGTACAGCTTCGGCGGCATCGTCAAGGACGCCGGGGTCCCGGGCGAGCCCGGCGTGTACAACATGGTCTTCGGCAAGCGCGCGTTCTTCGGCTACACGGTGACCGAGTCGGGCGACACCTGGTGGTTCGCGAACCTGCCCAGGGAGCTCGGGGACGTGCCGGAGGACTGGAAGCCCGTGCTGGTGCGGGCGTTCGAGAACGACGCGAACTTCTCCGCCGACCTGATCCGGCGCAGCTCCGTCGATCTGGCCCTGCCGATCCACGACCTGCCCCCGGTGCCCGTGTGGCACCGCGGCCGGGTGCTGCTGACCGGCGACGCCGCGCACGCCACCTCACCCAGCTCCGGCCAGGGCGCCTCGCTGGCCATCGAGGACGCGGTCGTGCTGGCCAGGTGCCTGCGCGACAGCGACGGGCACGAGGAGGCGTTCCGGAAGTTCGAGGCCGAGCGGCGGCCCAGGGCGGAGCGGGTCGTGGCCTACTCCAGGACCATCAGCAACAGCAAGGCCGCGGGCCCGGTCGCCCGGGTGTTCCGCGACCTGATGATGCCGATCTTCCTGAAGAAGAGCGCGAGCCAGGAGTCACTCGCCTGGATGTACCGCTACCAGGCCGGCCTGTGACACGGCTTCGGTCACCTGGACGGCTCGTGTCACCGTCTCCGCGCCGGCGGGCAGCAGCGGAAGGCGCACGTCCGGAGTCGGGATGAGGCCCCGGGCGTGCAGCACCCCCTTGGTCACCGTCGGGTTGGGCTCGGCGAACAACGCCGCAGACAGCCGGGCCAACCGGCTCCCCAACCCTCTCGCCCGCTCGACGTCCCCCGCGTGCCAAGCCGCCACCAGGTCGGCGAAGCTCCTGGTCGCCAGGTGCGCGGAGGCGAGGATGCCGCCGGCGGCCCCCAGCGCGAGCAGCGGGGAGATGACGACATCGTCCCCGCCCAGCACCTCGAACCCCTCGGGCAGATCCCCGAGCAGGTCCACCGCGTCCTGGTCGATCCCGCCGGCGGAGTACTTGACCCCGGCGATCATGGGATGGGCGCCGAGCCTGCGCAACGTGGCGGCGCCGACGGCCTGCCCGGTCCGATAGGGAATGTGGTAGATGACCAGCGGCACCGGCGTCTGCTCCGCCAGCGCCTCGAAGTGCGCGACGACCCCGCGCTCACCCGGCCGCAGGAAGTACGGGACCGTCACCAGCGCCGCCCCGACGCCGGACGGCAGGTCCCGCAGCGCCTGGGCCGTGGACCGGGTGTCGTTGCCCGTCAGCCCCACCGTCAGCAGCGCCTGCCGCTCGGCGCAGACCCGCGCGCACACCTCGATCACCCGCGCCCGCTCGGCGGGATCGAGCGCGGCCACCTCACCGGTGGTGCCCAGCGCCACCAGCCCGGCGGCGCCCTCGTCGAGCGCCCGGCGCCCGAGCTTCTCAAGCGCGTCCTCGTCCACTCTGCCCGCGGTGTCGAACGGCGTGATCAGCGGTACGTGAAGTCCTCTCAACATGCTTTGAGCGTGACCTGTCGCCATACGTAAGGTCCAGCGACGATTCCTACGCCCGACATTAAGCTGACCTTATGCTCGACCCACGCAAGCTCCACCTCCTGCGCGAACTCGCCAGACGCGGCACCATCGCCGCCGTCGCGCAGGCGGTGACGTTCACCCCGTCGGCCGTCTCCCAGCAACTCAGCGCGCTGGAACGGGAGGCGGGCGTGCAACTGCTGAAGCGCACGGGCCGCACGGTGACGCTGACACCCGCCGGGCAACTCCTGGTCGAGCACGCGCAGGCCGTACTGGAGCAACTCGAACGCGCCTCCGCGGCCCTCGCCGCGACGCGGGGCGGCCCCTCGGGACCGCTGCGGATCGGCGCGTTCCCCACCGCCGCCCGCGTGCTCCTCCCACCCGCCCTCGCCGACCTGACCGGCGCCCACCCCGGCCTTGAGCCCATGATCTCCGAGATCGACCCGGCGGACGTCTCGGCCGCGCTGCGGGCGGGTGAACTCGACGTGGCGCTCGTCCACGAGTACGACTTCGTCCCACCCGTCACCGACGCCTCCATCGAGACCGAGCCCCTGTTCACCGAGCCGATGTACCTGACCGGCCGCCCCTCGGTCGAAGCCGCCCGCGCCGACGCCTGGATCACCAACAAACCGGGCACTCTCTGCCACGCCATGGCGATCAGAGCCTGCCAAGCGGCCGGCTTCGAGCCGTTGGTACGCCACCACATCGACGACTTCGACACCGTCCTGGCCTTCGCCGCCGCCGGCCTGGGCGTCGCCCTCGTACCCCGCCTCGCGGTGGCCGCCCCACCCCCCGGCGTCCGCCTCACCCGCCTCCCCCTGAGCCGCCGCACCCTGGCCGCCTTCAGAAAGGGCAACGGCGAACACCCCGCGATCGAAGCAGCCGTAACAGCCTTCCGCACCGCCGTCCCCCACCTGCCGCTCTAAAGTAAGATCGGATCTAAGTAAGATACAGTCTTACTTAGATTCAGCCTTACTTGGAGGCCGTCCCATGGTGCTGGAGTTCTCCGGTCGGGCACCCGATCTTCGGCTCCTCGACGAGCAACTCGCCCTGGTCCAGCAGCAGAAGCTGACGACCAGAGGCCGAGCGCTGATCATGACCGGCCGGCGGCGAGTCGGGAAGTCCCGCCTGGTGCAGGAGTTCTGTGACCGCTCAGGGCTGCCGTACGTCATCTTCCAGGCGTCCCGCGGCCGTGCTCCCGCCGCGGAGCGCCACGATCTCATCCGGGCCGCCGCCTGCGCCGCTCTTCCCCATGCCGAACTGGTCCGGGGCGCCCATCCGCAGGACTGGAACGAGACCCTGAGGGCGCTGGCCACGGCGGTCGGTGACAGCCCGTGCATCGTGGTGCTCGACGAGGTGCCCTGGCTGGTGGAGCAGGACCAGGAGTTCGAAGGCGCTCTTCAGACGGTCTGGGACAGGTTCCTGTCGGCCAGGCCGGTCCTGCTCATCCTGGTCGGCAGCGACCTCACGATGATGGAGGCGCTCCAGGAGTACGGCAGGCCGTTCTTCGGACGGGCGGCGCGCATGACCATCAGGCCGCTGCACCTGGCCGACGTGGCCGGGATGGCCCGGCTCCCGGCCGCGGAGGCGATCGACGCGCTGCTCATCACCGGCGGCTTTCCCGAGATCGTCCGCTCCTGGGAGCCGGGCATGTCACGCGGTGACTTCCTCGGCCGGAGCCTCGACTCCCCGCTGTCGCCCCTCCTCGCCGCCGGTGAGCTCACGCTGCTCGGCGAGTTCCCCGCCGGAGGCCACGCCAGAAGAGCGCTGGAGGCCATCGGCACGGGCGAGCGCACCTTCGCCAACATCGCCGCCAGGACCGGAGGCGACGCACCGCTGCCGTCAGGAACCCTCGCCCCCGTCCTATCCGCCCTGACCACGAAGCAGGTCATCACCGCCGACCTCCCGCTGTCCACGAAACCGGACACCAAGAACAAGCGCTACCGCGTCGCCGACCACTACCTGCGTTTCTGGCTGGCGTTCCTGCAGCGTGCGATCGCCGACAGCGAGCGGGGCCGCCCCGACCTCGCCCTGCAGCGCATCGAGAAGTCCTGGACGACCTGGCGCGGGCGCGCGGTCGAGCCCGTCATCCGCCAGGCCCTGGCCAGAGCGCTGCCGGACGAGAACTGGCCCGACACCGAGGAGATCGGCGGCTGGTGGAACCGCCAGAACAATCCGGAGATCGATCTGATCGGCGCGGACAGAGGGCCGGTGGCCGGGCAGATCCAGTTCGTGGGGTCGATCAAGTGGCTGGATAACCGGCCGTTCGATCGTCATGACTACGACGAACTCGTCCGCGGCTCCGCCTTCGTTCCCGGGGCCGGCACCGGCACGCCCAGGATCGCCGTGTCGAGAGCGGGCGCGGAGCCCGGCCTGCCGCTGGACGGGCTATGGGGCCCGGAGGATCTCATCGGTTGAACACGGCGTCCAGTACGGCCTGGGAGCTGGCCAGGGAGACGTCGTACTCGCCGGCCGTCACCACCACGACCAGTTCCTCCTCCGGCACCACGACCAGCCGCTGCCCGCCGTTGCCGACGCCCTCGTACGTCCCCGGGTTCAGGTACCACTGGTAGCCGTACCCGGACCCGCTCCCGGTCACGGCCCTGTGCCGCAACATCTCCGTGAGCCACGGACCGGGCACCACGTCCCGGCCGCCGTCCAGCACGGTCTGGCCGAGCAGGGCCAGGTCGATCGGGCGCAGGCGCAGGCCGGAGGCGGCTCTGGTCGCGCCGTCGTCGCCCCTGGACCAGGCGTGGGCGGAGATGCCGAGCGGCTCGAAGAGCCTGGCGGCGGCGTACTCGTCCAGCGGCCGGCCGGCGCCCCGGGTGATGATCTCTCCGATCAGCGCGGTGGCGCCGCCGCAGTACTGCCAGCGCAGGCCCGCCTCCTCCACGATGGGCCGCTCCAGGACGTAGCGGTGCCGGTCGGGCGCCAGTTCCATGGCGATCTCGCCGTTGGCCGGATCGGTGTAGGGAAGGTCTTCCTTCCACTCGATCCCGAGCGTCATGGTCAGGGCGTGCTCAATGGTCAGGCTCGCCCGGCGCGGATCGGCGGCCAGGTCCTCGTGCTCGGGGAACTGGCGCAGCAGCGGCTCGCCCGGCTCCGGCACCAGACCTTCGCGCAGCGCGATGCCGTACACGAGCCCGACCACGCTCTTGGACACGGACCTGAGGTCGTGCAGCGTGTCCCGGTCGAACTCCACGTGCCCCAGAGGCTCGTTCAGCGCGTAGTCGTGGCCGGCGGCGTAGCGCTCGATCTCGACCTGCCCGCCGCGCAGCACCACCAGCCCGTGCGCGTAGGGCGCCTTGCCCGAGGCGAGCACCTCGTCGACCCGCTGCGCCATTCCCACGATGTTCCTCCCTGAAGTCGGCACATCCTGGCATAAATCTTCAGGAAAATGCCACGCCCAGTTCCGCCAGCGCCCGTTCCCAGGGGGAGTCGCCGGCGTCGAGCACCACCCGTACGCCGTCGGCCCGCAACTCCTCGACGCTGCGGCGGAACGCCGTACGGGCGGACAGGGCCTCGTTGACGAACGGCAGCACCACCACCGGGATGCCCAGCCCCGGAGCCTCGGCCAGCACCCCGAGCGCGTAGGTGTCGGCGATGCCCAGGGCGAACTTGTTGATCGTGTTGTACGTGGCCGGCGCCACGATGACGGCGTCGGCCCTGGGCGGCTTCGGCTCCGACGGCTTGCGGTAGCGGCTGCGCACGGGCCGCCCGGTCTGCCGTTCCAGCTCGGCCACGTCGATGAAGTCCAGCGCGGACGGCGTGGCCACGATCTGCACGATCCACCCCTCGTCCTGGGCCAGGGCGACCAGGCGGCCGACGTCGGCCGCCGCTCCCGCTGCGCAGACGACGAGGTAGAGGACCTCATCCGATGATCGGTTCACGGCATCCAGCATCCCGGAGTGGTGGGCTGAGAGGCTCCTCAGGGTCTCTCAGGCGTGCCACAGCGACCGGGAAGCAGTCTGGGAGGCATGGATCAACTTCTGCGCAGCCCCGCGATCACGGCCGGGTTGACCAAGGTCGAGGCCAGGATCCGCCGGCTGAGCGGTTCATCGGCGCTGCCCGCCATCAACGCGGGCGCCGGGCGCATCGTCTCGGCGGGCGGCAAGCGCCTGCGTCCCGCCATGACGCTGGCCGCCTCGCTCGCGCTCGGCAAGGCTCTCGACCGCCGCGTGATCACCGCCGCCGCGTGCGTCGAGCTCATCCACGCCGGCTCGCTCGTGCACGACGACCTCATGGACCGCGCCACGGAACGCCGTGGCGCGCGGACGCTCAACGCCGAGCTGGGCGACGGCAAGGCGCTGGTCATCGGGGACTTCATGCTGGCCAGGGCCGGGCTGGCGGCGATCGTGAACGTGTCAAGGCCGGTCGCGGAGGTGCTGGCGGCGGTCGTGGTGGAGCTGGCGGAGGGGCAGTACCTGGAGACGGCCGACCTGTTCAACACCGCCCGCACCAGGCAGAACGCGTTGAGGTCCATCACCGGTAAGACCGCCGCCCTGTTCAGGGCCGGGTGCCTGGTGGCGGCGGTGTGCGCGCACGCCTCGGCCGAGGACAGGGCGCGGATGGCGGCGTACGGGGAGAAGTTCGGCCTCATCTTCCAGGTGCTCGACGACCTGCTGGACCTGACCGCCACCAGCGAGCAGCTCGGCAAGCCCGCCGGGAACGACCTGCGGCAGGGCGTCTACAGCCTGCCGCTGCTCATGTCGGGGGCCGACCTGGACGGGCTGCTGGGCCGCGACATGAGCGACGAGCAGGTGGCGGAGGCGCTGCGCAGGTTGCGGGCGAGCCGGATGACCGAGGAGACGATCGCGTACTGCCGCGGGCTGGCCGCCGACGCGCTGGCCGCCCTGCCGGTGATCCATGACCATGAGATGGCGGGCCTGCTGTACGGCCTCCCCGCGGCTTATATAGATCAAGTGGAGCGTATGACACACCTGACCCCAGTAAGTTGAGATTTGTTGGAACAATTGGTATTAATCATCGCCACTTCCGGGAAAAAGTGCTCATACTGGAATTACCCCCTACCAGGAGCACGCACATGCGAAAGATCCCCCATCGCATGGCCCAAAAGGATGACCTGACACCAAGTCAGTTCCTCCAGTTCGCCGCCGTGGACTTCTCCGGCATCTACGCGGTCCACCTCGCCGCGAAGGAGGAACGGCTGAAGATGACCAGGCTCGCGATGAGCCTGTTGTCCGGCCCGTTCCTCGCGGCCATCGCCCTGGCCAGCGCGAAAGTGGTGGACCCGCAGAGCCTGACGCGGTGGCAGGACGTGCCGTGGTACCTGTTCGCCGTGGTCACCGCGTTCGGCGTGCTCAGCTCCCTGCCGTTCCTGCGGCTCATCGAAGCCGTCAACGCGCACGCCAGAACGGCGCGCGCGATCAACAACTTCCGCCTGCTGTACGCCACGAAGCTCAGGGACGACCTCGGCTGGAGCCCGAACCTGCCGACCGACCCGCGCTTCCCCGAGACGTACGCGCCCCTCGCCTGGCCCGGCGTCAACGTCACCGTGCTCGCCATGGCCAACTCGACCTACCTGGCCGTCGGCGTCACGGGGCTCAGCGGACAGGAGCCGAACCTGCTCCTGCTCGTGGCCGCCATCCTGCTCGTCGCCTTGGTCCACTACGCCGTTTACTACATCCGCTGCAATGTCACCCGACGGCGGCACCCTCGCAGCTCTCCTGGATATTCGCAATTGGAGGGATAAATGCCCTGCCCAGAACTTTGGGCGTCGTGTGGGGAGGCGTGGATTAAATTGATGCGTCATGTCTGGTCGGCGGGCGCGCTCGCCGACGACGATCGTGGGCCGGTCATCGAGGGACCGTCCCTGCTGTTCGAGATCGAGCGCGTCAGCGACGACGATCCGATCATCGCGCGGTACGGCGACGCCGACCGGCTCACGTTGTACCGCAGGAAGTTCAGCGAGGTCGCGGTGGTGCCGCCGTTCAAGTACAGCTACGGGGCCAGGATCGGCGGGCAGCTCACCTGGGCGGCCGACCTGCTGCGGGCCAAGCCGTACAGCAAGAGCGCGTGGATCTCGCTGACCGCGCCCGGCGAGGCGTACGACTCGGTGCCGTGCCTGATCGGGATGGCGTTCCGGATCAGGGAGGGCTCGCTGGTCATGACCGTCGCCTTCCGCTCCCAGAACGCCTTCACCAGCTACCTCAACTATCTGCCGCTCGCCGACGTGCACGCGGCGATGGCCTCGAAGCTGAGCGTCGAACGCGGCCCGATGCGGGTGTTCGTGGACGTGCCGCACCTCTACCTGTCCGACAGCCCCCGGGTCTTACCCGTCATGTGGCGCCCGCTCTCATGAACGCGCCGGTCAGGTGGCGCCCGCTCTCATGAACGCGCCGGTCAGGTGGCGTCCGCTCTCGTAGCGCGCCGGTCAGGTGGCGTCCGCCTTGCTGAGCGGCGGTGCGATGGCCTCCAGGCCCTTGCGCTCGGCCTTGACCCCGAGGAACAACTCGACCAGGCCGCCGGCGATCATCACCACCGCGCCGACGCAGAACGCCAGCGCCGTGTCCCCCGGCACCCCGGTCTCCACCAGCGTGGCGAACACCAGCGGCCCCGCGATGCCGCCCGCCGCCGTGCCCACCGCGAAGAAGAACGCGATGGCCATCGCCCTGGTCTCCATGGGGAAGATCTCGCTCACGGTCAGGTACGCCGAACTGGCCCCCGCCGAGGCCACGAACAACACGGCGCACCAGCACGCGGTCAGCGTGACCGCGGTCAGCATGCCCTGGCTGAACAGCCACGCCGTGCCGAGCAGCAACAACCCGGAGCCGATGTAGGTGGCCGAGATCATCGGCACCCTGCCCACCGTGTCGAAGAGGTGGCCGAGCAGCAGCGGGCCGAGGAAGTTGCCGATCGCGATGACCGCGAAGTAGTAGCCCGTGTGCGTGTCGATCTGGAAGAACGTGGACAGGATCTGCGCGTACCCGAACGTGATCGCGTTGTACAGGAACGCCTGCCCGATGAACAACGACAGCCCCAGCACCGTCCGCTTCGGATAGAGGGCCACCATCGTGTGCGCGATCCTGATGAAACCGATCGACTTACGCTGGTGGATGGTCATCGACTGCTCGGGCTCCGGCAGTTCGTCCCTGCCGATCCGGTGCTCGACGTCATCGACGATGCGCTCGGCCTCGTCCCCTCTGCCGTGGATGAACAACCAGCGCGGGCTCTCCGGCACGTTGCGGCGTACGAGGAGGATGGCCAGGCCCAGCACCACGCCCAGCCCGAACGCCACCCGCCAGCCGATGTTGACCGGCAGGTTGTTCAGCAGCGGCACGGTCAGCAGCGCCCCGCCGGCGGCGCCGAGCCAGTAGCTGCCGTTGATGATGATGTCGATGCGTCCGCGGTGCCGGCTCGGGATCAACTCGTCGATGGCGGAGTTGATGGCCGCGTACTCGCCGCCGATGCCGAAGCCCGTCAGGAACCTGAACAGGAAGAACCACCAGACGCTGAAGGAGAACGCGGTCAGCAGGGTCGCCGCCAGGTACACGACCAGCGTGATGATGAACAACTTCTTCCTGCCGAACCTGTCGGTCAGCCAGCCGAAGAACAGCGCCCCCGAGCAGGCTCCCGCCACGTAGAGCGCGGCGGCCATGCCCGCGACCTGCGCCTGGGTGATGTCCAGGCCGCTGCCCGGCTTGGCGAGCTGCGCGGACAGGTTTCCGACGATGGTGACTTCGAGTCCGTCGAGGATCCAGACGGTGCCGAGCCCGATGACGATCATCCAGTGCCACCGTGACCACGGCAGCCGGTCCAGCCGCGCGGGCACCTTGGTGGTGACGGTGCCTGTTTCCACCTCGCTCATAAACTCAACGCGATACCCAGGCAAACGCTTTCTACGCGGCCGGTTTCCTGGCCTCCACGATGCCGGTGGCGGACCAGGGGCCGCCGTACCAGAACCGCCAGCCCGCGTCGCGCCGCCGCACGTCCACCACGCCCAGCTCGCGCAGCGTCTCCTCGTAGTCCTGGGTGTGCCGGAAGTCGGCGATCAGCAACAACCCGCCGGGCCGCAACACCCGGTGCGCCTCGCGGACGGCCCGCGCCCGCCCGTCGGCTCCGGGGATGTCGTGCACGGCCTGACTCGACACCACCACGTCGAACGCGTCGTCGCCGAACGGCAGGTCGCGCAGGTCGCCCGTGACCAGCTCCACCCGGTCGGCGACGCCTTCCGCCTCGGCGTTCGCCCTGGTCACCTGCTCGTGGTTGCCCGACCGGCCCTTGGCGCGCCACAGGTCCACGCCGGTCGCCCCGCCGCTCTCCAGCCGCTGGGCGGCGAGCAGCAGCACCGCTCCCCGGCCGCAGCCCAGGTCGAGCAGCCGCTCGTCGCCGCGCAGCCGTTCCAGTTGCCCGGCCCAGACGGCGAACTTGCCGCGCCGGGTCGTGTAGAGGTGGCTGATCGCGCTGGCCAGCGTGTAGAGCCCGCCGAGCAGGAAGGCGATGCCCGCGGCGAGGATGTCCAGCGATAACGACAGGCCCGCCAGGCCGAGCAGCACGATCGCGCCGAACAGCAGTCCGGCCACTGCCCACGGCGCGTCGAACCCATAACTACCGTGTCGCTTGCTCACGTTCACGTTGTATCTCAAGCTGGTCTTGGTAGGCATTTGACCGAACCATTCCCTTCGTACCGCCGCTGACGCACAACGCATCACTAAGGTGGCTTGGATGAGCACGCGTTGGGGGTTCGACCAGGCATGACGGGAGAAGATCGGCGATTCGGCCTGGGCGCGAGCATCGCACTGACACTGGCATCGACGGTGTTGTGGGGGGTCGCGCACCTCGCCACGGAACGCCGCAAGACCGGCCTGGCGCTCATGGCGGCCTATGTGCTGACACTGGCCGGCGTGCTGACCGTCTTCACCGCGTTCAGCGCCAACCTCCTGTCGCTGGCCGTCCAGCCCCGCTGGCTCACCTGGCTCACGGTCGCGCTGGTGGTGATCGCGCTGGCCTGGACCGGCGTGATCCTCTGGTCCTTCCTCCTGGTACGCCCCGCCCGCTCCGACAGCGTCGGCCGCTTCCTGACCGCCACCCTGGCCGTCGCCCTGTGCGCGCTCGTGCTCGCGCCGACGGCCTACGCCACCCGGCTGGCGTACGTGTCGCGCGACGTCGTGAACAGCCTGTTCGCCACCGGCGACACCCCCAACGCGCCCGTACTGGCCCAGGACCCGTGGAACGGCGCCCAGCGGGTGAACTTCCTGCTGCTCGGCGGCGACTCGGCGCCCAGCAGGCCGGGCGTACGGACCGACAGCATGACCGTGGCCAGCGTGGACGTCGAAACGGGAGAGAGCGTCCTGTTCGGCCTGCCCCGCAACCTCCAGAACGTCCCGCTCCCGGAGGGCCCCGCCAGGGCGCGCTTCCCCTCGGGCTTCAGCGGCGCGGGCCCCGGCACCCCCGGCCTGCTCAACGAGGTCTTCCAGTACGCCGAGGACAACCCGGACGTGGTGCCGGGCGTGGAAAAGGGCAAGCGCGGCCCCACCCTGCTCAAGCAGACCATCGGCGACCTGCTCGGCCTGCGCGTGGACCACTACGCCATGGTGGACATGAAGGGCTTCGCGGAGATCGTGGACGCCATGGGCGGCGTACAGGTCACCATCAAGGAGCCCATCGTGTACGGCAGGCGCCGCGAGGGCCTGCTGCCCGCCGGCACCCGCAGACTGTCCGGCGAGGAGGCCCTCTGGTACGGCCGCTCCCGCACCGACAGCGACGACTACGTGCGTATGGGCCGCCAGAAGTGCCTGCTCAACGCGGTCGCCAGGCAGGCGGACCCGATGACCGTGCTCAACAGCTTCGAAAGCCTCGCCGCGGCCACGAAGCGGGCCATCTCCACCGACCTGCCCCAGCATCTCCTGCCCGCGGTCGTGGACCTGTCGCAGAAGGTGAAGGACGCCAGGATCCGCAGCCTGAACTTCGTACCGCCGCTGATCTCGACCGCCGACCCCGACTGGTACGAGATCCGCCGCAAGGTCGAGGACACCCTGAACGAGCGCCCAGCCCCCAGGACCGCCCCCGCCCGCACCACGCCCTCCCCCACGCCGGAAGCCGACACGCCGACCAGCCTCGACACCGCCTGCGGCTGACCACCTCCGACCACCTCGCCCCACCACTTCTCGCTTTGGCGCGCCCTCATTCGGGCCCCTGTGGCATGATGGTGATCGTCCCGTTCGGAAACGATTTTCATACCCACCTGGAGCACACCGTGAGAGTGGCGTTCGTCGGAAAGGGCGGCAGCGGCAAGACGACGATGTCGGCCCTGTTCGCGAGGCACCTGGCGAGCCACGGCGGTCCCGTGGTCGCCATCGACGCCGACATCAACCAGCACCTGGCCCTCGTGCTCGGCCTGGACCGGCAGCCCGAACCCCTGGGCGCCCACCTCACCGAGATCAAGGACCGGCTGCGCGGCACGAACCCGCGCATCGCCTCCGCCGAGGCCATGCTCAAGACCACCCCGCCCGGCCGCGGCTCCACGCTGCTGAGCTTCCAGGACCTGGCCACCGACCCCTACGGCCTGACCACCCCCGAGGGCCTGCGCCTGCTGGCCACCGGCCCGTTCAGCGAGGACGACCTCGGCGTGGCCTGCTACCACTCCAAGGTGGGCGCGGTGGAACTGCTGCTCAACCACCTCGTCGACCTGCCCGGCGAGTACGTCGTGACGGACATGACGGCCGGCGCCGACTCCTTCGCCTCCGGCCTGTTCACCCGCTTCGACCTGACGTTCCTGGTCGCCGAGCCGACCAGGCAGGGCGTCAGCGTCTACCGGCAGTACCGCGACTACGCCGCCAAGTACGACGTCACCCTCGCCGTGATCGGCAACAAGGTGCACGGCCAGGGTGACGTGGACTTCCTGCGCGAGCACGTGGGCGACGACCTGCTGACCTGGATGGAGCACTCGGCAGCCGTGCGCGCGATGGAACAGGGCCGCCACTTCACGCTGGACGACCTGGAGCCGGCCAACGCCGACGCGCTGTCCCTGCTCCGCAAGACCCTCGACGAGCAGGACAAGGACTGGGCCATGTTCGGCCGCCAGACGGTGGAGTTCCACCTGCGCAACGCCGAGGCGTGGGGCAACGACAGGACCGGCTCCGACCTCGCCGAGCAGGTGGACCCGGACTTCGTCTATGGCCCATGACCCACACGACTGTCCCCACGGGGCTGCTGGAGCGTTTCCGATTAGAGACCTAGCGTGAGATCAATCCCCCTTCGAGAGGAGACAGCATGTCGCTGACCGTTCCGAACGATCTGCTCGACCAGGCCAGAGCCGGTGAGGTGGACGACGCGGCGTTCATCGCCTGCGTCCGCGACTCACTCCCCTACGCGTGGTCGCTGATCAGCGAGCTGGTCAAGCAGCGTGAGCACAGCGGAGCCGAGTTCGCCGACAACCAGGTGCCGCCGCCGTCCGAGGAGGCCCGCGGCCAGCTCCTGCGCTGCCTGGCGAGCGACTCGATGCGTGGCGCTC
Source organism: Nonomuraea sp. NPDC050404 (assembly GCF_040655495.1). Lineage (NCBI taxonomy): Bacteria > Bacillati > Actinomycetota > Actinomycetes > Streptosporangiales > Streptosporangiaceae > Nonomuraea > Nonomuraea sp. NPDC050404. The sequence goes on from NZ_JBFAKB010000003.1 coordinate 45,806, forward strand.
TGGAGCGTCACTACGGAGTGCGCCTGGCCTTCCAGAACTGCCACCGGGTGGCCGTCTTCGACCCGGCGGCGACGCGGGCCCTGTCCGACTTCGTCACCCCGCGCGCGCAGATCCTCAACCAGAAACCGGAGCTCGTGGACTGCTGAGCCCCCTCCGGCGAGCCGGCAACGATGCCCGGCTCGCCGGGTTCATCCCCGTAGCAGCGGCAACACCTCGGCGCCGAACCTCCTGATGTTCTCCAGCGTGCGCCCGTGCTCCCCCAGCCCCTCCATGAGCAGGATGAAGCGCTCGACACCGGTGACCTCCGCGGTACGCCGCAACGTCTCGGCGCAGTGCTCCGCCGATCCCACCGGATGGATCCCGGTCAGCAGGTCCACGTACGCGCCGGCGTCCCTGGACGGCCTCGTCCGCCCGTCCACCGGCACGTAACCGGCCAGCCCCGGCCCCAGCCAGGCCAGCATCGCGGCCTTGAGCTCACGCACCGCCTCGGCCGTGGAATCGGCCACACACGCCACCCCCGCCGCGACGTGCCCGACAGTCGAGTCCCCGTACCGCTTGATCATGGCGGCCTTGTCCTCGTCCCCGATGTGCATGCCCAGCAACATCGGCAGCCCGCGCCGGGCGGCCACCTCCACGGTCCCGGCGGAGGTGCACGCGACGACCGGCCGCATCGAGGCCGACGGCACCATCGGCACCTCCCTGAACCGGAAGAACTCCCCGTCGGCGGCCACGGAAGGCCCCGACAGGGCATCCAGCAGCAGGTCGAGCGATTCGGCGAACCCCCGCTCGTACCGTTCGAGCCCCGTCCCGAACACCTCCAGGTCCACCCACGGCCCGCCCCTGCCGACCCCCAGCGTGAACCGCCCGCCGGACAGGTGGTGCAACATGGCGGCCTGCTCGGCCAGCGCCACGGGATGCTGGCTGGACAACACGCTCACGGCCGTGCCGAGCCCGATGCGAGAGGTCCTGCCGATCGCGACCGCCGCCAGCGTCGCCGGGGACGGGCAGACGCCGTAGGTCATGAAGTGGTGCTCGGCGACCCACGCGTCGTCGAACCCGGCCTCCTCGGCCGCGACGATCCACTCGACCGCGTCGGCGAGCACCCGCCCGGACTCCTGCCCGGGAAACAGCCCCGCGACCACAAAGATCCCGATCCGCATGCCCCGAATGATGGCCGATCGCGACGTCAGGCGAACAGGCTGGCCTGCCCCTCCATGGCCAGAGGGTCCCGGTGCCGCTTGAGATGCCGCCATTGGGGCAGGTCGTCAAGGTATGACCAGGAGAGCCGATGGTGGGAGGTGGGCCCGAGCCGGGCCAGCGCCTCCTGGTGCCCGGGTGAGGGGTAGCCCGCGTTCTCGGCGAAGCCGTACTCCTCGCAGCCGATCGTGCCCATGTAGGCGTCGCGCCGCACCTTGGCCAGCACGGAGGCGGCGGCCACCGAGATGCTCGCCGAGTCTCCCTTGACCTCCAGGCGCACCGGCCAGGGCGCGCCGATGTAGTCGTGCTTGCCGTCCAGGATCACCGCGTCAGGACGGACCGGCAGCGACTCCAGCGCCCGGCGGGCGGCCCTGCGCAGCGCCTCGGTCATGCCGAGCGTGTCGATCTCGTGGTGCGTGGCCTCGCCGAAGCCGACGCCCGCCGCCCAGACGGCCAGCTCGGCGGCCAGCGGCCCGCGCTTGGCCTCGGAGACCTGCTTGGAGTCCGTCAGCCCGGCGGGCGGCTCCGACAGGTCGGTGACGACCGCGCACACCGTCACGGGCCCCGCCCAGGCGCCCCTGCCGACCTCGTCCACGCCGGCGACCGTGCGCGTGCTGGGCTGCGCGAGCAGGAGCTGCTCGATCTCGTACGTCGGCGCCATGAGCGAAGACGCTATCGCCTCTGGCGGGTGCACGGGGTTCACTCCCTGTCCTTGGGCCGCTCCGCCGGGCGTACCGGATCCAGGTCCCCGGCGATGTAACGCGCCGCCACGTGGATGGCCCGCAGCGTCACCGACACCGACGGCCGGTGCACGCTGGAGCCGCGCGCCACCGCGTGCACCTCCCGCCCCACCGGGTTGCCGGGGAACTGCCGCACGGCCAGCCCGCGCACCCCGGCGGCCAGCGCCAGCGCGGGTACGGCGGCGATGCCGAGGCCCTTGGCGACCAGCGACAGGATGGTCCCCAGCCCCTCGAACTCCCACGGCGTCGGCCGGGTGCCGCCCACGTCCACCAGCAGCCGGTCCACCGCCAGCCGCGACGGCTCGCCGTCGGGCGTGGCCATCCACGGCTCGTCGCGCAGTTCGCGCAGGTCCAGCGGCACCTCGGGGTCGGCCAGCCGGTGCTTGCGCGGCACGACCAGCACGAGGGGGTCCCGCAGCAGCGGGAAGACCCGCAGGCTGTCGCTGTCGCGCGCCTGGCCGTACCAGTCGTCCACGAGCGCGATGTCCACCTCCCCCGACTGCACCTCGCGCATGCCCCGCCCCGATCTGCTCTGCCCCAGCCGGAGCGTGAGCTGGGTGTGGCGGCGCAACGATCGGGCGAGCGCCGGCGCGAATGCTACGGCCGCCGTGGGGAAGGCGGTGACGACGACCCGCCCTGACGGCGTCCCTTCGTGCGCGGACAGGTCGGATTCCGCCTCCTCCACCATCGAAAGGATCCGCTCCGCGTGCATGACCAGCCGTCGGCCGGCGTCGGTGAGTTCGGCGCTGCGCGCCGTCCTGTCGATCAGGGCCGTTCCGGTCTCACGTTCGAGCGCGACCAGCTGTTGCGACACGGCCGAAGGACTGTAGCCGAGCGCTTCGGCGGTCGCCGCGATGCTGCCCTTTCTGGCGAACTCGCAGATCAGGACCAATCGCCGCAATTCGAGCATCAGACTTCCTTATGCCTACCCACACTAAGCCTCGCTTGTGCTGATGCCTTCATCCAACCACGCTGGGAACGTGACAACCATGACCGTTACTTTGTCCGCCACTCTGGCGGCTAACGAGGACATCGAACGAAGACGACGCGCCGGGGAACGCGTGCTGCACCTGGCCTTCGGAGAGGCAGGGCTGCCCGTCCACCCGGCGCTGCGCGACAGGCTGGCCGCCGCCTCGGAACGCAACGGCTACGGGCCGGTCGCGGGGGCGTCAGAACTTCGGGCCGCGGCGGCGGGCTATTGGACTCGACGGGGGCTCACCACCGACCCCGAACTGGTCGTCTGCGGACCGGGCAGCAAATCCCTGCTGTACGGCCTGCTGCTGGCGATCGGCGGGGACGTCGTCTTGCCCATGCCCAGCTGGGTCAGCTACGCCGCGCAGGCCGATCTGGTCGGCTCACGTCCGATCCTGGTGCCCGCACCACCAGGGCAGGGCGGAGTGCCGGACCCGGATCTGGTGGCCGCCGCGGTACGCCGCGCAAGGGCGGAGGGCAGGACGGTCAGCTCGGTGCTGGTCACCCTGCCGGACAACCCGACGGGACGGCTGGCTCCACCGGCCACCGTCGCCCACCTGGTCGCGGTCGCCCGTGAGCTCGATTTGACGATCATTTCCGACGAGATCTACCGCGACCTCGTACACGACCCGGCCCTGCCCTACACCTCGCCCGCCGATCTGGCGCCGGAGCGCACGATCATCACCACCGGGCTGAGCAAGAGCCTGGCCCTGGGCGGCTGGCGGATCGGCGTGGCCAGGCTGCCGGAGAACGGTCATGCGTTGCGCAGGCAACTGCTCGCGGTGGCCAGCGAGATCTGGTCGGCGCCCGCGGCGCCCGTCCAGGAGGCCGCCGCCTACGCCTTCGGCGACCATCCCGAGCTGATCGAGCGCATCGACCGCAGCCGCCGGCTGCACGGCCTGGTCGCCCATGAGGTACGCGAACGGTTCATCGAGATCGGCGCCGACGTGCCCATGCCGCAGGGCGGCTTCTACCTCTATCCCGACCTGAGCCACCTCAGACTCGGCGGCTCCGCCGAGATCACCAAGATCCTGCTGGAGAACCACGGCATCGGGGTGCTGCCGGGCCACGCCTTCGGCGACGACCCGTCGGCCGCCCGCGTGCGCGTGGCCGTCAGCCTGCTCTACGGCGACTCGCCCGAGGAGCGCCTGACCGCTCTGAACAGCTCGGACCCGCTCCGGCTCCCGTGGATCGCGGACAATCTCGACTACCTCTCGCTGGGGCTGGGCGCGCTGTCGCCGCTGCGCCGCGAAACGGTGGCGGAACGGCGACCGGCGCTCGTCCCCGCGCCCTGTCACGGATAGGGTCGCGGATAGGGTCACGGCCAGGCTCGCGGCCAGGGTCACGGTTAGGCGAATCTTTCCCCAAGAGCGGGTGCACCACCCCCTAAAAGAGCACTCTGACCTGCGAAAACGTACCGTCTGCAAAAGCGGTGGAAAGTTGGTTGGCACAGCCTGGTTACGTGCACGTGGCGTAGCCCCCATCATGTGCTCATGCCCGCTCTTGTCACCCTGTCCGGGCGCCTCGTGCGCCTGGAACCTCTCAGCCTCGCGGCGGTCGATGATCTGACCGCCGCGGCGAGTGAAGACCGCTCCACCTACACCTTCACTCGCGTCCCGAATGGCCGGGACGAGGTGGTCTCCTACGTGGAGGCCGCCCTGGCTGAGCAGGCGGAGGGCCGCACGATGCCCTTCGCCATCCGGTGGCTGAACACCGACCGCGTGGTCGGTGCCACCCGTCTCATGCACCTGGAGTACTGGCAGGGGCCGATGCCCTGGCCGCCGGGTACCCGAGGTGCGGTGGGCGACATCCCGTCCGTGGCCGACATCGGTTACACCTGGCTGGGCGCCGGCGCCCAGGGCACGGGTGCCAACCGGGAGAGCAAGTACCTGCTGCTCTCGCACGCCTTCGAGACCTGGGACGTCCACCGCATCTCCCTCAAGGCAGACGTACGCAACACCAGATCCCGGGCCGCCATCGAGGCACTCGGCGCACACTTCGACGGGGTGCGGCGAGCGGACAGCCGAGGCGCCGACGACACGGTCCGAGATACCGCGCTCTACTCGATCCTGAACTCCGAATGGCCGGCCGTACGCGAACGGCTGGTCAGGCGGCTCGGACTGGTCGAGGCAGCCTAGGAACCACACCCGCCGACGGCCCCGCCCTTTTCCACTGGGCGGGGCCTGTATTTTTCCCGCCTGCATTCGCTCTATATGACACACGCCCCCGCGGATGCGTGTCACACCAGCGGCCTTCAGCATCCAGGGACGTGCTCAACACCGGATCAAAGGCGGATCAACGCTGAGATGAACGATCAGTCTGCCTCTAGGGCACGAACATCAACCGATCTATCATTTGGTAACAAATCGTTCCATTGGCTTGGAGACATACGGCATGGCTGGTCAGAGCGTTGAGAGCGGGCTGCGGTTCGCGGTGCTCGGTCCTGTCCGCGCGTGGCGTGATGGCCAGGAACTCGACCTGGGCACCCCGCTGCAGCGTTCCATTCTGGGCATGTTGCTGCTGCGCGAGGGCCACGCGGTCACACCCGCCGAGATGATCGACGCCGTCTGGGGCGAGGACGCGCCGCCGCGGGCCCTGGGCGCGCTGCGCACGTACGTCTCCAGGCTGCGCACGGTGCTCGAACCGGGCAGGCCCGCCCGATCGCGCCCCGAACTGCTCACCTCCATCGGCAAGGGCTACGCGCTGCGGCTGCCGCAGGACGCGCTCGACCTGACCCGCTTCGAACGCGGCATCACGCAGGCCGAGACCGCGCGCAAGGCCGGCCGGCTGGCCGAGGCCGCCAGGGCGCTGCGGGCCGCGCTGAACCTCTTCGAGGGCGAGCCGCTGGCCGGCACCGTCGGCCCCTACTCCGAGCACCAGCGCGACCGGCTGGTCGAGCGGCGCATCAGCGTCATCGAGACGCTCATGGACGTGGACCTGGAGCTGGGCAACCACGCCAAGATCGTGTCCGAGCTGATCGCGCTGACCGCCGACCACCCGCTGCGCGAGAGGTTGCGCGCCCAGCTCATGCTGGCCCTGTACCGCTGCGGCCGGCAGGGCGACGCGCTCAACGTCTTCACCGAGACGCGCGAGGCGCTCATCGACGAGCTGGGCATCGAGCCCGGCCCCGAGCTGTCCGCCCTGCACCAGCGCATCCTGGCCGCCGACCCCACGCTCGCCGCCGCCGAGGTGCCCCACGAGGAGGAGCCCCCCGCGGCGGAGGAGCCACAGCCGGCGCTCGAACTGCCGCGCCCCGCCCAGCTGCCCGCCGCCGTCAGCGACTTCACCGGCCGCAAGGAGATCGCCGGACGGCTGCGCACGCTGCTGTCGGCCAAGTCCCAGACCGAGGGCGTGCCCCTGGTGGCCATCTCCGGCATCGGCGGCGTCGGCAAGACCACGCTGGCCGTGCACGTGGCGCACCTGGTGGACGACGTCTTCCCCGACGGCCAGCTCTACGCCGACCTGCGCGGCTACACCGACGAGGCGACGGCACCCGAGTCGGCGCTCGGCGGCTTCCTGCGCGCGCTCGGCATCCCGCCCGACGTCATCCCGGAAGGGACGGCGGAGCGCTCGGCCCTCTACCGCTCCATCCTGGCCGAACGCCGCATCCTCGTGCTGCTCGACAACGCCCGCGACGCCGAGCAGGTCAGCCCGCTGCTGCCGGGCACGCCCGGTTGCGCGGCCATCGTCACCAGCCGGGGCAAGCTGGCCGACCTGCCCTCGGCCAAGCTCGTGGACCTGGACGTGCTGGAGCCGGGCGAGGCGCTGCGGCTGTTCGCCGCGGTCGCCGGGGCCGAGCGCGTCGCGGCCGAGCACGGCGCGGCCATGGACGTGGTGGCGGCGTGCGGGTTCCTGCCGCTGGCCGTGCGGATCGTGGCCGCCAGGCTGGCCGCGCGGCCCTCCTGGACGGTCGCCTCGCTGGTGCCCAGGCTGGCCGACGAGCAGCGCCGCCTCGACGAGCTGCGGGTGGGCAACCTGGCCGTCGAGGCCACCTTCGCGCTCGGGTACGGGCAGCTCACCCCCGCCCAGGCGCACGCGTTCCGGCTGCTCTCGCTGCCCAACGGCCCCGACATCTCCGCGGGCGCGGCGGCGGCCGTGCTGGCCAAGAACGCGTTCGAGGCGGAGGAGGTGCTGGAGTCGCTGGTCGACGCCAGCCTGCTGGAGGCGCCCGCGCCCGGCCGCTACCGCTTCCACGACCTGCTCAAGTTGTTCGCCAGGCGCGAGCTGGAAAAGAGCGAGGAGCCCGCGGCCCGTACGATGGCGCTGCGCCGGCTGCTCGGCTTCTACCTGGCCTCTGCCGGGTCCGCGCACACGCTGGCCTACGAGGGCAGCATGATTCCGGTCAGCCTCGTCACGATCGGCACCGGACAGACCCTCACCAGCGCGGACGAGGCCGTGGCCTGGCTCATCGCCGAGGGCGACTCACTGTTCGCGGCCATCAACCAGGCCGCCGCGGCGGCGCGTACCGGCGAGCAGCTCCTGCCCGCCGCAGACCTGCTGGTGGCGATGGAGCCGCTGCTGGAGTCGGGCACGCACACGCGCGAGTTCGGCCAGGGCACCAGGGCCGTGCTGGCCGGCGCGCGGAACATTGGCGACGAGGCGTGCGAGCTGCGCGCCCGCTACGTGCTGGGCCGGGTGTTGTTCGCCGGCAACCGGCTCAAGGAGGCCGAGGAGCACTTCAGGCGCGTGCACGAGTTGTCGCACGCCCGCGGCGAGAAGATCGTCACCGGCGAGGTGCTGAACGCCCTGGCCGTCGTCGTCGGCCGCCAGCGCCGCCACACCGAGGCGCTGGAGCTGTTCGAGGCGGCGATGCGCTTCTACCGCGAGAACGGCGTGCCGGCCGGCGAGGCGCTGGTCCTCAGCTACTCCGCCCGCGACCATCTGGGGCTGGGTCACCCCGAGGACGCGATCGCGGCGGCCGAGAAGGGCCTGGCCATCTTCACCGAGATCGGCAGCGGCGCCGGCACCGCCCGTGCCCGCTACCACCTCGGCGTCGTGCTCTCCCGGGTCGGCCGGCTCAACGAGGCCGTCCACCACCACGCCGAGTGCCTGGCCTTCTTCCGCGCCGGCAAGCAGCGCGTCTGGGAGCAGCGGGTGTGCTCGCGGCTGGCCGAGACGTTCATCGCCGCCGAGCGCCATTCCGACGCCGTACGGCACGCCGAGCAGGCACTGACGGTCTCCCGCGAGATCGGCCACCCATACGGCGAGGCGCTCTCGCTCACCGTGCTCGGCAGGGCGCTGCGCGGTCTCGGCGACACGACGAGGAGCCTGCACTGTCTACGGCAGGCCTTCGAGATCTTTTCCAGGCTCGGGGCTCCCGAGGCCGGCGATCTGAAGGTCCTGCTCGACGCCGTCACCGTCGCTGAATCCGTCGCTGAATCCGTTACCGATTCCGTTGCCGAATCCTTCGGCGGGCCCGTCGTCGAGTCCTGAGTACAGCTCGTCGTCCAGCCGTGTCATCCACACATGGTTGATCAAGACTGTCCTTAGGCTGTCACGAATATGTTGTAGCCCGACCGGCCGCCCTTGCCACCACGCGTCGCTAGGGGGCCCGGTTATCCGGATGCTCCGCGTAGCGGCTAGCCGCCTCACATAGGCGACCGGCCGGACCTGACACGGCCCTCGAACCCCCCAGGTCCGTGTCTTGCCCCTGAGCCTTCACCACGGGTGTCAACGTCCAATCAACGGCGAATCAAAGCAGGAAGTAACCCTCGGCGATGAGGGGCCTGACCGCGTCGGCGTTGGGGATCTCACCGTCGCCGACCAGCTCGGCGATCACGTTGAGCAGCGGCCCGAGCGCCAGCTCGCCGTCGCACACGCCGGCCAGCGCGGCCTCCACCGTGCCGACCTCCCTGCTGCGCCGCAGCCCCTGCGTCTGGCGCAGGACGATGCGGATCGGGTCCTCCGCGCCCGGCAGGCCGACGCGCTCGTCGAGCAGCCCTTCCGCGGTACGCAGCAGCGCGCCGTCCAGCCCGCCGGCCCGGTGCGCGGCGGCGATGGAGTCGATGACGTCATCGACGTAGTCACCGACCGGGAGCGCGACCTGGTGCGCCAGATGCTCGACGCGGACGACGGGATCGAAGGCGCCGGAGTTGCGCATCGTGATCCAGCCGAACCCGATGCCCTCGACCCCGCGCTCGTCGAACCACTCCAGCCAGCGGTCGTAGTGCTCGGCGTAGCCCTTGGTGCCGTGCTCGGCCGCGTCCCTGAGCCACAGCTCGACGTACTCGGCCGGATCCTGCACGTCACGCTGGACCACCCAGCCGTCGCAGCCGGTCCCGCGCAACCAGCCGCCCACGCGGTCGTGCCAGTCCTCGCCCTCGACGTGCAGCCAGTTGGCCAGGAAATGGGCCTGGCCGCCGGGGCTGAGGTGATGGGGCGCCTGCAGCACGAGGTCGCGGCAGAAGTCGTCACCCTCCCCGCCCGACTCGCGATAGGTCAGCTTCCCTTCGCGCGCCGGGGCGATGACGAACGGCGGATTGCTCACGATCAGGTCGAACAACTCGTCCCCGACCGGCTCGAACAACGATCCCGCCCGCGCGTCCACGCCCTCGACCCCGGACAACTCCCAGCTCAGCCGCGCCAGCTCCAGGGCACGCGGGTTGAGGTCGGTGGCCACGACCCGCTCGGCCCGCCCGGCCAGGTGCAGCACCTGCACCCCACACCCGGTGCCCAGGTCGAGCGCGCGCTCCACCGGGCGGCGGGTGACGAGCTGGGCCAGGTTGGCCGAGGCGCCGCCCGCGCCCACCACGTGGTCGGGGCGCAGCGCGGGGTCTCCCGGGCGTACCTTCCTGTCGGAGACCAGGTAGCCGCCGGTCTCCCAGGGCTGCAGGTGCACGGTGGCGGCGACCTGATCCCCGTCGGCCGTGACCAGCCCCGACTCCAGCACCTCCGGGGCCACGCTCTTGGCCGGGACGGGAACGCCGAGCCACCACAGCCGGATCAGCGTGCCCAGCGGATCGCCGTCCGCGGTCGCGCGCAGGGCCGGTATCAGCTCCTCGCGGGCCAGCGCCGAGGCCGCCATGCTGCCCAGGCGCTCGCGTACGCCGTCGATCGTGTAGCCGGTTTCGAGGAGATGATGGCGCAGTCGTTCCACAAGACCATCCTTTCACCGCCTGGCCCTCCGCATGATCCGATACCGACAGTGCCCATACTGTTACGTAGTTACCCAAGCGTTCTGCAAGCGGCGGACAACCGGCACGCGATATCTCTGGGACTGCCGACACATCGTCCCGAGGAGCGGGCCCATGCTGATCCCCTGCTTGGCTTGTGAGTCCCGGTTCCGGCCCGACGAGTACTTCAGCGCCTGCTCCGACTACCACCGCGGCATGGATCTGGTCTCCTGGACCTGCCCGCGCTGCGGCAACCGCGACGACCTGCGGGTGCTGCCGGGTGAGCTGGGGTTCGGCTATCCGCATGGGGGCAGGTTCGACGTGCACCACAGGGTACGGGTGCCCGGGCTGCGCAGGCACCGTGGCGATCTGCGGCTGGACATCTCGCTCGACCGGGCGAGCTGGCGCGTGCCAACCCGGATCCGCCAGCCCGCCCTCCACTGAGCGGGCAGGTAGGCGCTCGTCTAGGCCGGTACGTGCGCGTGGGCAGGCCGCTCGCCGCGCAACAGCCGGGCGATGTCGTCCACCAGCTTCTCCGCCAGTTCCTCCCGGCTCTCTCCGGTGGCCTCGCCCAGCCGGGGGGTCAGCACCACGTTCGGCAGCCGGGTCAGCGGATGGGCCCGGTCGAGCCACTCCCCCTCGAAGTGATCGAGCCCGGCGCCGCCCACCTGACCCCAGCGCAGCGCCTCGACCAGCGCCTTGAGGTCGTGCAGCGCACCGCGTGAAGTGTTGAGGTAGATCGATCCCGGCCGCATCGCGCCGAACTCGGTGTAGCCGAAGAATCCCCGCGTCTCTTCGGTCAGCGGCACGTGCAGGGAGACCGCGTCGGCCTCGGCCAGCAGCGCGGGCAGCGAGTGGGTGGCCTCGGCCACGAACGGGTCGCAGACGATCACCCGCATGCCCAGCCCCTCGCAGCGCCAGCGCAGTGCCCTGCCGACGCGGCCGAGCCCCACGATGCCGAACGTCCTGCCGGTAAGACGCCGGCCGCGGTGGCGCTGCGCCGGCGGGACCCCGTCGCGGTAGACGGGCCCCCTGCGCACCTCGCGGTCGGCGCTGACGATGTTCCTGCTGACGGCGAACAGCAGCGCGAGCGTCAGTTCGGCGACCGCCTCCGGGTCCCGGTCGGCGGCGTGCAGGATGGTCACCCCGCGCTCGGCGGCCAGCGCCAGGTCCACGCTGCCGGGCGGGCCCATGCTGGCCACGACGTCCAGGTGCAGCCCCAGCACCGAGGTGCGCACCTGGTCGCCGTCGGTGATCAGCACGGTCGCGCCGGTCTCGATGACCAGGTCGGCCAGTTGCTCGTCGGTGAAGCCGAGGGTCGGTCGTGCGGAAGCCTCGGTCAGGTCGGCGATCTCGCGCAGGCGAGCGAGTGCGCTCTCCGGCAGTGTGGGCAGTATCAGCGCCCGAGGTCGTCTCACATTTGGACAATAACACCACAGACGGTGCTCAGATCATTGCTCCCCGCAGGGGAACCGCACGTCGACGGCCTTATTCGGGACGTCGCACAGAGTTGTTCGAGCCGCCGGCGCAGGCTCTCCGGCCGGGGCATCCGGGTCGCCGGCGCAGGCTCTCCGGCGGGGTTATTCGGGTCGCCGGCGCAGGCTCTCCGGCGGGGTTATTCGGGTCGCTGGCGGAGGCTCTGCCAGGCGGCCTCTCCCAGTCCCCTGATCTCCTCCTCCGTGGGCGTGTGGGCCCCCGCGAACCACAGCCGGCACATCTCCTGCGCCGGGCCCAGCCACAACACGTAACACATGGTCGCGTGGACGGGCTGGAGCATGCCGTTCTTCATGTGCGGCTTCCACCAGTCGGTGACCTGCCGGAAGAAGGCGCGCCGCGCCTCGGCCACCTCGGCGCCGCCCGGCTCGTGCTTGCGCGGCGGGCGCTCGCTGATCAGCAGCCGCGCCCGCTCGGGGTGTTCGCCCGCCCAGCGCATGTGGAAGCCGACGATGGCCTCGATGCCGTCGCGGGCCTCCTGGTGGCTGCCCAGCTCGGCGAGGAAGGCGCTCTGGTAGGCGTCGAGGATCTCGCCGTACAGCACGCCGAAGACGTGCTCTTTGCTGGCGAAGTGGTGGTAGAAGCTGCCGACGCTGACGCCGCTTTCCTCACGGAGGCTGGCCAGGGTGGTGGCGGAGACGCCGTCCTGACTGAATCGGCGCAGGGCACCCTCGATGATGCGGGTCCGGCCGTCGCGTCCGTTCTTGACACTCTTCACAATGTCAATGGTGTGGCAACAGAACCTTGTTCCGCAAATAGGCCAGCCTGGTTGATTTTAGCGGTCACCTCGACCGAGCCGGAAGCGACCTTCATCCTGGCCTCCGGCCAGAGCCGCCGGACGAGCCGCAACACGCGCCGGTTCTCGCCCAGGACGTCCATGCCCACGGTCCTGGCACCGCGCAGACAAGCCCGCAGCAGCAGCGCGTTGACCAGCTCGGGACCCAGCCCACGCCCCTGCCACTCGTCGGTCACGACCACGGCGATCTCCACGTCGGTGTGCTCGCCCTGGAAGCTCATGGCGTGGCCGACGATCTCGCCGCACTCCGTGGTGGCCACCAGCGCGTCGCGGCGCTCGTCCACGCACAGCAGCGCGCGGACGAGGGAGGAGGCAGGGCTGGACATGCCGGTGAAGAACCGCAGCGTCTGCGTGTGCAGCGACAGGCCGACCAGGAAACGCCTGATGCGCTCGGCGTCGTCCTGCCGGGCCTGGCGGATCTGAGTTCCCTCCATAGACTCAGCGTGCTCCGCGAACCTGAGTCTGTCAACTGAACTCAGGTATAATGCAAAAATGAACGTTCCCTTCCGGGTGAACAACTGCTCCATCGAGCGCACCCTGGACATCGTTGGGGAGAAGTGGACCTTCCTGGTGCTGCGTGAGGCGTTCAGCGGCGTGCGGCGGTTCGCCGACATGCAGGCGCACACCGGAGCCCCCCGCCAGGTGCTCAGCGCGCGACTGGCCCGGCTGGTCGACGAGGGCCTGCTGCGCAAGGAGCCCTACCGCGAGCCGGGGCAGCGGCAGCGCGACGAATACCGGCTCACGGAGAAGGGCCGCGACCTCTATCCCCTGCTGGTCGCGCTGATGCACTGGGGCGACAGGTACCTGTCTGGCGACGAGGGACCGCCGGTGCTGCTCACCCACCGCGACTGCGGCGCCCTCATCGAGCAGCACTTCCGCTGCGCCGACGGTCACGAGGTGGGCGGGCCGCGCGAGGTCACCGCCGTGCCCGGCGAAGGATCCGACCTGCGCAGCGCCTGACCTCATGGGCGGCTCCGGGGGCAGCTTCGGGGGCGGCTTCGGAGGCACCGCGCCCGGCGGAGGGACCGGCCTGCGCAGCGCCTAACCTTGGAGGCGTGTACCGGTTCCTGTTCACGCCCAGATGGATCGCGCTCCACGTGGTGGTGCTGCTGGTCATCCCTGCCTTCGTCTTTCTCGGGCAGTGGCAGTTCGGGCGGTTCGAGGAGCGCTCGGCCAACAGCGAGCGGGTGACCGCCAACATCGAGGCCGCGCCCGTGCCGCTGGACCGGCTGGCGGCGGTGGACCGGCCGGCCAAGGAGGAGGACCGGTTCAGGAGGGTCACGGTCGCCGGCACGTACGACCCGGCCCACGCCCTCGTCGTACGCCGCCGCCCCCAGGAGGGCCGCAACGGCTATTACGTCCTGACCCCTCTGGTCACCGCGGGCGGCACGGCCGTGCTCGTGAACCGGGGCTGGGTGCCCGCCGGCGCGACCGCCGACACTCCACCCGAGGTGCCGGCCCCGCCCACCGGCCAGGTAACTGTAACGGGGCGGCTACGGCCCAGCGAGACCGAGGAGTCCAGCGGGCTCAGGAACGTCTCCGGCCTGCCGCCCGGCCAGGTGCTGCTGATCAACGCCGACGCGATCGGCGACGGCCTGCCGTACCGGCTCGTGGGCGGCTATGTCGAGCTGACCGAGCAGCAGCCCGCGCCTGCTACGGCGCCCGCGCCGGTGCCCGAGCCGGACGTCGGGGCAGGGGGCGGGCTCAACCTGGCCTACGGCGTGCAGTGGTGGCTGTTCATCGGGATCGCGGTCGTCGGGTGGGGCCTGCTGATCCGGCGCGAGGTGGCCGAGCGGAAGGCGCAGGAGACGCACGAGACGGCTGCGGCTGCCGAGGCGGAGACCGCCAACAATTAGGGTATTGAGGTGTGATCCGCCACATAGAGTTCACCAACCTCTGCAACTTCCGTGACGTAGGTGGATATGCCGCCAAAGACGGGCGCACCGTCAGGTGGCAGCGGCTCTACCGGGCCGACTCCCTGGGCTGGCTGGCCGGAGACGATCTGACGACCTTCCGGGCGCTGCGGGTGCGCAGTGTCATCGATCTGCGGCACCCGTACGAGGTGGACAAGGCAGGAAGGGTCCCCGAGAGCGAGGGGCAGCACTACCAGAACCTGCCGATCGAGGGGCGTCGCTGGAACACCGACGTACGGAAGGAAGGGCTCGACGTCGCGCGCTACCTCGCCGACCGCTACCTGGAGATGACCGAGGACCGCATCGAGAACCTCAGGGCCGCCCTGGAGACGATCGCGGGGGCGGGCAACGCGCCCGTGGTCGTGCACTGCGCCGCGGGCAAGGACCGTACCGGCGTGCTCACCGCGCTCGTCCTGTCGCTGGCGGGAGTGAGCGATGACGACATCGTGGCGGACTACGCGCTGACCGGGCTGGCCACCGAGCGCTTCGTCGCGGACTGGACCAGGAGGCACCCGGGCGCGGCCCTGTGGCCGGGGTTCGGGCTGGCGCCCGCGCAGGCCATGCGGTTCCTGCTGGACGACCTGTGCGCCCGGCACGGCTCCGTGGAGGGATATGTCACTCAGGAGATCGGACTCTCTGCCGACGCGATCGCCGAACTGCGCGAGCATCTGCTGACTGGATCGATCGCGGAGGGGTAGTGGGCCTGCGGGCCCGTCCCTGCGCGAGACGGGCCTGTCATTCCCGGGATCGCCAGCCATCCCCCTCCCGGCGGTCCCGGGCCAATGACCGAATCTCCGGCCGTGCTCCCGGCGACGATGACCGTATCCCCGGGCCGTCCTTCCGGTGATAACGACCGCATCCCCGGGCCGTCCTTGCGGCGATAAGGACCGGATCGTCGGCCGTCCCCCACCCGGCGATCATCTTTCGGAGACCCAACGGATACGTCGCAGCTTGTTCGACGTTATCCCCTCGTCGTACGGTTACGTGCGTGACTACGCCGCTGCTCCCCGACCCTGACCCGAGGCGGCGCGACTACGTGATCATCTCCGCTGACGATCACCTGATCGAGCCGCCCGATCTCTTCGAAGACCGGTTGCCTGAGAAATACGCCGAGGTCGCGCCCAAGGTCGTGGAGACGGATTCCGGTCACCAGGTCTGGCGCTACGGCGGCGCGACCTACCCGTGCGCCGGCATCGACGTGGGCGCCGGGCTGCCCAGAGAGCAGTGGACGCTCGACCCGGTCAGGTTCGAGCACATGCGCCCCGGCTGCCACGACATCGAGGCCCGCATCCAGGACATGGACGTGGCCGGCATCTGGGCCGCGCTCTGCTTCCCCGGCATGCTGGCCAGCCAGTCGGGCATGCCGTTCGCCAGGACCCGCGACCAGGAGCTGGGCCTGGCCCTGGTCAGGGCGTGGAACGACTGGCACATCGACGTCTGGGCGGGCACCTACCCCGAGCGGATCATCGGCCTGCAACTCCCGTGGTTGCCCGACCCCGACGTGGCGGCCAAGGAGATCCGCGCCAACGCCGCCAGGGGCTTCAAGGCGGTCGTCTTCCCCGAGTTCCCCACGCGGCTGCGGCTGCCCTCGATCCACTCCGGCCACTGGGACCCGTTCTTCGCCGCCTGCGAGGAGACCGGCACCGTGGTCTGCCTGCACACCGGCGACTCCTCCTGGTCGCCCGTGCCCTCGCCCGACACGCCCATCGAGGCGATCACCACGCTGATGCCGACCAGCGCCATGTTCGCGTGCGCCGACTGGCTCTGGTCCGGGGTGCCGCTGCGCTTCCCCAACCTGCGCCTGCTCATCGTGGAGGGCGGCGTGGGCTGGTTGCCGATGCTGGCCGAGCGCGCCGACTACGCCCTGGACCACCCCGTCGCCGGCGAGGCGCAGTGGGAGGGCGGGCTCAAGCCCAGCGAGGTGCTGCGCCGCAACTTCTTCTTCGGCACGCTCGACGACCACGCCCTGTCAGGGGTACGGCTGGCCGTCGGCCTCGACCACGTGTTGCAGGAGAGCGGCTATCCGCACTCCGACTCGACCTGGCCGGACACGCAGAAGTCGGTGGCCCGCAACCTCGGCACCCTGCCGCCCGCCGACATCGCCAGGGTCGCCTATGGCAACGCGGCCCGCCTGTTCGGGCATCCGCTGCCGTCGCGGGCCTGGTTGCGCATGGAGGAGATCTAGCCCGTCACGACCGCCTACCCTCCGATCTGGCCTTCCTCGGCCTCGGCCAGGCGGCCTTCGATCACGGTGCGCTCGTGCTGCACGTAACGTCCGCTCTCACCGAGCAGCGAGCCCATCAGCCACAGGAAGACGCCGAAGTCGTCGGCGACCCCGATCACCATGAGGAACTCGGGCACCAGGTCGATCGGCGACACGAGGTAGACCACGCCGAGGCCGAGCATGGCGAGTTTGCTCTTGCCCATGCCCTCGTACTGCCCGCGCATCACCGCGCCCACCATGCGGGGGATCGCCCTGACCCTGGTCATTAACTTGGGCGACCCGGGCTTGGTCACCTCCTGGTAGGTGCGCCAAGCCGCCGCCGCCCGTGCTGCCTTCGCCATCATGTACTTCCCCCTACCCCCGGGTTTTCACGACATAACGCGTCACCGGGGGTAGGAGTTCCCGTCGATCAGGGCATGGCCGTGTGCTCGAACGGCGAGGCCGCCTCGACCTGCGCCGCCACCCGCACCAGCAGATCCTCCCGACCGGCCGCGGCGACGAGCTGCACGCCCACCGGCAACCCGGCGGCGTTCCTGTGCAGCGGCAGCGACACCGCGGGCTGCCCGGTCGCGTTGATCGGCGAGGTGTAGGCCACGACGTGCGCGGTCCTGCCGAAGGCGATGCTGAGATCGTCGGGCGGGATCCAGCCCAGCGGGAACGGGGCGACGCCCAGCGACGGCATCAGCAGCAGGTCATGCCCCTCGCTCCACCAGGCGGCCATCCGGCGGCGGAAGCCGTCCACCCACTGCGTGGCCAGGATGTGGTCGGCCGCGCTGTGTTCGCGCGCGGAGTTCACCATGGCGGCGTTGCGCGGCTCCAGCTCCTCCATCTCCACGGGCTTGCCGCGCAGCGCGCCCAGGCTCGCCACCTGGGCGGCGAGGTTGTTGGCCACGATGGCGCCGAAGTGGCGGGGGAAGTCGCCGTCGCCCAGCGCGGGCGGCCCGCCGGGGGCCACGTCGTGGCCGAGCGACTCCAGCAGCGCGGCGGCCCCGGTGACGGCCTCGACCAGTTCGGGCACCGGCGGCACGTCGTCCCTGGGATGCGTGGTCAGGAACCCGATCCGCAACCTTCCCGGGTCCCGGCCCACCTCGTCGGCGAGCCTGCCCGGCAACCGGGGCGCCTCGTACGGGTCGCCGGGGCAGGGGGCGGAGACGAGGTCGAGCGCCGCCGCCGAGTCGCGTACGGTCCTGCTGACGAACCCGGGGCAGGAGAACCCGCTCCACCCCTCGCCCTGGGCGGGACCCAGGCTCACCCGCCCCCGCGCCGGCTTGAGCCCCACCAGGCCGCACAGGGACGCGGGGACCCGGATCGAGCCGCCGCCGTCGCTGGCGGTGGCCAGGGCGACCATCCCCGCCGCGACCGCCGCCGCGGAGCCGCCGCTGGAACCGCCCGCCGAGTACGCCGGGTCGTAGGGGTTGCGGGTCGGCCCGAACGCCACCGGCTCCGTGGTGATCGTGCTGCCGAACTCGGGTGTGTTCGTCCGTCCGAGCAGGACGAAGCCGGCCTCGCGCAGCCGTACGACGCCGTATCCGTCCACACCCTGGGCCTCGTCGCGCACGTTCGAGCCCGCGCTGTACGGCTCCCCCGCCTCCCGCCAGCCCAGGTCCTTGAGCAGGATCGGCACCCCGCGGAAGGGCGCTTCGGCGGGGATCGTGTCGATCTCGGCCAGTGCGCGCTCGAAGCGGCGGTGGACGACCGCGTTCAGCTCGCCGTCGGCGGCCTCGATGCGCGCGATCGCCGCCTCGGCCAGCTCCCGCGCCGAGACCTGCCCTTCCCTGACCGCCCGCGCCTGCCCGACCGCGTCGAGTCTCAGCAGTTCGTGCATGGTCACCCCTTCGGAGCCAGATCGCGTACCGCCTGGTCGATGGGCACGTCCCCGCCCGGGATGGGCGCGAGGACCGGGGTGTCGAGGCCGTTGGCCACGTACTCCTCGATCCTGGCCCGGCAGGTGGCGGCGTCGCCGTGCACGATCAGGGCGTCCACCACCTCGTCGGGGATGGCCTTGAGCGCGGCCTGCCGGTCGCCGGCCGCCCACGCCTCGTGCATCGGGCGCAACACCTCGCCGCGGCCCAGCCAGTCGTGGAAGGCCGCGTACACCGGGACGGTGAGATAGGCGGCCAGCATCCATCTGGCCTTCTCGCGTACGCGCTCGACGTCCTCGTCCACGCAGACGAACAGGCGGGCGATCAGCTCGGTGCCCTGGCCGATCTCGGCGCGGACCCGGCGTACGTCATCGGGCGAGAGCCAGTTCGTGATGGCGCCGTCGGCCTCCTCGGCGGCCAGGCGGAGCATCCTGGGGCGCAGCGCGGCCAGCACGATCTTCGGCGGCGTCTTCGGGGCCCGTTCCAGCTTGAAGCCCTTGATCTCGAACGTCTCGTACGCGTGCGTGACCTTCTCCCCCGCCAGCGCCTGCTTCAGGAACCGCAGCGTGTCGCGCGTCCTGGCGTAGGGCTTGCCGAACGTGCCCGCGTTCCACCGCTCGACGATCGCCGGCGAGGAGGCGCCGATGCCCAGCACGAACCGGCCCGGCATCAGGTCCGCCAGCGTGGCCGCCGACATGGCCAGCAGGCCGGGGCCGCGCGTCGAGACGGGCACGATGGCGCTGCCCAGCCGCACGTCCGGCGCCCACTGCCCGGCCATCGCCAGCGGCACGAACCCGTCAACCCCGTTGACCTCCGCCGACCACACGTCGGTGTAGCCGAGCCCCGGCAGCTCCGCGATGAGGTCCTGCGACTTGGACAGCGAGCGGTCGTAGAAGGGGATCGTCATGCCCCAGTTCTGCGTCATACACGGCCTCCCTGGCGTCTAAGGGAGAACATACCGAACGGTATGCTACGCGCGCAGCTCGTGCACCGCCGCGATGAAATCTTTGGTGATGCCCCGCAACCCCGGCAGATGCGACAGGCCGACCAGCCGATCCACCAGCGGCACCGTGACCTCGATCAGCCGGTACGTACGCGCGCACCCCGGCGACGTGTCATGCACCCAGAACAGCACCATGCCCATGGACAACAACCACAGCAGCTCGGGCAGCTCCTCACGCAACTCGGCGTTCATCCGGTCGCGCGCCCCCTCCACGACCTCCCGATAAAGGCCGATCGACGCCTCGCGGGCGGGTGAGGACTGCTCGCTGAAAGGGCTCAGCGGATTGGTGGGCTCGGCCGCGTGCTTGAAGAACTTGACGGCGAACTCGTGGTAGGGCTCGGAAACGCGGACCCATTCGCGCAGAACCCCGCTCAACCTGCCCGCGAACGATTCCTCAGTGGCCAGGAACCGTCTGCACGCCTCTTCGTGCTCGGCCTGGGCGCGATCGTAATACGCCTGGATCAACGCCTCTTTGCTGTCGAAGTAGTAGTAGGCGTTGCCCACGGAAACACCCGCCTCGGCGGCGATGGCCCGCATGGTGGTCGCGTCGAAGCCGCGCTCCCTGAATAGTCGCAAGGCCGTCTCGACGATGACCTCTCGGGTGCTCTCCGATCCTCGGTTCCGGGCTTCGGACACGTTCGTCACTCTACGTCGTGAAGCGCGGTTAGGTCATGGAGCCGCACGGTGATCACCGCCACAAGGCAAAGTTGCACTCGCGGCATGAGTTATCTCCTGTGAAAGGTGGGATTGTCGATTCAGGCGGAAGGGCTATTTCCGCGAAAAGGCATCGACATGTGGATACGTGGAACAGTGCGGCTCATCGTAGTCGCGCTCCTCGGCATTGAGATCACCATACTCGCGCTGGCCTCGGCCGCTTCCGCCGCAACCCACCCCGAAGGGTCACCGGCACAGAGCGGCCTGTACGAGGCCGAGCCGGGCAGCTGGGGCGGCGCCCTGGCCCGCTCGGCCGTGGCTGCGGTAATCGCGGACGCCTACGAGGCGGGACCGCCGAACCTGGCGGCTTCCTGGGCCCATGAGCGGCTCATGCGGGCCCACGAGCGGCTGGAGGAGATGCGGGACTGGCCGGCCGCCGAGCTCCGGTGGCCGCTGGCCGCCGTGCAGCGGGCGCGCGCGGTCCGCGAACGTACCCCCCACGTACGGGAGAACGAACAGGCCGCTTCCCGGCCCACCGAGATCGCCAGGGCCGCCGTCGAGCAGGCCGCCGAGGCCCGAGCGGACCGGGCTCAGCAGTCCAGGTCGCGGGAAACGGCCACAGCAGCGCAGGAGGGCCCCGTACGTCTCGGGGTGATCCGGATGCCGCAGGCGCGTCCACACGTCGCTCACAGGCGCGCTCAGGTCGATCTGACGCGCGCCCTGCCCAGAGCCGCCGTACGCATGTCCCACGCCACCGCCAACGGCTGGCTGAAGAGCGCGGGGCTGCGCACGCAGTCCACCGGCAACTGCGTCAGCAAACACATGCACCACTGCACGTCACTGGACAAGGTGCGGACCGGCACGGTCGCCAAGGCCATCGAGCTCAAGCGCAAGAGCGGCTGCCCGATCATGGTGACCGGCGGCACCGAGCGGGGCCACGCGCCGGGCCAGTTCAGCCACGGCAACGGCTACAAGCTGGACATCTCCCACAACGCGTGCATCGACCGGCACATCGCCAAGCACTCCGACAAGGCCGGGGTACGCAGCGACGGGGCCAGGATCTACAAGTCAAGCTCCGGAACGACGTTCTTCGACGAGAGCGACCACTGGGACATCCTGTTCCGGTGACAGAGCCACGGCGCGCGCCCATGAAAAAGGTGTGACGCCGCGCTAGAACACACGACGCCACACCCAGGTCGGTACTAGAACTCGGCAGCGACCAGCTCGGCGATCTCCGCCGCGTTGAGCGCCGCACCCTTGCGCAGGTTGTCACCGCACACGAACAGGTCGAGCGTGTTCGGGAAGTCGATCGCCTGGCGGACGCGGCCCACGTACGTCGGGTCGTTGCCCACCACGTCCAGGGGCGTCGGCCAGATCCCGTTGTCCGGGTCGTCCATCAGGACCACCGTCGGTGCCGCCTCCAGGACGCGGTGCGCGTCGGCGACCGTGACCTCGCGCTCGAAGCGCGCGTGCACGGCCAGCGAGTGCGTCGTGACCACCGGCACGCGGACACAGGTCGCGGAGACCTTCAGTTCCGGGATGCCGAGGATCTTGCGGGACTCGTTGCGGAGCTTGAGCTCCTCCGAGGCCCAGCCGTCGGCCTTCTTGGAGCCCGCCCATGGCACCACGTTGAACGCGATGGGCGCGGGGAACGGCGACTCCTCCGGCAGCTTGTCGGCCAGCACCTTGCGTACGTCACCGGCGGCCTGCCCGACCGCGCGGTCACCGGCCAGCGCCTCGACCTCGTCGTACAGCCGCGCGGAACCGGCCACGCCGGCCCCGGACACCGCCTGGTAGGACGCGACGACCAGTTCGGTGAGCGTGTACTCGGCGTGCAGCGCCCCCATGGCCGCCATCATCGACAACGTCGTGCAGTTGGGGGTCGAGATGATGCCGCGCGGGCGCTGACGCGCGTCGAGCGGGTTGACCTCGGGCACCACCAGCGGCACGTCGGGCTCCATGCGGAACGTGCCCGACTTGTCGATGACGATCGCGCCACGCCCGGCCGCGATCGGCACCCACTCGGCCGACACCTCGTCGGGCACGTCGAAGATGGCCACGTCGATGCCGTCGAACACCTCGGGCGCCAGGGCCTGGACGACGACGTCCTCGCCGCGTACCCGCAACACCTTGCCCGCGGAGCGCGCGGAGGCGACCAGGCGGATCTCGCCCCAGACGTCCGCACGCGACGACACGATGTCGCGCATGACGGTGCCCACGGCCCCGGTCGCGCCGATCAGAGCCAGACTCGGCTTCCTGCTCATCGTCCAGAACCTCCATACACCACGGCTTCGACCTGGTCGGCGTCGAGATTGAACGCGCGGTGCGCGGCGGTCACGGCCGCGTCCACGCCGTCCTGCTCGACGACCACTGAGATGCGGATCTCCGAGGTGGAGATCATCTCGATGTTGATCCCCGCGTCGGCGAGCGCCGCGAAGAACGTCGCGGTGACGCCGGGGTGCGAGCGCATGCCCGCGCCGACCAGCGACACCTTCCCGATCTGGTCGTCGAACAGCAGCGACTCGAAACCGATCGTGGGCTGGATCTTCTTCAGCGTCGTCAGCGCCGTCTGGCTGTCGGCCGTGGGCAGCGTGAAGGAGATGTCCGTACGACCCGTCGCGGCGGCCGAGACGTTCTGCACGATCATGTCGATGTTGATCTCGGCGTCGGCCAGCGTTTTGAAGATCGAGGCAGCCTCGCCGACCTTGTCGGGGACCCCGACAACAGTGATCTTGGCCTCGCTCCGGTCGTGTGCGACGCCGGAGATGATCGGCTGCTCCATCTCGGTTCCTTCGGTGTAAGGGTCGGAGACGACCCACGTGCCTTCCTTGGTACTGAAAGAGCTGCGTACGTGGATCGGCAGGTTGAACCGCCGAGCGTATTCGACGCAGCGCAGATGCAGGATCTTCGAGCCGCAGGCGGCCATCTCCATCATCTCGTCATAGGAGATCCTGGGGATCTTGCGCGCCGTGGACACGATGCGCGGGTCGGCGGTGAAGATGCCGTCCACGTCGGTGTAGATCTCGCACACGTCGGCTTCGAGCGCCGCGGCCAGCGCCACGGCGGTGGTGTCGGAGCCGCCGCGGCCGAGCGTGGTGATGTCCTTGGTGTCCTGCGAGACGCCCTGGAACCCGGCCACGATCGCGATGTGGCCCTGGTCGATCGCCTCCTGGATGCGGCTGGGCGTCACGTCGATGATGCGCGCCTTGCCGTGCGTGGAGTTGGTGATCACACCTGCCTGCGAGCCGGTGAACGAGCGGGCCTCGTGGCCCAGGTTGGCGATCGCCATCGCCAGCAGGGCCATCGAGATGCGCTCGCCCGAGGTCAGCAGCATGTCGAGCTCGCGGCCCGGAGGCAGCGGCGACACCTGCTCGGCCAGGTCGAGCAGTTCGTCGGTCGTGTCGCCCATCGCGGAGACGATCACGACCACGCTGTTGCCGGCTTTTTTCGTCGCGACGATCCGCTGCGCGACCCGCTTGATGCAGGACGCGTCGGCGACGGACGAACCACCGTACTTTTGCACAACGAGCGCCACGAGAGTCTCCCGGTCTGGACTGTGAGCTGCCAGTCTACTGGCGGCCTCTCATGGGCTGGTTGCTATGTACCACTATGTGAACACTCACACAGCGGTCGTCTCCTCCGCCACATCGAGGCGCGAGTGCGCCGCCAGGGCCTGGAGCGCCCGCATCGCGGCACCCGCGTGGTTGCCCCAGGTGTTGAAGTAGGAGTACTGCCACCACCACAGCGCCTCGTGCGGACGCCCCGCGTGATAGTGGCGCAGCCCGTGGATGAGGTCGGCCGCGACCGCGGTCAGGTCGTCCGACAGCCGGTACGGGGTGACGCTGGTGTCCTTGTACGGATCGAACACCTCGGCGTAGTCGTCCACCGCCTCCAGCCGCTCGGCCAGCGCCGTGCGAACCCCGTCGATGTCGGGATCCTCACTCATCGGCGGCTCGTAGTTGCCCGCGAGGATGACGTCGCGGTTGGCGCCCAGCTTGGCGCCCGCCAGGCTCATCTGGGCGACCTCCACCAGCAGGATCGACCAGATGGCGTCGCCGCCCTCGCCGCCCGCCATCCTGGTCAGGCCGTCCACGTAGTTCTGCGCGTGCCCGGAGATCTCTTCCGCCAGGGCGCTCCACTGGTCAGACATCCAGCAGCCTCCGTCCTTCGAACGCGCGGCCCAAGGTGACCTCATCGGCGTACTCGAGGTCACCGCCCACAGGCAGACCGCTGGCCAGTCGTGTCACTTTCATGCCCATCGGCTTGACCAGACGG
Source organism: Nonomuraea sp. NPDC050404 (assembly GCF_040655495.1). Taxonomy (NCBI): domain Bacteria; kingdom Bacillati; phylum Actinomycetota; class Actinomycetes; order Streptosporangiales; family Streptosporangiaceae; genus Nonomuraea; species Nonomuraea sp. NPDC050404. The sequence goes on from NZ_JBFAKB010000003.1 coordinate 70,048, forward strand.
GCGAGGTAGGTAGCCGTCGCCTCACCCTCAAGATTGGGGTCGGTGGCAAGGATGAGCTCGGTGACGCGGCCGTCGGCCAGCCGCGTCATGAGTTCGCGGATGCGCAGGTCGTCGGGGCCGATGCCGTCGATCGGGCTGATCGCGCCGCCCAGCACGTGGTAGGTGCCGCGGAACTCGCGCGTCTTCTCGATCGCCACGACGTCCTTCGACTCCTCGACCACGCAGATGACATGCGTGTCGCGGCGGGTGTCGCGGCAGATGCGGCACTCCTCCTCGGCCGCCACGTTGCCGCAGACCCGGCAGAAGCGGACCTTCTCCTTGACCTCGAGCAGCGCGTGCGCCAGCCGTTTGACGTCGGCTGGATCGGCCGCCAGGAGGTGGAACGCGATCCGCTGCGCGCTCTTGGGACCGACGCCGGGCAACATGCCCAGCTCGTCGATCAGGTTCTGGACGACCCCTTCGTACATGCCTAGAACCCTGGCAACTGTCCGAGGCCGCCGCCACCCAGCCCCTGGGCCAGCGGGCCGAGCTTCTCCTGCTGCAGGTCGGCCGCCGCGCGCACGGCGTCTCGCACGGCCGCGATCACCAGGTCGGCGATCGTGTCCGCGGTGTCCTGCGCGTCTCCCGAGTCGATCACGCTCGGGTTGATCTTGAGTTCGAGCAGCTCGCCGGAGCCGTTGACGACGGCCGTGACCAGGCCGCCGCCCGCCGAGCCCTCGATCTGCGCGTCGTTGAGCTCCTGCTGGGCGCTCACAAGCTGCTGCTGCATGAGCTGTGCCTGCTCCAGCAGCTGCTGCAGGTTGACATCCCCTGGGTTCACCGTCGTGCGCTCCTCGTGGCTCCGCGTTCTTGACTGCCACGAGCCTACGGTGTTTGGGGGGCGTCATGTACTGCGGTGTCCCCCAGTTTCGCACCGAACCCCATACCTTCGCCGACGCTCTGCCCCTTCGACCCACTCTCGTGTGCATCCTGGGGCGGCCGTTTCCCACGGTCCTCATTTTTGCGATCTTGGCGGCGTTCGGCGTATTTGGCCGGGTCTCGGCCCCCCTCCAGCGTCCGAGACCCGGCCACCACGCCGGCGGAGCGGCCGCACCACGCCGACGCGCTGTCAAGGAAGCTAGCCCCGGCAACGTTGCACACACGTTGCGTTCATTCAATCACCCTCTGCAATCCCCCCGAACGGCTTGCGCGGAACGGGCATTCGACGGATGCTCTAATTGACTACTTGGAGTGACCAATGAGTTACCCCCAATCCGACGCATACTCCCGCCTTCTACGCGGGGCACAGGCGGCTGCGGCGACCGCCCGCGCCTGGTCAGGGCCGCCCCGCGACCCCTCGCGGGGCCCGCGGGATGCCGGAATCGAGCCGGAAGGCAGGAGTGCCCCCCTTATCTCGGACCCGTCCTCCATCAGGGACATCCGCAAGACCCACCCGCTCCGGCCGCTTCTGCCCCTGCTCGCGGGGACACTCTCCGGTTTGGCCGAAGAGACCGGGCACGCCATGGTCGTCACGGACCGTGATGGCCGGGTGTTGTGGCGCGAAGGTAATGGGATTGGGGCTCCGCTGCACATCTGGTCGTCCAGCGCCGCCCCGATCACCGACTCCGACTCCGGCCGGGTCATCGGCTGCGTGGACGTCATCGGCTGCGTCGGCGTCAGCGGCCGCGCCGATGTCAGCGGCCGCGCCGACGCCAGCGGCCGCGCCGACGCCAGCGGCACCTGCGCCGACTTCGGCGGCACCGCCCGCACCCCGCACCCCGCCACGGTGGCCCTGGCCGCCGCCGCGGCCAAGCTCGCCGAGACCCAGCTCGCGCTGCGCACGCACGAGCGCGACGAACGCCTGCGCCGCCGGTACGAGGCCCTGCGCGGCCACCCCGGCGTCCTGCTGTCCGCCACCGGCCGCGTCATCTCCGGCGACCCGGGAGGCGGCCTGGGCGAGCGCGTCCACCTCGGAGAACGGCCCGCGCACCACCCCGGCCGCCACGTGATCCTCAGGGACGGCACCGCCGCCGTGCTCGAACCCTTCTCCGACGGCTACCTGCTACGCCCCGCCGCGTCCGCCGGCCCACCGGTGCTGACCCTGTCGGTCCTCGGCGAAGGCACACCCTCGGCCACGTACGACGACCGCGCCCGTCCCCTGTCACTCCGGCACGCCGAGATCCTCACCCTCCTGGCCCTGCACCCCCACGGTCTGACGGCCGAGCAGCTCTCCTTCCACCTGTACGGCGACCTCGGCAACCCGGTCACGATCCGGGCCGAGATCCACCGGCTGCGGGGCCAGCTCGGCAAGGCCATCGCGGCCAAGCCGTACCGGCTGACCTGCACTGTGGAGGCCGACTTCCTGACGCTGCGCCACCTGCTGTCCGAGAGCGAGCCGCAGACGTCGGCGCGGGCCTATCCCGGGCCGCTGCTGCCGCGCTCGGAGTCGCCGGAGATCCGGCGGGAACGGGACGAACTGGAGGCTCAGGTACGTGCGTGCGTGTTGCGGCACGGGGAGCCTGACGGGTTGTGGGCGTACGCGCAGACGTGCAACGGCCGCGACGACTTCGAGGTCCTGGAACGCCTCGCCGCCCTCCCCTCAACCGACCTGCGCTCCGCCGCCGCCCGCACCCGCCTCCTGACCTGACTCGCGGGCACCGCCCGCACCCGCCTCCCGACCTGACTCCCGGGCGCCGCCCGCACCTGACCCGACACCCCTCCGCCGCCCGCACCCGTCTCCTGACCTAACGCCCCGGCACCGCCTGAACTCACCTCCCGACCTGACGCGAATACGTCGGTCAGCAGGCAGGGCGGCGGCCCGGGGCGTCGGCGGCTTTCACGCGTCAGGCGTGATCGATCTCGCCGATCACCTGGGCACCGAGCTCCCGCTGCAACAGGGCCATCCCCGAGAGGGCGTCCACATCGGCGTCCGCGTCGTTGAGCGGGTCCACGTCGTCGTTCTCTGGCCCCCTGCCACGTCCCGGGATCGCGGCGGGCCACCCGGCGGCCGCCCCGCCACGGGCGGGCTGGGCACGCGGTCCCGCCGGCGCGCCACCCGCGGAGGCACCGTTCGCCGGCGCGCCGCCCGGCTGCTGGGCGGCCATGCTGACGGTACGCGTGGGATCAGGACTGGGCGGGGCACCAGGACCGGGATCGTCAGGTGCGCTCGGCCAGGACTCGTCCGTGGCCAGAGGTCCCGGTGCTTCTCCCGGGGAATCGGCCGAAGGCTGGCCCGAGTCCTTCTCCTGCGAGGCCCCGTGCGAGGCCGTACGCCCCTGGGATCCATAGCCGCCCTGGCCCCCCGGATTCCCCTGGGCCGCCACCTGAGGCCCAGAAACGCCATGCCCCCCGGTCTGCTGAGGACCGCCCTGCTGAGGACCGGCCGGCCCGTGACCGCCACCGGGAGCAGCGCCGTGGGACGGAGAGCGGGTCGGACCACGGGAGGCGGACGGCATCGGTGAGCCGCCGACAACCGCCTCGACCCGCCAGGTCCCCCCGAGCACCTCGCCGAGCACGCCGGCCACCACAACGTCCTTGCCGCCACCCATGAAGTTCTTCATCGCGCCGACCTGGCTGAACCCGAGGGTGACCAGGTTGCCCTCAACGCCCACCACCTGAGCGTTGGTGCTCACGTTGGCCCAGACCACGATGCTGCGCTGCTTGAGCGCGGCCAGCACGGCGGCCCACTGCGCCTGTACGGCCCCCGTCCCACCGGCCACCGTTCCGCCGGCCACCGGGGCGCTCGGAGCGACGGCCTGCGGCGCCTGCTGCCCACCGGCCGCCGCACCCGGCGACGGGGCCGACGCCGCCGGGGCGGATGCCGCAGCGGTGCCAGGACGCGTGGCCTCCGGCCAGTCGTCCCCACCGCTGCCACCCGAAGAAGCCGCATGAGACGGTGCCCCAGCCGAGCCCGATCCCCCGGCAGACACGTCACCAGCGACGACGACCGACGGCACACCATGATCGTCAGCAACCGTACCCGTACCCGTACCGGCAGGAGGAGCCACAGAAGGGGCCGCAGGAGGAGGCACGCTCGGGACGGAGGCGGAAGCATGGGCAGCACGGGCGGCAGGGGCAGTACGGGAGGAGGCGGCGGCCATCTGCGCCACGGCGCCACCACGCTCAAGACGCTCAAGACGAGCCAGCAGCGCTTCCTCACCCTGCGCCGCCCCAGGCAGCAACACCCGGGCACACATCAGCTCAAGCAGCAGCCGCGGCGAGGTGGCGCCACGCATCTCGGTGAGCCCCGCGTTGAAGACCTCGGCGGCGCGGGTCAGCTCGGCGGGCCCCATCGAGGCGGCCTGCTGCACCAGACGCTCCAGCTCGTCGGCGGGCCGGTCGAGCAGCCCACTGGAGGCCGCCTCGGGCACGTTGGCCAGGATCACCAGGTCGCGGAAGCGTTCGAGCAGGTCGGAGGCGAACCGGCGCGGATCGTGGCCGCCCTCGATCACCCGGTTGACCGCGTGGAAGACCTGCCCGCCGTCCCGGGCCGCGAAGGAGTTGACCACCTCGTCGAGCAGGTCGCCGTCGGTGTAGCCGAGCAGCGAGACGGCCTTGGCGTAGGTGATGCCGTCCTCCTCGGCTCCGGCGAGGAGCTGGTCGAGGATGGACAGCGAGTCACGGGCCGAGCCGGCGCCGGCGCGTACGACCAGGGGCAGCGCGTTCGGCTCGAAGGGCACGGTCTCGGAGGTGAGGATCTCCTCCAGCAGCCCCTTGAGCGTCGCGGGCGGCATCAGCCTGAACGGATAGTGGTGCGTACGCGACTTGATGGTGCCGATGACCTTTTCCGGCTCCGTCGTCGCGAAGATGAACTTCAGGTGCGGCGGGGGCTCCTCGACGAGCTTGAGCAGCGCGTTGAAACCCTCGCGGGTCACCATGTGCGCCTCGTCGATGATGTAGATCTTGTACCGTGCGGAGACGGGCGCGAAGAAGGCGCGCTCACGCAGGTCGCGCGCGTCGTCCACACCACCGTGGGAAGCCGCGTCGATCTCGATGACGTCGAGGTGCCCGGGACCGGTCGGCGCCAGCGCGACACACGACTCGCACTCGCCACAGGGGTCGGGCGTGGGGCCTTGCTCGCAGTTGAGAGAACGCGCCAGGATGCGGGCGCTGGAGGTCTTGCCACACCCGCGGGGGCCGCTGAACAGGTAGGCGTGATTGATACGTCCCGTACGCAGCGCCTGCCGCAGCGGATCCGTAACGTGTTCCTGACCCTTGACCTCGGCGAAGGTCCCGGGCCGGTACTTGCGGTAAAGCGCAAGACTCATACGACCATCCCGCCTGCGAGGGGGCTCTCAACGAAGAGACCCCCCGCACACCCGCCAGAGCCCGCTTATCCTTGCTGCCTTCCGGCCCTGGGGAGGTTCACAGGATGACGCCGCGCGAGGGGTCCCGTAACAGTCTAGCCCGCTGCCGCAGTGCTCGCTCCACCCTGACGAGCCCCTTCGTGTCCGACTCGCAACCTCGGCAAAACATGGTCTGCGCAACCTCAGAAGTCCGGTAAGCTCGACGACGGAGGATTCGCCTAGTGGCCGAGGGCGCACGCTTGGAAAGCGTGTAAAGGGCAACCTTTCGGGGGTTCAAATCCCCCATCCTCCGCCAGCTCAGAAGGGGTGCGCCGTAATCACGGCACACCCCTTCCGGCTTTCCAGTCGCAGTTTCCGTCTCAGTCGGCCTCGTCCGATGGCTCGCCACCCTCCTCCCCCGGCGCTCAACGGTCGGGCAGTGACCCAGGCCGCTTCGCCACAAAGATGCACGAGGTCGGGCTGGATCCCGACCATGACATCGATGGATCGAGGATCGACCACCCGATGGAGAGTTCGTTCGCCTTGGCGAGCGGCATCACCGGTCTCTCCTTCGCTACGGACCTGCGGAGCCTGCGGTTCCTCGGCGCGGAACCCCTTGGAGGGTTGAGCGGCAGTTCGACGCAGAACCGGAACGGCGCTTCGCAAACTCTTTACAGCGTGCTACGCGCGCAGGGTCTGCTGTAACACTGGGCGGTTTCGTCAAGCTTCTGAGCCAGATTCCTGCTCGAACTCGGCCTTGCGTCGAGCGAGGTAGGCAGGCCAGTCGGTGCGCGCGGCGATGACGTCGTCGATGGAAAGCTTGATCACTCCGCAGAAGCCGACGGAGCAGGCGCGCGGCATGGAGGCGTCGATCAGGGAAATCCCCTCGATCTGGTCGCCGTCGTTGAAGGTGCAGAGTACGGGGTGGAAAGAGCAGTCTTCGTAGATATCGCCGGGGCTGATACTTCCGGGCCGGTCTCTGGTCACAGAGAAAGTGTGGCGGGTCGTTGCTACAACCCTTGTCTTCAGCGGCCCCACCAGGCCCGGTGATCCCAGCCCATGCGGCCGGTGAACCGATGGCGGGCTGGCGACGTCCTTAGCGGTGTGGGACGCCTCCGTTGGATCGTGGTGGCCGCGACGGCGGTCATGCTTGTCGTGGTGGTCGGGCCTGTCCGGGAGACGGCTGGTGAGCCGGTGTCGCCGGTGCCGGCCTCGTGTCCGGAGCGGTGGGACAGTGGCGAGATCGGTGGGTGGGTGCCGGAGGCCGCCGGTCTCGACGGGGTCGAGAAGTCGCTCGTGCCCGGTACGCCGGTCAGCGCGTTGATCTGCGCCTACCCGGGACAGAACTGGCACCCGGGCGGGAAGGCGCTCGCCGGGTCGCGGACCTTGACCGACCAGGCCAGGTCGATGGCCTATGACCTGAACTACCTGCCGATCACCACCGATCGCGTCGAAAGAGCGTGCACGGCGGTGGGCGGGGCGATGACGAACTACCTCATCCGGTTCGCCTACCCCGATGGCCGGGCGCTGTGGGTGGGTAGCGCCGAGGAGGTCAATTCGTGCGTCACGACCACCAACGGCACGGTCGTCAGCAAGTCCTACGTCGGGCCCGGCATCACCTCCGCCTACCGCACCGGGAGCTGGAAGCTCCGCTCGCCGAAGAATCCTTGCGATCCGGCGACCGGACGGCGGGGGCAGAATGAGCGGATGGTGCCCGATGGGGTGATCAAGGTGCTGGTCTGCAGGAACGAGCCAGGCGGGAACTCCACGCCGCGCCCGTCCCATGGGCCGGAGCATGGGGAGCGGCAGGCTCGTGAGCTGGCGGCGATGCTGATCTCGCTGGATGCGGAACCGGGCGGGAACACCTGCAAGGAGGTCGGTGGTCGTGGGCCCAGGGAGACCTTTCACCTGAACTTCGGGTATGCGGAGGGGCCGCCGGCCTGGGTGCGGATCGATCCCCATTGCCGGCCTTCGGTGAACAACGGGGTGCTGGCGGGGGATCTGGACAATGCGCTTGTTGATCGGATAGACCGCCTGGTGCCTTGACCGGATAGTAGACGATGACCTTGCCGGGGATCGTGCGTTCGCTCACCGCAGCGAGGTCGTCCATTCCGCTGACTGCTGCAGCAGGCGGCCCAGGCGGCGGCTCAGCGACGGCAGCAGGCGGCGTTCCGCGGCGGTCAGGTCGCGCACGGTGCGGTAGTGGACCGACACCATGCCCAGCAGCGCGCCATGGTCGTCGAGCAGGGGCGAGGAGTGCACCGTGCGCGACCCGGCCTCCAGCAGCGCCCGGCCCGCCGGCGTACCGGCGAGGGATGGATCGCGTTCGACGTTGCGCACCACGACCGGTGCTCTGGCGGCCATGGCCCGGCCGCACACCGAGGTCTCCTCCTTGACGACGGCGAAGAAGTCCAGGAAGGGGGCGTAGAACCCGTAATGGGCGGCGATCCTCAACCCGCCCGCGCCGTCGATCAACTGGAAGTTGCCCATGTCGGCGCCGGTGAGCTCCAGTGCCGCCAGCAGGCCCAGCGTCAGGACGTCACCGTCGTCCGCGTGGTCGAGGCACGGCAGCATGAAGCGCCCCACGGCCCCGGGAGCATGATCGTCGGCCCGCAGGTGTTCCAGGAGCTCGCGGGCGGCGGCTTCCCGGCCCGCCAGACGTTGCCAGCTCGCCGCGGCGTTCAACTGCCGTTCCCTGGAGCGCCGGAGCGCCTGCCTGGATCTGTCGAGCAGAAGCGCGGTCTGCTTCTGGAGATCGCCATCACCGATGTCCATGTCTTCGAGTGTCGGCCTGTCCGCGCGCTCAGGCCATCCCCTGGCTCCCGTCTGGCTCCCGTCGCACAAATTTCTGCCCGTAAGGTCCTCTCCGTACAGGATCGGGGGACCGCGAGCCACCGATTTCACGAATTCACATGGCATGGCCGTTTCCAGACATGACCATGTGGGGCGGTCCTAGGCTCGGCGCGTCAATCGTCCCTGAAGCTCCTGAAGCTCCTGAAGCCCCTGAAGCTCCTGAAGAGGGAGGCTCGCATGTACGAGCCTTACGGCATCCAGACGATGCCGCAGTCCGTGTCCGTCGCCAGGCTCTGCATGTGGATCCAGACGGCCCTGGGACTGTTCGGCCTGTTGCTGCTGTTCGTGCTGCTGGCGAACGCGCCGGCGGGCGCCGTGGGCGTGGCCGTGCTGGTCGCGCTCGCGGTTCCGCTGCTGGCGATCGTGATGATCGGCTTCCTGGCCTCGCAGGTCCGCTCGCGCCGGAGCTGGGTACGGATCACCGGGCTCATCGTCGAGTTCCTGATCGTCCTGCTGGGCGTGTGGGAGCTCATGAGCGGCGGCACCTTCGGAACCGTGCTCGGCATGTTGCTGGCCGCCGTCGTGTTCGCGCAGTTGTGCAGGTCGTCGTCGGCGATGTGGTTCGACCGTTGAGCCGGGCGGGCCCCTGCGCGGCCCGCCCCGCGCTCAGGCGCTGACCAGGGCCTTGGAACGGTCGGTCGCCATGCTGACGGCGAAGAAGCCGAGCACCGTACCGGTGACGTAGCGCTGGACGCGCAGCCAGATCGGCTTGCGGGCCAGGAAGTCGGCCAGGCCGGCCGCCGTGAGCACGAACACCGCGTTGACCAGGGTGCCGACGAGGATCTGCGTCGAACCGAGCGCGAGACTCTGCAGCAGCACGTGACCCATCGCCGGGTCGATGAACTGCGGGAGCAGCGACAGGTACAGGATCGCGATCTTGGGGTTCAGCAGGCAGGTCAGCAGGCCCATCGTGAACAACTTGCGCGGGCGCTCCACCGCGAGGTCACGCGGCTGGAACGCCGAGATCCCACCCGGCTTGACCGTGTTCCAGGCCATCCAGAGCAGGTACGCGGCGCCGGCCAGCTTGAGTGCCGTGTACGCGGCCGGCACGTACGCGAAGACGGCCGTCAGCCCGAGGCACGTCGCGGTCAGATAAACGGTGAAGCCCAGGAAGACGCCGGAGAGCGAGATCAGCCCCGACCGGCGGCCCTGGGTGATCGAGCGCGACACCAGGTAGATCATGTTCGGGCCGGGCGTCAACACCATGCCCAGCGAAACGAGTGCAATTCCAATCAAACCAGCCGTCATAGGCGGAGATTAGCGGACTAATCCCCAAATATCACTCCGCTTTCCGTCGCTGTGCGTATTCACTCCGCTACGGGGGAGAACTGCTTCGGGAGGAGCGATGCAGTTCGACGAGGACAAGCCACTGGATCCGTCGCAGGTGGAGGACGTACGCGCCTCGGGCCCGCGGCCGGGCCGGGGCGGCGGTGGCGGGTTCGGCGGGCTGCCGGGCGGGGGCTGCATGTTGCCCATCGGTGGCCGCGGCGGCGGCTGCCTGCTGCTGGTCCTGGCGGTGGCGGGGATGTTCCTGTTCGGGGTCGTCCCTTCACCCTTCTCCGGCGACGAGGGCGGGCAGCAGGGCGGTGGACAACAACCGCAGGCCCCTCCCTCGCCGGACACGAGCGGCAACCTGGCCGAACGCTGCAAGACCGGCGCCGACGCCGACCAGTCCGAGGACTGCCGCATCGTCGGTACGGTCAACAGCATCCAGTCCTACTGGCGGCAGGCGTTCCAGGAGCGCGGGCGCAAGGCGTACACACCGGCCAAGACCGTGCTGTTCTCCCAGGCGGTCAACACCGGGTGCGGCGCGGCCGACTCCGCCGTGGGACCGTTCTACTGCCCGCCCGACCGCAAGGTCTACCTGGACCTGACGTTCTTCGACACGCTCCAGCGCGATTTCGGGGCCGATGGCGGGCCGTTCGCACAGGCTTATGTGGTCGCCCACGAGTACGGCCACCACGTGCAGAACCTCCTCGGCACCATGAACAGGGTCGGCCGCGGCAACCGTCCGGGCGCCGACAGCCCGTCCGTACGCCTCGAACTCCAGGCCGACTGCTACGCCGGGGTCTGGGCGCACAACGCGGTCAAGACCGGCTTCTACGACCAGCCGTTCTCGCAGACCGACATCGACCAGGCGCTCAGCGCGGCCGCGGCGGTCGGGGACGACAGCATCCAGCGACGCACGCAGGGCCGCGTCACGCCCGACGCCTTCACGCACGGCACCTCGCGGCAGCGGGAGAAGTGGTTCAGCACCGGGTACGACAGCGGCGATCCCGAGCGGTGCGACACGTTCTCCGGCGGGATATAGCAAGCGCGGTTTCCGGGGGAGGGTTTGGAAACCGGCCGGTTGACTTGATCCATAGCGCGAGGAATCGGATTCTCTCCTAAAATCGGTGGGGTGATCTTCAAGCTAGTCGGCGACGGACGCCCTTATCCCGACCACAATCTGACGAGCCGAGAGTGGGCGCAGATTCCTCCAAGGCAGGTCCGGCTCGACTCGTTGATCACCACGAAGGCCATGCTGGACCTGCACTCGCTGCTCGCCGCCGACTCCACCTTCTACGGGGATCTTTTCCCGCACGTGGTGCAGTGGGAGGGCGAGCTCTATCTGGAGGACGGGCTGCACCGCGCGCTGCGCGCGGCACTACACCAACGATCGATCCTGCACGCCAGGGTCCTGGAACTGCCCAACTGAGAAAGGAAAAAGGGAGTCGCGAATCGCGGCTCCCTTTTCTCGTGCCAGGTTGTCGCGGCCGGAGCTTTCCAACATCGTTTCCCGGAATGCTCCGACGACGACGGTTACGGTTATCAAACGCGCAGGCTTCTCCGCGGCTCGGGCTGGTGCGTGAACGACTGAAGGGGCCTCCGAACCGGTCGGAGGCCCCCTCAGGGTGGCGGTGGTGGTGGGATTTGAACCCACGGATGAGTTGCCCCATCACACGCTTTCGAGGCGTGCGCCCTCGGCCACTAGGCGACACCACCGCGGACGAGCTTACCGGATTCTGCGAGTGGCGAAGAACCGCTTTAGTACGGCACCGCACTCCGCGCCCAGCACACCCATGATGACCTCGGGTCGATGGTTGAGGCGGCGGTCGCGTACGACGTCCCAGAGCGAGCCCACGGCCCCGCCCTTCTCGTCCGTGGCGCCGTACACGATGCGATCCACCCTGGCCAGCACGGCGGCTCCCGCGCACATCGTGCAGGGCTCCAGCGTCACCACGAGCGTGCAGCCGCTCAGGCGCCACTCCCCGCAGGCGGCGGCCGCCTCGCGCAGTGCGAGGATCTCGGCGTGGGCGGTGGGGTCGGCGGCGGACTCGCGGTCGTTGCCGGCCGCGGACAACACCTCGCCCTCCGGGCCGAGCACCACTGCCCCCACGGGGATCTCGCCCCTGTCGCCGGCCGCGACGGCCTCCTCCAGAGCCACCCGCATGGCCCCTTCGTGAGTCACCGCCGGGCCACCGTTTCGTAAGTCACAGCCGGGTCAGCGCAGCCGGTCGAGTTCGTCGGCGAACGACAGGCGCTCGGCGATCACCGAGAGGATGTCGGCGGGCAGCATGCCCTCCTCCATGCTCAGCTCGATCAGCTCGTCCGAGCTCACGCCCAGGTCGTTGAGCAGCTCGAAATCGCCGGCCGGGCGCACGCCGAGACCGTTGTTCTCCTTGTCGGGCGCCACGCCGGCGAACTCGGCGAACAACTCGCCCAGATTGTCGGAAGCAACCGCGTGCACATCGGAGAGGAACACGCGCGGCTCGTCCTCGCCCCGGTATCGGGCGATGGCGAACCATTCGTCCTCGACCTCGACGCACAGCAGGGCCAGCTCATCACCGGACAGGCCCAGTGTCTCCATGACCGTGTCACCAAGGTCGTCGACGATCTCGGCGTGTCCGAGATCGACTTCGGCGCCGCTCCAGCCGTCGGAAGTCCTGACAAAGGCCGCAGAAAAGGTGTTGGACGCCATGTCCGCGCTCCAGGGGGGTCAGCCGAAGACCGATTCGATGGCACGCTCGAACGGCTCGGAGAAGCCGAGTCGTGCGGCGACGCTGGACAGTACGTCTTCGGGCAGCAGATCTATGTCGCCGGAGAGGATGCCCAGCTCCATCTCGTCCAACCCGAGATCAGCGAAGATCGACAGATCTCCGGCGGGGAGCACGGTCTCCTCGTCCTGGAGGATCTCGTCGAGCTCCTCCTCGTCCGGCACGGGCACGTCGAGATATTGCAGGACCTGACGCGCCAGCGGAAAGTCCCACGAGGCGGCGATGTCCGACAGGAAGACGTCGACCCGGTCCGCCAGGACCCGCAGCGCCACGAAGAACTCATCGCCGACGGCGACCAGCCCGATCGTGCCGCTCTCGCTCGGCTGCTGCTTCAGGGCATGGATGAGCCCGTGCAGGTCCTTCGTCAGGGTCACCGGCAGTAGCTCGGCGTCCCAGCGGTCGTCCTCGCGATACACCACGATGGCGAAGTCAAGAGCGTCCTCGTCTGTCATCGCCATCCCCACCCGACTTCTGACACGACAGATATCACCAGCACCCAATCGTTCCAGAAGCGACCACTAGCTGTGTGCCCCTCCGACCAAATTGTGATCAAAACCAAAGATCTGAGGGGCGGGGGTCGGCTGTCACGTTCCATGATCGCGAGTGATCGCTGGGGTCCGTCCCGATATCCAGCCCCATGTCCGCCCCGGAGCCCACGTCCGTCCAGGCGGGCGCGCGTCTGTCTTGGAGTCCCAGCCCGTACGGGAGTCCGTCCCGCAGTCCAGCCTGTACGGAAGTCCGTCCCGCAGTCCAGCCTGTACGGAAGTCCGTCCCGAAGCCGGTGTCCGTGCGGGAGTCGGTGTCCGTGCGGAAGGCCGTCCCGGGGTCCGTGTCCGTACGGGAGTTCGTTCTGAGGTTCGCCAAGGGTGAACGTCCCAGGTGAGGGGTGTTCAGCGGTATGTGCGGGCAGTCCCGGATCGGGAGTCCTCAGCAGCATGTGTCAGGAGATAGCGTGGTGTCCCATGGAGACCCTCGTCGTCGATCATCCGCTCGTGGCGCACAAGCTCACCACGCTGCGCGATGTCCGCACCGACTCGCCGACCTTCCGCCGGCTCGCCGACGAGCTGGTGACGCTGCTCGCGTACGAGGCCACCCGCGACGTGCGCGTCACCGGGGTCACCGTGGAGACGCCGGTGTCCACGGCCACCGGTGTCCGGCTCGCCAAGCCGTACCCGCTGGTCGTGCCCATTCTGCGGGCCGGGCTGGGCATGCTCGACGGCATGACCAGGCTGCTGCCCACGGCCGAGGTCGGATTCCTCGGCATGATCCGCAACGAGTCGACGCTGCAGGCGGAGACCTACGCCACGCGGCTGCCCGACGACCTGTCGGGGCGGCAGTGTTATGTGGTGGACCCGATGCTGGCCACCGGCGGCACGCTGGCCGCGGCCGTGCAGTTCCTGTTCGACAGGGGCGCGGTGGACGTCACGGCCCTGTGCCTGCTGGCCGCGCCCGAGGGCCTGGCCCACATGGACAAGGTGTTCGCCAACTCCGGCAAGCCGATCCGCGTGGTCACGGCTGCGCTGGACGAGCGGCTCAACGAGCACGGCTACATCGTGCCGGGCCTCGGCGACGCAGGCGACCGCCTCTACGGCGTCGTCTGACCGCGCCATCTCAAGTCGTCCGCACCGCGCCATCTCAAGTCGTCCGAACCGCGCCGTCTCAGTCGTCCGAACCGCGCCGTCTCAGTCGTCTGAACACGTCTTCTGAAAGCGCGTGGACGCCTCATCCGGCTTAACGGTGCCGCATGTGCGCCCCGTCTCGCCCTGCGGCGCCATCCGAGCGCCTCGTGGAAGCCCGCGCCCACGAGCGCCGCCTCAGTGGCCCCTCTCTCTGTGGCGCGCCAGAGTGCTCCGTCCGAAATTCGTTTCCCGGTGCCAGTCTGAAAAGCCCATTTCTCGTCACACCCAGTCACTGCTTAGTTACATACTGTGGTTGAGTGGGTACGAAGAGATAGGAAGGCAACTTCCGCATGCGCGTGGGGGAGCACGATGAGCGATCACACCGAGGCGGACCCGGCTCCGTACGCGGACGTCGAGACGGTGCTGTGCGACGAGTTCGCCGGCGTCCACTCCGCGACCACCGTAACGCGCTGCGTCGAAGCGGCGCACTACGGCGCGCTGGAGGTCACCGGCTACGCCCATCCGAGCCTGGTCGAACGCATCGCGCGCAAGCATCTTCACGTGCTGGCCCTGGTGGCCAGCGAGCGTGGGTAAGCAAGATCCGAACTATCCTGCCAAGTTACCTTTACCCCGGCAGCCAGGTGGGTAATGTATACGGCGGGTGGAGTGGGTAAGTGGCACGGAGGCGACGGTGCAGGTCAAAAAGGTCCTCACATACGGTGGTATCGCATTTGTTGCGTACTACCTGTTCGCGCGACCAGCTGACGCCGCGGACGCGGTGAGAGGGGCGTTCGACACAGTGTTCAACGCGGCCGACTCGCTGGCTCAGTTTGTGAACAACCTCTCATGAGACTTGTGACCCACGGGGACTCCGCTCCATCGTCGGTCAACCGCTACCTCCTCCCCCACGAGCAACAGGTCATCATGGTGCGGCGGCATCCCGCCATTCTGCTGCGCCCGGTCGCCGAGGTTCTCGGCGGCTTGATCATCGCCGGACTTCTCAGCAGGTTCTTCGGCGGCGGTGAGGCGGGCGGCACGGCGCTGGTAGTCGTGTGGTGGTTGTGGCTCCTGCTTCTGATCCGTTTTGTATGGAAAGTCGCGGAGTGGTCGGTCGATTACTTTGTGGTGACTTCAAAGCGGATGTTGCTGACCACGGGTCTCATCACCCGCAAGGTCGCGATGATGCCATTGGGCAAGGTCACCGACATGAGTTTCCAAAGATCTCTGCTTGGGCGCATGCTCGGTTACGGTGAGTTCATCCTCGAGTCAGCCGGTCAGGATCAGGCTCTGTCAACAGTCGAGTACATTCCGTATCCGGAAACCCTGTACCTCGAGGTCTGTCAGATGCTTTTCCCCGGCAAGGACGACAGCGACGATTAATCTCGGCGTGGTTAATATTTCACGCGGGGATACCAGATTCGGCTACTTCATGCAATCATTGCGTGTTGTTGACCCTTCCCCGCCTTGAGAGATGAGATGCCGAGTCAGGGAACCATCGGTGACCGCGTCCGAGGACTGCGGCTGAACAGGCGGATGTCCCAGGCCCAACTGGCCGGACCCGACCTGTCTGACAGTTATGTCTCGCTCATTGAGTCGGGTAAGCGCACGCCGACTCCTGTGGTGGCGCGGCTTCTGGCCGAACGCCTGGGATGCACGACCGAGTTCCTCCTTCACGGGATCGAGCCTCGGCAGCGCATCGACACCGAGCTAGGGCTGCGTCACGCCGAGCTCGAACTGCAGCACGGTGACCCGTCCATCGCGGCCGACCGCTTCACGGAGATCGTGAAGGCGGCCGACGAGGAGAACGCCATGCTGACCGCGCAGGCGCGGTTCGGCAGGGCACGCGCGCTTGAGGCCCAGGGCAGGCTGGGTCAGGCGGTGGAGGCGTTCGAACGCCTGCGCAGGGAGGCCGCGGCTCACCCCGAGCGGCTGGCCGACCTTCCGCTCACCATCGCGCTGAGCCGCTGCTACCAGCGGGCGGGCGACCGGCTGCGGGCCCGTGACCTGGCCGCCTCCGCGCTGGGGCAGGCGCAGCGGCTGTCCATCACGCAGGGCGAGCTCGCCACCGATCTGGCCGCCGCGCTGATCGAGGCGCGTGGCGAGCGGGAGAGCGATTCCCCCGGGCTGGCTTACGTCAGGCGTGTGCTGGACACGAATGGCGTGCCTGAAGTTGTGGACCGTTCCGGAGAGATCCAGGCCCTGTGGCACGCGAGTGCGGCGGCCGCCGCGGGCGAGGACTCGGCGCTGGCCGTGCGCCTGGCCGACGACGCGATCATGGCGGGCCGCCCGGCCCGGCTCGCGTTGCAGCTTGCCAGGACCGCCATGCACTGGTCCAGGATGAGCACGGCCCCGCTCGAAGAGGCCGAGCGGCTCGTCTCCGGCGCGGTCAAGGCGTTCTCGGCGTTCTCCGGCACGCTGCGGGAGCACGGCGAGAGCCTGATCGTGCACGCGCGGGTCAAGCTGCGCGCCGGCGACCGCGCAGGCGCGGGTGAGCTGGCCGTGACGGCGCTGGGGCTCTCGCACGACCGTTCCGGCACGACCGCGGCCGAGGGGCACCTCGTGCTGGCCACGGTCGCGCTCGACCGGGCGGACGACGCCTCCGCGCACCTGCGCAACGCGCACGAACTGCTGGACACGCTCGACCGTCCGGTGTTCGGCACCGACCGCCAGGCCGCCCGCTGCTGGCGTGAGTTGGGCGACCTGTACGGAAGGGTCGGGTCCAAAGCACAACAGACCGCCGCATATCGTAAGGCCCTCGAAGCTGCCGGAGTTCGCTCCGCCATGGCGGGGGTGACGATTGACGCCACAGTTACTCGCTGAACCTCCGGGAGCTCCAGATTTGGCCTTTTGAGTCTGGAATAATTAGGGTCTACCAGTCATTGACTCATGGGATGACTGGTTTCCCCGGAGGAGGCGGACTGTGAGTCTGCGTACGGCGCAGCGGGCTTCGCTCGTCGACCAGGTGATCGATCAGCTCAAGGAGCAGATCACATCAGGGTCGTGGCCGATGAACGGCAAGATCCCGACCGAGACCGTGCTCGCCGAGCAACTCGGGGTGGGTCGCAACACCGTTCGAGAGGCCGTACGCGCGCTCACGCACGCCGGGCTGCTGGAGTGCCGTCAGGGGGACGGCACTTACGTCCGGGCCACCAGCGAGCTGTCCGGCGCGATGTTGCGACGGCTGCGCCAGGCCGAGCAGCTCGAAATCCTTGAAGTACGCCGTGCGCTGGAGGTCGAGTCGGCCCGCCTGGCCGCCACCCGGCGTACCGACGAGGACATCAGGCACATCGAGGCGGCGCTGGCCGAGCGGGAGCGGGCCTGGGAGCTGGACGACCCCGACTTCTTCGTCGAGGCCGACCTGGCCTTCCACATGGCGGTCGCGCACGCCACGCACAACCTGGTGCTCATCGACCTGTACGAGGACTTCTCCGCGGCACTGCGGGCCAGCATCACCGCCGCGGGAACCTCGCTCAACAAGAGCTACATCCCGCACGACGCGATCGCCCGGGCCATCGCGGCCGGCGACGCGGCGGCGGCCGAGCGGGCGGGACACGCCTGCATGGAGCACATCCTCATCGCGCTCACCGACTCCTGAGCCCCGGGCAAGCGTGCGCAGCAGCGGCCGCGAGCGGGAGGATCCGGATCTCGGCGTCCTGTCCGGCAGGACGTTGTTCAGCCTCCAGCGGGAGCTGTTCACCAGGCTCGCCGAGCAGGGGCATCCCGCCCTGCGTCCGCGGCACGGCGCGGTGCTGGCCTACCTGGACGAAAACGGCAGCAGGGCCACCGACCTGGCCACGCGGTCGGGGCGGCACAAGCAGGTCATCGGCACGCTGATCGATGAGCTGGTCGAGCTCGGGTACGTGCGGCGGCAGCCCGATCCGGCCGACCGCCGGGCCAAGCTGATCGTGCCCACCGAGAAGGGGCGCGATCAGATGGCCAAGTCGGACGCCATACTCGCCGACCTGGAGGCGGGGCACGCGCAGGTCGTGGGCGAGCAGGCGTACGCGGAGTTCAAGAGGGTCTTCCGGCTGGTCGCCGAGCACCAGGTGGCGCGCGGCGACAACACCAGATAAAGCGCACGCCGCCGCCAGTCCGGCGCGGCGACAACCCCAGGTGAACGCCCAGGCGTCAGGTCTGGCGCAGCGACATCACCAGGTAGCGGAACACCGGATTGGCGTCGCCCGGCACGTCCTGGATGAGGGCGGGCCTGGTGGGCGACTCCATGTTGATGCGGGCCGTCTCGCTCTCGATGCCCGTCAGCCCGTCGAGCAGGAACTGCGACTGGAAGGCGATCTGGATGTCCTCGCCGCGCAACTCGCACGGGACCACCTCGGTGCCCCGCCCGATGTCGCCCCCGCCGGCCTGGATCAGCACCTGCCCCTGGCTGAAGGAGAGCCGGATCGCGGTGTTGCGCTCGGCCACCAGGGCCACCCGCTTGATGGCGTTCACGAACGGCGCCACCCCCACGTCGGCCCTGATCGACCAGTCCGAGGTCAGCCGGGCCCGGTAGTCGATGAACTGCTCGTCGAGCAGCCGCACGGTCGTGCTGCGCCCCACGCTCTCGAACCCGGCCACCCCGTCGCCCATCGCGACCGAGACCTCGCCCCCACGCAGCGACTTGGCCACCTCGACCAGCACCCGCGCCGGAACCATCGCGGAGACGGCGACGTCGGGGCTGACCGGGCGCCAGGTGAAGTCGCGGGCGGCGATGCGGTAGCGGTCGGTCGCCGCCATGGCCACCGCCTCGCCCTCGATGTCGACCCTGATGCCGGTGAGCATCGGCAGCGTCTCGTCGCGGCTGGCGGCCGGCGCCGCCTGGGCGACGGCCGAGGCGAACACGCCACCGCCGACGGCGCCGATGATCGGTGGCATCGCGGGCATGGTCGGGAAGTCCTCGACCGGCATTGTGATCAGCCCGAACTCGGCGCTCCCGCAGGTCAGCACCGCTTCCTGTCCCTCGGTGACGATCTCGACGTCATCGGCGGGCAGGCTCCTGCTGATCTCGGCCAGCACCCGGCCGGGAATCAGCACCCGGCCCTCCTCCGCCACCTCGGCGTCGATCGCGGCCCGCGCGGAGACGTCGTAGTCGAACGCGGACAGCGTGACCTCTTCACCCGCCTCCAGCAGCAGCCCGGACAAGACGGGCACCACGGGGCGGCTGGGCAGGATTCGGGCAGCCCATGCCACCGCGTCTGCCAGAACATCGCGGTTAACCCGGATTTTCACCTGATACCACCTCTTCGTCGCACCGTGCCTCTATGAAAAATAGCCGGTGCCACCGACAACTCACCCCCGTTCGCGAGGTCAGCGGTTGTTGAGGTAGGCGAGCACGGCCAGGACGCGGCGATTGTCGTCGTCGGAAGGGGCCAAGCCGAGTTTGCTGAAGATGGAGGCCGTGTGCTTGGCCACCGCGCTCTCGCTCAGGAAGAGGCGCTGTGAGATCGCGTTGTTGGAACGGCCCTCCGCCATGGCCTCCAGCACCTCCCGCTCGCGCGGCGTCAGCCGGGCCAGCGGCTCGTCGCGGGCGTTCTTGGCCAGCAGCTTGGCGATGACCTCCGGGTCCATGGCGGTGCCGCCGGCGGCCACCCTGCGTACGGCGTCCACGAACTGCTCGGCGTTGAGCACCCGGTCCTTGAGCAGGTAGCCGATCCCGCCCGAGCCGTCGGCCAGCAGTTCGCGGGCGTAGAGCTGCTCGACGTGCTGGGACAGGACGAGGATGGGCAGCCCGGACAGCTTCTTCCTGGCCGCGAGCGCGGCCTGAAGGCCCTCGTCGGTGAAGGTGGGCGGCAGCCGCACGTCCACGATCGAGACGTCGGGACGCAGCTCCAGCAGCCCCTTGAGCAGCTCGGGGCCGCTCTCCACGGCCGCGACCACCGTGAAGCCGTGCGCCTGGAGCAGGTGGACCAGGCCGTCTCTGAGCAGGTAGAGGTCTTCGGCGATCAGTACGCGGCTCATGGGCACCAGTATCTCGTCGGGGCGACCTTGTCCACGAAGGGCCCCGGGTCATGGTTGGCCCGGATCTGGTGGGCCATGACGTACATGGCGACCCCCAGTGCGATCATGGCCCCGATCACCGGCCACTGCCAGGCCTGCGGCAGGTGCAGGGCCAGGAACCAGGCCCTCTCCTCCACCCCGAAGACCTTGAAGATCGCGGGCACGACTCCCTGCGGGAACGTGGGGCACCAGGCCGTGGCCCACAGGAGCGCGATCGTGATCGTCTTCCAGCGGGGCAGCTTGCCCGCCGGGTCGTGGGGCAGCGCGCTGGGCAGGTCCATGGTGATGGTCGTCGGGCCGCCCGGCGGGCTGTGCACCACGAGCACCCCGTCGAAGGCGGCCAGCCGCCGCTCGATGCCCGTCAGGCCGCTGCCCTTGGCCGGGTCGGCGCCGCCGAGGCCGTCGTCGGTGACCGTGATGCGCAGGTTGGGGCCGTGGTGGCTGATGTCCACCGTCGCGGTGCCCGCGTCGCTGTGCCGGGCGGCGTTGGACAGCAGTTCGCTGACCGCGAAGTACACCGCCGCCTCCACCGGCGACTCGGCCCGCTCCCGCAGGTCCACGGTGACCGTGACCTGCAGCGGGCTGTCCATGGCCAGCGCTCGTACGGCGTCGGTGAGCCCGCGCTCGGCCAGCACGGGCGGATGGATGCCCCGGATGACCCTGCGCAGCTCCGTGAGCGTCTCGGCGGAGGCGTCCCTGGCCTTGGTCAGCAGCGCCCTGGCCGCCTTGGGGTCGGTCTCGACGAGCTGATCGACCGCGCCGAGCGTCATGCCGATCGCCACGAGCCTGGCCTGCGTGCCGTCGTGCAGGTCGCGCTCGATCCTGCGCATCTCGGCCGCCTGGGAGTCTGCGGCCAGGTTGCGGGTCCGCCGCAGGTGGCTGACCTGGCCGGCCAGGCGGCTGGCGGCGGTCGAGCCGAGCAGCAGGTCGCTCCAGTGGGCGTACACGCGCAGGGTCCGCCCGGGCACCACGACGAACCCCGGCAGCAGCGCCACCTTCACCGCCGGGTCGAGCAGCAGCCAGAGGTCGTCACGCCAGGTCGCGGGGTCCCCGACCATCCACCTCCACCGGTTGTTCCAGGCCGGTACGCGGGGCGTCTTGTACAGCGTGCGCTCCGAGCGGTACATCCCGTTGGCCTCCGGCACCGGAGGCGGGGGCGCGGGCAGGTACGGCCGCTCGACCTCGATCCCCGTCCACTCCCCCATCAGCCGCCGGTTCAGCTCGGCGAGCCTCCTGACCATCCGCACCTTCGGCGGGAACAGGAAGATCAGGCCCAGCACGAAGGACAGGGCGAGCATGGCCGCCGACGCGACGATCACGGGGATCTGCGCGAGGAGCAGCGCCAGCAGCAGCGCGACCTGTCCATACCTTTGCAGCATGTCCCCAGTTTGCGCCACGGGGACGGCGCCGGTCACTGCACCTAAGTACACCCTTGCCCGGCATCCAGCCCGATTTCGCGACAGATCAGGAATCTTTAGCGTCGTTGGCATGAAAATGATCGAGGTCAGGAATCTGCGCAAGCAGTACCCGAACCACCTGGCGGTCGAGGACGTCTCGTTCGAGGTGGCCGAGGGGGAGATCTTCGGCATCCTCGGCCCGAACGGCGCCGGCAAGACCACCACCGTGGAGTGCGTGGCCGGGCTGCGCAAGCACGACGGCGGCACCGTACGGGTGGCCGGGCTGGATCCGCGGGCACAGCGGGATGAGCTGCGCGAGGTGCTCGGCATGCAGCTGCAGAGCGCGGAGCTGCCGGAGAAGATCAAGGTCTGGGAGGCCATGGACCTGTACGCCTCCTTCTACCCCGACCCCGCGAACTGGCAGGAGCTGCTGGAGCGCGTCGGCCTGGCCGGCAAGCACGACACCCTGTTCAAGAACTTGTCCGGCGGCCAGCGCCAGCGGCTGTCCGTGGCGCTGGCCCTGGTGGGCCGGCCGCGCGTGGCGGTGCTGGACGAGCTGACCACCGGCCTGGACCCGCAGGCCCGCAGGGACACCTGGGCGCTGGTCGAGCAGGTACGCGACTCCGGCGTGACGATCGTGCTGGTCACCCACTTCATGGAGGAGGCCGAGCGGCTCTGCGACCGGCTCGCGCTCATCGACGCGGGCAAGGTGGTCGCCACCGACACGCCCGCCGGGCTGATCGCCCAGGTGGGCGGGGACCAGCGGCTGCGGTTCCGGCCGACCGCGCCCGTGGCCGACGACGTGCTGCTGGCCCTGCCCGAAGTGCGGGAGGTCAGCAGGAACGGCGACCAGATCGTGGTGACCGGCACGGGCAACCTGGCCCCCGCCGTCACCCTCGCCCTGGCCGATCGCCAGATCGTGCCCACTGACCTGCGCATCGAGCAGGCCACCCTCGACGACGCGTTCCTCGCGCTCACCGGAAGGAAGTTGTCATGAAGTTGCTGCTGTTGGAGACCAAGCTGCACCTGCGTGACTGGCCCAGCATGTTGTTCACCATCGGGCTGCCGGTGGGGCTGCTGGTCGTGCTGGGGTTCAGCATTCCCGGGTTCACCGAGCAGCAGGAATCCGGTGAGCGGATCGTGGACACGCACATGCCGAGCAGCATGGCGCTGCTCGCGCTGCTGACGCTGTCGTGCAGCGTGTTGCCCGCGGTGATGGCCACGTACCGGCAGCAAGGGGTGTTGCGGCGGATGTCGACCACTCCCGTGCATCCCTCGCGGCTGCTGGGCGTGCAACTCCTGATCAACCTGGCGGTCGGGGCCGTGTCCACGGCGCTGCTGATCGTGGTCGCCTGGCTGGCGTTCGGCAGCGCGCCGCCGCGGCAGTGGGCGGGGTTCGTCCTGGTCTTCCTGCTCGGCAGCGCCGCGCTGATGGCGCTCGGGCTGGTGATCGCCGCCCTGGCGCCGAACGCCAAGTCCGCGCCCGGGATCGGGTCCGCGGTGATGTTCCCGCTGATGTTCCTGGGTGGGATCTGGGTGCCGCGCGAGATCATGCCGGACGCGCTGCGGACGGTCAGCGACTATTCCGTGGCGGGGCCGTTCGCCCAGGCGCTCAAGGACACATGGGCGGGGCACCCGCCGCAGCTCATGCACCTGGTGGTGGTGGCCGCCGGGCTGGTCATCTTCGGTGGGCTGGCCGTGCGGCTGTTCCGCTGGGAATGAGGGGCGGACTACCGCGCGGCCCAGACCGGGGGCGCGCCGGTGACGTTGGTCAGCAGGGAGTAGAGGGACGTCGTGGCGGTGATGAACATGCGGTTGCGCTTGAGCCCGCCGAACACCAGGTTCGCCGTGGACTCGGGCAGTTTGAGCCGGCCGATGAGGGTGCCGTCGGGGTCGTAGCAGAGCACTCCCTTGCCGGCCGCCGTCCAGATCCGGCCGGTGTCATCGAGCCGCAGGCCGTCGTAGTGGTCCTGGTCACGGCCCTCGGCGAAGGTCTTGCCGCCGCCCAGCGTGCCGTCGTCGCCCACCTCGAAGACCCGCAGCAGGCCGGCCTGCGTGTCGGCGACGTAGAGCAGCCGCTCGTCCAGCGAGAAGGCCAGGCCGTTGGGCCGGACGAAGTCGTCGGCCACGATCCGCACCTCGCCCGTCACCGGGTCGGCCCGGTAGACGTGACAACCGTCGATCTCCTGCTCGGCGGCGTAGCCCTCGTAGTCGCTGAGCAGCCCGTACGGCGGATCGGTGAACCAGATGGAGCCGTCGGAGCGTACGACCACGTCGTTGGGACTGTTGAACCGCTTGCCCTGCCACCGGTCGGCGATCACCGTGATCGAGCCGTCGTGCTCGGTCCTGGTCACCCGGCGGTTGCCGTGCTCGCAGGAGATCAGCCGGCCCTCGCGGTCGAGCGTGTTGCCGTTGGTGTAGCCGGACGGCTGCCGGAACGGGCCCACCGCGCCGGTCATCTCGTCCCAGCGCAACATCCGCTCGTTGGGGATGTCGCTCCAGACCAGGAACCTGCCGGCCGGGAAGTACACGGGGCCCTCCGCCCAGCGCGTACCGGTGTGCAGGATCTCGACCCGTTTGTCTCCGCCGATCCCGGCGAACCGCTCGTCCAGCACCTCGAACTCAGTGGGGATCGTGTCCGTCATACCGACCACCATAGAACGATCAGGCCCCTCCGTACGGATCCTCAAGTAAGCTCCAGGTATGACCACGGTCGCCTGGAACTCCAAAGAACTGACGGTCGGCCAGCTCGCCGAGCGAAGCGGCGTCGCCGTCTCCGCCCTGCACTTCTACGAGGCCAAGGGCCTGATCACCAGCCGGCGCACGGCCGGCAACCAGCGCCGCTACCCGCGTGACAGCCTGCGCAGGGTGGCCTTCATCAGGCTGGCGCAGCGCATCGGCATCCCGCTGAAGATCATCAAGGACGCCCTGGCCGAGCTGCCGAACGAACGCACCCCGACGCGGGACGACTGGGCCAAGCTGTCGGCGGCCTGGCAGAGCGAGCTGGACGACCGGATCGAGCAGCTCCAGCGGCTGCGCGACGACCTGACAGAATGCATCGGCTGCGGCTGCCTGTCGCTGGACCGGTGCCCCGTGGCCAACCCGCACGACCGGCTGGGCGAGGAGGGGCCGGGCGCGCGGCGCATCGACACCCGGATCTGCCCGCCTCAGAAGGGTTGCGTCAGTTGTGCGCAGCCGGAGGGTTCTTCGCCGGCGGCACGATGAGGGTGGGCCGGTGGGCGTGGTGCAACACGTGGTTGGAGACGCTGCCGAGCAGCACCGACCTCACCCCCGCCAGGCCGCGCGAACCCGTGACGATCAGCGAGGCGTCGATCTCGTCGGCCACGTCCACGATCGTCCGCCAGATCGACTCATTGTCGGCCACCGCCCGGTAGGTCACGTCCGCCAGCCCCGCGGCCACCGCCAGCTCCGCCCCCTCGCGGGCGTGCTGCTCGGCCTGGGCCTGCGCCTCGTCCTCGGTGTTCGGGTCGATCGCACCGGCGGCCAGCGGGTACTTCTTGAGCTGGACGAGCAGCGGCTCCCACACCGTCACGACGACCGTGGGCTCGGCGGTGAGGTGCTTGGCGGCGAACTCGATGGCGGCGCGCGAGTCGGCCGAGCCGTCATAGGCGATGAGGATGGTCATGGCGTTCTTCCCTTCGCTTCTGTCACTCGTTAGAGCACCGAATCGATCAGATGCCATCCCCGGGGCCGGTGTCTGGTTTGTCACATGTGCTGCAAAGATCAGGGATGCTCCGAACGGCAAAAGCAGTACTCGCAAGGCTGCCAGAACCGCTGTACACGCTCGCCCTCAAGCACCGTGAGCTGCTGAAGTTCGCGGTGGTGGGCGGAACAACGTTCCTGGTGGACAACGTGGTGTTCTACGGGCTGAAGCTGACCTTCCTGGAACCGAAACCGGTGACCGCGAAGATCATCGCGGTGCTGGTGGCCACGATCGTGTCCTACGTGTTGAACCGCGAATGGTCGTTCCGTGCCAGGGGCGGCCGCGAGCGCCGCCACGAGGCGGCACTGTTCTTCCTGGTCAGTGGCATCGGCCTGGTGCTCAGCTCCGCACCACTATGGATCTCCAGGTACGTGTTCGGCCTGGAGACCCCGGACGTGAGCCTGGTGACCCAGGAGATCGCCGACTTCGTGAGCGCGCAGATCATCGGCACGCTCGTCGCCATGGTCTTCCGCTTCTGGGCGTTCAGGAAGTGGGTGTTCCCCGACGAGAAAGCCCAGCCCGGCAGCCTGCGACCGGCTCCCGAGCCCGCTTCCCGTCGATGACCCGCTCAGTGCTGGGCCATGTCCACGAACCGGCTGTAGTGGCCCTGGAACGCCACCGTCACGGTCGCGGTGGGGCCGTTACGGTGCTTGGCCACGATCAGGTCGGCCTCGCCGGCTCTGGGTGACTCGGGCTCGTACGCGTCCTCCCGGTGCAGAAGGATGACCATGTCCGCGTCCTGCTCGATCGAGTTGTGCAGGCTGATGCCGTTCGCGATGAAATTGTGCGTTCCCAGCACGGTCGCGTCGTAGACTGCCTGCTCTCCCATTGATTCGATGGCGACGATCTCATCCCAGAAGACGTCATTCGTCGCGAGCAACTCCAGATCGGAGTCGTCGAGGACAGCCGCCACCCTGCCCAGCCGCTCTCGGCTGGGCGCATGCTTCCAGAGAGTGGTGCCGCAGTACTGCGTCTCCATGGCAGCGGCGTATGCGCGCTGGCTCATGCTCCGTTCGGCCAGCACCGCCTTGACGCGCGACCACACCTCCTTCGGCACGGTGTCGATGTTGGTGTTTCCGGTGAGGTCACGCAGCCGTCCGGCGCATTCCTCCGCGGACGTCTCGCGGTTGCCGTGCACACCGATCTCATCGAGGAAGCGCAACTGGTTCTCCGCGCCATAGATGTGCAACTGATAGCAGACGCGATGGGTGCCCTTACGGTTCTCGGTGACCTTGGTCATGATGTTGAACCTCAACAGCAGCCGAGCCACGTCGTCCACCAGGCGCCGACTCGTGGATGAGTAGTAGACCCGTGCCTGGTTGCCTGAACGATCCCACCAGACACATCCATCCGTCGCCCATAGGTGCCGCAGGAACAGCGCTGCCTGTCCTTTCGGCAGCGAAGACAGCCCGGCCGGCAGGAATTTCTCATGACTCCTCAGCCCGAACAGGCCAAGCCCATCAAGCCAAGCCGCGATCGGATTCCGCCTTCCGTGAGTGAGACGGTAGGGAGCGGGCAGCCGCAGGGAAGTGCATCTGGCGGCTTCGTGCTCGTCACGGACCGCCGTGACGCCGAACCGGCGGGCGGCGGCCCGCGTGACCGCGGTGAGATTCGCCTCATCGGTGCTGCTGTAGCGGATGGGCTGTCGGCGCACGAAGGATCCGTCGCCGATCAGATGCGCCAGCAGAACCAGCTCATCTTCGTCCCATTCGGCGAGATCGAGCGGCGCGGGCACATGCCTGGGCACGGCGACCCTGCTGCCCACATGCAGATCCTCCAGCGCCTGCCAGCCATCGTAGGTGAGGAACGGGTGATTGGCCGTCGCCTCGACTTCGCGTCCCGAACGCAGCCGTACGCGGTGAACCTGCCGCACGCCGCTCGGAAAAACGTGTGTCATCGTACGCGGGACCAGTTTGAGCCGGTCGTCCAGCGACCACACGGGGATGTCGCGCGCCCCGGACTCCAGCAACTCTCCCAGGGTGACCTCCGCCCCCGTGTCGGCTCGCATGATGCGGGTGGCAGCCGTCAAACATCCGGATTCGCGAAGGTCGCTGACCGCGGGGCGCTTGTCCGTACGTTGCTCGGGGCCACGGTTGAGCTGTGAGATCGCGATGACCGGCACCTCGAGCTCCTTGGCCAGCAGCTTGATGGCACGGGAGATCTCCGAGACCTCGTTCTGGCGGCTCTCGGTCTTCTTCGGCGAGCTCATCAGCTGGAGGTAGTCGATGACCACGAACCTGAGGTCGTTGCGTTGTTTGAGCCGCCGGCACTTGGCCCTGATCTCCATCATCGACATGTTGGGCGAGTCGTCGATGAACAGCGGTGCCTCGGCCACCTCGCTCATCCGGCGGGCCAGGCGGGTCCAGTCGTCGTCGGTCATCGAGCCCGAGCGCATGTGGTGCAGCGCCACCCTGGCCTCGGCGGAGAGCAGTCGCATGGTGATCTCGTTGCGCGACATTTCCAGGGAGAAGATGACGGTGGTCATCTGGTGCCTGATCGCCGCAGAGCGGGCGAAGTCCAGCCCCAGTGTGCTGTTGTGGGTGGGGACGCAAGATCTGCCGGCGAGATACATGTGGTCGTCGTTGTCGACCTCGACACAGCGAACCGGGCGTGACTCGATTGGCCGGACATCGACGATGTAGCGGACGCGGGTAGCCGGATGAGCCGTGCCGGACTGCCCGGACGTCTTGCGCGAGAGCCGGAAGACCGGGTCCGGAGTGGTGAAGTCGATCATGTAACAGATGGACGAATCCAGGGTGCGACCTTCGACCTGTTCGGTGCGCATGGTGGCCTTGTAGCCCAGGCTCAGGATGAGTTCCAGGGCGTCATGCGCGAGCCGCCGATTGGTGACGGCGAGCTGGATCTGTCCCCCGGTGTGGATGTATCCGTCGGTGTCGAGCAAACCCGCCAGCAGGTCGCGCCGCTGACTCTCCGATGCCCGCAGGTAAGGCGCCGGGATGTGCTTATCGTCCAGGACGCCCAAGCCACGCAGGATGGCCTGCAACGTGCCGTGATCGCGATGACCGGCCCGACAGCGCCGCGGTCCGCTTGAAGGCATCCCACCATATGTGGGCACAGGCTCCGCCCCGGGAAGGGCGAGATGGTAGGTGATGCCGGAACCCACCCTGGTGACGCGGAGCCCTTCGGACCTCAGGTTGTCGATGATCTCCGGATCGACCGTGGTGAACCGGGCTGTCGCACTGTGGCCATCGCCGAGCCAGACACCGAGCGCATAGGGAGACAACGGCAACTGTTTCTCGGCGAGTTGGAAGGGCGCGGCCACGGGCACCGCATGGTTCGGCCGCCCATCGGTTGCGCAACGCAGCGAGTCCGCGATCTGCTCGGTGGTGAACACGTCCTGGTGAACAGCCGTGGTGGCCGCATTGTCCGGCGTGACGGCACGCGCGTAGAGGGCTCCAAGGAGGGCCGCCGCCGGATATGCCGGCACATGTCGCGCCTGTCTGGCGGTGCGGGTCGTCGTACGCCACTGATGTTGAGCGTCGGCGACCAGCACCGTGCCGTCACTGAATTCCACCTCGTAGCACGGCCTTCCGCGCATCACCTCGGTCGCGGCGACCACCCTGGTCGGCTTGCCATCCGACCCGATGAGCTGATCACCGGCCTGCACCGCGCCCATCGTCGTCCAACCGGTGGGCGTGGGCAGTGGCGTGTCGAGGGCCAGCGCCTTGCCGATCGCGGGACGGGCGGCGACGACGATCATCTGGCCCGGGTGCAGGCCGTTGGTGAGCTGGTCGAGGTCCACGAAGCCGGTCGGCACGCCGACCATCTGGCCGCTGCGGCTGCCGATCGCCTCCAGTTCGTCGAGGGCGCCGGGCATGATGTCGGCCAGGGGCGCGTAGTCCTCGGACGTACGGCGCTCGGTGACCTGGTAGATCTCCGCCTGGGCGCGGTCCACGAGCTCGTCGACCTCTTCGTTCTGGCCGCCGTAGCCGAACGAGACGATGCGGGTGCCGGCCTCGATGAGGCGGCGCAGGATGGCCTGCTCGCGGACGATCTTGGCGTAGTAGCCCGCGTTGGCTGCGGTGGGCACGACGGCGGTGAGGGTGTGCAGATAGGCCGCGCCGCCCACCCTGGCCATCTCGCCGCGCTTCTGCAGTTCGTCGAAGACGGTGACCGCGTCGGCGGGCTCGCCCCGGCCGTAGAGGTCGGTGATGACGTCGTAGACCATCTGGTGCGCCGGGCGGTAGAAGTCGTCGGAGCGCAGGATCTCCACGACGTCGGCGATGGCGTCCTTGGACAGGATCATGCCGCCGAGGACCGACTGCTCCGCCTCGATGTTGTTGGGGGGCGTGCGTTCGAAACCTGGGCCTCCGCCGGCCTCTTCGTCAATGCTCACCGCGCCCCCTCGAACTCTTGCAAGCGGTCGCACCACCCCCACTTGTAGTCGACCGGTCTGACAGTTTCTCGGAGTCTCCGGCAGTCGGCAACGTGGCCTGTGGACAACCCTGTGGTCAAGCTGTGCACGATCGCGCCAAGGGTGTGAACGACCTGTGGACGGGGCTGGGGATAACTCTTGCGGATATCCACCGAAGGGCCTCCGACCAGGGCGAATAGTATCCACCGACTGTGGAGGAAAGAAAGTTGGCGCGACACGCCGTGTAAGTTCCATAATGGACGAATGCCCATTACCACCAGGGATAGGGAGATTCTGCGGCTCGCCGTGCCCGCTTTCGGGGCGCTGGTGGCCGAGCCGCTCTTCCTGCTCGCCGACTACGCCATCGTGGGGCACGCCCTCGGCACCACGGCGGTGGGCTCCCTGGGGCTGGCCGGCACGGTGCTGACGACCCTGATGAGCCTGTGCGTCTTCCTCGCCTACGGAACCACCGCCTCCGTCGCGCGCCAGTCAGGGGCGGGCGAACACGCGCGGGCCATGCGCAGCGGCGTGGACGGCATCTGGCTGGCGCTGGCACTCGGCGTCGCCCTGATCGTGGCGTGCTGGCCGCTGGCGCCGGCGATCGTGGACTGGTTCGGCGCGACGGGCACGCAGGCCGATCAGGCCGTCACGTACCTGCGCATCAGCCTGATCGGCGCGCCCGGCATGCTGGTCGTGCTGGCGGGGACCGGCGTGTTGCGCGGGCTGCAGGACACGGTGACGCCGCTGGTGGTGGCCGTGGGGTCGTTCGCGCTGAACGCCGGCCTGAACGCCTGGTTCGTGATGGGGCTGGGCTGGGGCATCGCCGGGTCGGCGTGGGGGACGGTGCTGGCCCAGACCGCGGGGGGCGCGGTCTACCTCGTGGTGGTGGCGCGGGGGGCGCGGCGGCTGGGGACGTCGCTGGCTCCGGAACTGGCCGGGATCAGGCAGGCCGGCACGGCGGGGTTCGCGTTGTTCGTACGTACGGCCTGCCTGCGGATCGTGTTGCTGGCCGCCACCGTCATCGCCACCAGGATGGGCGAGGCGGAACTGGCCGCGTACGCGCTGGCCACCCAGGTGTGGACGCTGCTCGCCTTCGCGCTGGACGCCATCGCCATCGCGGGACAGGCCATCACCGGGCGCGCGCTCGGCGCCGGGGACATCGCCGCCACCAAGGACGCCACCAGGCGGATGGTGCAGTGGGGCGTCTGGTCGGGGATCGTGCTGGGGTTGCTCGTCGTGGCGGCCCGGCCGGTGCTGCCCGGGCTGTTCGACGCCGATCCGCGGGTCGCCGGGCTGCTGCTGGACCTGTTGTGGCCCGTCGCGTTGTTCCAGCCCATCTGCGGGGTGGTGTTCGTGCTGGACGGCGTGCTGATCGGGGCAGGGGATCAGCGGTATCTGGCCTGGGCCGGGGTGTGGACGACGCTGGCGTACCTGCCCGCCGCCCTGCTCGCGTCGGGGTACGGCGTGGTCGCGCTCTGGTGCGCGCTGGGGGTGTGGATGGCGGCGCGCCTGATCACCCTGGCACGCCGGGCGGCAGGCACCGCCTGGCTGATCACCGGCACATAGTAACCGTCCTGTGCTTGCTGTTGTCCAAGGGGTGAGACATGGTGGGCGGGTTCCCTGAGCGGGGGGTTCCTTGTCCACGAGTACGCGAAGTCAGATCCTGCGGAAACTGCCGCCTACCGAGGCGACCGGCCTGCGTACGGGCGCGCGGCACAGCCTGGCCGAGCTCTACCGTCCTGCCGACCTGGTCGTGCTCGGACTCGGCGTGATGATCGGCGCGGGCATCTTCAGCATCGCCGGCGAGCAGGCGGCCACCACGGCCGGCTCGGGAGTGATTCTCTCCTTCATGATCGCGGGCATCGCGTGCCTGCTCGCCTGCCTGTGCTACGCCGAGCTGTCCTCCACGATGCCGACCTCCGGCAGCGCCTACACCTTCACCTACGTCATCTTCGGCGAGGTCTGGGCGTGGATCATCGGCTGGGCGCTGATCCTGGAGCTGCAGTTCGCCGCCGCGGTGGTGGCCAGGGCCTGGGGTGCGATCGCGGTCGGGGCGATCGCCAACTTCGGCGTCACCCTGCCTGCCGCGGACCTCGTGCAGGACCTGCTGGTGCTGGTGATCCTGGTGCTGCTCACGGGCATCGTGGCGATGGGCGGGCGGATCGGGCTGCGGGCGTTGTGGATCATGGTGGCGGCCAAGCTGCTGGCCATCGGGGCGGTCATCGTCGTCGGCGTGACGCACATCGACGCGGCCAACTTCGGTGACTTCGTCGTGCCGCCGAAGACGCTGGACACCGCACCCGCCACCGTACTGGAGATCTTCCTCGGGGAGAGCCAGGCGTTCGGCTGGTTCGGGATCTTCGCGGCGGCCTCGGCCATCGCGTTCGCCTACATCGGGTTCGACATCGTGGCGACCTCCGCCGAGGAGACCGTGAACGCGCCCAAGGCCGTGCCGAAGGGCATGATCCGCAGCCTGGTGGTCGCCACCGTCATCTACCTCTCGGTGGCGCTGGTCATGGTGGGCATGGTGTCGTACACGCGGATCTCCGTCTCGGCGCCGCTGGCCAGCGCGTTCCGTGCGGTGGGCGTGGACTGGATGGTGCACGTGATCGACGCGGGCGCGGTGCTCGGGCTGACCACGGTGATCCTGGTGCTGATCGTGGGGCAGACGCGGGTGTTGTTCTCCATGGCCCGCGACGGGCTCATTCCCCGCGGCCTGGCCAAGGTCAGCCGCCGCTACCACACGCCGACGCGGGTGACGCTGGTGATCGGGCTGGTGGCGATCGTGCTGGCCGAGTTCGTGCCGGTGCTGACGATGCAGCAGCTCGTGGTGATCGGGACGCTGTTCGCCTTCGCGTTCGTGGCGGCGGGGGTGATCGTGATGCGGCGGCGCATGCCGTACCTGGAGCGCGGCTTCCGCGTGCCGCTCTCACCGCTGCTGCCAGCGCTGTCGCTGCTGGCCACGCTCTGGCTGATGGTGAACCTGCGCGTGCTGACCTGGGCGTGGTTCGCCCTGTGGATGGCCTTCGGCCTGGTCGTCTACCTCCTGTACGGCCGCCGCCACAGCCTCCTGGCCCGCCCTGTCACCCCGCCCCCCAGACATCCCCACGGACGGCACCGACGCTGAATCCGTTCAGAACCGCCCGGACTCCAGCACGCTGCTCAGGAACTCCCGGGTTCGCGGGTGCTCCGGCGCGGAGAAGATCTGCTCGGGCGGTCCCTGCTCCAGGAGCACGCCGCCGTCGAGGAAGCACACCGTGTCCGAGATGTCCCGGCAGAAGCCCATCTCGTGTGTCGTCAGGATCATCGTCATGCCCGACTCCTTGAGCTCCCTGATGATCCCCAGCACCTCCACCACCAGCTCGGGGTCGAGCGCCGAGGTGACCTC
Organism: Nonomuraea sp. NPDC050404; assembly: GCF_040655495.1. Classification (NCBI taxonomy): domain Bacteria; kingdom Bacillati; phylum Actinomycetota; class Actinomycetes; order Streptosporangiales; family Streptosporangiaceae; genus Nonomuraea; species Nonomuraea sp. NPDC050404. The sequence continues at coordinate 102,699 of NZ_JBFAKB010000003.1, forward strand.
GTCGAGCAACATCAGGGCCGGTTGCGTGGCCAGCGCCCTGATGATGGCCACCCGCTGCTGCTGGCCGCCGGAGAGCTGGTCGGGGTAGGCCCGCGCCTTCTCCGCCAGCCCGAACTTGCCCAGCAGCCCGCGCGCCTGCTCCTCGGCCTCCCCCTTGGCCACTTTGTGCACCTGGCGGGGCGCCAGCGTGATGTTGTCCAGCACGGTCATGTGCGGGAACAGGTTGAACTGCTGGAACACGATGCCGAGCCGCCTGCGCACCTGGTCCACGTTCACCCGGGGGTCGGTGATCTCCTCGCCGTCGAGGTAGATGGCGCCGTCGTCCACGGTCTCCAGCAGGTTGACGCAGCGCAGCAGCGTGGACTTGCCCGACCCCGACGCTCCGATCAGGCTCACCACCTCATGCGGCCGCACCTCCAGATCGACACCGCGCAGCACACTGTGCCCGTGGAAGTTCTTCCACACCCCCTCGACGGTCAGCACACTCATGCTCCACGCCTCCTGCGCGTACGTGCGGCCAGATGGTCGGTGAGCCTGGCCATGGGAATCGTGAGCAGGATGAACAGCAGCGCGGAGGCCAGGTAAGGGGTGTAGTTGAAGGTGTCGTACGCGTGGATCTGCGCCTGCCTGAGCGCCTCCAGCGGCCCGATCGTGGCCACCAGTGCCGTGTCCTTCTGCAACGAGACGAAGTCGTTCAGCAGCGGCGGCACGACCCGGCGGGTGGCCTGCGGCAGCACCACGAACCGCATGGTCTTGAGGTGGCTGAGCCCGAGCGAGCGCGCCGCCGCCACCTGGCTCGGATGCACCGACTCGATGCCTGCCCTGAACACCTCCGCCACGTACGCGCCGTAGGACAGCGTCAGCGCGATGATGCCCAGCGTCGCCAGGTCGGTCGGGATGCCCTGCAACCGCAGCGCCGGCAGCCCGAACCCGACCACGTAGATCACCAGGATCGTCGGCACACCGCGGAAGACGTCGGTGTACACCGTGGCCAGGGCCCTGATCGGGAAGAACGCCGGCGTCCTGATCCCCCTGGCCAGCGCCACCAGCAGCCCGACGGCGAGGATCAGCACCTCCGCGATCAGGAAGATCTTGATGTTGAGCAGGAACCCGCTCAGCACGTCCGGCAGCGCCGCGACGAACTGCTCACCGTCGAGAAACTTCTCCCGTACCCGCTCCCAGCCCGGCGAGTTCGTGACCCCCCAGACGACCAGCACACCGAAGACGATCGTGGAGGCCGTGGCGATGGAGGCCGAGCGGCGGGCGCGCGACCTGCGCACCCGCTCCCGCTGGACCTGCCGCTCCGACTTGACCCACTCGCTCGTCACAGCTCGTCCAGCCCGGTCCACTGGTGCAGCCTGGTCCACTCGCCCAGCTTGACCCGATCGGTCAGCTTGGTCAGCTTGGTCCGATCGGTCAGCTCGGTCCGATCGGTCAGCTCGGTCAGCTTGGTCAGCTTGGTCAGCTTGGTCCGCTCGGTCATCGCAGTTCGGGTGCGCCCGCCGCCGAGCCGAGCCACTGCTGCTCGATCTTGGTCAGCTCGCCCTTGCTCTTGAGCGCCTCGACGGCCTTGTCCACACAGGGCTTGATCGTGCTGCCCTTCTCCATGACCAGCCCGAACTCCTCGGGCGCGCCGCCCGTCGAGCTGAACTGGCCCACGATCGTGGAGTTCTCCACCTGCGCGGCCGTCACGTAGAACGCCGTCGGCAGGTCCACGACCACCGCTTCCACCTGCTTGTTCTTCAACGCGTTCACGACGTCGAGCTGGTCGTTGTAGACGTTGGGGTCGTCGGCGGGCTTGATGACCTCCTTGACCGCGCTCAGCGAGGTCGTCCCGACCTGTACGCCGATCTTCGCGTCCTTCAGCTCGGCCAGGCTCTTGGCCTTGGCGTACTTCCCGCCCTCGGCGGCGACGACGGCCTGCTTGACGGTGTAGTACCCCTTGCTGAAGTCGACCGCCTCGGCCCGCTTGTCCGTGATCGAGACCTGGTTGATGTCGAAGTCGAACTGCTTGTCCCCCGGCGCGAACGCGGAGTCGAACTTGACGGTGCTCCACTGCACCTCAGTGCGGTCGAAGCCCAGCTCCCCCGCCACGGCGAAGGCCACCGCACCCTCGAACCCCTGCCCATTACTCGGGTCGTCGTCCTTGAACCAGGGCTCGAAGGCGGGCTTGTCGGTGCCGATGGTCAGCTTGCCCTGGCTGACGAGCTGGAGCTGATCCTTGGTGCAGGCCGTCGTGGGTGCGGCGACCGTGTCATCCACAGGCGCACAGCCGACCACGGCCACAGCCAACGCGAACAGCATCAAAGGGCGAGCGGCCATGGCCTTGCCTCCAGGGGGAACGCGCAAAGAACGAACGTATTCTACGCCGCCCGTGTCGGGAATCCCGTGGCCAGGGTGCCCCCAACCACGGCAATCGGCCCACTTTGGGCTCGCGTAACGGCGCTCAGCCGGTGAAGGGTTCAGCGGCCGTTTCCTGGAGGGCCATCAGCCGAAGTGCGGCGGGTGGCGAGCCGCCGCCGGCCGTAAAGGAAAGCAAAGAAGTCCAAGTACGGCGGGTGGCGAGCCGCCGCCGGCCGTAAAGGAAAGCAAAGACGTCCAAGTACGGCGGGTGGCGAGCCACCGCCGGCCGTAAAGGAAAGCGAAGAAGTCCGAGTGCGGCGGGTGGCGAGCCGCCGGCCGTAAATACAAGGGCGCCGCAAAGGGCCGTGAGCACAGAAGCCCTGAACACGTAGCCATCAGCACAGGCTGTGGAAACGCGAAGACCCCCGCGTGGAGCGGGGGCCTTCGAGGAGCAACTAGCCCGCCACGACTTCCACGTCGATGGAGGCGGATACCTCCGGGTGGAGCTTGACGGTCACCTTGTGGCTGCCGACGCTCTTGATCGGGTTGACGATCTCGATGCGGCGGCGGTCCAGCAGCGGCCCGCCGGCGGCCTTGACCGCGTCGGCGATGTCGCCCGTGGTGATCGAGCCGAACAGGCGGCCCGAGTCGCCCGCGCGGGTGGTCAGGCGCACGCGCAGCGCGCCGAGCTGACCGGCGACCTCCTTGGCGGTGCCCAGGTCGCGGATCTCGCGGGCGTCGCGAGCCTTGCGGATCGTCTCGATCTGCTTCTCGGCGCCCCGGGTCCAGCGCATGGCGTAGCCGCGCGGGATGAGGTAGTTACGGCCGTAGCCGTCCTTGACCTCGACGACGTCGCCAGGGGTGCCGAGGCCGGAGACCTCGTTGGTGAGGATGAGCTTCATATCGACAGTCCTCCTTAGCGCGCGGTGCTCGTGTAAGGCAGCAGAGCCACCTCACGGGCGTTCTTGATCGCGGTCGCCACGTCGCGCTGGTGCTGGGTGCAGTTGCCCGTCACCCGGCGCGCACGGATCTTGCCACGGTCGGAGATGAACTTCCGCAGCAGGGCCGTGTCCTTGTAGTCGACGTAGGAGATCTTGTCGTGGCAGAACAGGCAAACCTTCTTCTTGGGCTTGCGCAGTGCCGGCTTTGCCATCGTGGTGCTCCTTTCAGAGCCCCGCCTTCAGGGCGGGAATGGACTCGGGCTTTCAGTACTGGATTTAGAAAGGCGGTTCGTCGCTGAAGTCGTTGCCCCCACCGCCGCCGAAGCCGCCGCCGCCCTGCTGGCCGCCGCCGCCGCCTCCGCCGAAGCCGCCGCCACCGCCGCCGCCCTGGTAGCCGCCGCCCTGAGGCGGGGCGGGCGACGCGGAGGCCCACGGGTCATCGGCCGGGCCGCCGCCGAAGCCGCCACCGCCGCCACCCTGACGGGAGGTGCGGTTGACCTTGGCGGTGGCGTTGCGCAGAGACGGGCCGACCTCGTCGACCTCGACCTCGTAGACCGTGCGCTTCTCGCCTTCCTTGGTCTCGTAAGACCGCTGCTTGAGCCGCCCCTGAACGATGACCCGCATGCCGCGCTGGAGGCTCTCGGCGGCGTTCTCCGCCGCCTGCCGCCAGACGTTGCAGGTCAGAAAGAGGCTCTCGCCATCCTTCCACTCGTTGGTCTGTCGATCCATGAACCGCGGAGTGGACGCGATGCGGAATCGAGCCACCGCTTGCCCCGTCGGGGTGAAGCGCAGCTCCGGGTCGTCGACCAGGTTGCCGACGATGGTGATTACGGTGTCGCCTGCTGCCATGGCTAGCGCTCGCCTTCCTGCACGCCTTCGCTTGGGTTACGGCTCAGAGTACGGGGCTGGTCCGACAAAAAGTCGGAGGTCAGTGCGCGTCAGGACGCAGGACCTTGGTACGCAGGATCCCCTCGTTGAGGTTCATCTGCCGGTCGAGCTCCTTGACCGTCGCGGGCTCCGCGGACAGGTCGATGACGGCGTAGATGCCTTCCGACTTCTTGTCGATGTCGTAGGCGAGACGGCGACGGCCCCAGACGTCGACCTTCTCCACGGTGCCGCCGTCGTTGCGGACCACGGTGAGGAACTGGTCGAGGGACGGGGTGACCGTGCGCTCATCGAGCGAAGGGTCCAGAATGACCATTACTTCGTAACGACGCATGCGGGACTCCAACCTCCTCTGGACTCTTGCGGTCACGACACTCTGCCGTGACAGGAGGACGCTGACGTCTGAACCCGGGTGGCCCCTTTCGGCACCCCGGGATGATGGATCAACCATCACAACGCAGCGTGCCCAGGTTACCAGCCGCGGATAGGTGGGAAGGCATGTAGGAAACCTGAGGGAGTGGTGACTGTGCCACATGTGCTGCAGCCTTCCGAGAGCGGGCGCTTCAGGCTCACGCTCAATCCGGACGGGCGTCCACACCCGGTCGAGAACGTTCTGGCCGTGCTCACGCTCGTCTGCGGCGTGGTGGCCTTCGTGTCCACGTTCTGGACCTCCGCCCACATGATCGCATCCTGGGTCGGCACGCTGGGCTTCGGCGTCGGCCTCTATTCGCAGTACATCTCGGCGACGACGCCGCAGCGCTCGCTGAACATCGTCGGGCTGGTGGGCTCGTTCGTGGGGGCCGCGCTCGGCATCGCCCACGGCGGCTTCCTGCCGCACGCGTAACGCCGCCTCCGTAACGCCGCCCCCGTACAGGGAAACGGCCCCGGGGAAGCGCATTCCGGGGCCGTTCGATATGGGGCTCACCCGATGTGCAGATCGATCCCGAGCAGGACCAGGAACCACAGGCCCACGGCGAGCAACGCCTCCGCGAGATCCCTGAGCAGTCCCGGCGTGATGTAGTCGTACACCCAGGCGACGTAGATTCCTACGATGACGTAGATCAGGACGATCAGCGCTCGTAAGCGCCAGCGGCTCATATGAGTTCTCTCCTCAGCGGGTAGGCATTCCCTCCCGACTGCCCTGAGCTGGGTAGGGGGTCACTCCCGACTGCCCCGGCCGGCTCCCGTCAAACGCGTCGCAGGCAGTACGCGCGGAGCTGCGGATAAGCTCGGTCACATGGTGCGCATCGGAGCTCATGTCGATCAGGACGACCCCGCCGCCCACGCCGCGGAGGTGGGGGCCGAGGTGGTGCAGTTCTTCCTCGGCGACCCGCAGGGCTACGACAAGCCCGTGCTGCCCGCCAAGCCGGTCGAGGGTGTGGACATCTACATCCACGCCCCGTACCTGATCAATGTGGCGACCACCAACAACCGCATCAGGATCCCCAGCCGCAAGCTGCTGGAGCAGCACCTGAAGGCGGCCGCGGGGCTCGGCGCCAAGGGTCTGATCGTGCACGGCGGCCACGTCAACAAGAACGACGATCCACAGGTCGGCTTCGACAACTGGCGCAAGGTGTTCGAGCGCATGGAGTGCCCGATCCCCGTGCTGATCGAGAACACCGCGGGCGGCGGCAACGCGATGGCACGCAAGCTGGAGCGCATCGCCCGGCTCTGGGAGTCGCTCGACGGGTTCGACGTGGGCTTCTGCCTCGACACCTGCCACGCCCACGCCGGCGGCGAGGAGCTGGTCGGCGTGGTCGACCGGGTCAAGGCCATCACCGGCCGCATCGACCTGGTCCACTGCAACGACTCGCGCGACGACTTCGACTCCGGCGCCGACCGGCACGCCAATCTGGGCAGCGGGAAGATCGACCCGGAGCTGATCCTGGCGGTGTGCCGCGCGGCCGGCGCCCCGGTCGTGGTCGAGACGCCCGCCGAGGGCCAGGCGGCCGACATTGCCTTCCTGAGGAAGAACCTCTAGTTCCCCAGGAAGTTACACACAGCCTGTGGATAACTTATCTGGATTACCGAGACGAAAAAGTGGGTACAGCGCGCCGCCAGGCCCTTCCCCGGCGTCATCCCGCCCACCCGCCGTCCAGGAAACGACCGGCGTTGACCAGCATGAGAGGGCCGGAGATCAGCGCGTACAGCACGATCACCCACGTCCGCCTGGTCGCGACCTTGGCGATCAGTATCCACAGCGGAAACCACAGCAGCAGCGAGCGCGGGATGGACAGGTAGTACGCCGACGTCATCAGCGCCAGCGCCTGTGTGCCCCCGTAGACGGCCTCGCTCCACCGGCGCAGCACCAGCAGCCAGACCAGCGCCACCACGACCACCACGGCTCCGGCGATCTCCATCCGGAAGGCCACCGCGAAGTCGTCGGTGCCCATGGCCGAGCGCCAGGTCGTCAGCCACGCCTCCCACGGCCAGGCGAAGTCACGCCCCCAGCCGGCCTCCTGGGCGTGCTTCCAGGCCAGCCAGTCACCGGTCCTGCCGTAGTGGTAGGAGGAGTAGGCCGCCAGCGGCACGAACGGCACGACCAGCCACCCCGCCCGCCGCGCGGGCCCCCTCTGCATGACGAACTCCACCACCAGCGCCACCGCGAGGAACAGCCCGGTGATCCGCACGCACGAGGCCCCGGCGGCCAGCAGCACCGCCGTCGGCCAGTTGCCCTTCCTGGCGGCCAGCCACGCCGGAATGGCGAAGGCCAGGAAGAGCGACTCGCTGTATCCCGCGGCCAGGAACACCGCCATCGGGAAGAGCAGCAGCGCCAGCACGGCCTGCCAGCCGGAGGCGCCCTCGGCCTCGGCCAGCCGGGCCAGCGCCACCATGGCCACCGCTCCCGAGACGAGCGAGACCAGCAGCCCGGCCGCCGCCCAGTCCGGTACCACCAGGTGCACCAGCCGCAGCGCCGCAGGAAGTCCGGGGAAGAACGCCGGCAGGCCCTCGTCCGCGGGCTGGCCGGGTTCGCCGTCATAGCCGTAGCGGGCGATCGTGATGAACAGCGTGGCATCCCACTTGCGCCACTTGTCCGCGTACTCGCCGAGCGAGACGCCGAGCAGCGTCGCGATCAGCAGCCCGGTCCGCGAGCCGCACCACAACAGCAGCGCGTCGCGCGTGACCGAGCGGGTGATCATTTCAGCACGGAGCGCAGCGCCGTCTGCAGGGTGAACCGGTCGCGGGCGTCGTCGAACACGCCGCCCGCCTGGTCGTCGATGTCGGCTTGGCGCACCACGTCCCGGTCGGGCCGCAGGATGTCGTACACCACCATCGCCATCATGATGGCGATCGTGATGACCCGCCCCCACACGGCGGTGAAGTAGGTGTCGTCACCGATGCCCAGGTCGTCCCGGTCGAGCGGCGACTGGGAGAGCAGGTACAGCCAGATCGAGACGAAATACCAGACCTCGGCCAGCTGCCACAACGCCAGCGGCTTCCAGTTGGGCCTGGCCAGCACCGCGAAGGGCACCAGCCAGAGCACGAACTGCGGCGACCACACCTTGTTCGTCATCATGAACGCGGCCAGCGCCAGGAAGCAGATCTGCGCCAGCCGCGGCCTGCGCGGCGCGGCCAGCGTGAGCACGGCGATGCCCAGGCACATGAGGGCCAGCGTGGCCATGCCCAGCGTGCTCACGTCGACCTCGCCCAGTACCGGCCACTCCTTCTTCTGGAAGAACAGCCAGGGCGAGCCCCAGTCCACCCCGCGTTCCTGGGAGAAGACGTAGAACCTGCGCCAGCCGTCCCACGCGAAGATCATGAACGGCACGTTGACCACGAGCCACGTGCCCACGGCCGTACCCGCCGTGATCAGGAACGCCCGCCATCGCCCGGTACGCCAGGCGAGCAGGAACAACGCGCCCACGAACATCAGCGGATAGAACTTGGTCGCGATCGCCAGGCCCAGCAACACCCCGGCCAGCCCCAGCCGGCGCTGCTTCCAGGCCAGCAGCATGCCCATGGACAGCGCGCCGGCCACCAGGTCCCAGTTGATGTAGGCGGCCAGCACCACGGCGGGCGAGATGGCGTACCAGAGCGCGTCCCAGCGCCGCGTCGGGCCGGCCACCGCGGCCATCAGCAGCACGCCGGCCACGAGGCAGATGCCGAGCAGCAGCACCGTCAGGTCGTAGAAGCGGGTGGCCTGCGCGATCCTGTCAGGCTCGAACGCCCGCACGATCCAGCTGATCACCTGCATGACCTCGCCGAGCACCACCGGGTACTCGACCTGCTTGTCGAACGGCACCTGGGCGAAGTAGGGGTTCTCGGTCGCCAGCGCCCGGTCGAAGTAGAGCGGGTAGATGTCGCTGTAGCAGAAGTTCGTGTAGACGGTGACCTGGTCGTTCCAGCCGCCGGTGCGGCACGGCAGCCGCACGATGTACGCAAGGGTCGCCCCCAGGGCGGCGATGAGCCCCAGGGGCAGGTACGGAACGGCACGCGCCACCCAGGGGGCGCGTGCATCCGTGCTCGTCACTGGCCCTCTGGTCTGCTGTACATGGGGGCCGTACCCTGCCCGGAGAGCCCGTTCTGGTTGGGATCGCCGCCCTCGGGCACGCCGCTGTCGTCACTGCCGGTGTCACCGAGGCCGTCGCTGCTGGCGCCGTCGTCGACGTCGGGCTGCCCCTCTGGCAGGCCGGTGTCGGGGGTGTCGGTGCTCTCACAGTCGATGAGGCAGTCCTCGGTGGTCCCGTCGTCGAACGGGTTCTCCTCGTCGAACGGGTTCTCCGTGTCCTCCGGCGACTCCGTCGGCTTGGGCTCCGGGCTCGGCACGATGTTGTCGGCGTCACCGACGTCGGCCCGGTCGGGGAACTGCTCGACGGGCAGGTTCTCGTGGGCGAGCTGCATGAACTTCTGCCACACGATCGTGGGCGGGCCGGCGCCCTCGAAGCCCAGCGAGACCTCGTCCGGCCGGGTGTAGGGGTTGTTCATGTTGAACTTCTTGCTGCCCTTGCGCTCGTACGGGCAGTTGGAGTGCTCCGGCGGGACGATCTTGCCGGTCTTGGTCTTGCACTGCTCGCGGTAGAAGCCGACCGCGGTGGAGATCTGCGGCGTGTAGCCGACGAACCAGGCTTCCTTCTCGTCGTTGTTCGTGCCGGTCTTGCCGGCGGCCGGCCTGCTGCCCAGGCCCTTGCCCGCCGCGGTGCCGCCCGCCGCGAGCACCGACTGCATGGCGGTCGTGGAGTCGGCGGCGACCCCCGGGTCGATGACCTGCTTGGGGGTGGCCTGCTCGTCGTAGACCTTCTTGCCCTTCTGCTCGACCTTGAGCACCACGTGCGGGCGGATGTACTTGCCGCCGTTGGCGAACATCTGGTAACCGGCGGCCTGCTCCAGCGGCGTCACCAGCGCGCTGCCGATGGCGAACTGGTAGTGGTGCTCGGCGACGTCGTCGTCCATGCGCTTGGCGTTGAAGCCGGCCGCCTTGGTCAGGTTCTTGAGGTCGTCGAGCTGGTTGGGCAGCGCGTACGCCATCGACACGTACGCCGTGTTGACCGACGCGGCGGTGGCCTTGACCACGTCCACGGAGGCGCCGACGTTGTGGCTGTTGGTGATGCCGCCCTTCTGCTGGCCGGGCAGTTCCTTGGGCACCGTCTGGTTGCCGGGGACGTAGCTCTTGAGCGACTTCCCGGCCTGCAGCCAGGCGGCCAGCACGTACGGCTTGAACGCGGAGGCCGCCTGCTTCGTGGACTGGAAGGGCTCGTTCCACGGGTCGGTGAGGAAGTCGTCGCCTCCGTAGAAGGCCAGGACGCGTCCGTGCTTGGGATCCACCGCGGCCAGGCCGCCGTGGTACTCCGTGGACAGGTTGTAGGCCTTCATCGTGCTCTTGACCGCGGTCTGCGCGGCCTTCATGAGCTTCCTGTCGAAGGTCGAGACGATCTTGTAGCCGCCGCTCTTGACGGCGTCGTTGGTCAGGCCACGCGTCTCGAGCTCGTCCAGCACTTCCTTGACCATGTAGCCCCGAAGGCCGCCCAGGTCGTCGTTGCCGGCGGACTTCTTGGTCACGGGGAACTTGGCGGTCTGCGGGAGGTTGCCGTACTTCTCCGGCCACAGCTCGGCCATGTTCCTGATGACGTCTTTGAAGCGGTTCTGCAGCTCGGGTGAGTTGTGGTCCCAGTTCGGCTGCTGGATCCGCGCGGCGAGATAGGCGCCCTGCTCGGGGGTCAGCTTCGCGGCGGTGACGTTCTTGCCGGGGAAGTACGCCTTCGCCGCGGCCTGGACGCCGTAGGCACGGCCGAAGTTGATGGTGTTGAGGTAGTTCCTGAGGATGTCGTCCTTGGAGAGGGTCTCGTCGAGCTTGACCGCGACGAAGATCTCCATGACCTTCCGCTTGATCGACACTTCCTGGCTGAGGCCGTCGTAGTAGTTACGGGCCATCTGCTGGGTGATCGTCGAGGCGCCCTGGAGCTGCTGCCCGGTCGCGGTCATGTAGACGGAGCGGAACATGCCGGAGATGGAGATGCCGGAGTCCTCGTAGAACGTCTTGTTCTCGATGGCCACGGCGGCGTTCTTGACGTCCTCGTCCATCTGGGAGAGTTCGACGCTCTCGCGCTTGAAGCCGAGCCTGGCGATCGGGGTCTTGCCGTCGCGGTAGTAGATGGTGCTCTGCTCGGCGGTCGCCTCTTCCTGGGCGTTGGTCGGCACGGGCGTGTTGGCGTAGGCGACCATGACCATGCCGAACAGGCCCGCCGCGAGCACCACGGTGCCGGCCACGACGATCTTCCAGCTCGGGACGAACCTGCGCCAGCCGCCCCGGCCCTCGCCGCCCTTCTTCGTCGGCGGTCCGGGAGGCTCGGGCGGTTCACCGGAGCCGCGCCGGCGCGAACGGCGCGGCGCGTCGCTGACCATCGTCTCCTGGTTACTCACCGTGCGCGGGTTCTGACGCGCCCGCGAGCGTGGCGGCATCTCCTCCTGGTACTGCTCGGCACGCGGCGGGCGTTGCTGCGCACGCGTGGGAGGCGCCTCGTCGTACGGCTGCGCCGCCATGGCACCGGTCTGCTCGTACGCCGCTTCGGCACGGCGTGGCGGTGCCGCTCCCCAACTCGGGTCACCGGTTTGAGGTGGAGAACTCTGGGGCACAGAACGGGATGAGCTGGAGCGACGGCGCCTACCGGGGCGGGCCGATCCCTCATTCATGCTGTTACTCACACGTCCTCGCAACGTCGTCGGAACAGAAACGGCGGTTGGGCGTGAGGCTACTCGCCGCCCTCGGTGTTCACGCTTGTCCAGCGAGGTCAGGCGGTCCGTTCCCCAGGACGTACGAAACCGTCAGGTGATTCCAGGAACAACCTTGGCAGACCTCGACAACGTACACCCGGAACTCATCGTAATCATGAGCCATGGCGACGAGTTCTGATGTGACCTTTGCCTGACCGGCATGGCGGCCCAGAGAGTCTCCGTAGACATAGGTCACGTTGGTGACGTTCTCCTTTTCGCACACCGGGCAGGAGCGTTCGGTCGGCTCGCCGAAGTGGCGCGCCGCGCGAAGGAGGTAGGGCTGTGCGTCACAGACTTCGCCGCGCGAGGATCGCCCCGCGCGGATGGAGCGGACCACCGCCCGTTTCGCGAGGCCGTAATCCACCACCCTTCTCTGTGACCACATGAGCGCCAGACTACGGCGTTTTACCGATTCATCCCAACGCCTTGGCAGATTCATAGATTGCGGCCATATAGCGAGCCGACGTATCCTCAAGATGTATCGGCTCGATACATCGACGCGAGAGGGGGTCGGTTCCAGTGGTCAGCGGACAGGGCAGGGTGTTGGAGCTGGCCGTGCTCGGGTCGCTGCACGAGACGCCGCTACACGGCTATGAGCTGCGCAAACGGCTCAACGCCCTGCTGGGGATGTTCCGTGCGTTCTCCTATGGGTCGCTGTACCCCTGTCTGCGATCACTTCTGGCTCAGGGCCTCATCGCGGAGGAGCAGCCCGCTCCGTCCACGATCGTCGGCGGCCGGTCGAAAATCGTCTACAAACTGACCGCCGAGGGCAAGGAACGGCTGCAGGACATGCTCACGCAGGCCGGTCCCTCCGCCTGGGAGGACGAGAGCTTCGGCGTGCACTTCGCCTTCTTCCGTCACACCGAGGCCGAAGTGCGCCTGCGCATTCTCGAAGGCCGCCGCAGCCGGCTGGAGGAGCGGCTCGACTCGGTACGCACGGCACTGGCGCGCACGCGGGAGCGTCTCGACAGTTACACGCTCGAACTTCAACGTCACGGGCTGGAGTCCGTCGAACGCGAGGTGCGCTGGTTGAACGAGCTGATCGCAACGGAGCGTCGGGCCTCCTCAGAGGAGAGGCCCGAAAGAGATACCACGTCAACTGATGAGTAAGGGAGCGAGTGCGATGGGTTCGGTTCGCGTGGCCATTGTCGGTGTCGGCAACTGCGCGTCGTCGCTGGTCCAGGGCGTTCACTACTACAAGGACGCCGACCCGGAGATACGGGTGCCGGGCCTGATGCACGTGAGGTTCGGCGAATACCACGTGGGTGACGTCGAGTTCGTCGCCGCGTTCGACGTGGACGCCAAGAAGGTCGGCCGCGACCTTTCCGAGGCGATCGTCGCCAGCGAGAACAACACCATCAAGATCTGTGATGTGCCCCCCACGGGGGTGACGGTCCAGCGGGGCCACACCTTCGACGGTCTTGGCGAGTACTACCGGGAGATCATCGAGGAGTCCGACGAGGCGCCCGTCGATGTGGTCCGGGTGCTGAAGGACAACCGGGTCGATGTCTTGGTGTCGTACCTGCCCGTGGGCTCGGAGGAGGCCGACCGCTTCTACGCGCAGTGCGCGATCGACGCCAAGGTGGCGTTCGTGAACGCGCTGCCGGTCTTCATCGCCTCCGACCCGGTGTGGGCGCGGAAGTTCACCGAGGCCGGCGTGCCGATCGTGGGTGACGACATCAAGTCGCAGGTCGGCGCCACGATCACGCACCGCGTGATGGCCAAGCTGTTCGAGGACCGCGGGGTGGAGCTGCTGCGCACGTACCAGCTCAACGTCGGCGGCAACATGGACTTCATGAACATGCTGGAGCGCACCCGCCTCCAGTCCAAGAAGATCTCCAAGACGCAGTCGGTCACCTCGCAGATCCCGCACGAGATGGGCAAGGCCGACGTGCACATCGGGCCGTCGGACCACGTGCCGTGGCTGGACGACCGCAAGCTGGCGTTCGTGCGGCTGGAGGGCCGCTCGTTCGGTGACACGCCGCTGAGCCTTGAGTACAAGCTGGAGGTGTGGGACTCGCCGAACTCGGCGGGGATCATCATCGACGCGGTACGGGCGGCCAAGATCGCGCTCGACCGCGGGATCGGCGGGCCGGTCCTGTCGGCGTCCTCGTACTTCATGAAGTCGCCGCCCGAGCAGTACTCGGACGACGAGGCTCGTGAGTACGTCGAGAAGTTCATCCGGGGTGAGGTCGAGCGCTGACCTCAAGCCTGTCGCCCGCGGCGCCGCCGCCTTTTCAGGCGCGGGCCGCGGGAGGGAGGTCGTCCGGGGAGGCCGGTTCCCAGGTGAGGGGGTCGGAGCCGAGCTCCGTCAACATCGGCACCTGCTCCCTGCACCACGGCGAGATCGCCAGCAGCCCGTTCTGGGCCCCCTCGGCGAACTCCTTCCACGGCATCCACCACGTCTCCCCCACCTCCTCCGGGTTGGGCGCCACGGGCGAGTCGACGATGACCCGGTAGACGGGGCACAACTCGTGCTCGACGATGCCGTTGGCCATCACCGCGCGGTAGGAGAAGGTGGGCAGCAGGAGATCGGCGCGCTCGGCCGGCAGCCCCAGCTCGAAGGAGAGCCGGCGCAGGACCGCGCGGTCCACCGGCTCGCCGGGCAGCGGGTGGCCGCAGCAGCTGTTGGTCCAGACGCTCGGCCACGTGATCTTGTGATCCGCCCTCCTGGTGAGCAGCACGCGGCCCTCGCCGTCGAAGACGTAGCTGGAGAACGCCAGATGAAGGGGCGTCTCGCGGCCGTGCACCGACGACTTAGGTGCGGTGCCGAGTGCGTGGCCGTCAAGGTCGACCAGCACCACGTGTTCCTCAGTGGTCACGCTTTGAAGCGTACGAGATCATGACCACCTGTCGGAACCCCTTGGCCGTCCGGCCGGGAGGCCGTATGCGGCGGCTAGGCTGATCGTGTGTCATTTGTCGCCGATCTCCGCGTGGTGCTGCGGGGCAAAGACTTCAGGCGGCTGTTCGGCACCCGGCTGGTGTCCCAGTTCTCCGACGGGATCTTCCAGTTCGCCGTGACCGGATTCGCCTTCTTCAGCCCCGAGAGCCAGACGACCGCGCTCGCCGTGGCCGCCGGAATGGCCGTGCTGTTCCTGCCGTACAGCGTGCTCGGGCCCTTCGTCGGTGTCTTCATCGACCGCTGGCCGCGGCGGCAGATCCTCGTCGTGGCCCCCTTCGTGCGCGGCGCGCTGCTGCTGGTGGCCGCCGGGCTGGTCGCGGCCGACGTGCCCGACGCGTGGTTCTACGGGGCGGCGCTGGCCGTGCTCGGAGTCAACCGCTTCTTCCTGGCCGCGCTCGGCGCCTCGTTGCCGCACGTGGTGCCCGCCGATCGGCTGATCTCGGCCAACGCGGTCGTGCCCACCTCGGGGACGGTGGCCACGTTCTTCGGCGCGGGCCTGGGGTTCCTGCTGCGGGAGGTGTACGGCGGCGACGACCTGGGCGTGGCGCTGCTGCTGGCCTCCTCCGGCGTGGTGTTCACGCTGAGCGCACTCGTGGCGCGGACCATGGACCGCCAGTTGCTCGGCCCGTGGTCCGACCCCGACCGGCCACAGGCCAGCCAGGCCCTGCGCAACGTGGTCACCGGTCTTGCCGACGGCGCCAAGCACATCGCGCGGCACCGGGTGGCCGCCGCGACGATGGGCGCGATGGCCGCGCACCGCTTCCTGTTCGGCATGTGCACCGCCCTGGGCATCATCCTGTACCGCTACTACTTCACCGACGGCGACGCCGACGCGGCACTGCGCGGGGTCAGCCTGGTGGTGGTCGCCGCGGGCATCGGCACCGCGCTGGCCGTGGTCATCACCCCGTACACGACCGAGTGGTTCGGGATCGAGCGCTGGGTGCAGATCGCGCTGGTCTCGGCCGGAGTGCTGACGGCGGTGCTGGCGCTGCCCTTCCAGGAGTGGGGGCTGCCGGTGGCCGGGTTCGTGCTGGGGCTGGCCGGGCAGAGCGTCAAGATCTGCGCCGACACGACCGTCCAGCGCGACGTGGAGGACATCTACCGGGGCCGCGCGTTCTCGATCTACGACATGCTGTTCAACGGCATGTACGTGCTCGCCGCCGGCCTGTCGGCGATCATCCTCCCGGCCGACGGCAAGTCCTACCTCGCGGTGGCGATCATCTCGCTTGGCTACCCCTTGGCGGCGCTCGCCTACCGGATGATCACCGCGCGCTCACGAGCCGGCGTTGTTTGACCTGGCCCACTCCAGCAGCGCCTGGGTGACGGCCTCCTTGCCGAGCAGGCCCTTGTCGAGCCTGAGGTCGAGCAGGAACTTGTAGGCCCGCCCCACCACCGGCCCCGGCCCGATCCCGAGCACCTGCTGGATCTCGTTCCCATCGAGCTCGGGACGGATCTTGGCCAGCTCCTCCTCCTCGGCGAGCCTGCTGATGCGCTCCTCAAGGTGGTCGTAGGTGCGCGACAGCGCCGTGGCCTTGCGCTTGTTGCGGGTGGTGCAGTCGGCCCTGGTCAGCTTGTGCAGCCGGACCAGCAGGTGGCCGGCGTCGCGCACGTAGCGGCGCACGGCGCTGTCGGTCCACTCCCCCGTGCCGTAACCGTGGAAGCGCAGGTGCAGCTCCACCAGCCGGGCCACGTCGGACACCACGTCCTTGGGGAACTTCAGCTCGCTCATGCGCTTCTTGGTCATCTGGGCGCCCACCACCTCGTGGTGGTGGAACGACACCCGCCCGCCCGGCTCGTGCCTGCGCGTCTTGGGCTTGCCGATGTCGTGCAGGATCGCCGCCCAGCGCAGGATGCGGTCCGGCTTGCCGTCCTCCTCCTGTGCGATGGCCTGGTCGAGCACGGTCAGCGAGTGCTCGTAGACGTCTTTGTGCCGGTGGTGCTCGTCGATCTCCAGGCGCAGCTTGGGCAGCTCGGGCAGCACGTACGCGGCCAGGCCCGTGTCGACCAGCAGCCGCAGCCCCTCGCGCGGGTCGGCGCCGCAGAGCAGCTTGTCCAGCTCGTCGCGGATGCGCTCGGCCGAGACGATCTCGATGCGCTCGGCCATCGCGGTCATCGCCGCCACCGCCCGCTCGTCCACCGCGAACCCGAGCTGCGAAGCGAACCTGGCGGCCCGCAACATGCGCAGCGGGTCGTCGCCGAAGGACTGCTCGGGCGTGCCCGGGGTGCGCAGCAGCCGCGCCCGCAGGTCCTCCCTGCCGCCGTACGGGTCCACGAACTCGTGGCTGGGCAGGCGTACCGCCATCGCGTTGACCGCGAAGTCGCGCCGCTCCAGGTCGGCGTCGAGCGTCTCGCCGTACATGACCTCGGGCTTGCGCGACTTCGGATCGTAGGACTCGCTCCGGTACGTGGTGATCTCGATCAGCCAGCTCCCCTTGCGCAGCCCGACCGTGCCGAAGTCGATGCCGATCGTCCATACGGAGTCGGCCCAGTCCCTGACCATCTCCAGCACCCTCTCGGGCCGGGCGTCGGTGGTCAGGTCGAGGTCGTTGCCCATGCGGCCGAGCAGCAGGTCGCGTACGGGCCCGCCGACAAGGGCCAGCTCATGGCCCTGCGCGGCGAACAGGCGGCCGAGCTCGTCGGCCACCGGGGCGATCTTGCGGAACAGGTCGTTCATGGCCCGCTGCTGGCTTTCGGTCAAAGTTGAGTCGGACAAACTGAGTCGGCCTTCTTGTGTGCTTCCGGAACATATCCCCCGAGCCACATCAGGTCCGGGTTACCGTCGGTCAAGGGACCGTCGGGGGCCATGGAATCAGGCAAGGAGGACTATATGAAGGACGCCCTCGCGATCCACCGCTGGCTCCTCGCACACCAGGTCCATCATGAGATCGTACGCCTTCCGCGTCCCATGACATGCGCGGCGGAGTTGCCGGAGACCGTCTCCGCGCCGCCCGGGCGTTGCCTGATGGTCTCGGTGCTCGAAGTCACGACCTGGGTCGGCCGCGAGGTCGTCGTCGGGGTCACCTCCCCCGTCTCGTCCCCGCCCGCCCTCGGAGCCGTCGGTGCGTTGCTCGGTGCGCGCCGGATCCATCCCGCGCCCGCTCACCTGGTCAACTCGGTCACCGACTACGCCGACGGGCTGGTGTGCCCGCTGCTGCTGCCCGAGTCGTTGCCGATGTTCATCGACGACCGGCTGTTCGCCGACACCGAACCGATCTTCACCGCCACCGGTGAACGCCACACGGCCCTGTCAGTACGTGCTCTCGACCTGCTGGCCCTTATGCCGGGCAAGGTCGTCGACCTACGCGGCGCGCACCCGAGAGGATCACGTGGGGCGGTCGCGCGACGGCACTGAGCCCGTACCATTGCGGGCGTGCGTCGTCGAAGTCCAGCCCGGGCATCCGCGTGATCCGTAAGGCCGCGCTGCTCGCCGCGCTTTCCGCCGCGTTGCTCGCCCCCCTGGTGGCGGTGACGCCGAGCACGGCTGCCGCCAGGACGAGTGTGCCGAACGCGGCCGCCGCCAATGTGTCGAGGACGGTTGCCGCAGAGACGAGTGTGCCGAGCACGGCTGTCGCCAAGACGAGTGTGACGGCAACGAGGCAGAACCTCTCCGTGTCGATCGGGTCGATCACGCCGGAGGTGCCCAAGAACGTCACCGATGTGATCAAGTTCACCGGCACGGTCCGCAACGACACCGGCACGACGCAGTACAACGTCGCCGTCCGGCTGCTCTACGACTCGCGGCCGTTCACCGGCCGCGCCGCCATGGCCGCCTGGGACGCCGACCCGGCGGCCCGGCCGCCCAACGTCTCCCGCAGTTCCAGGATGCCGTTCACGACGCTGGAGCCCGGCGCCGAGCAGCGCTGGGAGTTCACCGCGACGCCCGCGCAACTCGGCTACCGCTCGTTCGGCGTCTATCCGATCGGCGTCGACGTGGCGGTCAACGAGGTGAGCCAGCAGGCGCAGCGCACCTACCTGACGTACGCGCCGGCCACCACGCCGAGGAAGCCGCGCAACAAGCTGGCCATCGCGCTGCCCGTCATCGACCAGCCGCGCAGGGGCACCGACGACTCGCTGTTCATCGACGACAAGCTGAGCCAGGCGCTGACCGGCCGGGGCCGCCTGGCCGACCTGGCCAAGATCGCGCAGAGCGCGCCGAGCACCGTCACCTGGTTCGTCGAGCCCGGACTGCTCGACGACGTCAACGCGATGTCCAAGGGCTACCGCGTCAAGGTCAAGGACGGCGCCCCGCAGACCAAGCCGGCCAGCACCACGGCGGCGCAGTGGCTGACGACCATGCGCAGCTCGCTGGCGGCCTCTCCGGTGGTCGCGGTGCCGTACGCGGATCCCGACGTGGCGGCGCTGGCCCACCAGGGGCTGGACACGCAGACGAACCGGGCGATCGAGCTGGGCGGCCAGACGGCCAAGGCGCTGATCAACCCCAACGCGAAGACCAACCTCAACTGGCCGGCGGTCGGCGTGCTCGACCCCGACGCGCTCGACCTGCTCTCGATCAGCGGCGTCAACACCGTCCTGCTCAACGCCACCAACCTGCCCACGGAGCAGCAACGGCTGCAGCAACAGCAGCAGCAGGACCAGTCCGCCACCACCACGCCCACCGTCACCACCGCCACCGAGGCCGTCACGCCCGACGCCGCCGCGACCCTCGACTCGGTCAACGGCCCCGTCACCGCGCTGGTGGCCGACGCCGGGCTGAGCCGCCTGTTCGAGCCGGAGTCCGGCACGTCCACGCTGCTGAGCACGCAGCGCTTCATCGCCGAGACCGCGATGATCTCCGCCGAGCCCGGCCAGACGGCGCCGAGGTCGCTGGTCGTCGCTCCCTCGCGGCGCTGGGACCCCAATCCGACGCTCGTCACCACCCTGATCAAGGCCGCGGGGCGGCTGCCGTGGCTGGAGTTGTCCACGCTGGAGTCGCTCAAGCCGAGCAAGGCGTCCGTCCCGCGCACCGGGCTGGTCTACACCGAGCAGGACCGCAAGGAGGAGCTGACCGGCAAGTACCTGGCGCCCGTCCGGGACGCCTGGTCCAAGGCCCAGCTCACCTCGCTGATCACGGAGGACAAGACGGCCTCCGGCTTCGACGCGGCGGTGTTGCGGCTGACCTCCTCCGCCTGGCGCAACAACACGCGGGTGGGCCGCTCGGTGACCAAGCTGGTCAGCGCGGCCGTGGACGCCAGGACCGGCGACATCCAGATCACCGGGGCCCAGCCCGACATGACCCGTACGCTCGCGGGCAGCAACGGCGTGGTCCCGATCAGCGTGAAGAACGAGCGCAACGTCAAGATCCAGCTCTACATCGACGTCAAGTCCGACAACCCCGAGTTGCTGCAGGTCAACTTCTCGCAGCTGGAGCCGCTGGCGATCGGCGGCGGGCAGAGCGGCACGGTCCAGGTGCCGATGAACGCCGCCCCTGACACCAACGGCAACGCGACGGTGACGGTGCAACTGCGGACCGCCGACGGTCAGGCGTACGGCAAGCCGCAGCGGCTGACGATCCGCACCACCGGCTACACCGGGATCGCCCTGGTGATCGTGGGCGCCGCGCTGACCGTGATGCTCGCCGCCGTGGTCACGCGGTTGCTGCGGCGCAGGTCGGAGCGCAGGCTCGCGCGGGCCGCCAAGAACCGGGAGAGTGAGACCGTATGAGCCGCATGTTGCGGGCCGGCGCCATCATGGCGGCGGGCACCATGGTGTCCAGGGTCACGGGGTTCGTGCGGACGATGGTGCTGGCCTCCGCCATCGGCACCGCGGCGCTGGGCGACGCCTACAACGCGGCGTACGCGATCCCCTACAGCATCCTCGACCTGCTGCTCCTGGGCGTGCTGAGCAGCGTCATCGTGCCGATGATCGTCCGGGCACAGCAGCACGACCCGGACGGCGGCCGGGCCTACGAGCAACGACTGCTGACGATCTCCACGGTCGCGCTGGTCATGGTCGCGGCCCTCAGCGTGCTGGCGGCGCCGCTGCTGATCAACCTCTACACCGACTGGGCTCCCGGCAGCCACAAGTACGAGGTCGCGGTCATGCTGGCCCGCTTCATCCTGCCGCAGCTAGCCTTCTTCGGCGTGGGCGCGGTGGCCGGGGCCATCCTGAACACCCGCGACCGCTACGGCGCCCCCATGTGGGCCCCGGTCGTCAACAACCTGGTCGTCATCTGCGTGTTCCTGCTCTACGCCGTGGTCGGCTCGGGCAAGGACATCGAGCGGATCACCACGACCGACATGGCGCTGCTCGGCCTGGGCACCACGGCCGGCATCGTGGCCCAGGCGCTGGTGCTGATCGTGGCGTTGCGGCGGGCCGGGTTCCAGTTCGTGCCCCGCTTCGACCTGCGTAACGCGCGGCTGGGCGAGATGGCCAAGACCGGGGTCTGGACCATCGGCTACGTGGTGGTCACTCAGCTCGGCTTCATGCTGACGGTCAACCTGGCCAGCGCGGCCGGCAACCTGGTGTCCGGGCACGGGATCAGCCCGTACACGTTGGCGTTCCAGCTTTTCCAGCTTCCGTACGGCATCATCGGCGTATCGGTGATCACCGCCATGTTGCCGCGCATGAGCCGGGCCGTGGCCGACGGGCGGCTGACGGACGTGCGCACCGAGTTCGGGTCGAGCGTGCGGCTGATCTCCTCGCTGATGGTGCCGGTGTCGATGCTGCTCATGGTGCTCGGCCCGGCGATCACCGTGCCGCTCTACGGCCACGGCGCCAACACCATCCCCGACGCCGTCTACATCGGCAACGTGTTGCAGGTCTACGGGCTGGCGCTGGTGCCGTTCGCGATCTTCCAGCTGCTGCTGCGGGTCTTCTACAGCTTCGGCGACACGCGTACGCCGGTGTTCATCGGCGCGGGCACGACGGCGGTCAACGCGCTGCTCATGTGGCTGCTCTACCAGGCGCTGCCGGCGCGTTACGCGGTGATGGGGCTGGCTCTGGCGTACGCGATCGCGTACGGGCTCGGCGCGGTCCTGGCCTGGTGGCTGGCCGGTCGCCGGGTCCAGGGGCTGGACGGCTGGGCCGTCGGCATGGCGCTGACCAGGATGTACCTCTCGGCCCTGCCCACGGCCGTGCTGGCGCTGGCCTCGGTCTGGATGGTCACGGCGGTGTTCGGCGGCCTGGACTTCCTCAACTCGGTGATCGTGCTGGCCATCGGCGGCGGGCTGGGCATGTTGCTCTATCTCGGCGTGGCCCACAGAATGCGCATCCCGGAGGTCAACTCGCTCGTTGGGATGGTCGCGAGGCGGGTAGGTCGGTAAAGAACACGGACAGAATCTTCTCGGCACTACCATGGAGCCCTACTAGCGCGAATGGAAGCAGGAGGGGCGTGGGCGGATTTACCCGGCATAGCGTGCCTTCTTTGGACATCACCGCGCAGGTGAGTCGAGTCATGAGCACGCCCGATCGGCCATACGGAGTGAGCCAGTGAGCAGCACGTCGGCCGTCGAACCCGGCACCCGCCTCGCGGAGCGCTTCCGGCTGGAAGACCGCGTCAGCGAGTCCGATGGCGCCACGCTGTGGAAGGCCATCGATGAGATCCTCGCCCGCCCTGTGGCGGTGCACACCTTCGCCCCCGACTTTCCCCGGGTTCACGAGGTCGTCACGGCCGCCCGCGCCGCGAGCCGGCTGACCGACCCGCGCCTGACGCAGGTCTTCGACGCCGCGGAGGACGACAAGAGCGCCTACGTCGTCAGCGAGTGGGTCACCGGCGAGACGCTGACCGACCTGCTGGCGGGCGGGCCGCTGGAGCCCGACCGGGCCGCCGGGCTGGTCGCCGAGGCCGCCGAGGCCCTGGCGCACGCCCACGAGGCGCAGCTCTACCACCTGTGCCTGCGCCCTTCCCACCTGATGTGGACGACCGGAAACACGGTCAAGGTGCTCGGCGTGGCCGTGGACGCGGCGATGTGGGGGCTGACCACCGACCAGCCGGCGCTCGACGACGCCGAGGGCCTGGGCCGCCTGCTGTACGCCGGGCTGACCGGCCACTGGCCGGGCGACGAGGAGGAGGGCGGCCTGCCGGCCGCTCCCATGATCGACGGCCACTTCTGCACGCCCCGGCAGGTCACCGCCGGCGTGCCCGGCTACCTCGACACGGTCACCGTGCGGGCGTGCCTGCCCGAGTCGCGCAGGGGGCAGGGCGCGCTGGCCAGCCCGTCGCAGGTCGCCGAGGCGCTGGCCGAGGTCGCCAGGCCCATGCCGATCCCGATCTCCTACCCCTCGACCCCGGCGGTGGCCTCCGCCTCCCACACCGAGGGCCTGGAGCTGGCCCACCACCGGCCGAAGCCCGCCATGCCCCCGCTGCCGCCTCCTCCGCAGCCGCGGCGCCCGCAGGGCGGCGGCAGCCCGGTCAACCGGGTGCTTATGACGGTGGTGGTGCTGCTCGTTATCGCCGCCGTGGGCGTCGGCGCCTGGACGATCGGCCGCAGCCTGGGCAGCCCGACCGATACCCCGGCCGCCAGTGCGGCCCCTTCCAGCCCCGCGTCGGCCTCGGCCGAGGCGGAGGCGGTCAAGCCGGAGAAGGCTCAGGGCTTCGACCCGCTCGGCGACGGCGACGAGAAGTCCAGCGTGGCCAAGCTGGCCATCGACGGCAAGCCCAGCACGTTGTGGAAGACCGAGACCTACGGCAGCGCCGACCTGGGCCGGCTCAAGGACGGCGTGGGCCTGCTGCTCGATATGGGCAAGTCCATGCAGATCAGTGACGTGGTGGCTACGTTGTCGGATGCGCCGGGCGCGAGCATCGAGCTGAAGGTGGGCGACTCCGCCGAACTCGACTCGCTGAAGACCGTGGCGACAGAGAAGAACGCCGCAGGTAAAACCACTCTTACGCCCGAGAAGCCGGCGACCGGGCGGTACGTTTTGATCTGGTTTACGCGTGTTCCGACGGATGCAGGCACTTTTCATGGCACCATCTATGAGGTAGTGGTGCACTCTCCCGGATCGGCATAATCAGGAATCTCTCTTGTGAACTCCCCACCCGAGACACCCTCAGCAGCGGAGCGGCCGGCGGTCACAGACGCCGAGCTGCTCACCGCGCACATCAACGGGGATCCACACGCCTTCAGCGAAATCGTCAAGAGGCACCGCGACCGCATGTGGGCGGTCGCCCTGCGTACGCTCGGTGACCCCGACGAGGCCGCCGACGCCGTGCAGGACGCCTTCGTCTCCGCATATCGCAAGGCCGCCACGTTCCGAGGCGAGGCGGCCGTCACCACGTGGCTGCATCGCATCGTGGTCAACGCCTGCCTCGACAGGATGCGCCGTAAATCCGTCAGACCGGTCGCCGACGACGAGCTGATCGAGGCCGCGGAACGCGAGACCCCGCTGCCCGACCAGACCCTCGAGCGTGAGGTCTCGATGGAGGTTTCGGCCGCTCTGAAACTGCTGCCCGCGGACCAGCGGGCAGCGCTGGTGCTGGTGGACATGATGGGTTACTCCGTTGAAGACGCAGCTCAGGTGCTGCAGGTGCCCAGCGGCACGGTGAAGAGCCGGTGTGCGCGAGGGCGCGCGAAACTTGCCCCAATTCTTTCGCATCTGCGGAACCGAACAGACCTCAATCGCGTCTCATCCGCGAAGGGAGCAGAACTTCGTGACGGGTGATACGCACTACGATCTGGAAACCCTGGCCGAGCTGGCCGAGGGTCTCCTGGACGTCGCCATGGCGCGCCAGGTCCGCGAGCATCTCGCGGTCTGCGACCCCTGCGGGGAGTCACTGGCCGACCTGGCGGCGGTTCGCGAGGTGCTGGCCGCGACCCCCACACCGGCCATGCCGATGGGTGTCGCACTGCGCATCGACAAAGCCTTGGCCGCCGAGGCGGATTCCCGGCGGGGAGGAGGTGTCGGCCTCGCGGAAGCACCGGACTGGGATGAGCTCATGCGGGATGCCCCATGGGAGCGTCCTGCCACGGTCCGGGAGCCTGCGCGTCTCGACGCCTCAGACTCCTCTGAGGTGGAAGACGCCGGCGAGCCGGTACGCCTCGGCGTGGTCTCCGACGACGGCACGATCGTCCCGGTCAGGAGCCGCACCCAGCGGCGACGGCGCTGGGCGATGCCCGCGGTCGCCGCCGCGGCGGCCGCCGTCGTGGTCGGCACGGCCGTGACCTCCGCCAACCTGCTGGCCGTCGGGGATGACAGCGGAGCGGGCGTGGCGCCGCCACCGGTCGCCCTGCCGAGCCAGACGTCCGCGCCATCTAAGGAGTACCCCAGGGCCAGGCCGTACGCGCTGACAGCCAGCAACCACAACTACAGCGACCAGAACCTGCGGCTGCCGTTGCAGAGCCTCCTGGCTCCCGCTCCCGCCCTGATCCTGCGCGGCGACTCCAGTGACGCCGACAAGGTCACCAAGTGCGTCACCGCGGTCTCCAACCGTTCCAAGCTCAATGTGTTCGCGGTGGACCAGGGGCAGTACAACGGGCAGGAGGCGCTCATCGTGGCCTCCTGGAAGCAGCGGGCCGCCAAGAAGGTCCGCATCGACGTCGTCGATCCGTTCAGCTGCAAGAACCTGCGTAAGCCCACCCTGGGCCGCTGGTAACTCATCTACCGGCGAAAAACCTGCGTCAGAGCCCGCTTCGGCGGGCTCTTTCGTTTCTGGCATCGTTGTACTGGCGTTGCCGGGCGGCGCTGGGAATCAGCGCGCCCTAGGATCTGTTGACGCCGGTGGTAGCCAGCAGACGAGGAAGGCGTGAAGCGTTGAGCGACGTCCGTAACGTGATCATCATTGGTTCCGGCCCGGCCGGTTACACGGCGGCCGTCTACTCCGCGCGCGCCGAACTCAAGCCCCTCATCTTCGAGGGGTCCGTGACCGCGGGCGGCGCGCTCATGAACACCACCGACGTGGAGAACTTCCCCGGGTTCCCCGACGGCATCATGGGCCCCGACCTCATGGACAACCTGCGCAAGCAGGCCGAGCGCTTCGGCGCGGAGCTGGTGGCGGACGACGTCGTCGAGGTCGACCTGAACGCCAACCCCAAGGTCGTCAAGACCCACACCGACACCTACTACGCCAAGTCGGTCATCCTGGCCATGGGCTCGGGCTACCGCGAGCTGGGCCTGGACAACGAGAAGCGGCTGTCCGGGCACGGCGTGTCCTGGTGCGCCACCTGTGACGGGTTCTTCTTCCGCAACAAGGACATCGTGGTCGTCGGCGGCGGCGACACCGCGATGGAGGAGGCCACGTTCCTGACCAGGTTCGGGCGCATGGTGACGGTGGTGCACCGCCGCGACTCGCTGCGGGCCAGCAAGATCATGCAGGACCGGGCGCTCGCGAACGACAAGATCCGCTTCGTGTGGGACTCCGAGGTCACCGACGTGCTCGGCGACAACAAGGTCGAGGCCGTGAAGCTGCGCAACGTCAAGAGCGGCGAGGAATGCGAGCTGGCGACGGACGCGTTGTTCCTGGCCATCGGGCACGACCCGCGTACCGAGCTCGTCAAGGGTCAGATCGACCTCGACGAGAACGGCTACATCAAGGTGGCCGCGCCGTCCACCGCGACCAACATCGAGGGTGTGTTCGCCGCCGGCGACGTCGTCGACCACACCTACCGCCAGGCCATCACCGCGGCGGGCACCGGCTGTGCGGCCTCGCTCGACTCCGAGCGCTGGCTCGCCAACAACGAGAAGTAAGGAGCGCACCGTGAAGGCTGTCACCGACGCCACTTTTGAAGCTGAGGTCCTCAAGAACGACAAGCCCGTGCTGGTCGACTTCTGGGCGGAGTGGTGCGGCCCGTGCCGTCAGGTCGCGCCCATCCTGCAGGAGATCGCCAAGGAGTACGGCGACAAGCTTGAGATCGTCAAGCTGAACATCGACGAGAACCCGGACGTGCCGCGCCAGTACGGTGTGCTCCAGATCCCGACGCTGAACGTGTACCAGGGCGGCGAGGTCGTCAAGCAGATCATCGGCGCCAAGCCGAAGGCCATGCTGCTGCGTGAGCTCGAAGGCATCATCTAACGGCACCCTGTGCGCGTCCCGGCCCCGGCCGCCCTTCGTGGGTGGCCGGGGTTTTTCGGTTGCGTGGCGTGTACCGGGTCGTCATGATCCAGTCGTGCTCATCGACCTGTGGCCCCAGTACGGCCTGATCATCCGCACGCCGCGCCTGGAGCTGCGCCTGCCGCACGAGGAGGAGCTGGCGGCACTCGCCGACCTCGCGGGCGAAGGTGTGCACCGGGCGGACGAGCGTCCCTTCCTGACCCCGTGGACCGACGGAGGTCCGCAGGATCGGGCCCGGTCCGTACTCCAGGGGCACTGGGGGGATCTCGCGGGATGGAGTGTGGCGGCGTGGCAACTCGGGCTCGGGGTCTTCCACCACGGGCGGCCGCTCGGCATGGTCGCGCTGCGGGCACACGACTTTCCCGTCGTCCGTGAGGTCGCCACGTCCTCGTGGCTGGGTCTGGCACACCAGGGAAACGGCTACGGGACCGAGGCTCGGGTCGGGCTGCTCACGCTGGCCTTCGATCATCTCGGCGCACGGGCCGCGCGTACCGAGGTGTTCCAGGACAACCACGCCTCCCAGGGGGTGTCCCGCAAGCTCGGCTACGAGCACGACGGCATCTCGGTGGACGCCCGCGGCGATGAGGCCCTCGTGTCCGATCGGCTGCGGCTCACCAGGCAGAGGTGGGCTCAGCAGGACCGGCCTGCGGTGAGGGTGGACGGCATCACGGCCTGCCGCCCGATGTTCGGCCTCTGACACCGGTGTTGCGGGCTCGTCGGCCGGTGTTGCGTGCTCGTCGGGACGGACGGGGACCATGAGGGGAGCCCTTGCCCTGAGTTCTGGGCACTGGAGGGCCTGGGCACTGGAGGGCCTGGGCACTGGAGGGCCTGGGCGCTGGAGGGCCGTCAGAGGGGACGTAGGGCCATGCGAGGGGCCTGAAGGACCGTCAGACGGGACGTAGGGCGCGTTCCGGGCTCATGGAGCCGAGGAGCCGCTCCAAGGCCACCTCGACGTCCTCACGCCACGACACGGCGCTCTTCAGCTCCAACCGCAACCGAGGGAATCTCAAATGCGGACGAACCGTCTTGAACCCCACAGAAAGCAAGTATTCGGCCGGAACTACGCAACTAGGCTCTTCCCACTTGAGATCCCCGAAAGCTTCAATGGCTTTCACCCCACGCCGCGTGAGGTCCTTGGCCACGCCCTGGATCAACATCCGCCCCAGCCCGCCACCCGAGAACTCGGGAATGATGTGCGCCGTCATCAGCAGCACCGCATCGGCGCTCACCGGCGAGGTGGGAAAGGCCACGGAACGCGGGCTGTAGAGTGGCGGACTGTAGATCACGAACCCCGCGGGAACCCCGTCCACATAGGCGATCTTCCCGCAACTCCCCCATTCGAGCAGAGTGCCGGAGATCCAGGCCTCCTTCTCCAGCCCGGGGTCGCCCGCCTCCCCCGCACGCTCCCCATTGACGGGGTCGAGCTCCCAGAACACACACCGGCGGCAGCGGCGTGGTAGATCTTCCACATTGTCCAGGGTTATGTTGACCAGCCGGCGCGACAACTACGGCCCCTATCGTTGACCACGAAAAGCGCGCGAAAACCGCGTCTACAGGTGGCATCGTAGCCCAGTGAAGATGTCGCCAGCCGACACCACGACGGTCGAGCCCGGCGACGGGCGACATGTCCGTCTGGCGTAATCTGGTATTTCAGTCCCATCTGACACCTAGGAGGTGGACCGTGACGGAAGAGCAGGATCACGGTCAGACGCCCGCGACCCAAGGGTCGCGCATCGATGCCTACGTCGATCGGTATGCCGCACGAGCTACCGGGATGGTCGCCTCCGAGATCCGAGCTCTTTTCGCCGTCGCGTCGAGGCCCGAGGTGGTCTCGCTCGCGGGCGGCATGCCGTACGTCACGGCCCTCCCCCTCGACATGGTCGGCGAGCTGGTCTCCGACCTTGTCACCCGGCGCGGCCCCGTCGCGCTGCAGTACGGTTCCGGCCAGGGTGACCCGCATCTGCGTGAGCAGATCTGCGAGGTCATGCGGCTGGAGGGGATCAACGCCGGGGCGAACGACGTCGTCGTCACCGTGGGATCGCAGCAGGCCCTCGACCTGATCACCCGGATCTTCATCGACCCGGGTGACGTGGTCCTGGCCGAGGGGCCCTCGTACGTGGGAGCCCTCGGAACGTTCGCCGCGTACCAGGCCAAAGTGGTTCACATTGCCATGGACGATCAGGGCATCGTGCCCGAATCGCTGGCTCAGACCATCTATGCCCTGGAGACCGCGGGCGCGCCCATCAAGTTCCTCTACACGATCCCGACCTTCCACAACCCCGGCGGCGTCACGCTGAACATCGCCCGCCGGCAGCAGGTCCTCGACATCTGCCAGCGAGCCGGGATCCTGATCATCGAGGACAACCCGTACGGGCTGCTCGGCTTCGACGGGGAGCCCATGCGCGCGCTGCGGGCCGACAACCCGGACGGCGTGGTCTACCTGGGCTCCTTCTCCAAGACGCTCGCCCCGGGCTTCCGCGTCGGCTGGGCGCTGGCACCGCACGCCATCCGCGAGAAGCTGGTGCTGGCCATGGAGTCGGCCGTGTTGTCCCACTCCACGTTCACGCAACTCGCCGTGGGCCAGTACCTGACCACGCAGCCGTGGCAGGAGCAGATCAAGACGTTCAGGGAGCTCTACCGCGAGCGCCGCGACGCGTTGCTGGACGCGCTCGGATCGCTGATGCCGCCCGAGGTCACCTGGACCCGACCCGCGGGCGGCTTCTTCGTCTGGGCGACCTTGCCGGAGGGGCTCGACTCGAAGGCGATCCTGCCGCGGGCCGTGGCCGAGCGGGTGGCGTTCGTACCGGGGACCGGGTTCTTCTCCGACGGCAGTGGCGCCCGGCACATGCGGCTGTCGTACTGCTATCCCGAGCCCGACCGCATCAGGGAAGGGGTGCGCCGGCTGGCCGGCGTGATCGAGCAGGAGATCCAGATCAGGGACACCTTCGGCACGGCCTCCGCCCGCGACCACCAGGGCGTCGTCACCCCGGCCCCTGACCTCGCCTGACCGTTCAAAGGGCCGGCGTTCACGCTTCCGCGTGACACCGGCCCTTTCTCATGCTCCTCATGCTTCTCATGTCAAGAAACCCCCTGCCGGATGGCCGAGATGGGATGGGATCGCCGCAGAACGCACCTCCCGTACACCATTCACCCACGACGCCGGTACGGTTGGACAGCGTGCCGTCAGCGGAGGAGAAGTGATGAGCGATCTGGGCCATGTGATCGTGCTGGCCGGGGGCCTCTCCTATGAGCGAGAGGTGTCTCTGCGCTCGGGTCGCAGGGTCAGCGAGGTGCTGCGCGCGACGGGCATCGACGTGGAGACCCGCGACACGGACGCCTCCCTCGTCCCCTCGATCCTGGCGGATTCCCCGGACGCCGTGTTCGTCACCCTGCACGGCGGCGCGGGCGAGGACGGCGCGATCCGTTCCGTGCTGGAGCTCCTCAACGTCCCCTACGTCGGCGCCGACCCGGACGCCTGCCGCGTGGCCTTCGACAAGCCCACCGCCAAGGCCGTCGTACGCTCCGTCGGACTGCGTACCCCCAAGTCGGTCACCCTGCCGAAGGAGACCTTCCACGACCTCGGCGCCACGGTGGTGCTCGGCCGCATCGTCGAACGCCTCGGCCTCCCCCTGTTCGTCAAGCCGGCCCGCGGCGGCTCGGCCCTGGGCGCCTCCTTCGTCCCCACCGCCGAAGAACTGCCCGCCGCGATGGTCGGCTGCTTCGCCTACGGCGACACCGCGCTGATCGAGCAGTACGTGGACGGCGTGGAGGTGGCCGTCTCCGTAGTGGACCTCGGCGACGGCCCCATCGCCCTGCCCGCCGTGGAAATCGTCCCTGACGAAGGCGTCTACGACTACGCGGCCCGCTACACCGCCGGCCACACCGAGTTCTTCGCCCCCGCCCGCCTCTCCGCCCAGGCGGCCGCGGCCTGCGCGGAGACCGCCGTTACTGCCCATACGGCTTTGGGGTTGCGGGACATCTCGCGTACGGACCTGATCGTCGACGCCGACGGAACACCGCACTTCCTTGAGGTCAATGTGGCGCCCGGCATGACGGAAACGTCACTCCTGCCGATGGCCGCAGAGGCAGCCGGCCAAGACCTCGGCGACCTCTGCCGCACCCTCCTCCAAAACGCCGCCACCCGCTCCTCCCACACCCCCTAACCCCACCCACTCACTCCCCCACCCCCTCCTAATTTCACTCACTCACGGCGCCCCGCCCCCCAAACACTCCACCCAAACGCCCGCCCGTAACGCTCCACCCAAACGCTCCACCCGAACGGGTCGCCCACCACACGCGCCCGCTTCCGCGGTGACGCCAGCCTCAGGACCTCAGGGCCGCCGGACGGGGCTGATGATCCCACTCACCGGCGTCTCCCCATGCTTTCTCCGACCCTGCCACCCGCAGCGGCTAACCATGTGCGACTTACCAGCCAACGCTCCCCCGCTCCCCCGCACCCCCGCACCCCCGCACCCCCGCACCCCCGCACCCCCGCACC
Organism: Nonomuraea sp. NPDC050404; assembly: GCF_040655495.1. NCBI lineage: Bacteria > Bacillati > Actinomycetota > Actinomycetes > Streptosporangiales > Streptosporangiaceae > Nonomuraea > Nonomuraea sp. NPDC050404. The sequence continues at coordinate 133,463 of NZ_JBFAKB010000003.1, forward strand.
CCCGCACCCCCGCACCCCCGCACCAGCATCGCCGACGTTGCCGGCACCACCTCATGAGTCCGATCACCACGTGCACCGCCAGCACCGGCAACACGGCAACATCATCGACACGACGGCACTACCTCACAGCTTCTGCGCACTTCTACACCACCACCGCAGCATCTGCACCCGTCATCCAACGCTCTTCACGTAACGCCGCCAGCCGAACCCACGGCGCACACCGCCGCCAGCCAAACCCCGAAGGTGCCCTCCTTCACGAGCGCGCCCCTACACCAACGCCACCGCCACCAGCACCGCCACCAGCACCAGCACCAGCACCAGCACCACGACCACCTCATCACCTGCCACATGCACTACGGCGACCAACGCTGACTACCGCGACCTCCACCCGCCACGGGTCGACCGCTTCCGCGCGCCAAGCCTCACCGCCACACCCCTCCACCACCGAGCGTTCCTCACCGGACCTTGCACGATCGGACGTCGCATACGCCCGCGGTACCCCAAGGTGCTGCACCGTGCTGAGCTGTGCTGTGCCGTCACAGAAGGGGCGCCACGGTGCGGTCACGGACAGGACAGCTCGGTGCGGGCAACCCGGTGCGGTCACAGAGAGGCCGCCACATCGTTATAAGTAGCCTTACCGGTGTGCTGATCGATTCGATGTACCCCAAGAGCTTCGCCAGCGACAACCACGCCGGCGTGCACCCGACCATCCTCGAAGCCATGGCAGCGGCGAACCACGGAGACGCACCCGCCTACGGCGGCGACACCTGGACATCGACATTCGAGGAAAAGATCAAGGCGGCATTCGGCCCGGACGCTGAGGGCTTCGCGGTACTCAACGGGGCAGGCGCGAACATGGTCGGCCTCGCCCTCATGCTCGGCCGTTACGACGCCATCATCTGTGCCGACAGCGCCCACATCGCCACGCACGAAGCAGGAGCAGCAGAACGCCTGCTCGGCGTGAAACTCATGACGGTACCAACCGAGGACGGCAAACTCCGCCCCGCCGACATCAAGTCACGCCTGGGCGGAATCGGCAACACTCACGAATCCCAGCCCTCGGTAGTCTCCATCTCCCAGACAACAGAACTCGGCACCACCTACTCCCCCACCGAGATCGCCGCCTTGGCCAAGACAGCACACGAGTCGGGACTACGCCTACACATGGACGGCGCCCGACTCGCCAACGCCGCCGCGTACCTCGACTGCGACCTGAAGGCCATCACAGCAGATGCCGGAGTGGACGTGTTCAGCTTCGGCGGCACCAAGAACGGCGCCCTCGCCGCGGAAGCCGTAGTAGTCCTCGATCAATCACTGGCACACGCCGTACCATTCCTGCGCCGCCAGTCCCTCCAACTCGCCTCGAAGATGCGCTTCATCTCAGCACAACTCTCTGCCCTCCTGACGAACGACCTATGGCGCCAGAACGCCTCCCACGCAAACCAGATGGCCACCCGCCTGGCCGACGGCCTCAAGAACATCCCGCACGTGTCACTCGCCCACCCCGTCCAAAGCAACGCCATCTTCGCCACCCTCCCACCCACCACCGTCGCGATCCTCCAACAGCGCTACCTCTTCCACTACTGGAACGAGACCACCGGCACCGTCCGCCTAATGACCGCCTTCGACACGACCCCAGAACACGTAGACGACTTCCTCAACGACCTAGCCAAGGCCACCGCCCACTAACCATCACCCACCACCAATCCCGCCCCAACGAGCCCGCTCCCCTTGTTTCACGTGAAACACCCCCACCCGCACCCCCGCCCTCCACCACCACTTCACCCAAACCAAGGAGGCGAGCACCCCCATCCAAGCCACCCCCACTCCCAGACCCCACAGCACCACTCCAGACTCTCGACACCACACCGACGCCGCCACAGCCAGTTCCTCGACACCCAGGCGCAACCGCATCGGATAGGGCATCCTCCTCCCCCACAGCGCCCAACTCCCATGTTTCACGTGAAACACATCCCAACGAGCCCGCTTCCTCCAACGCTGCCTGTTTTACGTGAAACAAGTGCCCCCACAGCGGTAGGAGTGCGCGACTTAGCAGTCAGCGCTCGACACCCAGCATTCAAGCGCCAAAACCCAAGCGCCAAGCATCACCCCGACGACCCGACGGTCGAGTGGCGCGACGGCAGCGAGGCGCGAGCCGAACGCCGCCATCCCCGCTGAGCGCCCGGCGCTCGGCGCCCGCTGCCCAGTTCCGACGTCCGACTCCCCACCGCTCGCCACGCGGCCCCGACACCTCAGCGGCAGTCACTCGGTGGTGGTCCCGCTCAACGCCTAGAACTCGGCAGCCACGCGCAGGAGAAGCATCCAGTGGCCGACGCGCAGGGATCGACACTCAAGCATTCGAGACGGGGCACCCACCCAGCCGAACACCGCTCGCCACTCCGCCACTCTGCGCCCGCCCGGCACACAACCGCCGTGCATTGGCCCTCGCCACTCGCCACCCGACACCAGATGCCCGGAGCCCCGATGCCCGATGCCTGGAGCCCGGAGCCCGGCAGTCGATCGCCGGCGCTTCGCGGTTCGCCACCCGACCCACCACTTGGCGTTCTCCACTCGGCGTTCTCCACTCGGCGCACGCTGCTCGGTGCCAAGCGCGCGGCGGCGGTGCTGGTGCCCGCGCTCGGTGTCTGCTGTGCCGGGCGTCAAGCAGCTCGCCGCTCGGCTAACGCCGCTCGCCACTCAGCCCCGATACCGGGCATCCCACGCAGCGCCCGACACCGGGCATCCCACGCCCCACCCCCGCTGCCCGGTGTTCCGCAGCTGGCGGTTGGCGTCCAGTACGTGGCACTCGGCGGCAGACAGTCGGTGCCCGTGCGTCGGTGGTCAAGGGGCTGGTTCCTCATCCTCCGGAACTTTCCGTTCAGTCACCCCGCCATGCCGGTCCGCACCCGCCAGCTGAGGCTCAAGTGGCGGTCTCTAAACCTCCGGACGCGGCCCGAGCGAGATCGTGTGCCGTTTCACCGATCGATGGCCGATGGCTAGCGCGCCGATGCCGGGCCAGTGCCGGGCCGGGCCGGGGGCAGTGGCCGGGGCCGGGGCAGTGGCGGCGAGGGAGGGGTTGGTCGTGATGCTGGGGGTGGCGGTGTCGCGAGTAGCGGCAGGACGGATCGCTGTGACGGCGCACAGCGGTGCAGTGAGGTTAGCCGTCCCCTATGGCCGCGCGGCAGGTTAGCTGAGCGCCACAAAGCCGTGCGGCAGGTCGGTGGTGTGTCGCACGGCGGTGGGGTGGGGGTGGGTGTGCGGCGCGTTGGATGGGTGGCGGGGGACAGTGGTACGGCGGGAGATGTTTCACGTGAAACAGTGGGCAGGCCGGTAAACGGGCAGTCCTCTGCTTCAAACGGTGGGTAGGTCGGTAGGTGGTCAGTCTTCTGCTTCTCGCATTGCACGTACGGCTTCCGGTGCCATGGTTCCGATGATGCGCTCAAGGTCGTCGATCGTGGCGAACTCCACCACGATGCGTCCCTTCCGGCGTCCAAGGTCAACCTTGACCTTCGTCTCGAAGTGATCCGAGAGGCGGTCTGCGAGATGGGTGAGGCCGGGGGCGCTCGGCTTGGCCGCTCTGCGCTCTCGAGGCGGCTTCGTGGCGCCGTTGGCGCTCCCCGAGGCGACGATCTCCTCCACTGCCCGAACTGACAGGAGCTCGGCCACGATGCGCTTGGCGAGCTTTATCTGCTCCTCGACACTGTCGAGCCCGAGGAGGGCCCGCGCATGGCCGGCACTGATCACGCCAGCCGCCACCGTACGCTGGATTTCGGGAGGGCAACCGAGCAGACGCAAGGTATTGGTGATGTGGGAGCGAGACCGGCCGACCTTCTGGGCGAGCTGCTCGTGCGTCGCCTGGAAGTCGTCGAGGAGTTGCTGGTACGCCGCCGCCTCTTCAAGCGCGTTCAGCTGCTCGCGCTGAAGGTTCTCAATCAGAGCGTCCCGCAGGAGATCGGTGTCCTGCGTGTTGCGGACTATCGCGGGAACCGGGTCCAGGCCGGCCCGCTTACATGCCCGCCAGCGCCGCTCCCCCATGATCAGCTCGTACTGGCCACCGCCGACCGACCGGACCACGATCGGCTGCAGCAGGCCGACCTCCCGGATGGACGCCGCCAATTCGTCGAGGCGCTCCTCGTCGAAGATGTCACGTGGCTGACGCGGGTTGGGGACGATCGCGGAAAGAGCGACCTCCTTGAAGTACGCCCCGGCGATCGGCTTGGGGCCCGTCTCCGTCGTTGACCCATTCGACGAGGTCGGCGCCGCCCCCGTACCGTCAACGATGGGACCGGTCGGGATGAGTGCCCCGAGCCCCTTGCCCAATCCCCGCCGCTGCTGACTCACTGCGTCTCCTCATCCACCCGGTCGATTCCGGTCACTCCAGGAGAGGTTACCGTCGCCAACCCTGCTGGGTGCCCGCTCGCCACACACCGCCCCGTTGGATTTACACCGACACGGGCACAAATCTGCCCAACTCGTGACTGAACTCCGAGATACACCCCTGTCGTCCCACCAAGGGAACATCACAACATCCCTTCCCACCAAACCCCACCGCTTCTCCCCACACAATCCCCTCAAGGACGTGACTCGCGCAGGCGGGGTCTCACGGACGCTTCCTCACAACCTGATTACGTGGCGATGCCGGCAATCAGCGCCGTCGTCTCCTCCTCGGTGTCGAGGGTCCACTGCACCAGTCGCCGGACAACCCCCGGCCCCATTCCCTCCACCGCTGTACACCCTTCCCTCCCCCAAGCAGCGAGCCCCCGTCCGTGGAGGCAGGGCGACGATGCGGTTGGGCTCCGCTGTGGAGCGTTTCCCGTGTCCTCATGAGCTCGTCCTCACGAGCTCATGAGACGGTGATCGGAAGCAGGGGCATGCTCACGCAGCTGGCCGGTCCAGCGATAGGCGTGGCGTAGTGGTCGAGCGACAAGCATGGCGTGGTCGTCGAGCGGCAAGCGTGGTGCGGTGCGGTGCGTGCAACTGAAGATTGGGATACGCCTCCCAGGTGCCGAGCCTGAGGCCGGAGGCGGCTGATGCTCTGCTTCCGGGCCTCTGAGTGTCAACCGAGCGGGCGCGAGACGCAGCGAGCGAGCCGCACAGGCCAAACGCACATGTGGGCCAGGCTCACCGAATCCTCGAGCCCTGCAGACGAACTGGGCGACCACGCGGAAGTCGACGGGTTGGGCAGCGGCCTTGAGTACTCGCGTATGCCGACCGCACCGAAGCGGCACAAAAGGTGCCGCCTCACAGAGCAGCCACGCTGAGCGAACGCGACGCGCAAGTAGGGCGGGAGCACAGGCAGAGCGAGGCACGCCGTAGAGCGGGCACGTCGGTGGGAGCGAGCGGACGCGCGCTGAGCGGACGCGCGCTGAGCGGGCGGAGCGGATGCTGGGCGGAGCGGACGCCCCGCCAGCGCGGAATGGGCGGGCGCAGGCAGGGCGGGCAGGTCACGTCGCCCTGGACGCTGGTGGGCTGTGGCCAAACAACGGCTCCGACGGTGTTGCGTGCACAGTCGGACACAAGCTCGGTTGGGTGTAGCCACAGTTGGCCGTGGGCCTCGTTGATGGCGGGCTTGGTTTAGGTGTGGCGGTTCATGCTGCTGTCGCGGTGGTCGCAGCCGTAGCGCTGGCGGCCGGCTCTGGTTGATGGCGGGCTTGGTTTGGGTGCGGGAGTTGATGCAGCTGTCGTGGTTGTCGCGCCGTAGCGCTGCGGCCGGCCATGGTGCTTACCGCTGCCGTCGCAGTTGCTGCAGCGGTCGCGACGGCAGCGGTAGCCCGCGGCGGTGGCCGTGCCGGTAGCGGTAGCGGTGGCCGCTGCAGTTGCGGCAGTCGCGGTGGGCGAGGCACTAGCCGGTGGGCGCGGCGGTAGCGGTGGGTGCGGCAGTGGCGGTCGGTGGTTACAGAGGATGGGATGAGGCGGTGCGGAGTCGGGTTAGGAGACGGTTGCGCGGTGGGCTATTTCGCGGGCGGCGTCCATGTAGGCCATCGCCCCGCTGGACCCGGGATCGTACGTCATCACCGACTGCCCGTAGCTCGGCGCCTCCGACAACCGCACGCTGCGCGGGATCACCGTGTTCAGCACCGTGTCGCCAAAATGGGCCCGCACTTCGTCCGCCACCTGTGAAGCCAGCCGCGTACGCCCGTCGTACATAGTCAGCACGATCGTCGAGAGCCGCAGCGTCGGGTTCAGATGGGCCTTGATCAAGTCGACGTTCCTGAGGAGCTGCCCGAGACCTTCCAGCGCGTAGTACTCACACTGGATCGGAATCATGACCTCCTCCGCCGCCACCAACGCGTTCACCGTCAGCAGCCCGAGGGACGGCGGGCAGTCGATCACGATGTAGTCGAGCTCCATCCCCTCATAAGCCGCCAGCGCGCGCCGCAGCCGGGCCTCCCGAGCCACCAACGAGACCAGCTCGATCTCCGCGCCCGCCAAGTCGATGGTGGCGGGAGCGCAATAGAGGTTCGGCATGTCCGGCACCTGCTTGACGATGTCCGCCATGGGGAGATCGTCCACGAGGACCTGGTACACGTCCGGGACATCCCCGCGATGCTCCGTGGCCAAGGCGGTGGAGGCGTTGCCCTGCGGGTCGAGGTCCACCACGAGGACACGCTGGCCGTGCATGGACAGGGCGGCGGCGATGTTGACCGAGGTGGTCGTCTTGCCTACGCCGCCCTTCTGGTTGGCCACCGCGATCACTCGGGTCTTGGCCGGGCGCGGCCAGGTGCCGTTGCCGTCGCCGGAGGGCTCACCGGTCTGAGTGGCCGTCGGGGTTGCAGATGTTTCACGTGAAACCACTGAGCTGAGCGCCTCTCGTACCAACGGTGATTCACCGGGGTTCAGGGGGGTCTGGGTCACGATTGCCATCCTTTCAACCGATGGTGTGCCGGTGCCGGGGATTTGCTGTTGCGACACGCCCTTTTCGGGCCAGCCCACCCCGGTTGGACTCTGGGACGGACGGCTGTCCGGCCAGCCAAGCCCGCTTGACGCGACTGGCACAACCGTCACCTCCTTCGTCGCCGCCTAGCTTGCTCCGGCGCGCGACCCGCTACCACCCGAACCAATGTTGCAGGCGGCTCGACCTTACCGTGCCCGACGGTCACAAGCTCGGCCGTTCGGGCTCCGCTGGCCCGCAATTGGGACTCGGCCTCCGCGAGCTCACCGGCCGCCCGCTCCCCCTTCATGGCTATCAGCTCGCCGCCCTCGCGCAGCAGAGGCATGGCCCATTTCAGGAGGCGGTCGAGCGGCGCCACCGCGCGGGCGCTGGCGACGTCGAACTCATGCTTGCCCGCCAGCTCTTCCGCCCGGCCGCGCAGCACCTTGACGTTGTCCAGCTTGAGCGCCTCGACACACTCCTCCAGGAACACGGTACGGCGCAGCAACGGCTCAAGCAGCGTAACCGAGATGTCCTGCCGCACGATCGCCAGCACCAGACCCGGCAGCCCGGCCCCCGAGCCGATGTCCACCAGCCGCACCTCGGCCGGCACCGCCTCGGCCACGACCGCGCAGTTGAGCAGGTGGCGATCCCAGATCCTGGGCACCTCCCGCGGGCCCAGCAGCCCTCGGACGACGCCGGGGCCCGCGAGCAACTCGGCGAAGGCGTTGGCACGATCCCAAGCCTCCCCGGAGAAGACGTCCCGCGCTATGTCCGGCGGCTCCGGAAGCTCATCGCTCACTGGTCGGTGGCCCTTTCTCCGGGCCTGATGGCCCTTGATCGGTAGGTCAGCACGGGATCTGTCGTCCGTACGCCGGCGACAGGATTCGAGTCCGGTCTCTACCCAAGGCTAAGGGTGAGATCACAAGGGAAGACTAGCGGGCCGGGGTGAATGTGGCCTGTGAGCACGCCGTCGGCCACTCACCGCGCGATAGCGTTAACACCGAAAAAACGCCTCTTACAGGGATATAAGGCAGTAAATGCGAAAGGCCGCCTACCACGCGCGAGGGCGGGCAGACGGCCGATCCGGATGGCGTGCGAAGGGCCTCAGGCGGGCAGGACCACCACGTACCGCTGCGGCTCCTCCCCCTCGGACTCGCTACGGAGCCCGGCGGCCGCGACCGCGTCATGAACGATCTTGCGCTCGAACGGGGTCATCGGCTGCAGCGACTTCGGCTCGCCGACGTCCTTGACCTGGTTGGCGATCTCGGTGCCCAGCTTGGTCAGCTCGGCCCGGCGGCGCTCGCGGTATCCCGCGACGTCGAGCATCAGCCTCGAGCGCTCTCCCGTCTGCCGATGCACGGCCAGACGGGTCAGCTCCTGCAGCGCCTCCAGGACCTCACCCGCGGGCCCCACCAGCTCCGTGCTCTTGAGCCCGACGACGGAGACCATGGCGCGATCACCCTCGACGTCCATGTCGATGTCGCCGTCGATGTCGGCGATATCGAGAAGGCCCTCGACGTAGTCGGCAGCGATCTCGCCTTCCTGCTCCAACGCGCTGATATCAGGAGCCTTCTCCTGCTCGGCCTCGGTCATGGCCGGCCTCTCCTTCGTGTTCAAGACTTCTTGCTGCCGGTGCGCTTGCTGCGAGACTGCCTGCTCGGCTGCTGCCTAATGATCTTAGGCTCCGGAGGGGGCGGAGGGGCCTCTTCTTCAGGAGTGGTCTTGCGCAGTTTGGCGATCAGCCCGGGCTTGGGCTGGACCGGGATCGGCTTGCCCTTGTCATCGAACTGCGGCATCGGGTGCCGGCTGTAGAACCAGTGCTGCTGGCCGAGCGTCCACACGTTCGTGGTGACCCAGTACATGATCAGACCGAGCGGGAAGTTCAGGCTGAAGAAGGCGAACAGCGGAGAGATGTACATGAGGATCTTCTGCTGCTGCGCCATGGGGTTGTCCGGCATCTGCTGGATGGAGCGGGTGACGCTCTGCCGGACGGTGAGGAACGTGGTCAGCGAGCTGACCGCGACGAAGATCGCAAGCACGATCTTGGTCTGTACGACACCGGCGTCGAAACCGGCGATGTCCTCGGAGGACATGAAGAAGTTGGCGGGCAGCGGCGCACCGAAGATGTGCGCGGACCGGGCGCTGTCGACCAGCTCCTTGGTCATGCCGTACTTGGCGTGACCGTTGGCCATGTTCTGCAGCACAGTGAACATGGAGATGAAGATCGGGAACTGGGCCAGCACAGGGAGGCAACCGCCGAGCGGGTTGGCGCCCGCCCCCTGATAGAGCTGCATGACTTCCTGGTTCATGCGCTGCTTGTCGTTCTTATAACGCTTGCGCAGCTCTTGAACCTTGGGGGCGAGCTCCTGCATCTTCTTCGACGAGCGCATCTGCTTGAGGAAGAGAGGGAAGATCAAAACCCGCATGAACACGGTCAGCGTGATGATCGTCAACGCCCATGTCAGGCCGCTGTCCGGGTCGAGGACCGTGCTGTATGCAGTGTGGATCCAAATGATGACTTGGGCTACGGCTTGATACAGCCAGCTCAGCCAGGACAGCTCCACCGAGCTATCTCCCTTGCGTTTCGTGGGACCGGACCGGGCGTGGGGGCACCGGGTCTATACCTCCGGGATGGAATGGGTGGCACCGCCCGATGCGCCGGACAGTCAGCCAGATGCCGCGCAATGCCCCATGTACGGCAATCGCTTCGAGCCCGTATGCACTGCACGACGGATAGAACCGGCAACGCGGACCGAGCAGCGGGCTGATGAACGCCCGATAGAACCGAATGGGGACGATGAGCACACGGGCGGCAAGGCCCGGCACCACCCCTTGCGGTTGCTCCGTCATCTTTGTCCACCCGTCGAGGACTCTCGCCGCCTTAGCAAACGATCCAGCGCGAGATCGAGTTCGGCGGCCAGATGCTCGAATCGCGCGGACGCAGCCGGTGGATTGGCGCGTACCACAAGCAGGCTACCTCGCGGCAGCCGATCGAGACGGTCCCGCATCAGGTGTCGGAGCCGTCGTTTGACCTTGTTTCGGGTCACGGCATCACCAACAGCCTTGCTCACCACGAAACCCACCAGAGGTGGCTCTTCCCCCGAAATGGTGAAATGCACCACTAGGGTCGGGCGACCGGCGCGCTTGCCGCGCCTGACCGCCGCCTCGAACTCCTCCCCGCGTCGCATGCGGGATTCACGGGACAGCACCGTATACGTCTAACGCCCGCCGGTGACGAGCACCGGCGGGCTGCAATCGCACAGGACGGTCAGGCCGACAGCTTCTCGCGACCCTTGCTGCGGCGAGCGGCGAGGATCGCGCGACCGGCCCGGGTGCGCATCCGCAGCCGGAAGCCGTGGGTCTTCGCGCGGCGACGGTTGTTCGGCTGGAAAGTACGCTTGCTCACGGGTGGGCTCCAAGCTGATGATGCGCCGCGATGGCGCCGAACACACAGGATGGCCTGCCAGGGAAGCGAGGGCACGCGAAATAGCCGTCGCGTGACAAGCCGACCGTCGTACGTTACGGGCCAGAGGGCACCCAGGTCAAACCGGACCGGTTATCCACTAATCCACAGGCCACTTTTCCACCGCCCGCCCCGCGTCCACAAGTGTGCACTCTGGTGCCACTAGGCTGTGGACAACGTCTTGAACACAGCTGTGCACAAAGATACTGTCGGGCCTTTCGAGCCCGCTCAGACCCTGTGGACATCCTGTGAATCTCCTGTGGAGGGCGCGGGCGGGACGCCCGGCCTCCACCTGTGGACGAAGGGGCCGCTGAGCATCGTGAACGGCCTCGGCATGTGGACAAACGATCGCGGGGGGCCGCGAGGGGAAGGAGGGGGAACCGCATCATGAACGGTGTCGACCTCGGCACGGTATGGACGAGGGCCCTGGGTAACTTCCTCAACGAAAACGTCCCGATTCAGCAGCGTACGTGGCTTTCGATGGTGCGCCCGATCGCACTGGCCGGCGACACGATCGTGCTCGGCGTCCCCAACGACTTCCTCAAGGACCTCATCGAGAGCAACAAGTTGCGCCCGCTCGTGACGCACGCGCTCTCCCAGGAGCTCGGCAGGACCATGCGGGTGGCCGTGATGATCGACACAACGGCCCCCGAGCAGTCGGCCGTTGAGCCTCATCAACAGCCTGTGACTCCCAGTTATCCCCAGGGTGTGGAGAGTCAGCTGCGTTATGCACAGCCCACGCAACCGCAGCACAACCAGGCTTCGGAGCCTCCACAGTTCTATTCTCCACAGCCGGAGCAGCCCCAGATATCCACCGAATATCCACAGCCGGGCTTCTCTTTTGAACAGGCGCAGCCGTACACGGCACCGGTGGAAAAGACGCCGGAGCCGGCGGCGAACCGGTGGGAGGCAAAGAGCAACAAGCCCAGCGAACCGGCCAGGCTCAACCAGAAGTACACATTCGAGACATTCGTCATCGGTGCCAGCAATCGCTTCGCCCACGCGGCGGCCGTGGCGGTCGCCGAATCGCCGGCGAAGGCGTACAACCCGCTCTTCATCTATGGGGACTCGGGGCTGGGGAAGACACACCTGCTGCACGCGATCGGGCATTACGCCCAGAGCCTGTACGACGGCGCGCGGGTCAGATACGTGAGCTCCGAGGAGTTCACCAACGACTTCATCAACAGCATCCGCGACCACAAGGCCGACGGGTTCCGCGGCCGCTACCGGGCGATCGACATCCTGCTCGTGGACGACATCCAGTTCCTGGAGGGCAAGGAGCAGACGCAGGAGGAGTTCTTCCACACCTTCAACACCCTCCACAACGCCAACAAGCAGATCGTCATCTCCAGCGACCGGGCGCCCAAGCAGCTCATCACGCTGGAGGACCGGCTGCGCAACCGGTTCGAGTGGGGCCTGATCACCGACGTCCAGCCGCCCGAGCTGGAGACCCGGATCGCCATCCTCAGGAAGAAGGCCATCCAGGAGGGCCTGGCCGCGCCACCCGAGGTGCTCGAATACATCGCCAGCCGCATCTCCACCAACATCCGTGAGCTGGAGGGCGCGCTGATCAGGGTCACCGCGTTCGCCAGTCTCAACAGACAGGGTGTGGACCTGCAGCTCGCCGAGGTGGTGCTGAAGGACCTGATCACCTCGGAGTCCGACACCGAGATCACCATCGCGGCCATCATGAGCGAGACCGCCCAGTACTTCGGCATCAGCATCGACGACCTGTGCGGAACCTCACGCAGCAGGGCGCTCGTCAACGCCCGGCAGATCGCCATGTATCTGGCGCGCGAGCTGACCGAGCTGTCGCTGCCGAAGATCGGCCAGCAGTTCGGCGGCCGTGACCACACCACCGTCATGCACGCCGAGCGCAAGATCCGGTCGCTGATCGCGGAGCGCAAGTCGATGTACAACCAGGTCAACGAGCTAACAATCCGGATCAAACAGACACAGCGCGGAGCCTGAGTTTGTGCACAGCCTGTGGAAAACACTGTGGACCAGCGGAAACGCAAAAATTCACCAGCAGTTCGCCCGACAATGCTGGGAAAAATCCGTCCACATCGGTTGGGGACAGAGCTGGGGACATCCTGGGGAGAACCTCGGGACTACCAGTGGATAACGTGTGGACAGACTGTGAACAACCGATCTGGGGCTCCAGAAGGGGCCTTTCTACCCGGTGGATAACCTGTGGAAACCTCGTGGATAACCCCGCTCCAGCCGTGGATGAAGGCACCATGATCTGGGGACGGCTTGTGGGTGAAGTTTCGTCATCCCCAGGCGCGCGAGTTCTCCCCAGGCTTCGTACACAGGACAAGTGGATGAAAATAGCGGCGCTGACCAGCCAAGACTCTGGTTGTCCACAGTTTCCACAGCCCCTAGTGTGATGACTTCACTTATCTCTAACTAGAAACTCAAAGACCCATAGAGGGGTTCTGCCTGAGCGCGAGTCCGCGAGGGTGGATCCTTGAGGTCCCGAAGCAACGACAAAGCAGCGACGAACCCAGGAGGCTGATCCCGGTGATGTTCCGAATCGAGCGAGACGTCCTCGCTGAGGCGGTGGCATGGACTGCACGCAGCCTCCCTGCGCGTCCCTCGGTGCCCGTACTCGCCGGCATGCGGCTTGAGGTCACCGAGGAGCAGCGGCTCAAGCTCTCCGGTTTCGACTACGAGGTCTCCGCCGAGGTGACGCTCGAACTGCACACGGGCGAGCCGGGCGTCGTGCTGGTCTCGGGCAAGCTGCTCGCCGAGATCACGCGCGCGCTTCCCGCACAGCCTGTGGACTTCGTGGTGGACGGCGCCAAGGCGGTCGTCACGTGCGGCAGCGCCCGGTTCACCCTGCTGACCATGCCTGTGGAGGACTACCCGATGCTCCCGGCCATGCCGCCGGCCGCGGGCCGGGTGGGCAGCGACGTGTTCGCCTCGGCCGTCGGCCAGGTCGCCGTCGCCGCCGGGCGCGACGACACGCTGCCGATGCTCACGGGCGTACGGATGGAGATCGAGGGCGACACGGTGACCCTCGCCGCCACCGACCGCTACCGGCTGGCCGTGCGCGAGCTGAAGTGGCAGCCGGGACAGCCCGACTTCTCCGCCATCGCGATGATCCCGGGCAAGACGCTCGCCGACACGGCCAAGGCACTCGGCACCACCGGCGCCGAGGTCGAGGTCGCGCTCAGCTCGGCCGGGGGCACCGGCGAGGGCATGATCGGCTTCTCCAGCGCCGGGCGGCGTACGACGACCCGCCTGCTCGACCCCGAGTTCCCGAAGTACCGCTCACTGCTGCCCACCGAGTTCTCGGCCCGCGCGGATCTGTCCACAGGCACGTTCGTCGAAGCAGTCAAGCGCGTGGCCCTGGTCGCCGAGCGCAACACGCCGGTACGGCTGGCGTTCAAGAGCGGCGAGGTCGTGCTGGAGGCCGGCAGCGGCGACGAGGCGCAGGCCGTCGAGGCGCTCCCGGTGGACTACGAGGGCGAGGAGATGAACATCGCCTTCAACCACCAGTTCCTTCTCGAGGGCCTCGGGGCGATCGACTCCGATGTGGCCAGGTTGCAGATGACCACATCGACGAAGCCCGCTATCCTCACCGGGGGCAAGCCTGTGGAGGAGAACATCCACACCGACTACCGGTACCTGATCATGCCCATCCGACTGTCAGGCTGAACCTGTCATCGGAGATGATGGAAGTCTGACTGAGGGGTGGACAACGTGCAGATCGGCATGGTCGGACTGGGCAAGATGGGCGGCAACATGGCCGAGCGGCTGCGCCGCGGCGGCCATGAGGTCCTCGGCTATGACCGTGACCCCGCGCTCAGCGACGCGGCCAGCCTCAAGGAGCTCGTCGAACGCCTGCGGGCGCCGCGTGCGATCTGGGTCATGGTCCCCGCGGGCAAGGCCACCCAGACCACCATCGACGAGCTCGGTGAGCTGCTCGACGAGGGCGACGTCCTCGTCGACGGCGGAAACTCCCACTATGTGGACGACCAGAAGCACGCCGCCGAACTGGCCACGAAGGGCATCGGCTTCGTCGACTGCGGCGTGAGCGGCGGCGTGTGGGGCTTGCAGAACGGCTACGCGCTCATGTGCGGCGGCGAGCAGCCGCATGTGGACAGGCTCATGCCGATCTTCGAGACGCTCAAGCCCGAGGGCGAGGACGGCTTCGTGCACGCGGGCGACGTCGGCGCCGGGCACTTCGCGAAGATGGTCCACAACGGCATCGAGTACGGCATGATGCAGGCCTTCGCGGAGGGCTGGGAGCTGCTCGAGGCCTCCGACGTCGTCAAGGACGTCAAGGGCTCCTTCAGCAGCTGGCGTACCGGCACCGTGATCCGCTCCTGGCTGCTCGACCTGATGGTGCGGGCACTCGACGACGACGAGCACCTCGACCAGCTGCGCGGTTATGCACAGGACTCCGGCGAGGGCCGGTGGACGGTGCAGGCGGCCGTGGACCACGCGGTGCCGCTGCCGGTCATCACCGCCGCGCTCTACGCCAGGTTCGCCTCCCGCCAGGACGACTCCCCCGCGATGAAGGTGGTCGCGGCGCTGCGCAACCAGTTCGGCGGCCACGCCACCACCTCGGCGGAGGGCAGCGTTGGCAAGGGCGCAGACTCGCCGGGCGCGGACGTGTCGCTGCCGCGCGAGAACGACCGCTAGTTTTCCACAGGGGGCCAGTTTTTCCACAGAAGCGCATGCCGGTTGCCACGGTGACCGGCGAGGCCCACTAATCTTCGTGGGGTGCATGTCGCCCACCTCTCGCTGACCGACTTCCGGTCCTACGCCTCCGTGGAGCTCGGCCTGGAGCCGGGCGTCACGGCGTTCGTGGGGCCCAACGGCCAGGGCAAGACCAACCTGGTCGAGGCCCTCGGCTACGTCGCGACGCACTCCAGCCACCGGGTGGCGAGCGACGCGCCGCTCGTACGGCAGGGGGCGGCCCGGGCGATCGTGCGCTGCGCCGTCCAGAGGGACGACCGGCGGGCGCTGGTCGAGCTGGAGATCAACCCGGGGCGGGCCAACCGCGCCAGGCTCAACCGCTCCCCCGTGTCCAGGGCCCGCGACGCCATCGGCCTGCTGCGCACGGTGTTGTTCGCCCCCGAGGACCTGGCGCTGTCCAAGGGCGATCCGGCCGAGCGCCGCCGCTTCCTCGACGACCTGCTGGTGGCCAGGACCCCCCGGTTCGCCGGGGTGCGCGCCGACTACGACCGGGCGCTGAAACAACGCGGCGCGCTGCTGCGTACGGCGGCGCAGGCCCGCAGGGGCGGCAGGAGCGCCAGACGGCAGGAGCGCGACAGCGGCTTCGCCGCGGCGGGCGCCGGCGACGTGCTGAGCACCCTGGAGGTCTGGGACGCCCACCTCGCCAGGCACGGTGCGGAGCTGCTGAGCGGGCGGCTGGAGCTGATCGACGCGCTGCGCCCGCTGGTCTCGGGGGCCTATGCCGCGCTCGCCCCGTCGAGCGGCGCGGCGACGCTCGCCTACCGCAGCACGTTGTCCACAGGTGGGGATAACGCTGAGGGTGGACAGGAGGGCGAAGTCCCCGGTGAGAGGGGATCTTTCGATACACAGACGTTATCCACAGACTTGGGGAAAACCCTTGAAGAACGTCTGCGGGAGCGGCTATTGGAGGTCCGATCCTCGGAGCTGGAGCGGGGCGTCACGCTCGTCGGACCGCACCGCGACGACCTGGTGCTGGGGCTCGGCGACCTGCCCGCGCGGGGGTATGCCAGCCACGGCGAGTCGTGGTCGTTCGCGCTGGCGCTGCGGCTGGCGGCCTACGACCTGCTGCGGGCCGACGGCGGGGACCCCGTACTGATCCTCGACGACGTCTTCGCCGAGCTCGACAGCCAGCGCAGGCGGCGGCTGGCCGAGATCGTCGCTCCGGCCGAGCAGGTGCTGATCACCGCCGCCGTGCCCGATGACGTGCCCCAGGAGTTGGTGGGGGGCAGGTTCGACGTCGCCGAGGGGAGTGTGACCCGTGTCCGCTGAGGACCCGCCCGCGGCACCGAAAGGTGAGAACACCACGGCCAGGGGTGTGGCGATGGCCAGGGAGAAGCTCGCCCAGGCCAAGGCCGACGCCGCCAAGCGCGGTCAGCTCCCCCGGCGCGCGCCCAGGCGCAAGGCCAGGGGGCCGGGCAGGGAGGGCGGGGATCCGCAACTTTTCGGACGCGCGATCGCCGACCTGCTGGCCGATCGCGGCTGGGAGCGGTCGGCGGCGGTCGGCGCGGTGTTCGGGCGCTGGATCGAGATCGTGGGCCCTGACCTGGCGGCGCACACCAAACCCGAGTCGTTCGACGATGGCGAGGTGCTGGTCGTGGCCGATTCGACGGCGTGGGCGACGCAGGTCCGGCTGCTCGCGCGCACCCTCGTACGCAGGCTGAATGAGGAGCTGGGCGACGGCACCGTGACGAAGGTCAAGGTCAGGGGGCCGCAGAACGCACCGCGTTCATCGGGGGGATTGCGGGTGACCGGAAGTCGGGGCCCCGGCGACACCTACGGGTAGTCGCGGCCGTTTGCCGACCTGAGTGGGCACTCACCGTCGCCGTTGGGCGTCGAGGGCGATCAGACAGCCACAGACGCGATAAGCCCCCTTTCCGGAGGGGGAGTGCTTGCCGGGGGGCAAAACGAGCTAGAGGGCATCACAGGCGCGTTCATTGCCCCCTTGACCCTCCGGAGGCGGTAGAATGAAAAAGGATTCCGGACACGTCCGCTTGCGTGTCACCCCGGCAGCAAGCCGACTCCCCTGGGTGACCGCGCATCGGGGCACTCACGACGGTGACGGGCACGGCAGGGGCAGCTTCGCTAGTTGATCGCCTCCCCCGCCGCGTGTCCGCGGCAGGAGGATTTCGCAGTTGTCCTACGACGCTAGCTCAATCACCGTACTCGAGGGGCTTGAGGCGGTTCGCAAGCGCCCGGGTATGTATATCGGGTCGACCGGCGAGCGCGGTCTGCACCACCTTGTCACCGAGATCGTGGACAACGCGGTGGACGAGGCGCTGGCCGGTTTCGCCGACAGGATCGACGTCACGCTGCTCGCCGACAACGGCGTGCGGGTGGTCGACAACGGCCGCGGCATCCCCACCGGCATTCACCCGGTGGAGAAGCGCTCGGCCGTCGAGGTCGTGCTGACCACGCTGCACGCGGGCGGCAAGTTCGACAGCCAGTCGTACGCGGTCTCCGGCGGCCTGCACGGCGTCGGCTCGGCCGTCGTCAACGCGCTGTCGACCGCGATGGAGATCGAGGTCAAGCAGAACGGCTACTACTGGCGCCAGGACTACGTCAACTCCAAGCCCCTCGCGCCGCTGGCCCAGGGTGAGGAGACCGACGAGACCGGCACCACGGTCGCGTTCTGGCCCGACCCCGAGGTCTTCGAGACCACCACCTGGAACTACGAGACGCTCTCGCGGCGCTTCCAGGAGATGGCCTTCCTCAACAAGGGCCTGAAGATCACGCTCACCGACGAGCGTCCCGATCACATCAACGGTGAGGTCCGCCAGGACGAGTACCACTACGAGGGCGGCCTGGCCGACTTCGTCAAGCACCTCAACTCCAAGAAGGAGCCGGCGCACGCGTCGATCATCGCCTTCGAGGAAGAGGGCGACGGCATCGCGGTCGAGATCTCGATGCAGTGGAACAACTCCTACTCGGAGTCGGTCTACACCTTCGCCAACACGATCAACACCGCCGAGGGCGGCACCCACGAGGAGGGCTTCCGCGCGGCGCTG
The DNA here is from genome assembly GCF_040655495.1 of Nonomuraea sp. NPDC050404. NCBI lineage: Bacteria > Bacillati > Actinomycetota > Actinomycetes > Streptosporangiales > Streptosporangiaceae > Nonomuraea > Nonomuraea sp. NPDC050404. The sequence continues at coordinate 151,515 of NZ_JBFAKB010000003.1, forward strand.
ACGACGATCGTCAACCGTTACGCCCGCGAGCAGAAGTTCCTCAAGGAGGGCAAGGACGACAACCTCTCCGGTGAGGACGTTCGCGAGGGGCTGACCGCGATCATCTCGGTCAAGCTCTCCGACCCGCAGTTCGAGGGCCAGACGAAGACCAAACTGGGCAACACCGAGGCGAAGTCGTTCGTGCAGAAGGCCTGCAACGACCACCTGCGCGACTGGTTCGAGCGCAACCCGGGCGAGGCCAAGGACATCATCAACAAGTCCCTGCAGGCTTCCCGCGCCCGCCTGGCCGCGCGTCAGGCGCGCGACCTGACCAGGCGTAAGTCGCTGCTGGAGTCGGGCAGCGGGCTGCCGGGCAAGCTGGCCGACTGCCAGTGGAACGACCCGGAGAAGTGTGAGCTGTTCATCGTCGAGGGCGACTCGGCCGGCGGCTCCGCCAAGGGCGGCCGCGACTCGCGCTTCCAGGCGATCCTGCCCATCCGCGGCAAGATTCTCAACGTCGAGAAGGCGCGGATCGACAAGGTCCTGAAGAACAACGAGGTCCAGGCGCTGATCACCGCGCTGGGCACCGGCGTGCACGACGAGTTCGACATCACCAGGCTGCGGTACCACAAGGTCATCCTCATGGCCGACGCCGACGTCGACGGCCAGCACATCAACACGCTGCTGCTGACGCTGCTGTTCAGGTTCATGAGACCGCTGATCGAGGCCGGCCACGTCTACCTGTCGTGCCCGCCGCTCTACAAGATCAAGTGGGACCGCAAGGGTGAGGACGCCTCCTACGCCTACTCCGACGCCGAGCGGGACGCCGTGATCGCCGACGGCATCGCCAACGGCAAGCCCGACCCGCGGCCGCGTGACAACGTACAGCGCTTCAAGGGTCTGGGCGAGATGAACGCCGGCCAGCTCTGGGAGACCACGATGAACCCGGCCACCCGCCTGCTGCGCCTGGTCACGCTCGACGACGCGGCGCAGGCGGACGACCTGTTCAGCGTACTGATGGGCGAGGACGTGGAGGCGCGCCGCGACTTCATCATCCGCAACGCGCGCGACGTGCGCTTCCTCGACGTTTAGCCACAAGAAGGACCTTTACCTGTGACGGACGTGAACACCACTCCCCCGGCTGAGCGCATCGAGCCTGTGGACATCCAGTCCGAGATGCAGCGCAGTTACATGGACTACGCGATGTCGGTCATCGTGTCCAGAGCGCTGCCGGACGTGCGCGACGGCCTCAAGCCGGTGCACCGGCGGGTGCTCTACGCGATGTACGACGGTGGCTACCGTCCTGACCGCGGCTACTTCAAGTGCGCCCGCGTCGTCGGTGACGTGATGGGCACCTACCACCCGCACGGAGACACCTCGATCTACGACGCGCTGGTACGCCTGGCGCAGAGCTGGTCGCTGCGGTACCCGCTGGTCGACGGGCAGGGCAACTTCGGCTCCCCGGGCAACGACCCGGCGGCGGCGATGCGGTACACCGAGTGCAAGCTCGCGCCCATCGCCATGGAGATGTTGCGCGACATCGACAAGGACACCGTCGACTTCCGTCCCAACTACGACGGCAAGTCGCAGGAGCCCGACGTCCTGCCGGCGCGCATCCCGCAACTGCTGGTCAACGGCTCGGGCGGCATCGCGGTCGGCATGGCCACCAACATCCCGCCGCACAACCTGCGCGAGGTCGCCGCGGCGGTCAGGTGGGCGCTGGAGCACCCCGAGTCCGAGGACGAGGAGCTGCTCGAAGCCGCGATCAAGCTGGTCAAGGGCCCCGACTTCCCCACCAAGGCGCTCATCGTGGGCCGCCGGGGCATCGAGGACGCCTACCGCACCGGCCGGGGCTCGATCACCATGCGGGCCGTGGTCGAGGTGGAGGAGGAGAAGGGGCGCCAGGCTCTGGTCGTCACCGAGCTTCCGTACCAGGTCAATCCCGACAACCTGGCCCTGAAGATCGCCGAGCTGGTGCGTGAGGGCAAGCTCACCGGCATCGCCGACGTACGTGACGAGAGCTCCTCGCGGGTGGGGCAGCGCCTGGTCATCGTGCTCAAGCGGGACGCGGTCGCCAAGGTCGTGCTGAACAACCTGTACAAGCACACCCAGCTCCAGGACACCTTCGGCGCCAACATGCTGGCGCTGGTCGACGGCGTGCCGCGCACGCTGCGGCTCGACCAGTTCATCCGGCACTACGTGGCCCACCAGATCGAGGTCATCGTCCGCCGGACGCGCTACCTGCTGCGCAAGGCCGAGGAGCGCGCCCATATCCTGCGCGCGCTGCTGAAGGCGCTGGAGCGGCTCGACGAGGTCATCGCGCTGATCAGGGCCTCCGACTCCGCCTCGGCCGCTCAGCAGGGCCTGATGGCGCTGCTGGAGATCGACGAGGTGCAGGCGCAGGCCATCCTCGACATGCAGCTGCGCAAGCTGGCCGCCCTGGAGCGGCAGTCCATCCAGGACGAGTACGACTCGCTGATGACGCAGATCGCCGAGTACAACGCGATCCTGGCCAGCGAGAGCCGGCAGCGCGAGATCATCAACGATGAGCTGACCGAGATCGTCAACCGTTACGGTGACGAGCGGAAGACCGAGATCATCGCCTACGACGGCGACATGTCGATCGAGGACCTCATCGCCGAGGAAGAGATCGTCGTCACGATCACCCGCGGTGGCTACGCCAAGCGCACCAGGACCGACCTGTACCGGGCCCAGAAGCGCGGCGGCAAGGGCGTACGCGGTGCTCAGCTGCGTCAGGACGACATCGTCGATCACTTCTTCGTCACCACGACCCACCACTGGTTGTTGTTCTTCACGAACAAGGGCCGGGTCTACCGGGTCAAGGCGTACGAGCTGCCGGACGCCGGCCGCGACGCAAGAGGCATGCATTTGGCGAACCTTCTTGCCATGCAGCCCGACGAAACAGTCATGGAGGTTCTCGACCTACGCGACTACAACGTCGCCCCCTACCTCGTCCTGGCCACGCGCAGCGGCCTGGTCAAGAAGACCCGCCTGTCGGAGTACGACTCCCCCAGGTCCGGTGGTCTGATCGCGATCAACCTGCGGGATGACGACGAGGTCATCGGAGCCCGTCTGGTCTCCGAAGAAGATGATCTGCTGCTCGTCTCCCGGGGCGCGCAGTCGATCCGGTTCACCGCCTCCGACGAGGCGCTGCGTCCCATGGGGCGGGCGACCAGCGGTGTTATCGGCATGAGGTTCCTCGAAGGTGACGAACTTCTTGCCATGAATCGGATCGCGGACGGTCAAGATGTGCTTATCGCGACGAAGGCTGGGTACGCAAAACGGACGCCAGTGGAGCAGTATCCAGTTCAAGGACGTGGCGGTAGAGGCGTGCTGACTGCGAAGATCGTATCTTCTCGTGGCAAGCTGGTCGGAGCCGTCATGGTCAACCCAGAGGACGAGGTCTTCGCGATCACGTCAGCCGGCGGGGTGATCCGGACGAGTGCCGGTGAGATCAAGCAGTCCGGCCGCCAGACCATGGGAGTGCGATTGATGAATCTCGCTGAAGGCGACAGCGTGGTGGCCCTCGCCCGGAACGCTGAGTCGCTGGAGACTTCGGTGGAGATAGAGGAAGACGGGGGAGGAGAGTAGTCCATGAGCGCCCAGGGTGGCTCCGCCAGGACAAAGGCGACTTCTGGTAACGGCCAGCAGCCGAAGAAGCAGCCCGCACAAACCGAGATGTTCGACGCGATCGACGAAGGCCAGGACACCTCACCCGCGCAGGGCAGGCCCATGCCTGCCCCGGACGACAACAAGCCGGGGCCGCCGCAGCAGCAGCCCGGCCCACCTCCGCGCGGCGCGTCCGCCCCGCCCATGCCCCCCGGCCCGCCGCCGCAGACCGGGCCACCACCGGGCGAGGGCAACGAGACGGTACGCCTGCGCCCGTCCCTGGCCTCGGAGGCGCCACCGGCCATCGAACTGCCGGGCGGCGGCACCAACAAGAAGAAGAAGTCGTCGGGTGGTGGCGGCGGGGGCCGGCTCCCCCGCAAGGCCCACCTGGTCCTGCGCCGCGTCGAGCCGTGGTCGGCCATGAAGTTCAGCTTCGTGGTGTCCCTGGTCTGCTTCGTGGTGCTGTTCGTGGCGGTGGCCGTCCTGTACGGCGTGCTGTCGGCCCTGGGCGTCTTCGACTCGATCGTGGACCTGGTCAACCAGCTCGGCCAGGGCGAGCAGGGACAGAACGCGATCTCGATCGACATCGCCTCGTGGTTCGAGCCGGTGCGGATCCTCGGGTACACGGCTCTGATCGGGGCTGTGAACGTCGTGCTGATCACTGCCCTGTCCACGTTGGGGGCGGTCATCTACAACATCGCCTCTGACCTTGTGGGCGGCGTCGAGGTGACGTTCAGCGAGGCCGAGTAGGAACGAACGGATGCTCGCGCCGGCCGAGGTCTTTGGATCGCGGGACGGCGCGAGCAGCCTGTCGGAGGCGGTAAGCTTTTTCTCGTCCCGAACAACTGGTTCGCCTCTGCAGGGTGAATGCGATAGCGTTCGGGATGCGAGCGGGGCTATAGCTCAGACGGTTAGAGCGCTTCCCTGATAAGGAAGAGGTCCCAGGTTCAAGTCCTGGTAGCCCCACAGACTAACACCAGTTCAGAGGCTAGATCCCATCATCGCGGATCTGGCCTCTTGATCGTTTGACCGTCATTTGACCGTGGGCGGGAGCCTCGCGACCGGGCGAGGGTGTGTTCAAGTAAGTTCTTCCAGTCCTTGAGGGCGTTGGCTGCGTCCTGGAACGGGAGAAGTATCGCTACGGGCGTGCCATCCAGTCGTGTGGGATCACTGAGGTGGTGGTATGGCCCATGCTGTGAAGCATTGAGTCTGAGCTTCGATCAGTGTTTCTCTCAGGACGCTGCGGACGGGAGCGACATGGTTGACTCTGGTCATGTTTGCTTCTGCACCCTGGGCGGTCATCAACGGTTGATGTGGTGATGAATCGAGGTCTTCCACGTATCCAAGTTGCGGGTGCTTGATCATGGTTTTTGCAGCGAACCTCCAGGGTTTCTGCACAACCGGAGGTTCGCTGCAAAACGGCTCCTCCGAACGCGCCTCTTGCCACGTTCAACCTGCGGCTTTACGGTGGGGTCCTCATCGCCCCTACGAGGGTCTTAAGAACCGCCCCAGCCGGTGACGTACCAGCGGGCGCCTGGCGCTGGCCTTCTACGCGCTGCCGCAGACCGACGGGATGGCGTGGTTCTGGTGGCGGGCCTTCGGTGGATTGCTGGTCATCCAGGTCGCGCAGTCGCTCACCCTGGTACTCGCGGTACGGATCTTCTTCTGCCAGGACGGCCGGTTCCTCATCGGCGTCGCCCCGTCCGGGCAACTGGTCAACCTGATCCTGGCGCTCTGCCTGCTGATCATCCTGGTACGCATCCCCTCCTGGATCTCCCGCAGGATCTTCATCCAGGGCGGTCAAGGCTCGACGCTCACCCGGATCGTGAAGTACGCCGTGATCTCCAAGCTGACCACGCCCGTACGCCGCGCCATGCACCTTAGAGGCGGCGGCGGAAGCGGCGGCAGAGGTCGCGGCAGGGGCGGCGTCGGCAGGACGGCAACCCGGGCCGTGGCCGGCAGGGTCGTTGCCACCGCGGTCGGTGGCCCGGCCGGCACTGCCACGGCAACGGCGCTGACTGCCGGCTCCTCTGCCCGTGGTGCCGGGCAGGCTGCCACCGCGGCAGGCGCCCAGAGCAGGCCTCGACCCGCTTCCGCCACCGCGGCGCCGCAGCCGGACGAGTCCACCTTCGTGTACTTCTCGTCCTACAGCTACCGCGGCCCGTACTCGGGCTACGCCGATGCGTTCTGCCGCGGCGGCCGCCACCACTGCCTCGGCGGCGGTGGCGGCCGCGACCCGCGCGGCCAGCCCCGCCATCACTCCCGGCTGGTGGCAGGATTACGCGATCGCCGTGATGACCGACGCGGCCCGGCAGGCGGCCCCGGTGAACGATGGCAGGCTTGAGGACGACCTGGCCGGCTTGAACCGCACGTTCACCCCGGCGCTGACCGCCAGCGTGCTCGCCACCTTCCAGACCGGGTACCGGCCCGTGGCCGACGCGCTCGGCGCGCTCACGACCGCGAAACAACTACCGCAGACGTGTGCGGCGCTGGTGGCGGCGGTGGCCGCGGAGGCGTTCACCACCAACATCAACATCGCGATGGCGGCAGGCGGCGACTCCACGCAGGCGGCCACCTGGTTCCTCCACAGTCTGTGGATCACGCTGAAGGCGCTCGGCAGCCCCGACGTGGACGGTGAGATCACCGCCCGGCAGGATGCCGGGCTCACCGTGCCGTCGCAGATCGGGCCGCAGCACTGGTGGCAGGGCGGCTACGCGACCTGGCACGCCCCGCTGGCCGGTCCCCGACATCGCCCCGTCGATCGGGGGGATGCTCACCGCCGGTATGCCCGAGCAGAAGACGACGGTGTATTCCGGCGACTCGATCCCAGAATATGACAATGTCACGGCCGCCAGCGGATACTCCCAGAGCCTGTGCAACTGGGGGTCTCTGGCCAGATACAAGAACTGAGTCGCTCCACCCCGGAAGCGGAGGGCCGCTCGGCCCCGGATGACGCACTTGCCTCGGAGACCCGGCAAGGCGGCCACCGGCACCCCGAGCGGTTCTCGCGTGGCTTCCAAGGCCGGCTCGGACGCCGCGCGAGGGCTTTCGAGAAGGCCGGTCGCGCGGCGCTGCCCCGGAAATGAACCGGCCCTGAGCCTGTGACCTGCTCAGGAGACCCTGAACTACGTCGCCGGGGTGATCCGGCGCCACCGTAAGTCCATGAGGTCGGTCTGGCGCCGGCTGAACCTCGGTCAGCAGGCGCTACTGGTGCTGGTCTACCTGCGTAAGAGCGAGACGTTCACTGAGCTTGGAGCGGGGTTTGGCGTGTCGACGGCGACCGCGTGGCGGTATGTGGAGGAGACGGTCGCGCTGCTGTCGGCCCGCTCGCCCAAGCTCACCGTGGTGTTGCGCAAGGCGAAGCAGGACGGGCTGTACTACCTGGTCCTGGACGGCACGCTGATCCACACCGACCGGGTCGGCCTACCGGCTCTACTTCTCCGGCAAGCACCGCTTGCACGGCGTGAACGCGCAGGTCAGCGCCTCGCCGGATGGGACGATTCTGTGGACGTCCGGAGCGTTGCCGGGCAAGGCTCACGACCTGAGGTCAGCGGGTTGCATTGAGATGCCGCATCCCCGAGGTGACGCCTGTCACATCAACCGTTTAGCTCCCCGTCACCGGACAGCTTCGCGGACCACCTATGTGAGGCGACGTCGCCGCAGGTCGCGTCGCCACCGACCGACGATGAGACGTGTTTCGTTGAGGGATCCCCCAACGGACACTTCAGAAGATCGCCATGGGTGATCGTCGTGCAGACGAGTACCGCGTGCTGGTTAGTCCATCCTGGTGGCCAGCTCAAGCCGTTCGTGTCCGGTCGGCTGGGTCACCTGTGGGAAGTCGAAGGTGACCTCGTGGATCGTGCCGGTGAAGGGGAACAGGCCCTTGCCGGCGTAGTCGTCGCAGACGGGTGAGACGCAGTCCATGCCGACGTCCATGCATTCGGTGCCGCATCTTTGGGGGATCTGCTCGGGCAGATGCACTTCGCCCGCGGGTGTTCCGTCGATGGACATGGTGACGTTCGCGGGGCCGCCGGGCCGGGCGGTCTGTGGCGTGATCGTCACCGCGATCGTGTGGCGGCCGGGCCGGAGGGTGTCGGGCGAGAGCAGGTCGTGGCGGCGGATGCCGAAGAAGTTGTAGTGGAAGCGTGCCTTGCCCTGCCAGCCGAACAGCGACCATCCGGCGGCGTCGCCGCCGACGGCGAAGATCACGCCCTCGGGGCCGGACTCTGGGATGTCGACCGTGGCGGTGAGGGTGAGCGGGACGCTGACGAGCTTGGGTCCGCTGCCTTCCGGCAGGCGGGTCATGCCCTCGTGGAAGGTGACGCGATGGCGGCCGGCGAAGTGGCTGGGGCGCAGGGTCACGTCGAGTCGTTCGGCGAAGCGGTCATCCAGTGGCAGGACGTTGTAGCGGGCGGCCTCGGCCATGAACAGGTCCTGCAGCGCCCGCAGCCGTTCGGGCTCCTGCCGGGCGAGGTCGACGGCCTGACTGAAGTCGTCGGCGAGGTTGTACAGCTCCCATACGTCGTCGTCCCAGTTGTGGGTGCCCGTGGTTTCCCAGGGCAGGCGGCCGTGCCGGCAGGAGGCGATCCAGCCATCGGCGTACATCGCCCGGTTGCCCATCATCTCGAAGTACTGCCGTGTGCGGCGGCTGGGCGCGTCGGCGTTCGCGGCGTCGAAGGTGTAGGCGAAGCTGGTGCCCTCGATCGGTTTCTGGATGTAGCCGTTCACTTCTGTCGGGTGGGTCATACCGACGATTTCGAGCAGCGTCGGCGTCACGTCGATGACGTGGTGGAACTGCGAGCGCACCGTGCCGACCTCGGCGATGCGGGCCGGCCATGACACGATCATGCTGTTGCGGGTGCCGCCGAAGTGCGAGGCCACCTGCTTGGTCCACTGGAACGGCGTGTCACCGGCATGAGCCCAGCCGACGGCGTAGTGCGGCGAGGTGCCCGGCAGCCCCCAGGAGTCGAGGAAGCTGATCGCCTCCTCGATCGTGGGCTGGCGGCCGTTGAGGCTCATGACCTCGTTGGGAGTGCCGATCAAGGAGCCTTCACCGCTGGAGCCGTTGTCACCGATGATGTAGATCACCAGCGTGTTGTCCAGCTCGCCCAGCTGCTCGATCGCCTCCACGACCCGGCCCACCTCGTGATCGGTGTGCTCCAGGAAGTCGGCGAAGTTCTCCGCCTGACGCGCGAACAACCGGCGATGCTCTTCAGGCTGGCTGTCCCAGGACGGGATCTGCTCCGGCCGCTCGGTCAGCCGGGTGCCTGCCGGGATGATGCCGCGATCGAGCTGCTGCTGGTGCACGATCCGGCGGTACTCATCCCAGCCCATGTCGAAGCGGCCCGCATTACGGCCGCGCCAGTCCAGCGGCGGCTGGTGCGGGGCATGCGCCGCACCAGGCGAGAAATAGGCCAGGAACGGGCGGCCGGGCGCGATCGTCTTCTGCCTGGCGATCCAGCCGACGCATTCGTCGGCCAGGTCGCGGGTGAGCTGGTAGCCGTCCTGCGGCTGGGCCGGCGGCTCCACCGGCTGGGTGTCGCGGTACAGCGACGGGAAGAACTGGTCGGTCTCGCCCGCGATGAACCCGTAGAAGTAGTCGAAGCCCTGGTGGGTGGGCCAGTTGTCGAACGGGCCCGCCGGGCTGGTCTGGTTGTCGGGCACGTTGTGGTTCTTGCCGAACCAGGCCGAGGTGTAGCCGGCGTGCTTGAGCAGTTCGGCGAAGGTCGCGGTGCCTTTGGGGATGAGGCCGCTGTAGCCGGGGTAGCCGGTGGCCATCTCCTGGATCACGCCGGTCGCCACGGTGTGGTGGTTGCGCCCGGTCAGCAGCGCCGCGCGGGTCGGCGAGCACAGCGCGGTGGTGTGGAACTGGTTGTAGAACAGGCCGTTGCCGGCCAGCCGCTCGGCGGTCGGCATCCTGACCAGGCCGCCATTCACGCTCGGCCAGCCGAAGCCCACGTCGTCGAGCAGCACCAGCAGGATGTTCGGCGCGCCTTCCGGCGCCTGATGCGGTATCGGGAAGTCGGGGGTCGACTCGGTCGCGTACATGCCGATCTTCGCGCCTGCGTAGTCCCACTCGGGCTCGGGCAGGTGGTTCCTGTCCAGATGGATCGGGAATCGCGGTGAACTGTCGCGCATCAACCAAGCTCCGATCGGCCGGCCGCATCGGCGGCAGTTTGCCCCCGGGATCAGCATTCCCGTGAGCACCGCGTCCCGAAAACCGGCAGATGACGTATTTGACCAGGTCAGCAGGCAGGCTTTGGCATGCAGACAAGGCTTGCCGGGCTCCCATCGGGGACAGCCAGTCCCTGATCTGGGACCCGCATCGCGCTTCGCCCTGTCTCGGCAGCCAGACGGGGCACAGCCACGCGTGCCGCTGACCGCGCAGCGCCCCCACCGACACTCTCGTGACGGTCTGCGCCAACGCCGTCCACGTCGCGACCGGTGAGCCGCTGTTCCGCACGGTCCGCATCGAACGCATCGGCAACCGCCGCGTGAGTTCTGGTGCCAGCTGCGAGTGAGTTTGGGTGCCGCTGTGCAGCCGGATGAGTGACGGTTCAGCGAGTTCTGGTGCCAGTCACAGCGGCGTGGTGGGAGGCTTGATGCGCTTGGCGTCGCGAGGGGGCGCTGATGGCCCGGATGACCAAGGCGGAGAAGGACGCCCACGTCACCGAGCACGGCACCATCACCCGCGGAGAGGCCCGCCGCGACGACGAGATCGCCGACCTGAAACGAAAGCTGGCCGACAAGACCCGCGAATGCGGCACCCTCCAGCGTTCCCTGGACGCGGCCGCCACCGCCATCGCAGCCCTTCACCACGACAACACCCTGCTGCGGCAGGATTTGGCAGCCCGCAGCGGCACGGTCACCTCCCTCCATCGGTCCCGCGGCCAAGAACACGACCGGCCTTGATCGGCCCGAATCGCCCGCCGGACATAGTCGGACGAAAGGAACCTGTGGCTACGAATCCATCACTACAGTCGCACTCGCCGTGATCAACAAGCCAGGATAGGAGGGTGAGGAGCCCCCCTGCCCGCCGGCCAGTTCTCATGGCGGCGCTGGCCATCATCGCGTTGCTCGGACTGGTGGGCATGTCGCTGCGCTGGGTGAACTGGTCAGGTGACGACAGCAAGGGTCATCCTCTTGACTTCTTCGCCATTCTCCTAGGTGCAATAGGCGTTGTCAGCGCGGCGGCCGGGATATGGGTCACATTCCGAACGTCGTCAGGACGCTCGGATATCACCAACGTGAAAGCTGCCGCTCAAACCCTTGCCGAACGCGTCAAAGAACAGTGGCGCGAGGAAGCCCGGCACCGCCTGGTGCACGACCCGCGTCCCATGCCAGTGCGCTGGCGGCGCACCACCAACCAGGCGCTGATGAGCCCACCCCACCTGATCGCCCCAGGCGGCGACATCTTCGCCGGCCACAGCAACGACATCGCTGCCCTGGCCCGGCAATTCCGTGCCTGTCATCGCCTGGTGATCACCGGCGGTGCCGGAACGGGCAAAACCACCCTGGCCGTCCAACTCCTGCTGCAGCTGCTGGCTACCCGCGACGCCGACCAGGACACCGCGGCAGGAGACAAGACCGAGCCGGTGCCGGTGCTGCTGACCATCAGCGGCTGGAACACCGCCACCCACCCCACCCTGCAAGATTGGCTGGCAGACCGCCTCGAACAGGACTACCCGGCGCTGAAGACCCCCCAGCTCGGCCCCGGCGCCGCCGGCGCGCTGGCCCGCGGCGGCCACATCCTGCCCATCCTCGACGGACTGGACGAGATCAGCCCGGATCAGCGTGTCCGCATCATGGCCGCTCTCAACAAGTCCCTGGGCGAGCGGGACTACCTCATTCTCACCAGCCGCACCGCCGAGTTCCGCGCCACCGTCGACAAGGCCGGCAGACCCCTGGTCGCCGCCGAGGTCATCGCACCTCGCGCACTCAGCCGACAAGACGCCGCCGACTACCTGCGCGACTGTCTGTCCGGCTCCCCATCCCCCGCCTGGAAGCACGTGCTCAACGCACTCGTCCAGCACACGGCCCCCGGGCTTGCTGAACTGGCCGCCACGCCCCTTGGGCTATGGCTCATCCGCACCGTTTACGTCGATTCCCGTGCCGACCCCCGCCCCCTGGCCGGCCCCCTGGGCAACGACGCCGCCGCCCTGCGCACCCATCTGCTCAACCACGTCATCCCCGCCGTCGTCGAAGCCCACCCACCCAGCAGCGATCCGGCTGATCATTTCCGCCCACGCCACCCATGGACCCCCGAAGAAACCTGCCGATACCTGACCTATCTCGCTCACACCTTTCACCCGGCCACCACCCGCGACATCGCCTGGTGGCGGATCGCTCGCACCACACCGCACATCAGGCGCCTGATCGGCATCGTGGTCGGGCTCGTGGTCGGGCTCGTGTCCGGGCTCGTGTCCGGGCTCGTGTCCGGCTTCGTGCTTGACCTCCCGGTCGATCTCACAGTCGGGCTCAGCCTCATGGTTGGGCTCGCGGTCGGGCCCGCAGTCGGGCTCACAGCCGGGCTCACAGCCGGGTTCTTGGGCAGGTCATGGGTTGACCAAACACCCGGCTATGCCAGCCTCCATGGCCAACGCCTCTCTCTCCGAACCATTAGGCCCGGCATCGTGGTCGGATTCGTGGTCGGGCTCGTGTTCGGGCTCGTGGTCAGCTTCATGCTTGGGCTCGTGTTCGCGTTCGGGCTCACCATCAAAATCATGCTCGAGGACGGCGGGTTTAACGCGTACAACGACTTCAAGATCCTATTCCAACTCGGGCTCGAGCTTGGGCTGCCGGCCGCGATCGTGTTCGGGCTGAACACCGGGCCTGCGGCCGGGCTCGCGGGCGGGCTCGCGGGAGGGCTGATCAAATGGGCAGAACAGCCCACCCTCACATCAACCAGTTCCCCCCACTCCACCTGGCGATCCGACAGAACACTCACCCTCCTTCGAACGCTCGTGTTCGGGCTCATGAGCGGCCTCGTGTTCGGGCTCTCGTTGGGGCTCGAGAGCACGCTCGCGTGGGCGCTCGTGCTCGGGCTCCCGTTGGGGCTCGTATTCGGGCTCGTGGGCGGGCTCATGAACGGGAACCATCATGCGTGGCTGGTCTGCACCATCGCGGTGGCCCGACTGGCCCTCCGACATCGGCTTCCCTGGCGAGTCATGGAGTTTCTCCGAGACGCCCACCGGCTTGGACTGCTGCGTGAGGTCGGCCCGATCTACCAGTTCCGCCACGCGGATCTGCATGACCACCTGGCCTCCGCGTCCGCCTGGACCGCGCGCTTCGCTGTCCAACAGACGCCGAAGTAGGACCCATGCGGTCGGCTACACGTCCCATCAAGACGATGTCTCATGAGACAAGCGGATCGTGGAGAACAACGCCACACCGACCTGAAGAACGAGTTCTACGAACGGGTCAAGGCACACGGCGCGACCCCAGACGCCGAGGTCCGGCTCCGCGCCGAGGTCACGAAGCTGAAGAAGGCGATCACGAACAAGAACAAGGAACTCAGACCTTGATCGCCCACTAGGGTGTCAGCGCATGAACACGGATAACTGGTTGGAGAATACTCGAGCCTCGTATGACACGGTCGCAGTCAGCTACGCCGACCAGATGCGCGAGGCGCTGGATGAGCACCCCTACCTCCGGGCAACTCTGGCGTTGTTCGCGGAGTTGGTTCGCACCGCAGGAGACGGTCCGGTGGCTGACGTTGGTTGCGGACCGGGGCACGTCACGGCTTACCTGCAGGAGTTGGGCCTCGACGCGTTCGGCATCGACCTTTCTCCCACGATGATCGAAGTGGCCCGACGTGACCACCCTCATCTGCGGTTCGAGGTTGGGTCGATGACCGATCTCGACCTCCCGGACGCTTCAGTCGCCGGCCTGCTCGGTTTCTGGTCGCTGATTCATGTCCCCGACGATGCGGTTCCCAGGGCCTTCGGCCACTTCAAGCGAGTGCTACGGCCCGGCGGGACTCTACTGCTCGGGTTTCACGTCGGTGACGAGTCACGGCTGAAGACCCGAGGTTACGGCGGGCATCCCATGAAAGTTCACGTTCACCTGCGCCAGCCCACTCAAGTGGCGGGATGGTTGCGCGATGCCGGGTTCACGGTCAAGGCCCAGATGCTGCTCGATCTGGACGGAAGTGCTCCAGGGGCAGTCCTCTTCGCACGCGTTCAAGAGCAATGAAGAAGACGCCAAGATCTTCAACATGCTGACTTGACAGGGAACATCATCGAGACCGGTACCGACTCCTACCGGCTCGCTCAAAGTCGAGCCCGCGCCGAAGCCTGACCGCCAGATATCGTGCATACGGCACGATGACCACATGGAATCTCCAGGCGCAGCAGGACGCTCCGCTGTCTTCGTTCGCCAGCTTCCACTGCCTCCGCCGCTCATCACATTGCTGGCAGACCACCGCTGGAAGCATCCAGGTGACGACGCGCTCAAAAGCACCATGCCTTGGTTCGAGAGTCCCCTGGACTTCCTCGAAAGCACCCAGGCCATGACACGAGAGTCACAAGCGCTAGACCGTTTCGCCGATGACCCCCCATCCCGAGACCTGTTCCGCGTCCACCGGAGCAGCACCCTGCCTCACCCCTCGGACCTCCCCTGGCTCGACGCCGAAGCCGCCGTCCTCATCGCGGTCAACAGAAACCCCGGCGACGACGTCGCCATCGCACTGGACTACCGGACAGACCGCCACAACCCCCGGGTCATCGCCAGCGACTTCTGGACCGACCCACACCAATGCTCCTGGCGGACCGTCACCACCACGTTCTCGGGTTTCCTCATCGCACTCAATCTCCAGTCGACCTGAGCACCACGCGAGTCGATCTCGCATTTACCAGCGTGCAGATGAGGGAACCTTCGAGCGAACCGGGCTACAGAGTGCTATCAAATTTCGTTCTCCGACCAAGATTGAGCGATTTAGGGCGCTGGGCGATCGCGGACATCGGTGTCGGTCGGGACGGCATCGTTCCCGCCCGGTGAATCTGGGGAGGGCGTGCCCCGCTCATGCCTCCGGTCCGGTCGTGGCTGTAGTAAGTCGTCCTTCGATTCGGGGCTTGCGGGCAGCGATGGCAACCTGTAGGTTGCCAATTAATAGCAACCTACAGGTTGCGAAGGAGGGTTGGGCATGGATTCGGACGCGATCGAACGCGTGGTCGTGCTGCGGCACCCCATCGAGCGGGTGTGGGCGGCGCTGACCACCGCGGAAGGGCTCTCGCGATGGTTCGGCTCGGTGGCGGAGGTAGATCTGCGGCCCGGCGGGCGAGCGTTCTTCCGCTGGGACGACCTCGGGGAGGAATCCGTCGCCACGATCGCGGTGGTCGACCCACCACACCGTTTCGCGTTCAGGTGGGGAATCGAGGGCCTGCCGGAGGATGACGCACCCCAGACGCTTGTTGACTTCACCCTGGAGCCGGTACAGGACGGCACCCGGCTGCGCCTCGTGGAGAGCGGATTCGCCCAAGCTGCCGACGACCTGGCCCGATCCGCCCACAAGGCCAACAGTCAGGGATGGGACATGGAGCTCGTCGACCTGGAGACCTACCTTGATGCGGCCGCCTGATGCGGAAGGGCAGGCCGTTGCGGTGTTCGCGGCGCTCACCGATCCGACGCGGCGGGCGCTGCTGGAGGAGCTCGCCCGCGCGGGTCCCGCAACCGTCACCGATCTGGCGCGGCGGTTGCCGATCAGCCGCCAGGCGGTCGCCAAGCACCTCGGCCAGCTCGCCGAAGCGGGCCTGATCAGCACCGGCGAACCGGTCGGCCGCCGCCACCCCTACCGGTTGGAGCCGGCCGCCATTCGCACGGCCCAGGTCTGGCTGGCCAGGCTCGCCAACAGGTGGGATGACCGGCTGGCCGCGCTGGAACACGCACTGGACGCCACTGACACGAACCAAGGAGTCACGCACCGATGAGCAAGCCTGAATTCACGGCCGGCCTGAACATCGCCATGAAGATCCCCAAGGCACAGTACGAGGCCACCGTGGCCTTCTACCGCGACACTCTGGGTTTCGACGTCAAGGAGGACGACGTCTCCTACGCTCCGACCGTCTCGAGAACTCATTCGGTGCGGTTCGGTCCCAATACGCTGTGGCTCGACTGCGTCGACAACTACAGCCGGCCCGACCTGTGGCTGCAACTCCACACCGACGACCTGGACGCGGCGACGAGCAAACTGGCCGGCATCGGTATCCACCCGTGTGACGAGGTGGAGCCCCTGCAGAACCTCGATTCCAGAACCCACTGGATCAAGAATCCGGCCGGTGTCGTACATCTGCTCGCGGAGTCCGGCTGATCCTGATCTCCCGGTGAGACATCTCAGTGAGGTGAGCAGCCACCCCCGGCGTAGCGCGGAGCCAAACGCCCGGCCTCTCTCAACGTCCTTGAAGGCGTCGTTTCTTGCGGCGTTCCCAGTTGTTGAGGTGCCGGATGACCACCCCGCCCGCGCCGCCGGTGCCGGTGAGGCGGATCAGCGGCGTCCTGGGGAGCCGCTGCGGCGTGGTCTTGTCCGTGAAACCTCCGAGGCCACCGTCCATCCGGAAGGTGTCCGCGGCCCACCCGTCGGGGATGATGATCGTGATGCCACCCAACTGGCCGTCCGCTTCGATCTGGATCTCGGGCAGCCGGCACTCGGTCTGGGTGAAGTCGAGCTTGGCGGAACCCATCCCGCCGTACACGGTGATGCGCCCAGGCACCTCCCAGCGCCCAGAACGTGTCACACCGTTCATACCTCCCTTGAGGAGCAGTGGCTCCTGATCCGCCGGGACATCCGGCGGCAGATCGGCAGTGAGGCGCGCCAGATCGGCGTAGGTCTTGGCGTTCAACGCCAGGCCCAGCCGCACGTCCAGCTCGCTGAGGTCGATCCGGCCCTCGGCCGCCGCCATGTTCAGCCGTTCTACCACCGCTTCGCGCTCGTCATGCGAGACGCGCCACTCATCACGGCGGACGGGTTCCGGATGCCCAGCAGTCATATCCCAATAGTACGGAGATGTAGGCGAAGCGGGTCGACGGCTTGGGAGACCAGTTCGGGCTCAGGAACGTCTGGATGACCTTCCGCGCGGAGGTGCGCGAGAGGCCTGGCGGGTTGACCGGCCGGGCCATCACGCGCAAGGCCGGTGTCTCCACTGGGGCTGCTCAACAATCATCTCGGAGACCTCGACGGCTTCCTGCCCGAGTTCATCGCCGAGGGCGCCCGGCAGGCGGTGGAGGCCGTGGGCCGGCTGCGGACCCAACGAGGTGCTGCAGCCCGGCAGGCGGTGGAGGCCGTGGGCCGGCTGCGGACCCAACGAGGTGCTGCTGGACAACGAACGGTGGCCCGATGGTGAGGCGGTGGTCGCGGGCGGCCGGGCACCACTGACCAACCTCGAGTATTCGGCCGAGGGAGCCGGCTCTGCCTGAAACATGAGAAAAGGTGCCCCTGACCTGCAAGGATTTTGGGTGTCTACGCCTATCCAGTGCAGAAGCAGGTGCACCTTTCTGGTGAATGAGCGTACCGGGTGGGACCGCCGGTTGTCTGTCACAGCCGACGGAAAAGGGGCTGGTGGGCCATGCGGGAGCGGTGCTGCCGCACAAGCTCGCCGACCGGGTCGGGCTGACCGAGGCGCTCGGCAGGCTGTGGCCGCATCGGCAGCGCGTCACCTGGCGGGACCGCGCGCACGTCCTGGCCGCGGCGATCGCGTGCGGCGCGCGCAGCCTGCTGGAGGCCCAACGGCTGCAAGCCCACCAGGCGGCGTTGTTCGGAGCGACTCCGGGAGCACGGTACTCCCGGCCCCTTCTGGCTACCTAAGCGGTCACTCCGAGCACGGCCGTGTTCGCGATGGAGTCGGCGTCACAGCCGAGTCCGGAGAACATGTCGTTGGACAGCTTCTTGGGGAAGCCGCTGGGCATGCTCGGCAGCAGGTCGTGTGGCATCTCGCTGGATCGGTCGCCCGGCTTGGGCAGTTTGTCGCCGAAGTTCTCGGCCATTTCGCTGGGCGGCGAGGGTGCCGCGCCGTTGGTGAGCGTGTTCTGCTGGATCGTGGTGGCGATCAGGGTGCCGTCATCCTGCAGAGTGCCTACCGCGACGGTGTACTTGCCCTTCACCAGCCCGCTCGTGTCTGTGGTTTCCTGCTTGGTGACTGAGGTCGAGTCCGACGTGGCCACCTGGATCGCGGTGCCGTCACGGCCTTTGATCGTGAAGCCTGCGGCGGAGTTGCCGGATACCGTACCCATGGCGGTTCCCCGAGTGGCCATCATCTTGGTGATGTTGAGCCGGCCACCCCAATTGGGCATCTGTGGCATTTTCATGGTGTGGGGCAGGACCGCCACCTGCTGAGCCGTCACCTTGTCGCCCGACTCGACGCCCTCGCCGCGCACCATCACCGTGGTGCCGTCAGTGATATCCGCGAGGGTGCCGGCCACCTGGCGGGTGACCTTGGCGTCGTTGCCCGCGACCTTGATTTCCTTTCCGTTCGTGGTGCGGAGCATCAGGCTGCCGCCGTCCGCTGACTCCAGCGTTCCCGCGGCCACCTTGAGGTCGGCGCACTCGGTGGCCACGACGGCGGAGGCCGCCACGGCCCTGGCGCTGGCCTGGATGGACACCTGCGGTTGTGCGGACGGCCAGACATAGAGGGTGCCGGCCACGATCGCGGCGGCGGCAGCGAGTAGCCCGGCTCGGCTGCCGGTCAGAAGCCGGCGTCTGCCTGAGGCCGGTGTCTTTTTGTCGATCGCCGCGAGCGCATCGTAGAGGGGTCCGGGCGGGGGTGGCGAGAGGGGTGCGGCCTGGCGGACGCCGCCGGCGACGGAACTCCATGCCCGCATCTGGGCCTGACAGTGGTCGCAGTGCGACAGGTGGGCCCAGAATGCCTCGTCCCCGTTCGTACCGTTGAAGTAGGTGACGAATTCCTCAAGGGTCACGTGTGCTGATGCCACGCTCATCACTCGAATCCATTCTTGGTCAGGGCGTTGGCGAGGGCCGCTCTTGCCGCGGACAGGCGGCTCTTCACTGTTCCGATGGGGACGTCCAGCACCGCGGCCGTCTCGGCCAGGGACAACCCGGTGCCGAACGTCAGGTTGAGCACTTCTCTGTGAACGACGCTGAGCCGCTTGATCTCCCTGGCCACCATCGCCGCCTTGGCGCGGTCGAACACGATGTCCTCGGGTCCGGGCTCGGCGGCGGGGTGCTCGGAGAGCAGTTCCTGGCTCACGACCTTGGGCCGGCGGCGTCTGAGCCGGTCCCTGGCCTGGCGACGGGCGATCGAGAAGATCCACGAGCGTACCGACGACTGATTCTTGAAGGACCCGGCGTTACGCCAGATGGCGAGCATCGTGTCCTGCAGAACCTCCTCGGCCAGGCCGCGGTCTCCGGTGACCAGCGTCAGATGGGCGAGCAACGCGGGCGCATGCCGGTTGTACAGAGTGACAAGGGCACTGCGATCGCCCTGCTCGGTCCCGCGCAGCGCCTGCTCGTCGTCCGCCTCGTGAGTTCCTAAGCGGGACGATTCAAAGGTCACGACCGCTTGTCGCATGCCGTCCGGTCTGCCGAAGTTCACTGTGCGTCGCCTCCAACTGATACCTCCCGGGAACCCGGCGCTTCACCGACTAGGTAGCAGCGAGGAGCCCGGAGGTTCGGCCAAGACTGCTCCGCTTTTTGCGGCCTCCTCCGAGAGTTGTCGAGTCGGCGTATGGAACGAGTGAGGAAGCCAGGACAAAGGGCGGACAGCGGCAGGTGCTCCGGCACGCACGCTCATCCGCAACGGCGCGCGCAGGGATGTCGGGCGTGAAACCGCGTGCCTCTCCACACCCGTTGAGGCGGTCACCCCTGGCCTGCGCCGTGGCGATGAGCCGGGGATCGGCGCAGATCAAGGGCTTGCTGGCGACGATGTTCTTGATGGTGCGCACTTGGGCGGTGGCCAGGGCGCGCGGCTGCGGGGACCCCCTCCGGAACGGCATGCCAGGACGGCCCGAACATCTTTCGCGTCCCTGGGCTGCCGGAGGCAGGGCCGAGCCGGGGTGCGGGGGTTGCATACTGTCAGGCCAGTTCAGGTCCTGAAGAGGAATGGCCGGATGCGGACGGCGGTGACACGCTGACGGGTCTGCGCTGGAGGCGGATGCTGCAGGGAGGACGGTAGGGGGCCTGGGCTAGCGAGGCTCGCGTACACGCTGGCAAGGGGGTTGGCGTACGGTGCGGATGCCGGCAGAGGCGAGGGGCGCGCGCGGCGGGGTGCTGGTGAGCGATGACGGGTTTGCCCGGGTCCTGGCGCGGGAGGTGTCGGGGCGCGGGGGGAACGTGCTGCCGGACAGGAGTCTCGCCGGTGGCGTGACGCCGGTGCCGGGAGTGCGGCCGGGGTGGGTGGCGCGGCCGCGTCTGGTGGAGCGACTGCTGGCGGCCGCCGGGGTGCGGCTGGTGGTGATCGCGGCGCCGGGTGGGTACGGCAAGTCGACGTTGCTGGCGCAGTGGCGGGCCGACGCGCGGGAGCGGCGGGCGCTGGCGTGGCTGTCGCTGGACGGGCTGGACAACGATCCGGTCCGGCTGTGGACGCGGATCCTGGCAGCGGTGGGCCAGGCGGGGGCCGGTGTGGCCGTCGATGATCTGTGCGCCATGACGCGAGTGCAGAGCCCGGACCTCGCCGGGGTGGTGCTACCACGGCTGCTGGAGCGGCTGGGCCGGGTGAGCAGGCCGGTGGTGCTGGTGCTGGACGACGTCCACCTGCTGACCGCCACCGTGGGCTGGGCGCAGGTGGAGGCGTTGCTGGACGGGCTGAGGCCGGGGCATCAGCTGGTGCTCAGCTCCCGGCACCGCCCGATGCTGCCGCTGGCCCGGCTGCGGGCCGGCGGCGATCTGGTGGAGCTCGGGCCCGACGAACTGCGGTTCTCGGCGGCGCAGGTACGGGCGCTGCCGGACGTCGCCGCCGTCGCTCTGACCGATGAGCAGGTGGAGGATCTGACAGTACGAACCGAAGGCTGGCCGGCTGCGGTGTACCTGGCCGCGCTGTCCTTACGCGGGCACATCGGCGACCCGGCGGCCTTCCTGGCCTCCTTCGCCGGGGACAACCGGCACATCAGCGACTACCTGGCCGAAGAGGTGCTGGCCGGTTGCTCTCCGCAGGTGCGCCGGTTCCTGCTGCGCACCTGCGGGCTGGACGCCTTCACCGCCGCGCTGGCGGCGCACATGTGCGGCGTTGAGGTGAGCGAGGCCGAGGAGATGCTGGCCGAGCTGGCCGCCGGCAACCTGTTCGTGATCGCGTTGGACGAGCGGCGGCAGTGGTATCGCTATCACCACTTGTTCGGCCAGTGCCTGCGCGCCCTGCTGACCAGGACCGATCCCGATCTGCCCGTCCGCCTGCACCGGCGGGCGGAAGCTTGGCTGGCCGGGCACGGCCACGTCGAGGCGGCCATCGGCCACGCGGTGGCCGCCGGCGACTCGCCCACGGCGGCCGCGCTGCTGGCGCGGTCCTGGCTCGGGTACGTCACCACGGGCCGTACGGCCACGCTGACATCGCTGATCGAGACGATCGGCGACGAGGCGATCGGCCGGGACACCCCTGCCGCGGTCAGCGCCGCCTGGGCGGGCGCGGTCACCGGCGACCTGCCCGGCGCGATCGCCTGGCTGGACGTGGCCGAGAACCTCGGCTGGGACGGGCCGCTGCCGGACGGCACCCGGTCACTGAAGTCGGCGGCGGCGCTGCTGCGCGGCACGTTCCTGACCGACGACCTGGCGCAGCGGCTGGCCGAGTCCCGCCTGGCCGCCGAGTTGGAGGACGACCCGTCCTCGCCGTGGTACGTGATGGCGCGTTTCAGCCACGGGGTGAATCTGTACCTGACCAGGCGCCATGATCAGGCGCTCAGGGTGCTGGAGCAGGCGAGCCGGAGCCGGGCCGGCACCTCGCTGTTTCAGATCATCGCGATGGCGATGCAGTCGCTGGCCTGTACCGCGCTCGGCCGCCACGATCAGGCCGCGGCGCTGGCGGCGGTGTGCCGGAGCCAGGTGGAAGAGCATCACCTGGCCGGGTCGGCGCAGGCGAGCTTCGCCTACACCGCCCACGCCACCTGCCTGACGCAACGTGGTGAGCTGGCCGCCGCCCGCCACGAGCTCGATCACGCCGCCGCGCTGCGGACCCGCGCGCCCGGCCTGTCGCGCTGGCCCGCGCTGATGAACGTGGCCGCGCTCGCGCGCTGGCACCTGGCCACCGGTGACCACGCCGCCGCCCGAGCCGCCTGTGATCAGGCCGATGACCTGCTGGCAGGCCTCGCCGACGGCGGCTATCTGAGCGAACAGGTGCACGACCTGCGCCAGGCCATCCGCGCTACAGGCGCCACGCCGGCGCCCGCGGGCCCGCCTCCGGCGCCGCGGCCGTACGCGCTGACGAGGCAGGAACGGGTGGTGCTCGGCCTGCTGGCGACTTCGTTGAGCATCTCGCAGATCGCCGCCGAGCTGCAGCTGTCGGTCAACACGGTCCGTACGCACGTGCGTACCGTCTACCGAAAGCTGGCCGTCTCCTCCCGGCAGGCCGCGGTCGAGCGGGCCCGCGACCACAAGCTCCTGCCGGATCGTGCGGTACGGCCGGTGGGCGGCCCTCAAGGGCCGGACCGCAGCCGAGGTAGCGGCCGGTGAAGGGTTGATCAGGACGTAGGGCTCTGGAGCGCCGCTCAGGAGGTGATGGTCAGGGTGACCAGGGAGGTGAGGTTGGAGACGGTGCCCAGCCCGAGGGTGCACAGCAAAATCTGCGCTGAGGGGGCGGTGTTGACCTGGGTTACGGCGGCCCCGGCGAACAAGCCCGCGGTGACGGTCCCGGTGATGGCGACCACGATGAGCGCGCCGGCGGTGCTGGTGTTGCTGGTGCCGGAGATCGTCGAGGACTGGCCGGTGTTCCAGTTGATCGTGAAGGTGGCGGGGGCGCTGGCGAGCAGATCCGGGCAACTGCGCGTGGAGACGATGACGTTGGCGCGGGTGCCGGAGGTCAGGGTCGGCTGGGTGAGGGACACGCACGGGTTGTAGGTGACGGAGCTGGACACCGTCACGGTCTGCGGTGACTGCGTCAGCGGCGGGTTGTAGGTGACGTTGTTGCTGCTGGGAGGCGTGCAGGTGACCTCCAATCCGCCGGCGGAGGCCGCAGCGGGGGGCGCGAGCAGGGCGGCGCCGAGAACGACGCCGAGCAGCAGGGCGAGCGCGCGCAGCTGGTACGTCATGACAGGTCACTCCGTTTGAAGAGGCGCGGCGGCGCCCGGCCGGCAACGTAAACCCCGATCCTTCGATCCGCTGCCGGTCAGGCGCGCGCCCGCTGGCCTTGGGGGTCCTTGGGGGTCAGCAGCTGGTGGCGGTGTCGCCCGCGTCGGTGGCGCAGGTGTCGTTGCCGAGGCCGCCGTTGGCGGTGTCACCGGCCACGCCGTCTTGGACGTCGATGGTGTCGCTGCCGAGGTTGCCGCTCATGGTGTCGGTGCCGTCGTGGTCGAGGAGGGTGTCGTTGCCGTTCTGGCCGTCGAGGTCGTCGTTGCCGGGGCCGCCGTAGATGTGGTCGGCGCCGTTGTCGAACAATCCGAGGAGGGCTTCGATGAGGGTTTCGCCCTTGCTGTCGTCGTTGCCGGCTTCGCCGTAGAGGGTGTCGTCGCCGTTGCCGCCGGCCAGCGTGTCGTCCCCGGGCCCGGCGTAGACGGTGTCGTTGCTGTTGTCGCCGACGAGGGTGTCGGCTCCGGGCCCGCCGTACAGGGTGTCGCCCGCGTTGCCGCCGGTGATGATGTCGTTGCCGGCCAGCCCGCAGATCACGTCGGCGCTGTTGCCGCCGCCCAGGGTGTCGTTGCCGTTGGTGCCGGTGATGGTGCAGCCCAGCCCGTTGGCCACGGTGGTGTTCTCCACGTCGCTGTCATTGCCCGGGGTGGGGTCGTCTTCGGTGGCGTCCACGCCGGCGGTCGCGGTCACCGTCCCGGTCGCCGCCGGCGACAACGTCACGGTGACGGTCGCGTTCGCGCTGGCCGCCAAATTCCCCAGGCTGCAGGACACCGAACTGGTCACGGTGCACGAGCCCTGGGAGGCGGTGGCGGAGACGATCCCGGCCGAGGCGCCGGAGAGGGCGAGCGTCGCGGTCACGCCGGTCGCGTCGTCGGGGCCGTTGTTGGTCACGGTCAGGGTGTCGGTGAAGGTGGCGCCGAGGTTGACCGGGTCGGCCGAATCGGCGACCGACACGCTCAGGTCTGCGGCGGGTGGCAGGATCGGTGTGATCGCGATCCCGATCGGGTTGCTGCCTACGGCGATGGGGGTGCCGGCGGTGTTCGTGGCTATGGTGATCGGCGTCACCGTGCTGTTGGCGCGGTTGACGACGTAGGCGGTGGCTCCGTCAGGGGTGATCGCGATCCCGTCCGGGTTCGGGCCGACGCCAATGCTGGTACCCACGGTGTTGGTGGCCACGGTGATCGGCGACACGTTGTTGCTGCCCTGGTTGGTGACGTAGGCCGTGGCTCCGTCAGGAGTGATCGCGATATCGATCGGGTTGGCGTTGCCGCTGAGGATGGCGCTGCCGACGGTGTTGGTGGCTAGGGTGATCGGTCTCACCGCGTGGCCGCTGAGGTTGGCGACATAGGCGGTGGCGCCGTCAGGGGTGATCGCGATCCCGATCAGAACGCCGACGATGGTGATGGCGGTGCCGGCGGTGTTGGTGGCCACGTCGATTGGCGTCACGTTGTTGCTGTTCTGGTTGGTGACGTAGGCGGTGGCGCCGTCAGGGGTGATCGCGATATCGGTTGGATTGGTGCCCACGCTGATGGCGGTGCCGGCGGTGTTGGTGGCCACGTCGATTGGCGTCACGTTGTTGCTGCCCTGGTTGGCCACGTAGGCGGTGGCGCCGTCGGGTGTGATCGCGATATTGGTCGGGTTGGTGCCGACAGCGATGGGGGTGCCGGCGGTGTTGGTGGCCACGTCGATCGGCGTCACGTTGTTGCTGCCCTGGTTGGCCACGTAGGCGGTGGCGCCGTCGGGTGTGATCGCGACGCCGGTCGGGGCGTCGCCGACGCTGATGGCGGTGCCGGCGGTGTTGGTGGCCACGTCGATCGGCGTCACCGTGTCGGCAGCCTGATTGGTGACGTAGGCCGTGAGGGCGGCCGCGTGGGCGGGAGAGGCCGGCAGAGTGACCAGGGTGAGAACGGTCAGCAGCAGTCCGCACAGGGCTGCCAGGGTGCGTCGCCATAAGGCCGGGCGCAGCCGCCGGGGCCGCGGTGAGCGTTGGAGAACTGACGTGGTTGAGTGCATGGCCATTTGACCCTTCGTCATGAGGTGATGCCGTCCCGGCCCGCGCTCCGCGGCGGACGCGTGTGCCGCGGCGCGGAATGGGCAACGGACGCCGAGCCGGATCCGCACCTCCGGGAAGGCACGGACGAGACCTCGGCAAGCCCGCGCCACCTGCACGGCCGCAGCCCGAAAGCATGCGACCACGCCGGTCGCGCAGGTATGGAGCCCCCGAGCGCCGACTCCGGGCGACCTGGCCGGCCAAGCCGCCCATCGGCGAACCAACTGGGTGGCGCGCCGGAGCGGCGATACCGCTCGCCGGACACGCCCGCTCTCAAGCGATGGGGGTAGTGGTTGGGTCGCTCTCCTTCACGATCCGGCCAATGGGGATATGGAGGGGTGCGGAGCCGTCTGCCAGGGCCCGCCGGCAGCGGCCTGCTTCAGGTGTCTCACACCGGACGGCAATTTGCAGCAGGACGAGCCGAACCTCACCTAGGTGAAATCCGGCGATATATCGCGATTTCCACATGGGATGAGAAACCACCTCGGTCCGCGACAGCCCAGCAGTGTGATGCAGAAAGCCCGGGTCCGCTTGCCCTACGGGTGGACGAGGCAGACGGGAAGATCAGGCAAGGGAGGAACATGCGGGAGGTCGATGGCTAATCTGGCACTTCCATGATCTCGTGCTGCTTCCCTGTCGGAGAGATGCCCCGTGACTGATCGCGATCTGTTTACCTATGCGTTAGTGGCCGGCGTTGTCGCCCTCGCTATCGCCATCCTCGGTGTGCTCTTCGGGAACGTGGGGAGAGAGCCAGGATTCGCGATCTCATGTGCTCTGATAGGCATCGGGTTCATGGTCGGTGCCGTCGCACTTGCCATCTTCGACCAGCGCGATAAGGGAGACGCCTGACGGCAACGGCCCCGAACGACATCAATGTCCCGGCCATGGTCTTCACCATGGATCGCAACAAGTCTGAATCTGCTGCGCCGGCGACTGCTCGGGCGTCACGCTGTGTCTGCGGCCATCACGCGGTGAACTGCGCCTTGCAGGATGCGGCCATCACGCGGTGAACTGCGCCTTGCAGGATCACGCGATGGCCGTCGTCATGTGCCGACGCCCCGGCGGTGGGATATCTCGGTGTTGGACAGTCTCACGGGCGGGAGAAGATCAGGGTGGCGTTGTGGCCGCCGAAGCCGAATGAATTGGACAGCACCGCGTCCGGCGGCAGGGGGCGCGCGGTACTGGCCGACAGCCGCCAGGTCGTGGGACAGCGGCTGGGCTGGATGCTCGCCATCGCGGCCCTGGCCACCATGATCGTGGTGACGCTGATGACCGGCGCTCCCGTGCTGGGCGTCAAGGCGCTGCTGCTCAACGCCCTGAGCATGGGCGCCGCTTTCGGCTTCCTCGTGTACGTGTTCCAGGACGGCAATCTGAAGGCCCTGGTCGGCGACTTCACCGCCACCGGAACGCTCGACACCATCATGCCGATCCTGGTGTTCGGGGTCGCCTTCGGCCTGTCGATGGACTACGAGATGTTCCTGCTGTCGCGGGTCACCGAGGAATATCGGCGCCACGGCGACACCCGCGCGGCCGTGACCGCCGGCCTGCGCCGTACCGGTGGGCTGTTCACCAGCGCCGCACTGATCTTCGCCGTCGTGATGGCCGCCCTGGCCACCTCTTCCCTGGTGCTGCTCAAGATGATGGGGCTGGGGGTGCTGGTGGCGGTGATGCTGGACGCCACGCTGGTACGCGCCCTGCTCGCGCCCGCGATCATGCAACTGATGAGCGGCGCCAACTGGTGGTCACCCCGGACCGGCGCGGGAAAAGCCCGGCGAAAGAAGATTTGCGGCGGACATAAACCGGTAATGGTGTCCGAGCGGCCGACAACAGAATGAGGAATAGTGACTTTCGCCACCCCGTTCACCGGCCGAATGTGCCTGCTGAAAACCCCGTGGCACATTGCGGACACCAGTCTTGTCAGGCCAGGTGCGCCGACGCACAGTCAAGGCAAACCAACCGGCTCTGGAGGACGTATGAACGAAAAGGGCACACCAAATCCCCGCCCAAGAAACACGGTGCGACGTCTCTTATCCGCTGGCCTCGCGATATTCGCCGCCGTCTTCCTCGTCGCGCCGCCCGCGTCGGCTCTGGCCCTGCCGACGCCAAGGGAGTTCGTGTCGAACCTCGACCTCGAGTGCTTCAAGACCACCCCGTACCAACCGCCGGCCGTCACACTGGCGCTGCGCCACCTCAACCCCGTGTTCGGCAATCTGCCGCCCGTGCAGGTCACGCTCGGCCAGCGCGAGCAGCTCTGCGTCCCGGTGGCCAAGAACAACGTCTTCCCACCGCCGAACGTCCTGGACTACCTCAGGTTCGTCGACCTGTCGTGCTACCGGGTGGCCGGGCCCGCGATCAACCAGAATCTCGGCCTGCGTCACCTCAACCCGGTCCTGCAGAACGTGCCTGGCATCAGCGTCACGCTGAACGTGCCGCAGCACCTGTGCGTGCCGGTCGCCAAGAACAACCTGCTACCCGCCCCGGACATCCTTCGGGTCATCTCGCACATCGACCTGCTGTGTTACGGGCACCTGCCGAACCCGTCCATGAACAGGAACCTGGCTCTCACCCAGCTCAACCCCGTGTTGACCAGCCAGATCCCCACCCGGACCGTCCTGGTCACCGCCGCCCGCCAGCTCTGCGTGCCGGTGCAGAAGGCCCGTGACGAGATCCCGCCGGACGTGCTCAACGTCGTACGCTGGATCGACCTGGAGAAGTTCGACCTCAGCGGCCCGACCATCTCACCGGTGCCGCTGACCCTGAGACATCTGAACCCGGTGCTGGGGAACCTGCCTCCCGAGGAGCTCCGGCTCACCAGCTCCGCCCAGTTGGCCGTCCCTGTCGCCAAGAACGGAATGGTGCCGCCCGGCTGACGCACACCCGCGCCGCCCCGGGCCTCAGCTCGTGGCGGCGCGGCTCGTTCGTTCGCAGCCGTGTCACCACAGCGGAGAGTCAGAGGCGATTGAGGAGTTCGGTCTTCTTGGACGTGAACTCCTCGTCCGTGAGCAGCCCCTCCTCGTGCAGCCGTCCGAGCTCGCGGATGCGGTCGTAGACGGAACGGGTGTCGGCGGTGAGCTGTGCCGCGTTCGCCGGCTGCGGGCTTCCGGAGTGCTCCGCCGCCCACAAATGCGCGGTGACGGTCGCGGCCATCACCAGGGTCCAGGCGTCCTGCTTGGCGCTGTCCTCGGTGAGCAGGCAGGCGAAGTCCTTGCGCGGCTTGGCGGACTTCGCGTCGTCGTCCTCCTGCCAGGTCACCACGCGCAGGTACCCCTCGTCCAACGACCTCTGCGGGAACCACTCGACGCGCTGGATGTCGGCCAGCGCGTAGTCCATCCGGCGTTTCTTGCTCTTGCGGGAACTCGCGTCGTCGGACCACTCCAGGCGGAACATCTGCCCGTCGAACATCGCCCTGCCCTCCGAGGTCTGGATGTGCAGCGGTACGGGCGGGACGATCGCGAGCGCGTACTCGTGCGGCGGACGCGGACCGTCGCCGAGCCGGGCGGCGTCGGCCCCGATCCGGAGCTGGTCGGCGTAATACTCGGCGAGCAGTTCCGTGTCGGGGCCGCCGGCGAGCAGGAACGGCTGGCCCTTCTCGGGCAGCAGCGGCCCGACGACGGCGTAGGGGTCGGTACGCTCGCGCAGCCGGAGCTGGAGTTGCCAGCCCTTCTTCGCCACGGAGTTGAACTCGACCGCCGCGATGGCCGGCAGGGGGACCTCACAACGGGCGAGGGCCTTCAGCAGCGCGTGGTTGCGCCACCTGGAGCTGTACTGGATGACGACCTTCTCCTCGTCGAATCGCCATGTCGCCGTTTTGCCCTGCAACTCGTCCATGCGTGGAAGTTTAGGAGCAGTGACCGCGATGGGTTATCCGTCCGGGGCGCATGATGCGGCCCCGGACGGATGACCGTCACCGGCCGCGGGTCAGCCGAGCTGCGTCGGGTCGTGCACCGGGACGCAGGGCTTGACGGAGCCCTCGATCACCGACGCCTTGAGCTGCGACTTGAACGGCCGCGATGCGTGAGCTGCGACTCCCGCAGCGCGCGCCGCCGCTCGGACGACAGCGTGTTGCGCGCGACGCCGTACAGCCACGCGATCTCGCTGCCCTTGCCCGGGCGGTACGTGTGCGCCGAGTCGAACACCGCGAGGAACACGTCGGCCGTCAGATCGGCGACCGTGTGCGGGTCGTCGACCCGGCGTGACAGAAAACGCGTGACAGCGTCGATGTGCCGCCGGTAGAAGGCTTCGAACGCCACGGGGTCGGTGGCGAGCTTCCCCCGTCTGAGACGCACCGGCCTTGCTCCCTTCGTCGATCTACACCTGTACTTGGTGAGAACCGGCTGAAGGCTTACAAACCAATGGGCTGGGACCTAGGTTGAGTACTCTTCCGGACTTCGGGCGGTAGTGAGGATGGCAGCACAGGCGATTCCCCGGGCGCGCCGGCTGGTGGCGCTGGGATGGGACTACCTGCTGATCGTCGGCTGGCTGGTGTTGCTGGCCGGGTTGTATCTGCTGGGGCTCAGACCGCTGTACGGGCTGATCGACGCGCCCCTGGTCGTGGCGGACCTGGCGATCACCGGGGTCAGCGTGTTGCCCGTGTGGATCTATCTGGTGGTGACCGAGGCGGGCACGGCGCGGGCCACGTGGGGCAAGCGGCGCGCGGGGCTGGTGGTGACCGCCGTCGGCGGCGGCAGGCCGGGGCCGGTCCGGATCATGGTCCGCAATGCCGTGAAACTGCTGCCCTGGCAACTCGCCCACATCGCCGTGCTGCGATTGTGGACGGGGCAGGGCGACTCGGTGGTCGTGGTGCCCGCGCTGGTGCTCTGCTACGGGCTGGTCGGTGCCACCGTGGCGCTGATGTTGTTGCGCGGCGATCGGGCGGCGCTGCACGACCTGGTCGCCGGTACGCGCGTGCTCGGAAATCCGATCGACCGGTGATCAAGATCCTTGCCATCATGTGCGCCATGACGATCGAGGCGCGGCAGCAGGTGGCCAGGTACTACGACGCGTACGGGGACGCCGAGTGGCACCGGCTCACCGGTGACGTCGCGGGACGCGTCAGCCTTGAGGTGCACCGCCGTTTCCTCGCCCGGTTCGTCCGGCCGGGCCATCGGGTCCTGGAGGTGGGCGCGGGCCCCGGGCGGTTCACCGCCGAACTGGCCGCCTTGGGGGCGAGCGTCGTGGTCACGGACTTCTCGCCCGTGCAACTGGCGCTCAACGAGGAACGCCTGCGCGGCGGCGCGGCCGAGTCGTCGGTGGAGCGCCGGGAGGTCGTGGACGTCTGCGACACCAGCCGGTACGCCGACGGCGAGTTCGACCTGGTCCTCGTTTACGGCGGCCCGCTGTCGTACGCCTTCGAGCAGGCACGGGACGCGCTGAGCGGGCTGCTGCGCATCACCCGTCCCGGTGGTCAGGTCGTCGGCTCGGTCATGTCCCTGCTGGGGACGTGGCGGCACTTCCTGCCCGGCGCGGTCAAGGTGGCGGAGGCGATCGGCGAGGACGCCAACGACCTGATCCTGCGCACCGGGGACCTGCGCCACAAGGGGGACCAGGACGGGCATGTGTGCCGGATGTTCCGCCATCGCGAGCTGGCCGAACTCGTCCAGGACGCCGGTGGGGAGATCGTGGCGGCCTCCGCCAGCAACTGGGCCACGCTGGGGGATCGTGAGGCGCTCGCGGCGCTCGAATCCGATCCCGGCCGGTGGGCGCGCTTCCTGGAGCACGAGATCGCCGCCTGCCAGGAGCCCGGCGCCGTGGACGGTGGCACCCACATCCTGTTCGCCTGCGTTGCCATGAGCAAAGCGGCCCGCGTTGCCACGAGCACCGCAGCCCGCGCTGCCACGAGCACCGGCGGGGGTGTCACGAGTACAGCCGCGGGGGTCAAGCGGTCGGGATAGTCGTTCTGGTCAGTTGCTCGGACAGGTCCCAGATGCGGGCGGCGTCGTTCGTGCTGCGTAGCGGGGAGTACAGCCGTTGCTCGGCGGGTGGGCCGCCGAGGTGGCCTGGGCCGCTGGGGCCGTAGAGGGCGCCGGCCTTGGCATCGGGGCTGGTCGCGGCCATGAGGGCGGGCAGTTGTGCCGTCTCGACCGTGCCGAGCAGGATGCCGCGGGCCGAGAGCGCGCGGATCAGGCGTACCTGGGGAGTGTCCTGGCCGCGGCCGAGCTCGGGACGGGCGGCCAGGAGGCTGGTGGGGGCCACGCCGGGGTGGGCGAGGTTGCTGGTGATGCCCCAGCCGTGGGCCTTGCTGCGGCGGTCCAGTTCGAGGCCGAACAGCCCGAACGCGATCTTGGACTGGCTGTAGGCGCGCTGCCCGCGGTAGCCGCGTTCCCAGTTGGGGTCGTCCCAGTTGATGGCGCCCCGGCGGGCGGCGATGCTGACCTGTGAGGTCACGCGTGCCCGTCCGGCGCGGAGCAGGGGCAGCAGGTGCCCGACGAGGGCGAAGTGGCCGAGATGGTTGGTGCCGAACTGCAGCTCGAACCCGTCGGCGGTGGTCTGGCGGTCGGGCGGGGTCATCACGCCGGCGTTGTTGATGAGGAGATGGATCGGGTGGCCCTCCCCTCGCAGGTTCGCGCCGAGGGTCGCGACGGAGTCGAGCGAGGACAGGTCCAGGCTGCGCAGCGAGACGTTCGCCCGTGGGACGGTCTGCCTGATCGTGGTGATCGCACTCTCGCCCTTGCGCAGGTTGCGTACGGGAAGAATCACTTCCGCGCCGGCGGCGGCGAGCCGAGTGGCCATCGCCAGGCCCATCCCGTCGCTCGCCCCGGTGATGACGGCGCGCCTGCCCGACAGGTCGGGAACGGTGAGGTCGATTCGTGTGCGTGACATTGGTGCTGCTCCTTCCGCTGACGCCGATCCTCGGCGGACGGTGCGGACCTATCCAGGGCCTCCCGATCCCCGGCTCGCCGGGTCACCGTTCAGCGAGTTCAGACCGGGATGGGCGGATCGGCAGTCCGTGGTTACCGCCGGGGGCGGGTGGTAGGAAGGCCGTACCGAGAAGAGGGAGTGTCGTGATCGATCGCACCGGGCTGGTGGAGTTCCTCCGCAGTCGCCGGGAGGCGCTGCAACCCGAGGACGTCGGCCTCCCGCGCGGGCAGCGTCGCAGGACCAGCGGGTTGCGGCGCGAGGAGGTCGCGGTGCTGTGCAACATGTCGACCGACTACTACGCCCGGCTGGAGCGGGAGCGCGGGCCGCAGCCGTCGAACCAGATGCTCGCCTCGATCGCGCAGGGGCTGCATCTGTCGCTCGACGAGCGGGACCACCTGTTCCGGCTCGCCGGGCACAACCCGCCGGCGAGGGGGGCGTTCGGCGACCACATCAGCCCCGGCCTGCTGCGCGTTCTCGATCGGCTGAACGACACGCCCGCGGAGATCGTCACCGAACTCGGCGAGACCCTGCGGCAGACTCCGATGGGGGTCGCGCTCACCGGCGACCTGACCCAATTCACCGGGCCGGAGCGCAGCTTGGGGTACCGGTGGTTCACCGACCTCGCCTCCCGGCAGCTCTACGCGCCGGAGGAACATGAGTTTCTCACCCGGATGTTCGCCTCCGGGCTGCGCGAGATCGTCACCCTTCGTGGCCCGGGGTCCCGGGCGGCGCACCTCGCCGACCTGCTCCTCGCCGGCAGCGAGGAGTTCCGGCGGGTGTGGGGCGACCACGAGATCGGCATCCGGCCGCGCGACGTCAAGCACTTCGTTCATCCCGAGGTGGGTGCACTGGAGCTCACCTGCCAGCGGCTGGTCGACCCCGGTCAGGCTCACGCGCTGCTCGTCTACACCGCCGTTCCCGGCAGTGAGAGCTACGAGAAGCTGCAGGTGTTGTCCGTCATCGGCACGCAGGCGCTGCGCTAATAGGAGGCCCAGGTCAGGCGGGTTCGCCGACTGTCAGGACCACGTTTCCGATCTTCTGCTCGGTCTCGACGTATCGGGACGCCTCGGCCGCCTCCTCCAGCCGATAACGGCGATCGACGACCGCCCGGTACTCGCCCGCCTCGATGAGCCGCTTGAGCAGCAGCACGTCCTGCCGGTCATAGCGCGGCGGAACGGGGAAGATCACCTTCCGGGCCCCGAATCGCGCCGTCCACCTGGCCAGCAGCACGTTCCGCAGGCCGTCGGTGGCCAGATAGGCCCCTCCGGGCTTGATGGAGCCCTTGCAGCGGCGGAAGGAGTGCTTGCCGACCGCGTCGAAGACGACGTCGTAGTGGTGGCCGTTGCGGGTGAAGTCCTCCCGGGCGCGGTCGATGACCTCACCGGCGCCCAGCGAGGCGACCAGGTCCACGGCCGCGGCGCCGCACACGGCGGTGACCTCGGCGCCGAAGTGCCGGGCAAGCTGAACGGCCGCCGTCCCGATCGAGCCCGAGGCGCCGTACACGAGGATCTCCTGGCCCTTGCGCGGGTTGACCGGCTTGAGCGCCATCAGGGCCAGCGTCGCCCCGTCGCAGACCGCCGCCGCCTCCTCGAAGTCCAGGCCGTCCGGCATGCGGGCCATCGGCGCGGTCTCCGGTACGACGACGTACTCGGCGTGCGCGCCGAACCGCCACGGATTGACGCCGAAGACCCGGTCCCCGGCCTCGTACCAGCCGACCCCCCGGCCCGCCTGCGTGATCTCACCGGCGAACTCCACCCCGAGTACCGGCCACTTCGGCCTGCGCAGCCCGGTGACGAAACGCCCCGCGAACGGCCTGCCGCTGCGGAAGGCGCAGTCGGTCCTGGTGACCGTCGTGGCCGCGACGGCGACGAGCACCTCGCCGTCCTTGGGAGCGGGCCTGGGCATCTCCGCGAACCGCAGGACGTCCGGCGGCCCGTAACGATCGTGGACCACGGCTTTCATCGACGCCTCCCTCGATCGGAACGCCTTCTGCCGCGAAGCTACTCCGCTCCACCCGGCCCGCCCAGGGCCCTGCCCACCCGCCTCTGGACGGCGGGCACGTCCGGGCGGACGATGGCCATCGGCCAGGGAGGCGGAAGGAGTGCCCACCGTGAAAAGTCTCCTCGGACAGACGGTCGTCGTGATAGGCGGCAGCTCCGGCATCGGCCTGGAGACGGCCCGCCGCGCCAGGGACGAGGGCGCCGAGGTCGTCATCACCGGCCGCGACCCCGACCGGCTCAAACAGGCGGCGATGGACGTCGGCGCGCAGCACATGGAAGCCTTCGACGCCGGCGACACCACTGCACTGGCGAGCTTCTTCCATGACCTGCCCGGCCCGATCGACCATGTCATGGTCACGGCGGGCCGGCCCCACTACGGGCCGCTGCTCGACATGGACGCGGCCGCGGCCCGCCAGGCGATCAGCGCGCACATGGTGCTGGCGCTGGAGGTGGCGCGGCACGCCGTGGGCAAGATGCGGTCGGCCGGCACGCTGCTGCTCATGGGCGGCACCGGTGGCCGGCGGGTCGGGCACGGGATCGGGGCCGCCGTCACCGCCGCGCTGCCCCCGTTCACGGCGGCCCTCGCGCTGGAACTGGCGCCGGTGCGGGTCAACCTCATCGCCGCCGGCTTCGTCGACACCCCGCTGTCGGCGTCGCTGCTCGGCGACAGGCTGGAGGAGCGCCGCGCCGAGCTGCGGGCGATGTTGCCGATCGGCCGCGTCGTCGGGCCGGACGACGTCGCCGCGCTGGCCGTGCACCTCATGAGCAACACGGCGCTGACCGGCGCGACGTACGACATCGACGGCGGGCAGCAGTTCGTGTGGTGAGCCCGATGGCCCGAACGTGTCCCGAGGAAAGGATGTTGTCATGTCCGTGCTGTCCACCAGGCTTACGGCGAGGTACGCCATGCCGTACCCGTTCGTCTGCGCCGGAATGGCCTTCGTGGCCGAGACGCCGGAGTTCGCGGCGGCGGTCACCAACGCGGGCGGCATCGGCGCGATCGGCGCCGCGCTCATGCCCCCGGACCGGCTGCGCGAGGTCATCCGCGAGGTCAGGGACCGCACCGGCGGAAGGCCGTTCCACGTCAACCTCATCACCTTCTTCCCCACCGGCGAACTGGTCGAGGTGTGCGCGGAGGAGCGGGTGCCGATCGTCTCCTTCCACTGGGGGCATCCGCCGGCGGACCAGCTGAAGCTGCTGCGCGAGGCGGGGGTCTCGGTGTGGGAGCAGGTCGGCTCCGCCGGCGCGGCCCGGCTCGCGGTGGACGACGGGGTCGAGGTCGTCGTCGCACAGGGCTGGGAGGCCGGGGGGCACAACTACGGCGGCCTGCCGACCATGGTGAACGTGCCCGCCGTCGTGGACGCGGTGGGCGGGCGCGCGATGGTCCTGGCCGCGGGCGGGATCACCGACGGCCGGAAGGTCGCGGCCGCCCTGTGCCTGGGCGCGGACGGGGTCTGGGTCGGCACCCGGATGGTCGCCTCGCGCGAGGCCCGCGTACATCCCGAGCACCACCGGCGGCTGGTCGCCGCCGCGGGTGACAGCTCGGTGTTCACCTCGATCTTCGGGCCGGAGTTCCCGCGGTTCAACCCGATGCGCCTGCAGCGCAACCGGGTGGTGGCCGAGTGGGACGACCGGCTGTCGGAGATCCCGGACGATCTGGACTCCCTGGAACGGGTCGGCACCACGGTCGTGCAGGGCGAGGAGACCGCGGTACGCAAGTTCGGCCTGCTGCTGCCGGTCCCGGAGACGGAGGGCGACTGGGAGGAGATGCCCTGGCTCATGGGGCAGGGCGTCGGCCTGATCCAGGACGTCAAGCCCGCCGCGCAGATCGTCAGGGACATGATGGAGCGGGCCGAGGGGGTGCTGACCGGGTTCGATCGCGGCTGATGGGTTCTTTGGGAACCCATCGCCGCGGAGGTGTCAGGCGCCGCTGATCGCCTTGTCGGAGCCCAGCGTCTCGGTCCTGGTCCGCAGGAACGTGCGCAGGGTCTTCGCCTCGGCGTCTACTTTGGCGGTGTCGGCCCTCTCGTTCAGCCGGTAGGCGGCGACAAGGTCGTCCAGCAGGCCGGAGGCGGTGCCGTTGGCCAGTAGTTTGGTGTACAGGGCGCGGTACTGCTCCTCGTAGAGCTGCTTGAAGGTGGCGTTCTTGAGGAACTTCTCCTTCAGGGGATGGCCCATGCGCATCATGCCACCTGCCGTGCCCTGCTGCCGGGTACGTCCCCGGCCCATTCCGACGGTGTCGTTCACGCCGCTCTTGGCGTCGCCGTTGAAGGCGAGGTTCAGGTCCCAGGTGATGACCTTGAACTTCTTGGTGCCGGAGTCGTACCACAGGTAGTAGTTCTTCCCAGGCCCGGCCATGTCGTCGAAGTTGACCATGATGTTCTGCAGGGCCAGGTAGCGGGCGAACGACGCCACGTCCAGGCGGTCGGCCAGGCCCTCGGCGAACTCGGCGTCGGACGCTTCGCCGACCCATTTGACCAGGTCGATGACCGGCTGCAGGTCCTTGCCGCCGACCTTGTTGATCTGCTTGAAGTCGGTCGTGTACCCGGTCTGGTCCTCGCCCTTGTAGGTGAAGGAGCCGGTGGCCAGCGACTTGTACAAGACGCCGTCGCCGAGGTTCTCCGCGTAGCCCTCGTCCAGGTACTCGACCACGAGACGCGGCGTCGAGGTGCGGCCGTTGACGGTGAAGGAACTGTAGGCGGAGCGCTGGGTCGGCTCGCCCGCGGCGCCGACCACCGCGATGCCCAGCGCCTCGTTCAGCATCGTCGTCGAGCCCATCGCGGCCGGTCGTACGGCCACCTGGCTGTGGTTCTGGTAGCGGCGGCCCGACACGAACTCGTCGAAGCTGATCAGCCAGGGCAGGTTCTCCGGCTCCTCGGCCTTCAGCGTCGCCATCATGCCGCCTCCGGGTGGCCGCCCTTCCCGGCCGTTGCCGGGCGGCTGGAAGCCCTCGGGCATGCCTTCCGGCCGCTGCCCGCCAGGTCGTTGCTCGCCGCCGGGCATGACCCGCCGCTTGGACTGGCCCTTCCAGGTCAGTCCGCCCAGGGTGGAGTTGCCCTTGAGCCGGACGCCCACGCTGGGAATCCTCGTCCCGTCGATGGTCAGGTCGGCCTCGACGTACTTCTTCTCGCCTTCCTTGAAGTACTCGGTCAGCATGTCCTCGTACGCCTGGTCGGTGAAGGTGAGCCGCACCTCGTGCGCCACGGAGGAGTCGAACAGGTTCTTGGCGCCGGTCAGGTTGGTCGTGACGGTCCTGGCCTCGGCGGTCTGGGCGGTGGTGACGTACGGGCGGATCGTTCCGCTGCCGAACACGCCCCAGCACGCCGCGAGGAACGCCGTGCACAGCGCGACCAGTTTCCAGTTGTGCCGGAGTTTGACCGGGATGCGATGCCTGAGCTTCATGTGCTGGCCCTACAGGTCGGTCTGGTCGTACCCGGTCAGGACGGTGACCGACTGGCCGTGGTTGCGCTCGCGCAGCGCGCCGATGAGGTCCGCGGGCTCGCTGCCCTTCTTGATCTTGACCGTGTACATGAGCTCCATCAGCGCACCCGCCCGGATCGATTCCATGCTGACCAGCTCGAACTCGTCGGTGTGCCGGATCAGCACGTCCTGGATGGAGGGGGTGAAGTCCTCGTCCGACGGGACCTGGACCTTCACGACCTGGCGCCGCACGTTGAGCTGGAACCAGTTGAACCGGTGCATGATCATGATGATCAGCGAGATCGCCACGCCGGCGACGACCGCCAGCAGGTAGAAGCGGGTGCCGACGGCCATGCCGATGCCCATCACCAGGAAGATGAACCCGACGTCGCGGGTCTCCTTGATGGCGTTGCGGAACCTGACCACCGACAGGGCGCCGACGAGGGCGAAGGCGCGGGCGATGTTCGAGCCGACGACCAGCATGATGAGCGAGATCAGCATGCCGAGGATGACCAGCGTCTGCACGTACGACTGGCTGTAGGAGACGTTGCGGTGCGTGGCCCGGTAGACCCAGCCGATCATCGCGCTGAGCACGAACGACAGGGACATGGCGATCGCGATGTCGGCCACGCTGAACGTGCCGGACAGGTCCTGGAAGGAGAAGTCCATGGGGGGTCAGGCCTCCGAGGCGACGGTCGGCCGGGAGCGGTCGAGGTCGAGATCGTGGTCGGGGATGTGGAAGATCGAGCGCGGGGCCAGCCCGTGGGCCTCGACGCTCTGGCAGTACTTGGAGACCCGCACCACCTGCAGGTTCCGCTTGGCGGTCAGGTCGGTGAGCCAGTACGGGACGCGCTCGTTGGCCTTGACCTCGACGATCGACTTGCGGGCCGGGACGATGAGCCGGTTCTGGCTGTCGGCGCCGAGGTGGAAGTCCCGGTCCCGGCCGCGGATGCGGTGGTCGAAGGTGACGCGCAAGCCCACGTCGGCGTCGCGGCCCAGGTAGGCGTGCCGCTAGTAGCCGGTCATCGCGACGGCCCGCAGGTCCAGGCGCAGGACCAGGTCGAGCACCTCCTCCAGGAAGGCCCGCTGGGAGGGCTCGTGCTCGACCATCCGCCGTCCGTCGCACAGGCGCAGCGCGTCCCGGTACGGCAGGCGTACCCGGCGCTTCTGCGTGACCCGGTTGACCCGCTGCTTGATCTCGATGAACACCGGCGTGTCGTCGGCCACGGAGAACCGGTCGCCGTAGTGCCGCACCCGGAGCTTCCTGCGGAACTTCAGGCCCTCGATCTTCTCCCAGTAGAAGCGCAGCTGACGCGTGTCGTAGTAGGTGCTCCAGATGCCGTATCCGGCGTCCCCGCTGTGACGGTCACGATCCAGCCGCTGCTCGATCTCCTCCCTGAGAGCCTCCGCCGCCGCCACGTCCACGAGGTACTTGATCTCGTACCGGTTGAAGGCGTGCATCTTGCTCGGGGCCCGCAGCCGGTGACCTTGGTCACCGGCCGGTTCCACGCCCGGCACCGGCTGAGCGCCGTTGCCGGCTGCGGGAACGACTGGTTTGCGGAACCTTTTCAGCATGTCCCCCCCTTCGTCAGCACACATCTGACAGCACGAAGCTGGGAATAATGTGTGAATCGTTGCTGACGTAGAGATGAACGATGCGTGCGCGGCCTCCCTTTACGGGCCGCACCTGTAGAGCGTCTGGGCGCCGCCGAAAGGCGACCTGTCCGAGGTGGTGTCGCCGCTCTGCTCGGTGCCGCCGTACTCCGCGGCGGGCACGGCCGTGCAGGTGCGGTCGATCCAGGTCGTACGGGCCTGCGAGGTCCCTCGCCCGCCGCCCATCATCCGGTCCTGGCCGGAGCCGCTCAGGACGTACCGCAACTCGCCGGCCTTGACCCAGCGGTCGAGTTGCCCGGCGGTCGGCGCGGGATCGGACCCCATGAAACCGCCCATGCCGATCACCGTCTCGTCACTGCTCATGATGTACGCGGAGGTGCCCATGGCGGGGGCGTTGACCGCGAGCTTGATGCGGGCCCCGCCGGAGTTGGCGACGGCGTAGTCGAGGATCCTGCGCTGGTCGGCGGTAAGTTCGGCGCCGCCGCCCATGGGGCCGCCTCTTCCCGGACGGGGGCCGGAGGTATTGCGCCTGTCCATGGGGGGCATTCCGCCGCCGCCGAAGGTGGTGGGCGGGCCGGCGGTGGGGTTGACGCTGTTGGCGTCGGCCGGTCCGAAGGCGTAGGCGATCGACCACGTCGCCGGTGCCAGGAGTGCGGGGATGAGCACGGCCGCCGCGACGGCGGGGCCCGTACGCGTACCGCGCAGTCTGATCAGGAGGAAGGCGATCGCCGCGACGGCGGTGGCGAGCACGGCGTAGCGCAACCAGCCGTTCCATGACATGTCACGCGAGATCAGGACCCAGGCCCAGACGGCGGTGACGGCCACCGCTCCCATGGCAGCCACGGCGCCCCGGGGATGGCGGGTCAGCCACATCGTTCCCGCGCCGATCAGCGCGGCCATGGCGGGGGCCAGCATCGTGGTGTAGTAGGAGTGGAAGATGCCGGAGGCGAAGCTGAAGACGACGGCGTTGACCAGCAGCCAGCCGCCCCACAACAGCCACCCGCCACGGTCGGCCGGCACGATGACCGCCCCTCGGCGCCTGGCCGTCACGGCGAACGCGACGGCGGCCACGACGATCAGCAGCGCGAGCGGCAGCAGCCAGCTGATCTGTCCCCCTATGACCTCGTTGAACATGCGCAACGGCCCCGAGGAACCGCCGAAACCGCCGCCGCCACCACCGCCGCGCGGCATGGGAATATCACCGCCGTAAGGCACGGGCTGTCCGGACGAGCCGGGAAACTGGAACCCACCTGGCGGCATCTCGGGCATCCCGCCCCCACCCGGCATCTGCCCGCCCGGTCCGTCCCCACCCGGCCCACCTCCGCCCGGTCCGCCACCGAAGCCTCCGCCGAAGATCCGTCCGAGGCCGTTGTAGCCGAGCACCAGATCCAGCGCGGTCCCGTCCGTGCTGCCACCGATGTACGGCTTGTCCCCCGGCCACAGATCCACCAGCGCCACCCACCACAACGAGCTGACCAGCAGCACCCCTCCCGCGGCTGCCAGGTCACCGATCCGCCGCCGCCAGGGCGCGGAGGTCCCGAACGAATAGGCCAGCAGGAAGGCGGGCAGGCACACCCACGCCGCCAGCATCTTGGTGGTGAACCCGCACCCGATCAGGAAGGCGGCCAGCATCAGCCATCCGGTGGCCCGGCGCGCCGCGATGCCCGTCCGCAGGGCGCGGGTGAGCGCGTACGCGGCGGCCACCAGCATCAGCACCAGCAGCGTGTCCGGGTTGTTGTCCCGGTTGATCGCGACGGTCACGGGGGTCAGCGCGAGCACGAGGGCGGCGATCAGACCGGCGCCCTCACCGGCCCAGCGGCGTACGGCGCGGTGCAGCAGGAAGACCGCCGCCACACCCTCGATGATCTGTGGCAGCAGCAGCGCCCACCCGTGATAGCCGAAGATCCACGTCGAGAAGACCTGCGGCCACAGCGCCATCGGCGGCTTGTCCACCGTGAAGACGCCCGCCGGGTCGAAGGAGCCGAACAGGAACGTGGTGAGGCTCGCCGACATGGATTTGACCGCGGCGCTGTAGTACGTGTTGCCCCAGCCCCAGGTCCACCAGGACCACCCGTAGAGCACGGCGGCGAGCAGGCAGATCGCGGTCAGCGCGTACCGTCGGGGGGTGGCCGCGCGCAGGGAGATGACGGTCATCGGATGATCAGCTTTCAGGAGTGGCGGCCCGGCGGAAGACCCAGCCGCGCAGCAGGAGGAACCGCCCGGCCGTGCCCAGCACGCAGGCGCAGACCAGTACCGTCAACTCAAGGGCGCGCGACGGATCAGGTGCCACGGCGTGCAGGGCCAGCAGCGCGCCGGAGGTCAACGCGTAGTACAGGCCGAAGACCACCAGCCCGAGCAGGTGTGTACGCGTGGCGGAACGGCGCGAGTGGGCGAAGGTGAAACGGCGGTTGGCCTCGGTGTTGAGCACGGTGGTGAGGGTCAGGGCCAGCAGGTTCGCCGGCAGCACCGGCAACCACATGCGCAGCAGCGCGTACAGGCCCAGATGCGCCACTGTCGACAACACCCCGATGGCGCCGAACGACACCACCTGCCACAACAGCCCGCCGCTGCTCCGCTCGGCCAGCACGGCGTCCGGGTGGGCGGCGCGCGGCTCGGGCCGCCGAGGCAGATCCGGTACACGCGCCGCGCCGGACGCCTTGGCCCTGGCCACTCTGACCAGGCCCTTGATGTCGTCGACGGCGGTGGAGAGTACCTGCACGCGGCTGTCGACGTCCTCCACCCAGTCCACCGGGACCTCCTGCACTCGTAGCCCGTTGTGCTCGGCCAGCAGCAACAGTTCGGTGTCGAAGAACCAGCCGTCGTCCTCCACCTTCGCCAGCAGCGGACGGATCACCTCCGTACGGGCGGCCTTGAACCCGCACTGCGCGTCGGTGAACCCGACTCCGTGCGTCCACCGGATCAACGCGTTGTAGGCCCGCGAGATGATCTCCCGGCGCGGCCCGCGCAACGTGCGCGCCCCGCGCGCCAGCCGGGAGCCGATCGCCACGTCGGAATGCCCGTTGACCAGCGACGCCGTCAAGGGCAGCAGCGCGTCGAGTCCGGTCGACAGATCGACGTCCATGTAAACCACGACATCGGCGCTGCTGCGCGTCCACGCCGTCCGCAGCGCCAGCCCGCGTCCCTTGCGCTCCAACCGCAGCGACCGCACCTCGCCGCGATACCGCTCGGCCAACTCGGCGGCCACGGCGGAGGTCCGGTCGGTGCTGGCGTTGTCCACCACGGTGATGGTCCACTCGAAGGGGAAGTGCCGCTCCAGATAGTCGCGCAGAACGTCGATACAACCGGGCAGAGCCCGTTCCTCGTTGTAGACGGGAACCACGATCTCCACCGTCGCGGTCAGCCTGGGAGGCGAGTAGGCGTCGCCTCGCGCGGTCACGGCAGCGTCGGACATGCCGTCGGTCATGCGCATCACCACTTGCCCGCTCGCGGATCTGTCATGAGCTCAGTCATCGCATGCGACTGTGTGAGTAATGTGAGAGCCCGACAGCGACCAAGATCGTGATGGCCGTGGGGTTCCGCTGGTAAGCCGGTCAAGAAGGCGTGAATTGCCTAATGCGCCGCCTGCGGAGTTAGCGCAAGGTACACCTGCCGGTCAGCGTTTCGACATATTCGCAGCGATGGAAAGAACGAGCAGGGCCGGCCCGGCCGCCGGGGCCAACACGAGGGCGGCGGAGACCCCCACACGTCGGCGGCGCGCCCCGCGAGGACACCTCCGAGCCAGATCGCGGACGGCGCGGGGGGAAGCAGCGACGCCGCGCCCGTCCGATAGGCGGTGACGACGATGAGTTGGCGGCGTGCCGGGGTGCGGTGCGGCCGCAGCCCGTAGAGCCAGCCGGAGAGAACAGGTGGTCAGGCGTCACCGCCGGCAGTCCGGTCCGTGCCACCGCCCCGGCCACGGAAGGGCGCCCGGCCATCCGGACCCGCGATGCATTGAGCGACGTCACGTACCCAGGTTCCGGTCGTTGAAGACCTCCTCGTACAGGCCCTCCAACTCGGTCGTCTCCACGATCTCCGCGAGCCGCTCCAGCGCGTCAGGGCGGGTCAGCGCCCCGCGCTTGCCCTCGAACTCGGCCAGGGACATGTCCAGCTCAAGGACCGTGATCACCTGCCGGTCGTCGGCGAGGCTGCGGGAGACGCTGACCTTCGCGGGATAACCGTCCAGTTCCTCCGGCACCCAAGCCTGCTTGAACCGCTCATATGTAACGCCCGCCTTCAGTGTCCGGACGAACACGGCACGCAGCATGGTTGACCCCCTCGATAGAAACCGACCGCCGAACGCACCCGACACTAACCACGACCACCGACACAAACCACGGAGCGCGGGTTCAACGTTTCCTGGCGAGGGTGACGCCGTCGCGGACGGGCAGCATCACGCAGTCCAGCCGTTCGTCGCCGGCGACGGTCTCGTTGAGGCGGCGCATCGCCTGGTGGTCGTCCCCTTGGAAGGCGGGGTCGAGCACCCTGCCGCCGAGGAACACGTTGTCCAGGACGAGCAGGCCGCCAGGATTGAGCCGCGGGACGATCTCGTCGTAGTAGGCGGGATAGTTGACCTTGTCCGCGTCGATGAAGGCGAAGTCGAAGGACGGTTCCCCGGGCAACGCGCGCAGCGTTTCGAGGGCCGGGCCGATCTTGAGGTCGATGCGGTCGGCGACGCCCGCGCGTTCCCAGAAGGGCCGGGCGATGTCGGTCCATTCGCTGCTCACGTCGCACGCGAGCAGCCGCCCGCCGGCGGGTAGCGCGCGAGCGATGCACAACGCCGAGTAACCGGTGAACACGCCGATCTCGATGGCGGTACGGGCACCCGAAAGCCGTACCAGCATCTCCAGCAGCGCACCCTCATCGGCGGAGACCTGCATGCCGGCGGCGCGGCCGGTGGCCTCCCGGGTCGTGTCGGCCAGTTCCGTCAGCACCTGGCCGGCCGGGGTGCAGTGGGCGAGCAGGTAGTCGTCCACGGCCGGAGCGACGATTTCGAGGGCGTCACCGGCGATCGGCTCGCGCCAGCCGATGCGGAGCTCCTCCTGGGTGCCGAGGGGCTGCAGGTGCCGGGTGACGGCGTCCTGTACGCCGGCCAGGGCGTCGAGGTCCGCCGCGGCGGCGATCAGGACCAGTTCCCGTGGGGAGGAGGTCAGCGAGCAGGTGCCGTGGGGGAAGGTGATCGTCGCTCTGCCGGCGCCGGTGAGCTCCGCGGTGACCTCGTGGCCCAGGTGCGAGATCAGTTGCTTGACGTAACGGGCGGGGTGATCCGTAGCTATGTGTGCGGTGGAGAGGGGCATTCGAGGTGGTCCTTCAAAGCGTCGGAGATTCTCGCTTGCCGGGCAGTTTGCCGAGGCTTCGGCGGGTTTGTCAAAGCGTCGAAGTTCCTAGACACTTAAGGCATGGAAGCCGAGCCGGACCTTGTGTTGCGCTCGCCCGCGCAGTTCAAGGCGCTCGGGCATCCGTTGCGCCACCGCCTGGTCAACCTGCTGCGCCAACGCCCCGCCACGCTGGGCGAGCTGACGGCGGCGCTCGGCTCGACCAAGGGCACGGTCGGCTACCACGTACGCATCCTGCGCGAGGCCGGGCTCGTCCGGCTCGCGGGCACGCGGCAGGTGCGTGGCGGCACCGAGCAGCGGTTCGAGCTCCTCAGCAGGGGATTCAGGCTTGACGAGGGCAGCGGCGTCGGCGCGGAGTTCCTCCATGACGCCGCCCTGGCGGAGATGTTGCCCACCCGCCCCGGCGACCCTGGGCATACCGTGTTGCGCCATCTCTGGCTCACGGCTGATGAAGCGCGTGCGCTGGCCGAGCGACTCGAAACGCTGACCCCCGATCGGCTGGCCCCCGACCGGTCGGACCGCGATCGGTCGGACCGCGATCGGCCGGACTCCGATCGGCCGGACGTCGCAGATCGCGAGAGCGAGCCCTACGGACTGCTTCTCAGCCTCTACCGGGCCGACATCCCTCGTCTGCCTTCTAACGAGTAGCGAAGTCCGTACGGATCGGGGATGATGGCTTTGGGTAATCGTTCGGCTGCGCCAAGTGTCGGTAGGTTATGAATCATTCCTGGTTGAT
Source organism: Nonomuraea sp. NPDC050404 (assembly GCF_040655495.1). Lineage (NCBI taxonomy): Bacteria > Bacillati > Actinomycetota > Actinomycetes > Streptosporangiales > Streptosporangiaceae > Nonomuraea > Nonomuraea sp. NPDC050404. The sequence continues at coordinate 196,351 of NZ_JBFAKB010000003.1, forward strand.
CTCCTCGCGGGCATTTCTGAGCACGCGCGTCCGGTATGCCCGCACCGCGCCGAGCCGAGGAGCGTCGGCCGTGGAGTGGGTGATCATCACGGCTGTCATCGCCGGAGTGGCGCTCGGGCTGGCGGCCGTGATCAGTTCGGCCGTGGAGAGCAGGCAGAACGACATCGAGACCCTGGTGGACGGAAAGTAGTGAGCGGGGCGGCAGGGCTCAGGGCTTCCCCTGGTCGCCCTCGGCGGCGTACTGGTTCGGTGTGATTTCGAAGAACTCGATGTCGAGAGCGTCCTCGGGGCGGCCGAGCGCGCGAGCCAGCGCGGCGCGTACCCGGTCGGCCGCGCTCTCGTAGGACGGCGACGGCGGGATCGTCAGCGCGGTCGGCAGGTCCTCCTGCGCGGGGAACTGGGTGTGCCACTGATCGCCGTCGAAGACGGCGGCTCCGGCGTAGGTCGGAGCTTCGCCCTTCCCGTCGTGTCCGAAAAGGTGCACATCTATGTGTTCGGGGGTGGTGTCGAGGAGTTCGGCGAGCTTCCTGGCGACCTCGTCATGCATCAGGTCCATGTCCGACTGCGTGACCACCACCACGTCCGGCCGGTCCGGGACTTCGACTCTGGCGCGGTAGCGGGTGTCGTCCCGGGTGATGATCCCGAAGTAGGTGTTGGCGACGATGTTCATGCTCTCCAAGGTACGGCGGGTCACGGCGACAGCGGCTTGGCGTAACAGCGGCTGAGCGGGTCGTACGCGTAGGGCGGGTAGACGGGGATGGGGGTATAGCCGGCGCGGGTGTACAGGGCGATGGCCTCGGGCTGGTGTACGCCGGTCTCCAGGCGGATCTCGGTGTGGCCGAGTGCGATGGCGAGGGCCTCGGCCTCGGCCAGCAGCCGCCTGGCCACGCCGCGGCCACGGGCCTGCGGGGTCACGTACATGCGCTTGAGTTCGGCGCCGCCGAGGAGGGGCTGGACGGCGCAGCAGCCGGCCGGCTGGCCGTCAAGCTCGGCGAGCAGGAAACGGCTGGCCGGGTCGAGCCGGGCGACGATTTCGTCGAGGGCGGTGGGGTAGCGGGCGGCGAGGTCGGCGTCGAGGTCGCGGACGAGCCGCCGGATTCTGGGGTCGTCGCCGGAGACGTGGGTGATGGTGAGGTCGGCCGTGGTCACGGGGTCGGGGTTCCTTCCGTGGTGGTGCGGGTCGTGAGCCGGACGCTACTACGCGGACCAGAAAGACCAACCGGTCTGTCCGGTACGCTCTGAGCATGGGTGAAAGGCCCCTGAGCTCGCGCGGAGCCGCGACGTACCAGCGCATCCTCGACGTGGCGACCCAGGAGTTCGCCCAGTACGGCATCGCCGGAGCGCGCGTCGAGCGGATCGTGGCCGCGGCGCGCACCAACAAGGCGCAGCTCTACGCCTACTTCGGCAACAAGGACGGGCTGTTCGACGCCATCTTCTTCGCCTCCCTGGAGCGGATCGTCAACGTCGTCCCGATCGACGCCGGCGACCTCGCGGACTGGGCCGTACGGCTCTACGACGAGTACCTCCGCCGCCCCGACCTCATCCGGCTGGCCACCTGGGCACGCCTTGAACGCCGCCCGGCCGGTCACCTGGTCGAGGAATCCGACCGGCTGGACGACCGGAAACTGCGGGCCATCGCCGAGGCGCAGGCCGCGGGGCTGGTGCGCGAGGGAGACCCGTTCGACCTGATGGCCATGGTCATCGCCATGTCCATGGCGTGGTCGCCGGTCAGCAACGTGTACGCGGCGACCAGCCAGGAGCCGGCGGAACTGCACGACCAGCGACGCGCCCTGCTCAGGGAGAGCGTCCGGAGCGCGATGACCGCCGGCGTCAGGAACTCGTGAGGATGACGATGGCCGCCGACGTCAAAACCTCGTGAGGATGACGATGGCCGTCGGCGTCAGGAATCCGTGCGGATGACGATGGCCGCCGGTGTCAGGGACTCGTGAAGATGACGACGGCCGCCGATGTCAGGAGCTCGTGAGGATGACGAGTTGCCGGGTGGCCCGGGTCATCGCGACATAACGGTCCACCGCTCCTTCGATGCCCTGCCCGAACGCCTCCGGATCGATGAGGACGACGAGGTCGAACTCCAGCCCCTTCGACAACTCCGGGCTCAGCGACCGGACGCGCGACGTCGTACGGAACGAAGGGTCGCCGATGACGCAGGCGGTTCCGTCGGCGTGCTCGGCCAGCCAGGCGTCGAGAATCGAGTCCAGTTCCGAGACCGACCCGTGCACGACGGGGATGTCGCCGCCACGTACGGAGGTCGGCACGTTGGCGTCGGGGATGACGGCCCGGATGACCGGCTCGGCCTCGGCCATGATCTCTTCCGGCGTTCGGTAGTTGATGCTCAGCGAGGCCAGGTTGATCCGGTCGAGCCCGACCCGCTCCAGCCGTTCCTGCCACGACTCCGTGAACCCGTGCCTGGCCTGCGCGCGGTCCCCGACGATGGTGAAGCTCCTGGACGGGCAGCGCAGCAACAACATCTGCCACTCCGCGTCGGTCAGCTCCTGTGCCTCGTCCACGACGATGTGCGCGAACGGGCCGGCCAGCACGTCGGGCTCGATGCGGGGATGGGCGTCCGCGTCGAGCAGGGCGTCCTTGACGTCCTTGCCGTGCAGCATCGTGATCACGCCCTCGCCGTCGTCGTCGGCTTCGAGCATGTTGTCGATCACGCCCTCCATGCGCGTGCGTTCGGCGGCGATGGAGGCGTCCTGCTGCCGCTTGCGCCGCACCGCCTCCGGATCGCCGAGTCGTTGCCGGGCCGCGTCCAGCAGCGGCAGGTCGGACAACGTCCAGTCCTGGGCCTGTTCGCGCTGGAGCAGCCGGATCTCCTCGCGGCTGAGCCAGGGGGCGCACATCCGCAGGTAGGCGGGCACCGACCAGAGGTCACCCACCAGGTCGGACGCCTCGATCAGCGGCCACGCGCGGTTGAAGGTCGTGAGCAGTTCCCTGTTGCGCAGCAGCGACTTGCGCAGCAGGTCGGCCGAGACCTCGACGTCGTGCTTGTCCTCCAGGATCGTGAGCAGTTCCGCCCAGATCTGGTCGCGCGCCTCGTTGTGCGGGGTGCCGGGCTCCGGCGCGTCGAACGCCTCGGCCCAGTCGCCGGCGCTCAGCCAGACGTTCGACCAGGGGGTCGTGACCTTCATGCCCTCGGTGGGCGGGTTCTCGTAGAACCGGACGGCCGGTTCGATCGCCTTGACCATGTTCGCGGACGACTTCAGCCGGGCCACGTCCGGATCGTCCTCGGCCTTCGCCGCGGCCCCCTCGGCGACGAGGTCCCGCAGGGTGCAGGTCTGTACGCCCTCCTCGCCGAGACTGGGCAGGACGTCGGCGACGTAGGCCAGGTAGGGCTGGTGCGGGCCGACGAACAACACGCCGCCCCTGCGCTGGTTGAGCCGGGGGTCGGCGTAGAGGAGGTAGGCGGAGCGGTGCAGGGCGACGACGGTCTTGCCCGTACCGGGACCGCCGTCCACGACGAGGGCGCCACGCGAGCCCGCGCGGATGATGGCGTCCTGGTCGGCCTGGATGGTGCCCAGGACGTCCCGCATCCGTGGCGAGCGGCTGCTGCCCAGGCTGGCGATGAAGGCGGACTGGTCGTCGAGCGCGGCGTGCCCGGCCAGCCCTTCGGAGGTGAACACCTCGTCCCAGTAGTCGCTGATCCGGCCCCGGGTCCAGCGGTACCTGCGGCGGCTGGCCAGGCCCATCGGGTTGGCGTGGGTGGCGCCGAAGAACGGCTCGGCCGCGGGGGAGCGCCAGTCGAGCAGCAGCCGGCGGCCCGTGTCGTCGGTCAGGCCGAGCCGCCCGATGTACATGGGCTCGCCATCGTCGGCGCTGATCATGTGGCCGAGGCACAGGTCCAGGCCGAAGCGGCGCAGCGCGCGCAGGCGGGCGGTCAGCCGGTGGATCTCCAGGTCCCGGTCCAGCGCCTGCCGGCCGGCACCGCCCGGAGCCTTGCGTTCGCGTTCGAGACGGTCGGACAGGTCGGCGATCGATCGCTCAAGGCTCTCCGCGATGGCCGCGAAGTGCTGGTCGTCGGCGTCGATCAGCGCCGGGTCGGCCTTGGGGGCGAGGTGCTCGGGCAGGTCGAACGCGCTGGTGTTCAGACGGTTCACTACATCGGCTCCGATCGGTTGGGCGAACGATCTCCGAGTGATCCGTACGTTGACGGCAACACACGCACTTAGCGACTCCCGTTTCCACAGCTACTGGCTTCGACCAGCGATTCTGCGGCATGCCCCGGGGCTTGTGGCAAGCCCCCCGGTGCGCTATACGTTAGGAGTGGAAAGGTGCGGATGATCCCCTTTCCTAATCGGCGCGGGCGACCGGCAGCGGGATGGTGGCCTTGGTGGCCCAACGATAGAGATGTTCGTCGCGTTCCAGCACGATGAGCTGCATGGCGCGGACCGTGACGGTCACGGGATCGGGATCGACGCCGCGCAGCGCCGCCTCGTACGGCTCAGCGGGACCGTCGGAGTTGCTGTAGGCGATGCTCATGTGCGGGACCCACTCCTCCTCGGTACCGGTCACGCCCTCGCACCCGCGCACCTCGGCGATCGCCTCCCGCAGGGCGTGCCGCACCGCCCGCATCGGCTCGGCGGGCCGGACCTGGAACTGCAGTGACTCCGGATCGGTGACCGGCCGGGTGAAGGTGAGCCGGAGCCGGCTGTGGGCGGCCAGCCGGAGGGCGGCGGCGTGCGTGATGGCGGTGAGTTCGGCGTCGCCGACCTCGTCGGTGAAGCCGATGTCCTGGGTGGTCAGGTGCAACCAGCGGTAGGGCACCAGATCCAGGCCGTCCAGGGCCGAGAGGGGCGCCTGGTAGGCGGCGACCAGGCGGTGGAGTGCGGGCTGGTCCTGGAAGGTGGCGTGGAAGGTGTACTTGCGGCGGTCGGCGCGCCAGCCGGGACGCCACCACCAGTGATCACGCATCCGGGACTCGGTCACGCCGTCCGCCCTCCGATCGTCCGTCCTGCCGGACGGTACCTGGGCGGGCGTGGCCGACGGGCCGGGGCCGTCGTTCTCAGGTCGTGCGCGGCCATGCGGCGCACGAGGAGATGTCGGAGGGGTGACATCGCGCGTCCTTTTTCTCGCCTGCGAAGGCGGACAAAGCGCGTCCGCGTGTGCCACTCATTGTCCCCTTGAACACTCTCCGTCGCAGGATATCGACCGATAGTCATGAGAAGTTCACGGCAGCAGGCCGCGGCTGTAGGCGGCGGCCACGGCCGAGGCGCGGTCGGAGACGCCCAGCTTCGTGTAGATGTGCGCCAGGTGTGTCTTCACGGTCGTCTCGCTGATGAACAGTGCCGCCGCCGCGTCCTTGTTGGTGCAGCCCTTCGCGACCAGGCCGAGCACGGTGCGTTCGCGTTCGCTCAGCTCGGCGGGCGGGGGCGTGGGCGTACGGACCTGGTTGAGCACGCGGGCGGCCACCGCGGGGGACAACACCGACTCCCCTGACGCCGCCGCCCGCACCGCGCGGAAGACCTCCTCCCGGGGTGAGTCCTTGAGCAGGTAGCCGATCGCGCCGGCGGTCAGCGCGGGCAGCACGTCCTCGTCGCCGTCGTACGTGGTCAGCACCAGCACGCGGACCGACGGCAGCCGCTCGGCCAGCAGCCGGATGAACCGCGCGCCGCTGAGACCGGGCATGCGCAGGTCGGTCAGCACCACGTCGGGACGCTGCGTGACGGCCACGGCCAGCCCTTGTTCCCCGTCGCCCGCCTCGCCGACGACCTCCAGGTCGGGCTGCTCGGCGAACATGCCACGCAGCCCGTCGCGTACCACGGGATGGTCGTCCACGATCACGAGCCGCACGCTCACGTCGCCTCCTGCTCGGTCGCGCTGGGTGTGGCGGGCACGGTCACGCTCATGTCGCCTCCTGCTCGGCCGCGCTGGGTGTGGCGGGCACGGTCACGCTCATGTCGCCTCCTGCCCGGTCGCGCTGGGTATGGCGGGCACGGTCACGCTGACCGCGGTGCCCTGGCCGGGCGCGGACTCCACCTCGACGTTCCCGGCCAGCCTGACCACCCGCTGCCGCATCGCGGTGAGCCCGAAGCCCGCCCCGCCCTCGGAAGGGGTGAATCCCACCCCGTCGTCCCGGATGTCGGCCACCACCACATCCTCCATGTACGACAGGGTCACCGCGGTCCGGCCGGCCGCCGCGTGCCGGGCCACGTTGGCCAGCGCCTCCTGCACCGCCCTGAACAGCGTCAGCTCCACCTCGGGATGCAGCAGCCTGGCCTGGCCCGTCACGGTCAGCGTGACGGGCGCCTCATGGGTGTCGCCCCAGCCGGACACCAGCGACGACAGGGCCTCGGGCAGCCCCGATTCCACCAGCGGTCCCGGCCGCAGGTCGTCCAGGGAGCGGCGCACCTCGGTCAGGCTCTCCCTGGCCAGGTTGCGTGCCGTGGACAGGCGCCGCCGCACCACCTCGGGGTCGTGCGCCGCCTCCTCGGCGGCCTCCAATTGGGTGACGACGCCTGCCAGACCCTGGGCGACGGTGTCGTGGATCTCCCTGGCCATCCGGTCGCGCTCCCCGGCGACCCCGGTCTGCCTGGCCGCGGCCAGCAGCTTGCCCTGGAGTTCGGCGTTCTCCTCACCCAGCCTGGCCAGCCGCGCGTTGGCGCTCTCCAGTGCCTGGTTGGCCGCGCGGCGGCGCTCCACCTCGGTCCGGCGGAGCTCGACCTCCTTCTCCATGGCCCTGATCACCCACCCGAGGAAGGAGGCGAACGCCGCTCCCGCGAGGGCGGGGGCCAGCCTGCCCCAGAGCGGGCCGTCGCCCAGGAGGCCGGTCGGATCTCCCAGCGTGACGAGCGCCGCCGCGGCCACCCCGGCGTAGGCCCACCAGCCGGGCAGCGCCACGAACGCCATCGGGAAGCACGCGACCACGACCAGCGCGAACACCGGGTGGCGGGCCGACAACACCCCGGCCAGCGCCAGCAGCCCCGCGAAGTACACCACCATCGGCGCGAGCACCCGCTCCGGCCACTGCGGATGCGCCATCACCAGCAACCAGTGCCAGCCGGCCAGGGCGGCGGCCAGCGCGGCCGTGACGGCCCGCTCCCGTGGTGCCGCCGCCGAGTCGAACATCGCCACGAGGGTCGCCAGGGCCAGCAGGCCGAGCGGGAGGGCGCGCCAGGTGCCGTCCCAGTCGCGCACCACGCCCTCCTCTCAGCTTCGCGGATAGCTCAGCCGCCGCAGCAGCCTCTCGGCGGGCCCACGCGCTCCCCGCCTGCGCATCACGTCGGCGAGCACGACCGTCGCCGCCCACGTGGCCAGCGCCAGCACGAGCGTCGCGGCGGATCCCAGCGTGCCGCCGAGCCCGGCCGTGTAGGGGGCCAGCAGCGCCACGAACACCACCGATTGTAGGAGGTAACAGGTCAGCGAGCGCTGGCCGCAGGCCGACAGCGCGGTGACGATCGCGCCGCGGCGCCGGCCGATCCGCTGGGCGATCAGGCCGATCAGCGCCGCGTATCCCAGCCCGCCCGCGATGCCCGTCACCACGTGCAGGGCGTTGAGCGCCAGCATCGTCCCCTGGCCGTCCAGGATGAGGAAGTGCCCGGCGGCCAGGCCCACGGGCAGCCCGCCGAGTATCGCGGTCAGCGGCCCCCAGACCGCGGCCCGCCGTACGACGCGGTCCGGCGCCGACATGAGCTCTTTGCGTCCCGCCCACACGCCGACCAGCGCGGCCGTGACCACGCCCATCATGCCGAACGGGTTCATCAGCCATTCCACGGCGCGCAGGCCCATCGCGGCCAGGGGGTCCGCCACCGCGAACGACCAGAAGAACGACCGCTCGGCCGAGCCGTACGGCGTGCTGAACGCCAGCGCGGAACTCACCGCCACCGGGATCAGCCAGACGCCGGCGATGATCAGCAGGGTCCGGTCGCGCACCCGCAGCAACCGGACGAGCAGCAGCCCGAGCAGGCCGTACACGCCGAGCACGTCGCCCGAGAAGAGCAGTACGGCGTGCACCAGGCCGAAGGCCAGCAACCACAGGCTGCGCCGCTTCAGCACGCGCCGCCCCTCGTCGTCCGAGCGGCGGCGGTTCCAGATCTGCACCATGCCGTAGCCGAACAGCGCGGCGAACATCGGGTACGCCCGCGCGTCCACCAGCGTCATCGACAGCGCCGACGTCACGCGGTCGAGCAAGCCCTGCTCGATCACGTGCTGACGGATGCCGTACGGGCGGCCGTACAGGTAGACGGCCGAGTTGGCCACGGCGATCAGCGCCAGCATGACGCCTCTGGCGAGGTCGGGGGCGAGCAGCCGCTCACGTTCTCCGACCGGTTTCAACCCCACGGCGGACACCACATTTCCTCCTCGACTCGATGGGCTCCCACCGAGTGTGCGAGGGAGGACAGGTCCGGCGAATCGTGCGTCGGGGCGCGATCGGGTCAGCCATCGGAGGATGCGGCCCATCCTCCGATCGGAGGATGGGACTGGTGTGTTCATCCACAGGCTGTGGGTTTCCGCTCCCGATGCCCCAGAACGGCTTGTTCGGTACGGACGACCAGGCAATGGCGAGGTGTTGTCCGCTTACGGGACGGTGGGCTCCAAGAGTGTGGTAAGAGCTCATCGTTGTGCTGCCGGGGCATCTGGGCGAGCTCGGGCGTCATGGCGTTGAGCTGGGGAAACGTCCGTCCTGCGGCGCGGTGAGGGGTCCGGGGCAGGGGCGCGCCGACCGGGCCATGAGAGGTGGGTCGCGGACCCCCTGGCGGCGTCCGCGCGGTGGTGCCGCCGGGGGTGGCAGCGACACCGCTCCTCCGCTGCGGTGTTGCGGAGTTATCCACAGGAATTTGGAGTTGTCCACAGCTTGTGAAAACACCTCATCCGCCGGCCGCGGCCTCCCTCCTGCGCTGCTGAACCAGGGCGCCGGCGTCGCCGGGCGAGTTCCGCTCCGCCAGCCCCGCCGCGACGCGTTCACGCAACTCGGCCGGCCGGTGGGCGTCGTACTTGAACTTGGCCCGCACCTCCACCACCCGCAGCCGCAGCCCTCTGATCGCCGACAACATTTTGTGGTACGGCCCCGCGTCGGCGGCCATCTCGCCATGGTCGCCGGCGGGCTGGTGGTGGGCGAGCTGGCGGCGCAGGATCTCGGCCTTGCCCTCCCTGCCGTCCACGACCTCGGCCGCGCAGACGAGCTGAACGGCGGCGTAGTAGCTGGTCGGCACGCCGGTCTCGGGGGAGTCGGAACGCCAGGGGCCGGGGATGTAGGCGTAGTCGTCGTGCACGCTCACCACCGCCACGGGATTGGCCGCGAGCGCCTCCCAGATCGGGTTGGGCCTGGCGAGGTGGAGCACCACCTCGGACGCGCCGTCGTACAGGAAGTGCGTCGGCACCACCACGGGCGCCGTGCCGTCCACGCCGTTGACCGCGATCTGGCCGAAGTCGCGCGTACGCAGCCAGTTCCGCCACTCGTCGTCGTCATGGGCGGCGTCCCAGGGATGAATGAGCATGTGCGCGAACCTCTTTGTGTTAGTACATAATATCTTTTGTGCTAGAAAAATATACGGTCACCGGCGAGACGGCCAGCGAGATAGCGTCGGGCGTCGAGGTCGCCGTGTCCGAAGGGCGGCTGCCACCTGGGGCGATGTTGCCGCCGGTGCGGGAGCTGGCGGAGCGGGCCGGGGTCAGCCCCGGTACGGCGGCGGCCGCGTACCGGCTGCTGCGTGAGCGTGGCGTCGTGGAGACCGCCGGGCGGCGGGGGACCAGGGTCAGGCCGCGGCCGGCCAGCACGTTCCGCGAGGAGATCAGGATCGACGTGCCGCCCGGCGTGCGGGACCTGTCCAAGGGCAATCCGGACCCCAGGCTGCTGCCGCCGCTGCACGCGGCGCTGGCCGCCGCCGCCAGGGCGCACGAGGAGCGGCCCGCCATGTACGGCACCGGCGACGACGAAGAGTTGCTGGCGCTGGCGGGGGAGCGGCTGCGGGCCGACGGCGTGCCCGGCGCGCCGCTGGCGATCACCTCCGGCACCCTCGACGCGGTCGAGCGCGTGCTCACCGCCCACCTGCGCCCCGGCGACGCGATCGCCGTCGAGGACCCCGGCTGGACGGCCCTGCTCGACCTGGTCACCGTCCTCGGCCTGCGCCCGGTGCCGATGCGGCACGACGGCGAAGGGCCGCTGCCCGACGAGCTGGCGCGGGCGCTGCGGGCGGGGGCACGCGCGGTCGTGCTCACCGCCCGCGCCCAGAACCCGACCGGCGCCGCCATCACCGCCGCGCGGGCCGCTGAGCTGCGGGAGTCGCTGGCGGGCTGCCCCGAGGTGCTGCTGATCGAGGACGACCACGGCTCCGGGTTCGTGGACCTGCCCCTGCATCCGCTGGCCGGAACCACGGCGCGGTGGATACTCGTCCGCTCCACCGCCAAAGCCTTCGGGCCCGACCTGCGGCTGGCCCTGGTCACCGGCGATCCCGTCACGCTCGACCGGCTGCGCGGGCGGCAGCGGCTGGCCGCCGGATGGGTCAGCCTCCTGCTGCAACGCGCCGTCGCCCATTTGTGGCGGACGGGGGCGGTGGACACGGAGGCGGTGGCGGCGTCGTACGGTCTGCGCAGGGACGGCCTGGTCAGGGCGTTGGCCGTACGCGGGGTGCCCGCGTACGGCCGCAGCGGCCTGAACGTGTGGATTCCCGTCGCCGACGAATCCACCGCGATCACCCGGCTGCTGGCGCGCGGCTGGGCCTGCGCCCCCGGCGCCCGTAACCGGATCGGCACACCGCCGGGACTGCGTCTGACCGTCTCCACGCTCGACCTGGCGGACATCGAGCCCCTCGCCGACGACCTGACCACCGCCCTGCGCCCCGCTTCGGGAGGAAGGTACGGCTGAGCGGCTTCGGGAGGATCGTACGGCTGAGCGCCGTACGATCCCCCCGAATGATCAGGACAGCAGGCTCTCCCCGATCCAGCCGCCGGGTGCGCAACCGGGCGGGATCGCGAAGACGGCCGACCCGACCGCGGTGACCCACTCGTTGAGCAGGTCGCCCTCGGCCAGCATGCGCTGCACGGGGACGAACTGCCGGGCGATGTCCGCCTGGAAGGAGGCGAACAGCAGCCCCGAGTCCGACTCGCCCTCCGGGGTGAGACCCTCGTCGTAGTTGTAGGGCCGCCGCAGCAGGCGCAGCGCCGGATCGGCCACGTGAGCCCGCCGGATGTGCGCGAACTCGGAGATGACCGGGAAACCGAGTCGGTTCTCGCGGGCGTAGTCCGGCGCGTCGGTTTCGGCCGTACCCGTGAGCGGAGCCCCGCTGCCGAGCCGCCGCCCGATCGTGAACTCCCTGGCCACCCGGTCGGCGGCGTCCCAGGTCTCCAGCAACATCCGCATCCTGCGCAGCACCAGCGTGGTCCCGCCGCGCAGCGGGCCCTGACCGATCCACACGGCCCTGTCCAGGTCGGTGGCGTTGACCGTGCCCTCGATCTGGCCCATCAGGTTGCGCCGGTTGGCGCTGCGGAAACCACGCTGCGTCCACCGCACGCGGGCGAACGACCGCGCGTCCTTCACGATCATCCGTACGGCGTGCGCGACCGTCACGGCGTCGTCCGCGCGCACCTGGACGAGCAGGTCACCCCCGCTCCACTGCTTCCGCAGCCGGTCCGTGGCGAACGCGGGCAACTCCTGCACCGGCGAATCCACCCCGGCCCGCTCGAACAACCCCTGCCCGAAACCGAACGTGAACGTGAGCCTGGCCGGGTTCGCGGCCAGTTCCGGCTCGGTGTCGGCCAGCGCGGGCCGCCCCTGGCTGAGGCGGGCCGCGTCGTCGGTGAGCAACTGCAGCAGCCGGACGATCGCCTCCCTGTCGAGGTCCTTACGCAGGTCGAAGCCGAGGAACGCCGCGTTGGCCTGCGGCGCCGTGGCCACGCCCGCCTGGTGCACACCGTAGAACGGCTCCACCTGTGCACTCGCCTGGGCGCCCACCTGTGCGCTCGCCTGGGCGTCTACCTGCGCGCCTACCTCTGCGTTTTGCTGGGAGTCGATGCGCGCGAGGGCGCCGGCCGCGGTGGCGGCGCCCCCGGTGATCAGCCCTCGGCGGCTGATCACTTGTGCCCCGGCTGGTAGTCCTCCTTGCCGCCGGCGAAGTCCTTGCCGATGGCGGTGAACTCCAGCGGCTGCCCGCCCTGGACCTGGAGCGTGAACGAGATCTTGGCACCCGGCTCCACCGCTTCGGTGACGTCCATCAGCATGATGTGATCACCGCCGGGCTGGAGCTGGTGGGTGCCGCGAGCGGGCACGACGAACCCGCCCTCCTTGGCCCGCATGACCATCTTGCCGCCGGACTCGACCACCTCGTGCAGCTCGATGGCCTTGGACAGGGGCGAGGTGCCGGACACGATCGTGATCGGCGCGTCGCCGTTGTTGACCAGCGTTCCGAACGCGGCGGTCATCCCCGACTTGGTGGTCTTCACCCAGGGATCGGTGATGGTCAGTTTCGCCACGGACGCGGTGGCCGCCGCGGGGGCGGCGCTGGGTGCGGCGGGGGCCGGCGCGGGGGAGCCGCAGGCGGTCAGGAGCGCCACCCCGGTGGCGGCGAGCATGAGGGCATGACGAGAGAACATGGTGAGGCCTTTCTCCACCCGGCATGCCGAAGCAGACCCTGCCGGGCGGCGGGGGTCGTCTGAAGAGGGAAAACGTCGTGCCTGACCCGAGAGGGGCTCAGGCGGTGACGGCCCGCGGCGGACCCCTCCCGCTGACGACGTGCCGCAGCACGGCCGAGCGCAGTACGCGCGGCCCGGTCGTGCACAGGGGTGTGGAGAAAGGCGTGGTGTGCAGCGGCAGCCAGATGACCAGCAGCCGCACGGCCAGCCGGCGCAGCAGCGCCCACAACGCGGCCTCGCCCCGCGCCAGCCACAGCGCGGTCAGCCCGACCGCCCAGCCATGGGCGACCAGCATGCCCAGGCCCGGCACCAGCCCCGAGTGCAGGTGGATGGCCAGCGCCTGTGGCGAGGCGGTGTGCGAGAGCGAGAACAGCAGGTGCAGGACCACCTGCAGCCCGGCCAGCAGCGGCAGGATCACCGCGAGCGACCGCTCGCGTCCCGCCAGCGGGTACGCCCCCGCGAACGCCAGCCCCAACGCCGCCACCATGGCCGGAGCCGGGACCGACGCCCCGCCGACCAGGTGCGCCGCAACGCCCAGCCCCAGGCACACCACGGCGAACACCGCGGTGCGAGCGAGACGGAACGGCAGCGCCATGCGCCTAGCATTCCACGCCACCCGCCCGCTCCGGACGCCAATCCCGGCATTCCCGCTTCACGTGAAACCGTGCCAAGACGGGAGCGTGAAACCCCATAATCAACGCTGATGCCGAAATTCCATGACTTGTCGGAGTATGCGGCGGCGATCGCCCCCGTCATCGGCGCGGCCACCGTCAACGTGCACGCCTCGGCCGCCAGAGACGTGGCCGAGCTGACCACCACCTCGGGCCTGACCCCCGGCCTCCTGTCCGACCTGCGCGGCACCCTCCCGCTGCGCCCCCTGACCCGCCGGAACCTGGCCGTCATCCACCGGTACGGCGACGCCGCCGACCACGAGCCCGACCTCCGGGATCACCTGAGCCAAGGCACCCTGACCGAGGACGCCGACGGAACGCTGCGCCTGTCGGCCAAGGGCCTGACCTTCGTCCACCGGCTGTACGACCTGCACGCCACCGCGACCGACCGCGTCTGGGCGGGCGACGACCTGCCGGTCCTGGCCGAGCTGACGGGCCGGGTGCTCGACGCGGCCGAGCGGCTGCCGGGCGGGGCGCTGGAGCTGGTCGCGCCGCCGTACGAGCCGGAGTGGGCGGGTCCCGGGCTGCTGCTGTTCAACCGCCTGGCCGCCGTCCGCTACCACCGCGCCGACGCCCACGCCGCGGCCTGGCAGGCGGCGGGCCTGTCGGCGGCCGGCATCGTCGGCCTGACCGACGGGCCCCTGCGCGCCGCCATCGAGGCGGAGACGAACCTGCGGGCCGCCGCGCCGTACCGCACCCTGACCGCCCAGGAGCGGGAGACCCTGTACGACGGCCTGCTCAAACGCGTCTGACCCTGCGCGATTGGTGCTGTAGGTGTACTGGTACGCCTACAACACCGCGAGCAGGCGGCCCACCTGGGTGCGGTCGTTCACGCCGAGCTTGTCGTAGGCGGCCTGCAAATGGTTGGCCGCCGTCCGCCTGGACAGCGCCAGCCGGTCGGCGATCTCCCTGTTCGTCAACCCGGCGGCGGCGAGCTGCAGAATCTCCCGCTGCCGCGGCGTGAGCTCAGGCGTGACCAACTCGACCAGCGCGGGCGTGGACAGCCCGGGGCAGAGCTTGGCCAGCACGCACGCCCGCGTCCCCGCCCCCCTGGCCAGGCTCCCCCGCCCGGCGTCGCGGTACGCGGCGGCCTCCTGTGCGGTGGCCTCGGCCGCGTACAACAACATGCCGAGCCGCTCGAACTCGCCCGCCACCGCCCGCAACTCCTCCGGATCCCCCAGCGCCCCGGCGTGCCGGGCCAGCAGCGCCACCAGCGGGCCCTCCATCTGCCCGGCCAGCGCGCACAGCCGCCCCGCGTCGGGCGCGCCGAGCCGTACCAGATCATGCAGTGCGACCATCAGGCCGCCGCGGAGCTCGTGCCGCTCCGCGTGCTCGGCCGCCAGCAGGCACAACCGCACGGCCTCGCCCAGGTCGCCCCCGGTCGCCGCGACCCAGACCGCCGCGTGCAGCACGTGCTGCCTGGTGAAGGCCCACCTGCCCGCCAACGACTCGGCCTCGGCCAGCGACTCCCCGGCCTCCTCCAGCCGCCCCAGCAGCGCCAGCGCGTGCGCGTGCTCGGCCACCACCCGCCCCAGGTACGGCTCGCCCGCGGGCAGCCTGGCCATGTCCTCCCTGCACCAGCGCACGGCTTGCACGGCGTCGCCCCGCAACCTGGCCACCATCGCCCGGTAGGCCCCGAACCCGGCCACCGACAACTCGGCGGCGGGCAGCTCCATGCCGAGCTCGGCGGTCCGCGCCGCCTCCGTCAGCCGCCCGGAGTACGCCTGCGCGGCGCAGAGCGCGTCCAGGAACGTGGGCAGCGCGTGCGGAGCCTCCTCCCGCCAGTCCCCGACGGTCGTCATCGTCCGCTCGGCCAGCGCCAGGGCCTGTTCCGTACGGCCCGAGTACGCCGCCACCCACGCCTCCAGCGACGCCCCGTGCACCAGGCCCCGCTCGGTACCCGGCTCGCACGCCCTGGCCATCGCCAGCGCCCGAGCCGCCCCGCTCAGCCGTCCGGCGAAACAGTCGGTCACCGCGCGGTAGACGTGGGCCTCCTGCCGCCAGGCCGGATCGGTCAGCGTCGCGACCGCCTCGTCGAGCACATGGCACGCCTCGGCGTCCGCGCCCGCCCAGGCCAGGTTCACCCCCAGGCTGTAGGCGTGCTGCGCCCGCTCGCTCTCGGTCACCGCGTCCCCGGCCGCGCGCCGCAGTTCGGTCACCGCGGAGCCGGCGTCGCCCAGCACCATGAGCACCTCGCCGAGCACCGCCACCGCCGCCACGCCCGCCCCGGCGTCGATGGCGGCCCTGGCCAGCCGCGCGGCCAGCCGGGGATCCTGCCGGCCCCAGGCCAGCTTGGCCGCGGAGGTCAGCATCGCGGGATCGGTGACCGAGCCGCTGTCCAGCCGCCACACGGCCGCGCGCAGCTCGTCCTCGCGCCGCCGCAGTCCGGTGGCCTCCAGCGCCTCGGCCAGCGTGCGCAGCCGCCGCCGTCCGCGCAGCGTGCCGCAGTCGCCGCGGACCACCTCGCCGTAGAGCGGATGTCCGAGCCGCAGCTCGTCGCGCCTGCCCTCGCCCGCCGTCACGACCAGGCCGCGCGACTCGACGCGCTCGACCGCCTGCGGTGAGGTCAGCGCCGCCAGCAGGTCAGCGCCCAGCGGCTCGCCGAACGCCACCAGCTCAAGCACCTCGCGTTCCGCCTGGTCGAGATGGCCGATCCGGTCGCCCACCAGCTCGCGCAGCCGGGTCGTCACCGACAGCTCGCCGCGCCAGCGCCACACGCCGTCCCGCTCGGTCAGGCAGCCGGAGGCGCGTCCCGCGTGCACGACCTCGCGCAGGTACAACACGTTCCCCTCGCTGACCCCCGCCAGATGCCGTACGGTCTCCGCCGCCACCTCCCCGCCCAGCGCCCCCGCGAGCACCTGCCCGACCTCCGCCACGGTCAGCGGCGGCAGCTCGATCCGCCGCAACAACTCGTCCTTCCATAACGCGATCACCGGCTCCGGCTGCGGCTCCCCCGACCTGACCGTCACCAGCAGCCGCGCCTGCCCGCTCTCGGCCAGGTAGTGCGCCAGCGCCGCCGAGGCGGGGTCGAGCCGGTGCGCGTCGTCCACGCTCACCAGCAGCCCGCGGTCGCGCGCCCTGGCCAGGAGGTGGCGCGCGGCCCAGCGCAACAGGTTCTCGCCGCTGCGCGGCGGCCCCGTCAGCACGTGCGCGAACGCGCCGAACGGGATCATCGAGGAGGTGGCCGTGCCCTGCGCGCGCACCACCGCGTACCCCGTCGATCCGGTCAGCGCCTGCGCCGCCAGCCTGCTCTTGCCGACCCCTGCCGCACCGGCGATCATCATGCCGGCCCCCGACCGCAGTGACTCCCGCACCGCGGCGAGCGGCCCCCCTCGCCCGACGAACGGCCAACAGCTCCCCTGCTCGCTCATCGTGCCTCCCCTCTCGTCACCCATCGTGCGCGGCGAGGTTCGCGGCAGGTTCAGGCCGGGTCGCGCTTCAGCCCGGCGGCGGTCAGCAGCAGATCCACGACGGCGTCCGTGCCGCTGAACGGCACCGGCTCGCCCCCCACCTCTTCGAGCAGCCCGCGGAGCTGGCCGCCGGACTGCTCGGGCTCGACCAGCCGGACGATGACCGTTCTCATCCGAGCACGATCTCTCCGCAGGGTTCAGGTCTGGTTCAGGTCGGGCCCTCAGGTCGGATACGGCGCGGGCTCGACGGACAGTTCGCGCATCAGCTCCGCGTAGAGCCGGTAGCGCCTGCGGGCATCGCCCCTGCGCCCCGCCAGGTCCAGAACCCGTACCAGGCCCAGATGGGCGCGCTCGTCGTAACGGTCGCGCTCCAGCAGCCGCAACCAGTACCGGGCGGCCTCGTCGTGGCGGCGCTCGGCCTCGCGTGCGGTGGCGAGCCTGGCCGCCGCCTGCACGTACGCCAGCCTGGCCTGCTCGCGCAGCCCGACCGCCCAGTCCGCGTACGGGTCCTCCTCGCAGAACTCGCCGCCGTAGGCGTTCTCGGCCGCCGCCCACCGCGTCAGCGCCTCCGCGTGCCTGCCGGCCTGATCGAGCCGTACGGCCAGCGCCACCAGATCGAGGAACCGTTCCACGTCGACCTCGACATTGGCCGGCTCCAGCCGCAACGCGCCCTCGTCGGAGACCACGAACTCGCCAGGCGGCCACTCGTGCTCCGGGTCGAGCACGGCGCGCAGCGTGGAGACCATGACGTTCAGCCGCCGCAGCCCGACCGCCCCGTCCTCCTGCTCCGGCCAGAGGATCTCGACCAGCCGTTCCCTGCCGATCGTGCTCCCCCGGCGGCTGATGAGGATCTTCAGCAGGTCGCGGGCCTTGCGCGACTGCCAGGCCGTACGCGGGACGGGCACGGAGCCGCGCAACACCCGGAAGGTGCCCAGGGTCTCGACGGTCACCTTCGCCGCGCGCGGGGGAGCGGCCCTGGCCACCAGCGCGTCGATCCGGTCGTCGAGCGCCCGGCAGCCGATCGCGTGCATGCGCCCGCCCACCGCCGTGGCCAGGTCCGCGCCGGTCGCCGGGTCGGCCAGGGCGGCCCTGACCAGCTCGGCCCTGGCCCGCCCGATCGGGTCGCCGAGCGCCTCCCACCTGCGCACCGCCTCGTCGGCGAGGGCGGCGTCGTCGCGCGACCAGGCCCGCAGCTCGAAGACGGCGGCGTGCGCGGCGTGGTCCCTGCGCTCCACCGCGGCGGGCTCGGCCTGCTCCAGCAGGGCCTCCGCGTCCCGCGGCCGTCCCGAGGCCAGCGCCACGCGGGCGGCCACGACCATGGCGCTCACCCCGGCGATGCCCTTCGCGTACGCCATCGCCCTGGCCGCCACCCGGGTGGCCTCCTCGGGGTCGTCGTCGGCGAGCAGTTCCGCGAGCCCGTTGAGCGCCTGGGACAGCGCCTGCACCTCGCCCGACGGCTCCGACTCCGCGATCACCCGCCGGTACAGCGCGGCGGCCGTGACCCGGTCGCCGCGCAACGCGTGCACGGCGGCCAGCCGGTTGCGTCCCGCGCCGGTCAGCCTGGAGCCCATCGCCTCCCACCTGGCCGCCGCGTCGGCCGCCTCGGCGGCGGCCTCCTCCAGGCGGCCCAGGCCGATCAGGGCCCTGGCGCGGTTGGCCACGTTCAGGGCGGCGAAGGGGGCGAAGGACACCAGGTCCGACAGCCGGCCGGCGATCTCCGTCTCGGCCAGGGCCTCGGCGTAGGCGGCCTCGTCCAGGTGGCGGGAGGCGCGGTTGGCGTGGATGCGGATGAGCTGCACCAGGTCGCCGGACCGCTCGGCGTAGGCCAGGGCGCGCCCGTAGTACGCGTCGTTGGCGCGGCGGTCGCCGTCGAGGGCGGCCAGCATGGCCAGCACCGTGTTCGCCATGGCCAGGGCCGCCGGGTCGCCCAGGCTCCTGGCCAGCTCCAGTGCCCGGTCCGCCAGGTCGGCGCAGGCCGTCCTGTCGCCCTTCAGCCAGTGGACCGAGGCCATGGAGGCGGCGCACATCGAGGCGTCGGCGGGCGGCAGGCCGTGGGCGTGGCCCCGCTCGTACATGGCCAGGGCCTGGTCGAGGTCGCCGCGCATGTGGTCGATGAAGGCCAGCCGCCTGGCCACGTGGGCGTCGAACGCGGGGCTCTCGGCGGCCTGCGCGAGCAGTTCGCGGGCCCTGGTCCAGCGGCCGCGGTTCTGCTCGGCGATGCCGGCCAGCCTGAGCATCGGGGGAGCGCGCCTGGCTGGTTCCGGGAGCAGTTCCAGCGCGGCCGGTACGTCGCCGCGCTCCGCCAGGCGCGGGCCGTGGGCGTCGAGGAGCGCAGCGGCCAGGGCGGCGTGGCCGGTGGCGACGGCCGCGCGCAGGGCCAGCTCGGGGCGGTCGTGCTCGACGTACCAGCGGGCGGCCACGGCGGCCACGTCGTGGGCTTCGTGGCGGTCCAGGGGCGCGTGCCTGGCCAGCATGTGCCCGGCCGCCGAGGTCAGCCGGTGACCGCCATCAGCTTTCTGAGCCCGCCCTTTGCGGGCCGGTCCTTCGTGAGCCGGTCCTCTGCGGGCCAGTTCGTCGCGGGCCGGTTCTTCGTGGGTTGCTTCGAGGAACACGCCGCGGCCGGTCAGCGCGGTCAGCGTGTCGGGGGAGGCGCCCAGCGCGGCGGCCAGGCCGGAGTTCAGCACCGGCAGGACGGTGGCGGCACGCAACAACTCGCGCATGGCGGCGGGCAGGTCCTCGAACGCGGCCAGCGTGAGGCGTTCCAGCGTGGCCGAGTTCGCGGTCAGACCCGCCACGGTGCCGCGCCAGGCCGCCGGGCTCTCGCGGGCCAGCGCGTCCAGCGCCGCCTGCACCGCCGCCGGCCACCCGCCGCAGGCCCGGTGCAGCTCGGTGGCGATGGCCGCGCCCGGCTCGCCCAGCAGGGCGCGCGCCCAGGCGGCGGTCTCGCCGGGGCTGAGCGCGAGGTCGGTGGCGTCGAGTTCGAGCACGTCGTGGTCCTGACGCAGCCGCGCGGTCGGGAACGGCAGCGGCGCGCGCGAGGCCGTCACCAGGTGCAGATGCCGGGGCGCGGCACGGACCAGCGTCTCCACATACCGTACGGGCCCCGGCGCGCCCGCGATGGCGTCGATGCCGTCGAGGATCAGGACCAGCCCACGCCGCAGCCGTACGGCCAGCGCCTCGGCCAGCGCGCCCGCCAGCGCCGCGGCCCTGGACGGCTCGTCGGCGTCCGGTCCGAGCGGCGCGCCCGCCGCCGCCACCAGATCGGCCGGCAGTTCGCTGGTCAGAGCCGCGTTCACCGCCGCGGCCACCGCTCCCGCGAATGTGGGCAGGTCGCGGTCGGCGGGTCCGAGCCGGTGCAGCGCCGCGCCCACCTCGCGGCCCCAGCCGGCCAGCGCGAGGGACTTGCCGTAGCCCGCGGTGGCGACGAGACAGGTGAGCCTGTGCGCCAGCGCCCCGTCGAGTCGCCGGTCGAGGGCGGGACGGGGTCGTACCCACCCTCGTTCCACTCCCGCATGCTACGCCCGGCTCGGGAAGGGACTCCAGAGTTCGCAAATTGCCACCTCCCGGTAACCAGCCGGTGGGCGCACTATGGTCGTACTTCGACAGGAGGCACCGTGGATCAGGAACTGCCCGGCGGTGCGCGGCTGATCGTGGGAGTGGACGAGTCTCCGGCCGCGCGCTGGGCGCTGGCCTGGGCCATCGGGGCGGCCAGGCTGCACCGGATGGCACTCGTGGCCGTACATGTGAGCCGCGCGCCCGTCCACCCCTTTCCCGAGGCGCTGCCCGTGCAGCACGCGGTGAGGCTGGGCGAGGAGGCGCGCTGCGCCGAGGTGATCGCGAGCGTGTTCGAGGACGTGGCGGGCGGCGTGCCCGAGGACCTGCGGACCTTCGTGGTCGGCCGGGTCGGCGATCCCGGCTACCACCTCGTGGACCTGGCGCGCGAAGGCGACCTGCTCGTGCTCGGACGGGGGCGGCGCGGCCTGATCAGCCGCATCTTCCTGCCCTCGACCAGCATGTACTGCGCGCGGCACGCTCGTACGACGGTCGTCATCGTGCAGCAGCCGTCGCCGCCCGACGACCCGGAGTTGTCAGGTGAGCGAAGTCGCCGCTTCTGGACCCGCCGACATCCGTGAGCGCAGCAGGCGCAGCCCCTCGGGGATGGCGTCCGTGCCGATCGCGCCGTAGCCCAGGACCAGGCCGTGCTGGGCAGGGGCCTGGCCGCAGTACGCCTC
Organism: Nonomuraea sp. NPDC050404; assembly: GCF_040655495.1. Lineage (NCBI taxonomy): Bacteria > Bacillati > Actinomycetota > Actinomycetes > Streptosporangiales > Streptosporangiaceae > Nonomuraea > Nonomuraea sp. NPDC050404. The sequence goes on from NZ_JBFAKB010000003.1 coordinate 217,249, forward strand.
CAGGGCTTCGACCGCCAGGCCGGGCGTGGGACGTACCGACACGCCGGGGGCCAGGCGGGCGCACAGGTGCAGGCCCGCCGTGGACGGGACCGGGCGCAGGCGTTCGTCGCCGGCCAGCGCCTCGGCGATCATCGCGTGCCTGGCGGCGTACTCGCGGGTCGCCTTTCTGATGTGCCTGGCCAGCAGGCCCTCGTCGATGAAGCGGGCCAGCGCGGCCTGGGTGGGCACCTCGCCGTGCCAGTCGGACAGTTGCCTGGCCGCGCGCAGCGCGGGCGCGAGCGAGGCCGGGGCGACCAGGAAGCCGAGCCTGAGCATGGGGAGCAGCGTCTTGGAGAAGGAGCCGACGTAGATGACGCGGCCGGCGCGGTCGAGGCTCTGCAGGGGTTCGAGCGGGCGCTCGCCGAAGCGGAACTCGCTGTCGTAGTCGTCCTCGATCACCACGGCCCTGCGGCGTTCGGCCCAGGCCAGCAGGGCGGTGCGGCGGGTCAGCGACATGGGCGTGCCCAGGGGGAACTGGTGCGACGGGGTGACGTACACGATGCGGGCCTCGCCGGGCAGGGCGCTGACGTCGATGCCCTCGCCGTCCACCGGCACGCCGACGACCCGGGCGCCGAGCGTGCGGAACAGCAGGCGGGCCGGCGGGTAGCCGGGCTCCTCGACTGCAACGACGGCGTTCGGCTCGATCAGCACGCGGCCGATGAGGTCGAGCGCCTGCTGGGCGCCGCCGGTGATCAACACGTCGCCGGCGCCCGCCTGGACCGAACGGCTCAGGCCGATATGCCGGGAGATGGCCTCGCGCAGGGGTTCGTGCCCGGCCGGGTCGCCGTAGCCGGCCACGTTCGCGCGCAGTTCGCGGGCCACCAGGCGGCGCCAGGTCTGCATGGGGAACAGGCGGGCGTCGGGGACGCCGACGCGGAAGTCGTACCGGGTGGGTTGCAGCCTTTCCGGGGTTTTCATGTCCTCCCAGACGGCGCGCGGGCGAATGACGCCCTTTGGTGCGGTCCTGCCCCTGACCGGTTCGGCGGAGACGAACGTGCCCGCGCCCGCCCGGCCCGTGAGGAACCCGTCGGCGACCAGGCGGTCGTAGGCGAGCGCGACCGTGTTCCTGGAGATCTCCAGCCGGCGGGCCAGCTCTCTGGTCGGCGGCAGACGTTCGCCCGATCTGAGCCGGCCGTCGAGCACCGCGTCGAGCAGTTGCCGGTAGACCTGTGCGGCCAGGTCACGGCGGCCGTCGAGGCTGATGTGCACGTCCATCTTGGCCCAATCATCTTGCCGGAAATTGGAGCTTATCTCGGGACAAGTACGGCTCCAAGATGTGCCTATGAGCACTCATCGGCGCACCCTGGCACAAGCGCAACTGGCCGGTTCTCTGGGGGACGGCGTCTACCTCGTCACGTCCGTGTTCTACTTCTCCGGGATCGTCGGCCTGTCGGCCACCGAGATCGGTTTCGGCCTCACCCTGGGCTGGGCGGTCGGCTCGGTGGCCGGCGTGCCGCTCGGTCACCTGGCCGACCGTCGCGGGCCGCGCGGCGTGGCCGTCCTGCTCGCGCTCACCACCGCCACGGCGGTCGCCGCGTTCCTGTTCGTGTCGTCGTTCGCGATGTTCGCCCTGGCCGCCTGCCTGTACGGCACCGCGCAGACCGGGCTGTCGGCCGCCCGCCAGGCGCTGCTCGCCGCCCTGGTGCCGCCCGCCGAGCGGACGGTCGTACGTGCCCATCTGCAGGCCACGCTCAACGGCGGCCTGGCGGGCGGGGCCGCGCTGGGCGGGCTCGCGCTGCACGTCGGGACCCGCGAGGGGTATCTGGCGGTGTTCGCGCTCGACGTCTTGGCCTTCCTGATCGCCGCCGCGCTGCTGCTCAGGCTGCCTGCCGTACGGCCCGTGCCGGCGCCGTCGGGACCCCGGCTCGTCGTGCTGCGGGACCGGCCCTACGCGCTCGTCGCGCTGCTCAACGCCGTGATGTTGTTCTACATGCCGCTGCTCAGCGTGGTGGTGCCGTTGTGGATCGCCTCCCGTACCAGCGCGCCCACCTGGATGGTCTCGGTGCTGCTGCTGATCAACACCGGTGCCGTGGTGCTCTTCCAGGTGCGGGTGGCCAGGCCGGTCAAGGGGATGCGGGACGCCTCCGCCGCCGTGCGCAGGGCGGGGCTGCTGATGCTCGCGGCGTGCGCGGTGTTCGCGCTCAGTCCGTACGGGTGGGCGTTCCTGCTCGTGGCGGCGGTGCTGCAGGTGGTCGGGGAGATGTTGCTGGCGGCGGGGGCCTGGGAGATCGGGTTCGGGCTCGCTCCCGATGATCGGCAGGGGCAGTACCAGGCGTTCTTCGGCACCGGTGTCGCCGTGGCCAGGATGGTCGGGCCGGTCGTGCTGACCACGGTGGTGCTCGGTGGGGGGACGGCGGGGTGGTTGCTGGTGGGGGCGGCGTTCGTGGTGGCCGGCGCGGCGATGGCCCCGGCCGTCCGGTGGGCTGCTGCCACGCGCGAGAACGGCCGGCGCTTTGATCGCGCCGACCGTCCTCGGTCCGTTCCGGTTACTTGAAGCGACGCAGTCGCAGGCTGTTGCTCACCACGAAGACGCTGGAGAACGCCATTGCCGCGCCCGCGATCATCGGGTTGAGCAGGCCCATCGCGGCCAGCGGCAGCGCGGCCACGTTGTAGGCGAAGGCCCAGAACAGGTTCCCCTTGATCGTCTTCAGCGTGCGGCGGGACAACCGGATCGCGTCGGCCGCCACCCGCAGGTCACCCCGGGTCAGGGTCAGGTCGCTGGCCTGGATCGCCGCGTCGGTGCCGGTGCCCATGGCCAGCCCCAGGTCGGCCTGGGCGAGTGCGGCGGCGTCGTTGACCCCGTCGCCCACCATCGCCACCACCTTGCCCTCGGACTGCAGCCGCCTGACCACCTCCACCTTCCCGGCCGGCAACACCTCCGCGATCACCTCATCGATGCCCACCTCGGCCGCCACCGTCCCGGCCACGGCCTCGTTGTCACCGGTCAGCAGCACCGGGGTCAGCCCCTGCGCCCTGAGGCGTGCGATGGCCTCCCTGCTGGTGGGCTTGACCACGTCGGCCACCACCAGCACCGCGCGGGCCTGCCCGTCCCAGCCCACCGCCACCGCGGTACGGCCCCTGGCCTGCTCCTCCGCCAGTTCCCGCGCAAGATCGGCGGGCAGCTGCTGCGACCACTCCGCCAGCAGCCGGGGACGGCCGACCAGCACCGCGTGCCCGTCCACGACGCCCTGCACACCGAGCCCCTCGACGTTCGCGAAGTCCTCCACCACGGCCTCGCTCCCGACCGCCTCGCTTCTGGCTGCCTCGGCGATGGCCCGGGCGATCGGATGCTCCGAGGCGTGCTCCAGCGCGCCCGCCAGCCGCAACACCTCCGCACGGCGCTCCCCCTCGGCCAGGTGCACCGCCGTGAGCGTCATCCTGCCCTCGGTCACCGTGCCGGTCTTGTCCAGCACCACCGTGTCGATCCTGCGGGTCGACTCCAGCACCTCGGGACCCTTGATCAAGATGCCGAGCTGCGCGCCGCGACCGGTGCCGACCAGCAACGCGGTCGGCGTGGCCAGGCCCAGCGCGCACGGGCAGGCGATGATCAGCACCGCCACCGCCGCCGTGAACACCGCCCCCGCCCCCTCACCCGTCCCCAGCCAGTAGCCCAGCGTGCCCACCGCCAACGCGATCACCATCGGCACGAAAACCCCGGAGATACGATCGGCCAGCCGCTGCACCCGCGCCTTACCGGTCTGCGCCTCCTCCACCAGCCGGGCCATCTGGGCCAGCTGTGTGTCCGCGCCGACCCGGGTGGCCCGGACCACCAGCCGGCCGCCCGCGTTCACCGTCGCCCCGGTCACCGCATCGCCCGGCCGCACCTCCACCGGCACCAACTCACCCGTCAGCATCGAGGCATCCACCGCCGAGGAACCCTCCTCGACCACCCCATCGGTGGCGATCTTCTCCCCGGGCCGCACGACGAACCGGTCGCCGCTCTTGAGCCGCTCGACCGGGACGCGCCGGCCATCGGCCAGCTCCACGTCCTTGGCGCCCAGCTCCAGCAACGCCCGCAGCGCCGCCCCGGCGCGCCGCTTGGAACGCCCCTCGAAATACCGGCCGGCCAGGATGAACGCGGTCACCGCGGCCGCCGTCTCCAGGTAGATGTTGCCGGAGCCGTCACTGCGCTCGATGGTGAACGCGAACGGATGCGTCATCCCCGGCGTACCGGCCGTACCGAAGAACAACGCCCACACCGACCAGCCCAGCGCGGCCAGCGTGCCCACCGAGATCAGCGTGTCCATGGTCGCCGCACCGTGCCGCAGGTTCGTCCAGGCGGCCTTGTGGAACGGCCAGCCGGCGTAGGCCACCACCGGGGCGGCCAGCGTGAGCGACAACCACTGCCAATTCGCAAACTGCAACGCCGGGATCATCGCCATCGCCACCACCGGCGCCGACAACACCACCGAAGCGATCAACCGCTGCCGCAACGGCTGCAACTCATCCCGCTCCTCCTCCTGCGGTTGGGTCGCAGCTGCGGGTAGCTCGGCCGTGTACCCGGCCTTCTCCACCTCACTGACCAACCGCTGCGGGTCCACGCCTTCGGGAAAGGTGACCTTCGCCTTCTCCGTCGCGTAATTGACCGTGGCCGTCACGCCGTCCAGCTTGTTCAGCTTGCGTTCGATGCGGTTCGCGCAGGATGCGCAGGTCATGCCGCCGATCGAGAGTTCGACGGCTCTGTCATCTGTGGCTCCGGTTGTGGGAGACATCACCTCTCCTTTCTACGCGTTCCGGTTCAGTGGCTGTGGTCGTGGGTGGCGGAGGGGGCGTGCCCGTCCGACAGGGTGGCCGTGGCGGTGAAGCTCGCCGTACGGACCTTGCCCTCGTGCTTGAAGTCGAGGAACAGGCGGTAGTCGCCGCGGCTGGGCGCCTGCGCGTAGAACGTGACCTCGGGGCCCGCCTGCTCGCTCTCCTCCGGGTGCACGTGCAGGTAGGCGAGGTCGCCGGCGCGGAGGGCGACGAGGTGGCCGTACGCGCCGAGGTACGGCTCCAGGTCGGTGACCGGCTCGCCGTCCTTGCTGACCGTGAGCGTGAGCTTGCCGGCTCTGCCGGGCACCAGGTCGCCGGCGAGGTTGACCGTGTAGTCGTCGACCGCCGCCGTACGGCTGACGTGGGGCAGCGGCTCGGGGCGGTAGTCGCCCGCGGCCTGCAGGTCCGCGCCGAGCGTGATCTTCTCGCCGTCCGTCGGGACGAAGTCGGCGAATCCCCGGTACGCGCCCGCCTTTGGCAGCGTCAGCTTGACCGACCAGGTGCCATCTTGCGTCAGCTCGGGGTGGACGTGCTGGAAGCTGGTCAAATCGCGGGAGGCCACGATGAAGTGCATCTTCTTGTCGTGTTCGACCTGGTAGTTGGTGACCGGCTTGCCGTCGGGGCCTATTACGGTGAACTTGAAGTCGGTGGGTACGCCGGTCGTGATCGAGGTGATCGGGTTCAGCGTGTAGCCATTCTGGGACACTTGGAGCCCCCCGGGGGTATCGCTCTGCGTTGGCTGCTCTGACTCGGCGGCATGCCCTTCGTCACCTGCATGGCCCTCGTCGCCGGCATTGCCTTTGGCGTGGCCTTTGCCGGCGGCCGTCGTCGCGGTGCCGGCCGCCGGTTCCGGTCCCACAAGGTTGCCCACGCCCAGGGCGCCGCCGAAGACGACGGCCAGGCCCAGGGCGTACGAGCCGAGTTTGGCGGCTGTGTTCACGACTTATCCGCCATTTCATATCCGGCCTCTTCGACCGCGGCGGCGATCTCCGCGCGGTCAACGGGGCCCTCACTGTTCACGGTCAGCAGGCCGGTACCCAGGTCAACCTCGACGTTCGTGACACCGGCGACCTCGCTGACCTCCTCCTTGACCGAGCTCACGCAGTGGCCGCAGGTCATACCGTGCACGGTGAAAGTGGTGGTGCTCATCGCTGTCTCCTCATACATCTGTGTCCGTAGTCTTAGTTCCGAGTCTAACACCGTACCCCCCTAGGGTATTAAGAGGTTCGCCGACATTCAGACGACCCTTTCCCCTTCAGATACGGATGGTTCGGGCACGGCGGCGTGTGCGACGAGCCGCGTGTGCCGTCCCCCACGGAAACGGCACCAACATCCCCATCTCACGAACCCCGACCTGACGTGCGGCACTTGCCAGCCGGCACCCAGCCGTCAGCCCTTCAGCGCCGCCCTTTAGTTGCCCTGCCTTGGCTGCCGAGCCCTCCAGCGGCGTGTCTCCGGGTGTACTTCACAGTAGGCGCGCCGTCGCCGTGCGTGAGGCGCTCTCACGCACGCCGCAGACCTACACCCAGCTGTACTGCTGCACCACTGCATCGCAACCTCGCACTCACCTACGCCGCATCCGCAACCCTCACTCGCTACTACCCCCAGGGGGTATGTGGCGATGAGGGGGAAGTTAATATACCCCTTAGGGGTATGTCAAGACCTTGGCCGATCACTGCCATCCAAAAGGCTCTCCCAACGCTCTTCCAATCCACTTGATCCGCGCACCCAGGCTGGATATTTGGCATGATCGAGCTGTTGTCCCAGATGGGGCGCCCGGAACAGTTGTTGTCGGGATGTTGTTGGGATGTTGTCCAAGAAGGGACGGGCATAGCGCCCCCACCAGGGGCTGAACGCCTGTCCCTCGCACATTCCACACATCTGGTCCGTGCGCAACACAGGGGCCGCAGCCATCCCTTGCTAGGCTGCTGTCCAACCGTTGGGTCTCACCCCGGCAGGTGAGACCGTCGAAGAAGTGGGGTCACACCGTGAAGAAGCTGCTCGTTCTGGCGCTGATCGCCCTTGGGGGGTTGCTGATCTGGCGTAAGGTGCAGGCCGACCGCGCAGAGCTCGATCTTTGGACCGAGGCGACCGGCAGCGAGAACTAACCGACCGGCGAGGCGATGAGTGACGTCGTCCCCATCAAGCTGGCGTGCCTGGACCTGGCAGGCACCACAGTCGGTGACATCGCCATGGTCGAGCGCGCCTTCGCCGAGGCGATCGCGACCCAGGGCATAGTGCCCGGGACCGGAGCGTACGCGCGAGCCATGGTTCACGTACACCGGTCCCGGGGCTGTCCCAAGATCGATGTCTTCCGTGGGATCTTCCCCGGCAACGAGGCCCAGGCCCAGGCGGCGAACCTGACGTTCGAACGCTCCTACGAGGGCGCGTTGGACCGGGCAGGTCTCACACCCGTGCCCGGAGTCCTGGAAGTCCTCGACAAACTCCGCGGCACCGGCATCAAGCTGGCCTTGATCACCGGCTTCAGCCGCGCCACCCTGGGCCGCATCCTGAGCGTCCTGGGCTGGCACGACAAGATCGACCTGGCCATCTCCCCCGAAGACGCCGGCGGCCGCGGCCGCCCCTGGCCCGACATGGTCCTGCACGCCGTACTCCGATCGGGCGTGTCCGACGTACGCCAGGTAGCCGTCATCGGCGACTCGGAAAGCGACATGCTCTGCGGCAGACGAGCAGGCGCGTCGATCGTCGCAGGCGTGATGACAGGAGTCCACAGCCGAGAACGCCTCCTGAAGGGCGGCGCAACCCACATCCTGGACTCGATCGCCGACTTCCCGAACCTGATCCTGAGCGACGACCTCGGCACGACGCAGGTAGCTTCCTCCGCCCGGTAAGCTATCTTCGTCGAAGGGGCCTTAGCTCAGTTGGCAGAGCGCCTGCTTTGCAAGCAGGAAGTCAGGAGTTCGAATCTCCTAGGCTCCACCATCGAAAGCACCGGGTAGGTGGGCATGAGCTCACCCACCCGTTGCCCAATGACACGGTGGGCTGGCTGATGCCCACCCCGAAGGGTCCTCCCCTCCGGCTCGGGCTGTTCTTCTATGGGCACGCCTTCGGCGCGCGAAAAGGTCTTCCCATGGGGCGCTTCGCGCAAGGAGAGCTCAGGCGCCCCCCGTCAGGCGCCTTCGGCGCACCCCCGCGCGCCTACGGCGCCCCGGTCTCCCACCCCATCCCCTGTTACCGAGCGGACTGGCGAATGCCACCCAGACTCCCGCTGCGCCTCGGACAGGGCGCCGTTTCATAGGCGTCGGCAATATCGTCACGGCCAGCGACCGGGCGGTGACATGCGAAGGCCGTCTCAAGAGACGCATTCCTGGTGTACGACTGCCGTGTCTGTGGATGCCCTGGGCTGAGAAGCAAGCATCTCGCGAGCCCAATTGCGTGGCCTCGACCGCGTTGCCGGAGCGCCCATGCCGACTGGCACATCGGGAAAGGCATGTAGCCCCGGTAAGGCGGTGAGTGACATCATCGGCGCCATCGATCACCGTCCCGCGTCGATCTAGTGAACTGTCAGGTGGCGGCGGGTGGTGCTGGCTGTGACGGGGTGCGCGAGGCTTGGAGCGTGGGGGCGAACCATGTTCTTGCTGGAGGAAGCAGGAGCAGAGCCACGATGAGCGCGGCCCAGGGTGCTGTGAGTACCCAACTAAGGGTGCCTTCGATCAGAAAGTGGGTGAGTCGAGCAAGGGGATGGCGAGCTGGACGGCGATGGTCGCGTGACGGACCCGCGGGCGACGGGCGTGCCACTGGTTCGCTAACCAAGCGGTGGCGAGTGATGGGAGTAGAGGCTGCCTTTGCCCAGCCCGCTCACACGCAGCAGGTCGTCCATCGATGTCGCCGCGTAACCCTTGTCCCAGAACTCGTCACGGATGGCGAGAATCACGCGATCTTCATCGAACTCACGAGGTCGGGGCACGCCCGCACAATACAAGTTTCTGGACCGTATGGGCCGCAATGGACTCGGGGGCCTCGCACCAGGAGAAACCAACGCGCCAGTTCCCGACCCGGTCTGAGCCGCAATCCGCGGCGCTGTGGCCGGCACTCACTGTCGCGGATCCCGGTCGAGGTCAAGGGCTGTCGAGAAACGGTGACATCACGCGCGCGGGCCGGTGACATTCGTGACGAACTATCGCAGCCATGACCAACAGCGCGCGGGACCATCGCGTTCCGCAACGAACGCTCGCCTCCTGCCTCGCGCGGGGAGGGCGTTGACATGGAGTCGGATTCCGTACGTGGTGTCGAGCGGCGGCGGTTGTTGCTCGGGTGGGGCGGGCTGGCCGCCGGTGTGATGGCGGTCGGCACGCCGCTGCCAGGCACCGGGCTCGCCTCCGCCGCCGCGTCCGAGCCGAAGTCTGAGCCGTCCGGGCTGGAGTCTGAGCCGTCCGGGCCGGATCGGATACCGCCGGACACCCTGCCTGGCGGGGCCTACGACCGGTTCGTGGCGGAGCTGGCCGCACAGGACAAGTTCTCCGGAGTGGTGCTGCTGTCGTACCGGGGCCGGACGGTGCTGTCGCGCAGCTACGGCATGGCCGACAAGGAGAAGGGGATCCGTAACCACGAAGATGTCGCGTTCAACCTCTACGGCGGGCCGTTCGTCAGCCTGTCCATCGTGCAGTTGGCGCAGCGGGGCAAGGTGAAGCTGTGGGACACGGTGGGCACCTACCTGACCGGTTTCGCCAAGGAGATCGCTGAGCAGGTACGCATCCATCACCTGCTCATGGGCACCTCCGGATTGTCCTTTCCGGAGCATGACTACCAGCGCATCTTCCACAGCAAGGAGGAGCAGCACGAGTATTACCGGCAATACACCCGGCAGGCGAAGCTGGTCGCCGCTCCCGGCGCGGGTTCGAACAAACCCGGCTGGGGTGCGGATGTCACCGTGCAGATCGTCGAGGCGGTGACCGGCATGACGTTCTGGGACTACGTGCACAAGCACATCTTCGGGCACTGCGGCATGACCGGCTCGGCGTACTACACCAGACCGCAGTGGCTGGCCGACGAGCACATCGCGCACTCGTACATGAGACAGGCCGACGGCAACCGGGTGGACGCGGTCCGCAACCTGGACAAGGACAGCCCGAGCCCGGGCATGGCGGGCCAGAACAATGCCCGCAACTTCGTCCCGGACGGCGGGTTCGTCACCGCACCGGACCTGGTCAGGTTCGCGAACGCGTTGTACGACGGCACCGTGCTCGACCCGGCCTGGGCCGACGTGTTCACCTCGGTCAAGGCTCCCAACTTCCGAGGCTCCCCGGGGTTCAGCACCTACGGGCCGACGGCCCACATCGTCGAAGGCCAGTGGGTGCTCGCGCGCAGCGGCGTCCACCCCGGCAGCTGCAGCCACTGGAGCATCTACCCTGACAGCGGGTGGGTCGGCGTCGTCCTCAGCAACTACGACGACATATCGCTGCAGGAGATCATTGGACGGCAGATGCAGGCCATCACCGGGGCTGCATCAGAAAGTGGCGGCTGATACCCGGCAGTGGCGGTTGACGCGCGGCCACGGCCCGGCCCGGCCCGAAGAAAGAGGCCCGGGCCGGGGCGATTTTTCGATCCCGAATTGATGGGAGCATTGCCGGACCTCTCCGTCCCGGATGCCACCGTCGAGGACTGGCAGACCGTCTTGGAACTGGTCAGAGCGCGTGAATGGCGGTGGCAGTACTCGCAAGGCGACGCGGTACCGCCGCTGCCCCCAGCCGCCGAGGTGCTCGCGCGTCCACCCGAGGCTGAGACGGTGTCGCTGCGAGTCCGGCCTGCTCCGGGCGTGCTCGCGATCTTCCGGTTCGTGTCGGAGATCGAAGTCGACTTCGACGTGGACCTTCGTGAATTGCATGGCAAGAAGGAGACGACACACTCTGCGAATTCCTGCGGGCGATCGGGAACGAACTCGGCAAGCCGGTGCTGATGGCCCCGGAGGTGGAAGCCAAGCACATTGGGTCCGGTCCACGAAACAAGGAGCGAAATCATGAGATTCGACGGCTATCGGGTGGTCATCACTGCTGCCGGCCGTGACTTCGGGCGGACTCTGGCCATCCAGCTTGCGGACCTCGGCGCGGAGGTCTTTCTGTCCGCACGTAGCCTCGCTGCCGCTGAGCGAGTACGCGATGAGATCCGCGACCGAGGCCACCGGCAGGTCCACGCCTGTGCTTGCGACCTGACGGACCCCGCCTCGATTCGTGAGTTCGCGTCCGGTGTCACCCAGCGCACCGACCGCGTCGACATTCTGATCAACAACGGCTCGCGTTATCTTGAAGGGCCGGATCTCCAGTCAGCCTCTGATGCCGATGTCGTGGACACCATCGCATCCGGCGCAATGGGCACGGTGCTGACTGTGAAGAACTTCCTCCCGCTCCTGCTCAACTCGGATAAGCCGGATGTGGTGACGATGGTCTCCGCCTGCGGTGCGGCCGGTCATCACCGCTCGGACGCGCACGACGCCTTCTATGCGGCCAAGAGTGCCCAAGCCGGGTTCACCGAGATTCTCTCCAAGCGGCTGCGGCCCCAGGGAGTCCGGGTGATCTCGCTCTATCCGCCTGACTTCGACAACGCCGACCCTCTTTCTGAGGAGTGGACGTCCACGCCGCGGGAGGCCAAGGATGCCCTCACCGCACAATCGCTCGTGGAGTGCATCCTCTTTGCTGTCACTCAGCCCCGTGACTGCTTCATCAAGGCATTCCATTTCGAACAGGTCTGAGCGCGCCTCGCGTACTCCGCCAAAGGCCGACGTCGGTTCCCGGGGCGATTCGCACGCCGGAGGCACTCGGACGGCTATCCGGAAGAAAGCGCGAGGAAGGTGCAGACCAGCAGGAAGGAGGCCAGAACCAGGCCGCGCCGTCGCCACGACAGGCGCGGTGTGCTCACCAGGGCGGCCAGTGGGTAGGCGAACAACCCGGCGATCATGTTGATCGGTATGTCGGCCAGCTTCCAGATCGGCACCAGGAAGAAGGGGGCCAGCACGGCGACCAACCACGCCGGGCGTACCCGAAGGAGGTGCAGCAGCGGCCATGCGAGCACGACCGACGCCCAGTTGCCCACGGTCCACGCCTCGACCAGCAGGCCGACACAGCCGAGGTGGCCGCAGCGCGAGTCATCGTACAAGGCGGCGACCAGCAGCAGCCAGGCGAGCTGGAGGAAGGGCAGGATGATGCCGGCGAGCCCGGCGGCGATTACCCGCTCGGCGGGCCGCCGCTCGTCAGCGGGTGAAACACTCGCGTCGCTCGAATCCACACCCCAAGCATCTGCTTCGACCGTATCGCAATACACACGCATTGATCACGATTCACCTGGACCCAGCAAGCAATATGCCACATCGCGCGGAGTGAACGGCTGAAGGAATTCAGCGGTCACCAGTCCATGCTGAACGCCCTCGCCATGGATCATGGAGGGTCCCGGCCCAGGCGAAATGAACGGGCGCATCGGACGAGATTGCTTCCGGACCGACATGGAATTGGCCGTACAGCGGAGAAGCACAGCAACAGGGCCGGCCGCACCGTGGCTCACGAGACGCCCTACGCTGAAATTCTATGAGTCACCAGCGAAGGCGGTTCGGCGTTGAGCCGGTACCGGACGCGATGAAATTGGTGGTGGATGCCGACGTGTTGATCGCCGGCCTGTTCTCCGCCAAGCGAAAGGATCATGCCGACGTCCTGGATGATCTCGCTGCGGAGATCGCCGCGTTGGGCGGGCGAGTCGTCCAGCGGTTCGTGCAACGCCGAGGCGTCTCGGGCGGCAAGAAGGGCCGGGCTCCAGGAGGAAAGGCGAACATGGATCGCCCCTACTCAACGCGAACGCTGATGAGCACGGGCAAGGTGCACGAGATCGCAAATGCCCGTACGGAGACCCGGGCAGCGGCTGTTGTTTTCGTCAACGAGTTGACCGCCAGGCAACGGACCGTGCTGACCGGAATTCTCGGTTGTCCCGCATTGAGCCGCAGCGACTTGCAACGCTCACTAGAAGATCGCCCCGAGTGACCGAGTGAAAGCCACGAAGGTTGCCAGTTCTGTGCGTCAAATTACCGTCCCGCATCCGGGGAATGTCGCGTCAGTTCGGCGGGCAGGGATGTGGCGGGCTTCTGGAGTCGCACCGGGCCGGGGCCGTGGTCGCGTAGGGTGTCGTCGGGGTTGAGTAGCAGGCATGCCTTCATCGAAAGGCAGCCGCAGCCGATACAGCCGGTGAGTTCCTGTTCGAGCTTCTCGATGGCGCGGCGGCGTTCCTCCAACTGCTTCTTCCACGTACGGGAGACCCGCTGCCAGTCCTTGTGGGTGGGGGCGCGGTCGGTGGGGAGGGTCGCGAGGATCTTCGCGACGTCCGACAGCGGGATGTGCAGGCGCTTGGCCACGATGATGAGGGAGATCCGGCGGAGCATGTGCCGGGAGAAGATGCGCTGGTTGCCGCCGTCGCGTTCGCTGAAGATCAGTCCTTTGCGTTCGTAGAAGTGCAGGGCGGAGGCGGGTACGCCGGTCCGGCGGACGATGTCACCGATCGTGAGGTGGTCCTCCGGGCCGGCGTGCATGGTGGCTCCTTGCGGCGAGGGCGGCGTCAGGTGGTGTGGCGGGAACTGGCGCGGCTGTGGATGAGGGCGGCCACGACGATCGACAGCACAAGGCAGAGCAGCCCGGCGCCGAGCTGTGTGAGCTGCCAGGACCAGGTGAAGGCGGCCAGTTCCGCAGGTTCGGTGCCGGGGGTGAGTCGCCCGGCGCCTACCTCGGCGGCGCGGGTCGCGTCGCCGAGCCTGGTCGTGAGGAGGCCGATCAGGGAGGCGCTGAACGCGGCGATCACCATGGCCTCCGCCGCTCCGCGCAGCGTGTTGAGGAATCCGGCCGCCATGCCCACGGCGTCGGCGGGGACCAGGGCCATGGCCTGGCCGTCCGTGATGCCGAAGGACGCTCCCATGCCAAGGCCGATCATCACCAGCGGCGCCGCGACGGCCGCGACCGCGTTGCCGGGGTTCAGTCCCATCAGCCACAGATTTCCGGCCACCACCAGGGCCAGGGCGATCATCATCACCAGTCGGGCCGGCACCCCCTTGTTGACCAGGGTGACGGCGGCCATGGGCATGATCAGTACGGGGGCCGTGAGCAGCAGCATGGCGACCCCCGCGGCGGCGGGCGAGAGTGCTGCCGCCGTCTGCAGATAGGTCGGCAGGTAGACCAGAACGCCGAGGAACCCGATCGATGTGGTCAGCGTCGCGAGGCTCCAGCCCAGGAAGCCGCGGTTGGCGACCAGGAAGGGAGCCAGGACGGGGGCGGCGCTGCGCCGCTGGGACAGGCCGAAGAGCACCAGCGCGGCCAGGCCGGCGACGGCGGTGACCAGGATGACCGGATGGGTCCAGCCGAACGCGGGCGCCTCCAGCAGCGCGAACATCAGCAGGGTCAGTGCGGCGACGAACAGCGCGCTGCCCGTCCAGTCGATCGGGCCCGTGCCGGTCGCCCGGGACTCCCGGGTACGGGTCGCGCCCAGGGCGACCAGCAGGCCGATGACCGCGAAGACCGCGAAGCTTCCCCGCCACCCGGTGGCCGAGATCAGCAGGCCCGACAGGGTGGGACCGATGGCGATGCCGACGCCGGCCATGGTGCCCATCAGGGCGAAGGCGCGGTTGCGGGCAGCGCCGTCGTAGCTTGAGGCGAGGATGGCGCCGCCGGCGGCCATGATCCCTGCTGCGCCGACGCCGGAGACGACGCGGGCGATGTCGGTGATGATGATCGCCTGGCTCAGCGCCGTCGCCAGGAATCCGGCCACGAAGATCAGTGTCGCGGCGATGAACACCCGCCGGCGGCCGATCCGGTCGGCGGCCGATCCCGCGACGAGCGTCATGGCCGCGAAGGCCAGGTTGTATCCGGCGACCACCCAGTGCAGCACAGACCCGGACGCGTCGAGGTCACGGCCGATGCTCGGCAGCGCCACCGCCGTTCCCGAGATGGACATCGCCATCAGTACGACGCCGACCAGAACCACCGGAAGCGTCAATGGAGAGGGTGGATGTACCGCGGCGAGATGACCAGGCGGTTCTGTGGAGGTGTCCATGCTGCTCGCTTTCTCTGGTCCGGAGGACCGACGGCGAACAGCCCATCAGTTCAACTTAAGTTGAGGTCAACTGCGCTGGTGAGGGCCTCTCTTTGGGCGAAGGGCCGCTGATATGGGCCTGATCCATGAGTGGCGGAATGGCGGTTCATGCTCCTTCCGGGAGCGGGCCGGAGAATGAAGGCAGCGACCACAGCGGTGGTGGTACGGCTCGGCCGGAAGACGAGCCCGGTCGCTGAACGGTCGCCCTTCGTGGGTGGGAGCGGGAAGAAAATGCGGGTGTGTCGTGAAGGACGGACGAAAGTAGTGATCCCCATCCGGAAGGCACACTCATGACGGAGACGGGCACGTGACCGCCGACGTGGGCGAGCAGGTGACCGCGGACGCCGATCTCGTCGCCGGCTACCGGCGGAATCCAGAGTTGTTCACCGCCGTGTACGACCGGTATTTCCACGACATCTACCGGTACGTGGCAGGCCGCCTGGGCGCCCAGGCGGCCGAGGACGTCACGGCGGAGGCGTTCCTGCTGGCCTTCGATCGGCGAGATCGGTTCGACCCGGAAAGAGGCGGGTTGCGGCCCTGGTTGTTCGGGTTCGCCACGAACCTGGTGGCCAGGCATCGCCACAAGGAGGCCCGACGCTACAAGGCGCTGGCCCGGCTGGACCCCGCGCAGGCCGTGGAAGGGCACGAGAACAGGGTCGTCGCCTCCGTGACCGCCCAGCCGTACCTGGCCAGGGCGCTCGCCTCACTGAACGGTGGCGAGCGCGACGTGCTGCTGCTCTCGGCACTGGGCCAGCTCAGTTACAACGAGATAGCCCAGGCGCTCGGCATTTCCCTCGGCACGGTGGGTTCGCGGCTCAACCGCGCCCGCGCCAAGATCCAGGCTCTCACCGACAAGGAGACGAACGAGCCATGAACGACCTGGAAGAGATCGCCACCCTGCTGGCCGAGCCGGAGCCGTCCGCCGGGGCGGTCGCGCGTGGCAGAGATCGCCTTCAGCGAAGGGCGCGGACGAGCCGGGCGCGTCGGCGGGCCGGCTGGTTCGTACCGAGTGTCGCCCTGGTCGCAGCCGGGGCCGCCGCGGCGGTCGTGTTCGCCACGGGGGCGCCCGCGAACGACGTCGTACCGGCCACGGGCAAGGAGGTCCTGCTCATGGCCGCCGTCAGCGCGGAACGTACGCCCCGGGATTCCGGGACGTACTGGCACGTCACGCGTCAGTGGCTCAAGTCGGGCGGCCCGACGATGGAGAGCTGGACCAGGCGCGACGGCAAGCGCTGGACCAAGGGCGTGCCGGGAGATCCCCCCGACGCCGTCGTACCGGCACCGGCCTGGAAGACGCTCAGCCTCAAGGGCGCCAAGGTTAGCTTCGAGGATCTCGAAAGGCTGCCGACGGATCCGGAGGCGCTGAAGGCGTGGATCGCCGAGCGCAGGGGCAACGAGAGCGACATGTCCGCATCCGAGCTGCGAGGCGATCCCACCTTCACCCTGCTCGCGCTGATCACGGACCTGCCGACGCCCGCGGAGGTACGTTCGGCGGCGTTCCGTGCGCTCGCCACGACGCCGGGGGTGGAGAACGCGGGTGCGGTTGAAGGCGGCCAGCACCTGCGCCTGCCTGATCCCGATGGGGGTAAGGGCGTCGAACTGGTCGTCGATCCGGAGAAGGCCCGGGTGAGCCGCGCCAACCTCGTCATTGTTGACGACGGCGACACGGCGTGGAGCGATGGGTTCATCTCCGTTACCACCGAATGGACGGATCAGCTTCCTTCGGTGAAGAAGGGCTAGCCGCGTTCCCGATCTTCAACGGAAGTCTCCCGGATCCAGATCGAGGAGGTCCGGGAGATGGAGTTGGAGGTCGGTGGGTTGTGGGATGGTCGAAGTGACTGGCCGGTGTCCGGGCTCAGCCGGACACCGGCCAAGTCGCGTCCAGCAGCAGCCACCCGTCGGGAACAGCAGGACCGGTCTTGCGTACGCGAACGGCAGGGCGGTCGCTCGGGCGTACGCGAACGGCAGGACCGGTCTGGCGTACGCGAATGGCTGGGCGGTTGCTCGGGTGTACGCGAACGGCAGGGCGGTTGGTCTGGCTTGGAGTGGGATGTTCACCCAGGGGCCAGGGTGCGTGCCCGGCTCAACCGCGAGGCGGTTCAAGCAGGGCGGCACCCTCGGCCCCCAAGTTCACGTGTTACTTAACGGCATAAGCGCGGCTCACGGTCTGCGTGACGCCGTTGCCCGCCTTGTCAGTGACGGTCGCGCGCAGTGAGACGTACCCCGGAGCAGCGGGATTGTCCAGCCGCGCCGTCCAGCCCGCACCGGCCGCCCGGACCCGCACCGGCCGCCACGTCTTCCCGTCGTCAGCCGACACCTCCAGCTTGATCGAAGAGACGGCCACCTCGCGGGCACCGGGAGCCCGCTCGACCCGGATCGGCACGGTGGTCCGCGACCCCGGCCTGGCGCGGTTGGCGTCGTCGAGGCCCTGCGGTGCGTAGCGCACGGCCATCAGCGGCAGGGGCTCGGGCTTCGCCGTACGGGAGGAGCGGAAGGTCCAGACGGCGTCAACGCCCGTGGACAGCTCCACGTCCGGCCGCCGGGAGGAGGCGGTCAGCGTGTAGGCGGTGTCGGAGGCTTCGGGCAAGGTCGCGGTGAGCGTACACTGCTCGCTCCGGTAGGCGATGCACCCGGCGATGCCGGTCGTGGCGAGTTCCTTCCCGTTCGAGGCGAGGGTGAGGGTGCCGGTCGCGGTCGCGTCCATGCCCGTACGGCCGCCGGCGGTCGCGTCCATGCCGGTACGGTCGCCGGCGGTCGCGCCGGTGTACAGGCCGTTGGCGGGAAAGTCCAGCTTGTCGCCGGTACGGCTGCCGCCGGTGATGGCGAACGAAGGACCGGTCACCGCGGCGTTGTAGACCTGGCCGAAGTCCTTGTCGCGCACCGGCCCGACGCCGTACTCGACCAGGCCGCCCGTACTGAACTCGTCGTGCCAGGCGAACCCCGGCGTGAGGTACCGCGTCAGCCTGCCCGGCAGCGGGATGTCCGAAGTGCTCGCCCCTCCTGAAATGTCGCCCAGCACCGGCCCCGACCACAGCGTGCCGGGTCCGGAGGACGAACGGTAGGTCTCGGTCGCCTTGACCATGTCCCGGGTCCGCGCGGCGTACCCGGGATTGTCGGGAATGCCGTCCGTACGGTGATCCACGAGGTCATAGCGGTACGGGGTGGGCGTCGCGTCCTTCTTGGTCCAGGCGGTGTGGGCCAGATAGGACAGGCCCGGTTGCCGTACCGGGATGACGTGGAATCCGCCGGGATAGTTGTTCGCGAGCATCTCGGTCGTCCAGGGACCGTTGGCCATGGCCAGGGTGAACTGGCGGCTGGCGACGGCGGTGGGGTCGTCGACCGTGAACGTGATCTGCTTCGCCTCGCGGCCGTCGACCGTCAGCGGCACGTCGGCGTCGTCGATCTCGAACGGCCGGTGCGCGATCGTCAGGCTGCGGTCGTTCTTGTCGTAGATGTTGGTGTAGAGGTTCCAGCGCCCCTTCGGCAGCCTGATCTTGGCCACGTTGTCGTGGAAGACGAGGTCGCGCTGGGTGCCGGTCGCCTGGTCGTAGACGAAGCCCAGCATCGACGCGGCGGCGGCCCCATCCCGGCCCAGTACGGTCACCGTGGCGTCGTAGGACTCCGGTTCCACGTAGGCCCCGGCCGGGGTGCGGATCACCGTGTCACCGGCCGTGGCGGTGATGACGCCGGGATGGTCGCCGGGCCCCTTGCCCTCGGCGTCGATCGTGACCGTGGCCGTCGCCTGCCCGCCCGCGGGCACCTCCAGCCGTTGCGGCGACAGCGTGAGCACGTCCGAGCCGGCCGCGAGGTCCAGGGTGACGGGTGCGGCTCCGGTGTTGGTGTAAACGATCTTCCCGGTGGCCCGCTGCCCGTCGGAGTGCGGCCAGGGGAACGCGGCCCACACGCCGGTGGCGGAGGCGATCACCTCCTGGGCCAGCGAGCGGGGTACGTCCACCCGCCCCGTGCCCTGCTGGTACGGCGTTGCGCCGTCGGCCGGCCGGGCACTGCCGACGAGCGCGGCCTTGAGCTGCTGCCCGCTCCAGCCGGGATGGCGCTGGGCGAGGATGGCCGCCGCTCCCGCCGCATGGGGGCTGGCCATCGACGTGCCGCTCATCGCCACATGGGTACCGTCCGCGGTGCCCGCCGCGGCGGCGGCCACGATCTCCAGGCCGGGAGCGGTGACGTCCGGCTTGACCGCATGGTCGCCGGCCCTCGGCCCCTTACTGGAGAAGGCGGCCACCTGGTCGGTACGGTCCACCGCGCCGACGGTCAGCGCGGCGTCCGCACTGCCGGGGCTGCTCACGGTGCCCTCGCCGCGCTCGCCGTCGTTGCCCGCGGCCACCACGAACAGGGTGCCCGTCTCCTGCGACAGGGTGTTCACCGCCTGCTCGACCGGGTCGAGGCCGGGTTCGTCGGGGCTGCCGAAACTCATGTTGACGATCTTGGCCTTGACCTCGGTGGCGGCCCACTCCATCCCGGCCAGGATCGCGGAGTCGGCGGGCCCGGCGACCCCGCCCACCTTCCCGAAGGCGATGCGGGCACCCGGCGCCACACCGCGGTACTTCTCCCCGGCGCCGGCGACGATCGAGGAGACGTGCGTGCCGTGTCCGAGGCGATCGACGATGTCAGGCTCGTCGGAGAAGTTCTTCGACTGGGTGACCACGTCCTTGAGGTCGGGATGCGTGGGGTCGTACCCGCTGTCCAGCACGGCGACCGTGACGCCCTGCCCAGTCAGACCCTGCTGCCACGCCTCGGTCGCGCCGATCTGCCTGGTGCTGCGGTCCAGCGTGTACGAACGCCGCCCGTCCAGCCAGATCCTGCCTTCGCCCGCGGCCAGCGTGGACACCCCGCCGAGCAGGCTCCGCCACGCCTCACCGGCGCTCTTCTTGGCCACCCGCTGCGCCGTCATGCCCACGCTGGTCAGCCGCCGCGTCGTCGCGGCGCCCTTCAGCGCCGGGGCCGCGCCCTCCGGCGACTGTGTGATCAGCGGGATTTCGGCCGTGTCCGCGTCGCCGTACTGCCATTCGAGCAGCTGGGTGACATCGAACAGCCGCTCGTCCAGCACCCCCTGCGCGACCAGGGGCGCCGCGTCGGACGGGACGACGTACAGGTGCCCGTTCCGGTATCCGGAGGAGAAGCGCACCTCCCGGTCCGCGCCCGGCTCCACCCTGAACCTCTTGCCCGCGACCACGACCCGGTCACCGGTCAGCAGCGTCACACTGCCCGCCGTACCGGGCCCTTCCTGGCTTCCCTGTACGGCCGCCGCGTCGGCCACCGGTGTCGCGGCCACCCCCAGCGTGCCTGCCAGGACCGCTGCCAGCAGTCCCTTGCTCAACGTCATTGACCCTCACAAGAAGAGAAATCGATCAATTTCCCCTCTTGTTCGCACGAAGGTCGGTTCTTCTTCCACAGCCTGGGGACGGGGCTCGGCACGCGCCGACGCCCCGGCCTCATCCGCACTTCCGGCCGACCCCGGGGCCACGCTCGCGGCCCCGGGCTCGAACGGAACCCAGCTTCCCTTGGGGTTTTGGGCGCCGACTCAGGTGGTGTGCGAGATGCAGACCGGGGTGCCACCCAGATTGTTGTGCTTGTAGCAAGCCTGGAACACGTGATTACTGCGGTAGCGGTAAGCGTTGGTGTAGGTCGTCCGCTTGCCGTTCACGGCCTTCCAGCTACTGGCCGTTTTACCGGTCGCGCGCTCGGTCACCTTCAACGAGACGATGTAGGCGCTCAGGTCCGTCTCGATGCCGGTGATACGCGCCCAGATCCAGCCCTGGCCGCCATACCGGCCGTAGCGGAGTTGGAGGGTGTACTTTCCGAAGTCCTTCTCCTTCTTGGCGCTCACCCCGGTCGCGTCGCTTGGTGCGCTCGACGACCAGGAACCCCCCAGGCTCGCCGTCGCCGAGGCGGGAGAGACGCCGAACATGGAAGCACCCACGAGCGAGGCGCCCATGAGAGAAGCGGCCGTCAAACCGCGCACGAACTTCGAGATAGCCATGTTGAACCTTTCGCTGAGAACGCGCGCACGAGAATGGAGCACGCGTTCCGGGTGAGACTGCGAGACGCTGGAAACAATTTCCTTTTCGCGCGGAAACCGGCCTTGGCCCATGTATCACGCACGAGTTGTCGAAAAGGCTCCCCGGCCATGTCGGCGCAACGCGTCAAGATGATCGCGAGCAACGCTACAACGGGGCGGTATGTCCTCGGTATGTAGGCGAATTCACCCGGCTGAACAGGTTCGCGAGACGCCGGGACACCGCATCGATCCGCTCCTCGACAAGCGGGCGCGGGCGATGACCGAGTGGCGCGGCGTCAGCGCTGGAAGGCCCGCGATCAGCCGCGGGTATTCAGGTCGAGCGCCGCCCGGATCTGGCCGAGCCCCTCTGTGCCCAGTTGCCGTCCGTTCGGCAGTTGGTCGTCTCGGTCCCAGCGCCACGTCGTGACCATCGCCAGCATGAGGATCCGGCACTCGCGCAGCAGGTCCCGGTCGACACCCGGATAGTGCTCGCTGACCTCTTCGGGCGCGTGGGCGAGGTCGAATTCGACGGGCCCGCGGCAGAACGTCTCGAAATCGATGAACAGCGGCCCGTTCTCCGTGGCGAGCAGATTGCCCGGGTGCGGCTCCCCGTGCAGCAGTTGTACGGCGCTGCCGCGCTCGTCGATCGCCCGTCTCAAATTCCGCAACGTGTCGCCGAGCAGTTCGCGGTCCGCGTCGGCGAGGGCCGGAGTGAGGTCCGGGTTCGCCACGAGTTGTTGAGCCGACTGGATGCGATCCGTGAAGTGCGGAGTCGGGATGTCGAGTTCGCGCGTGCCGGCATGCAGCCGCTCAAGTGCCCCGGCGTAGTCGGCCGGCGGAATCTTCTGAGCTGTCACGGGTTCGTAGTAGGTCCACAGCGTGATCTCGAAGCCGTCACCGTCATATACGCGTGGCTGCACACGAGGGTCGAGAGCAGCCACAGGGCACCCGGATTCGGCGAGTCTCTGAGCGAGGTCGAGTTCAAACTGCGCGTTCTGATGCGCTGCGGGTGTCACCCGGGCCAGGACGTCACAAGGCAGCAGGCGCAGGGTGAGTTTGTTCGAGTTGTGCAGGACGATCGCCTCGTCGGCGATCAGGCCAAGTGATGAGGCGATCGACCTGGCCGCAGCCACCGCACGCCGGACATCTGGCTCATGCATTGTCTGTCGCCTGGTCCCTCTCGTCGAGCGCTGCCCTGTGCTGACTACGGCCTCACCCGATCATGGACGCGATGCGACACGCAAGCCGTTTTCCCATGGGTACGCACCCATTAGATCCCCAGGCCGAACAGCACCGTGTGGGCGTTCTCCGGGCTGTGGACATGTTTTCTCAGCTTTGTCATCGAGGACATCTTCTCCGTCTTGAGGACCTCGACGAGATGCCGTGCCAGCCAGTCGCCGTCCACTTCGCCGGGACCGCCCGCGTCGAACGTCCACGACCGCACGGTCCGCTCGACACGTTGTGACCAGCCCAGTTCCTCGCCGGGTGAGAAATGCTTGAACCAGCCCTCGACGGTCAGCCGTTCGGCGGAGCGGATGGCGAGGACCGCGCGATTTCCCCCGAACACGGTGACGCTCACGTTCCTGCCGATCGCGCGGGTCTCGGCGGGCAACGTGCGGAGGAACGCGGACAGCAGGGGTGGCAGTGCCGCCAACCGAGGCACCCGCCACCCGCCCGGCGTGCTGAGTCCTTCGTTGGCGGCGTTCAGATACTCGATGGCGAAACCACCCGGCAGTTGCGCGGGCTCTCCCCACTCGAACGCGGCATGCCGCCATTCCTCGTACGGTTCGGTCGGTTGCAGGGAAAGTTCCGCGCCGGTCTCGGTGGCGCGTAATTCCAGCGAGTCGGCGCCCGGCCGGCGCCAGCGCAGGAAAGGGGCTCCCCACTCCGGGGATCGCTCGTACCAGGGGCCTATCGGGCCATGGCTGCCCACGCTGTCGGCAGGTCCGATCGCGGTTTCCACCGTTTCGGCGTGCCGCCGGAAAGCGGCGGCCGGGTCTCCCGCCAAAGGGACGGGGACGACGAGAGCGCGAAACTCCCGGGCCCGGCGTATCGCCGTTCATGATCCTGTACTGGGGCCAGTCGGTTGGGGGAAGGTCACGCCGGTCAGTTCCGCGGAGGCCGTCCACAGGCGCCGGGCGAGTGCCTCGTCGCGGGCCGCCCTCGACCGGCCGGGAGGCACTGCGCTGCGCGTTCTCGTACTACCGGGCACTGCCCGAGAGCGCGGCGCAGATCGCACAGGCGGTCTCCGGCGCCCGGCTGACGGTGCCGACGATGGCGGTGGGCTCGCATCCCGTCGGCAGGGCGCTGGAACGCCAGCTTCGCCCGATCACCGACGACCTGACCGGGCACCTCATCGAGGACTGCGGTCACATCATCCCGCTGCACCGGCCCGAGCGCCTGCTTGCCCTGCTACGCCGTTCACTGGATATCAGTTAATCTCAGTGATTCGCCCATTGCTGGGTGAAGGTCCCCGTCTTGCCCGGTCGCCCGGTGCGGGGTTGACGTTTCACAGCCACCGGCCCCGCTGGGCGGGGTCTTCTGGTCGGCTCCGCGTCCGTTTACCGTCTCCGGGCCACTCCCGGCGACGTGCTGTACGAGGGATGCGAGATTGCGTGCGGCATTGCGGTCACGATCCAGCACCAGCCCGCAGGCCGGGCAGGTGAAGGTGCGCGCGGACAGGGGCAGTTTGGCTTTCACTGCCCCGCACGACGAGCACGTTTTGGAGGAGGGGTACCAGCGGTCGGCCACGATCAGCCGGCCGCCGTTCCAGACGGTCTTGTAGGTGAGTTGGCGGCGGATCTCGCCGAAACCGGCATCAGCGATGGCCTTGGCCAGGCGGCGGTTGCGGACCATCCCGGCCACGTGGAGGTCTTCCACCACGATGGTGCCGTACTCGCGGGCCAGGCCGGTGGTGAGCTGGTGCAGGGCGTCGCGGCGCAGTGCCGCCACCCGGTGCTGGGCCCGGTTGCGCGCGGCGTTGGCGCGCAGCCAGCGGCCGGAGGGCTGCTGTCCGGTGCGCCGGTCCGGGCCGATCTTCCGTGACACCGCGCGGGCCGCCCGGCGCAGCCTCTTGGACGCGCCGGCCAGGTGCTTGGGGTTGGCTGCGGGTGGCCGGTCGTCGGAGAACACCGCGAGCGTCCGCACGCCCAGATCCACGCCGACGACCGCGTCCGCGCGGCGCGGCACCCGGGCCGGACGGTCGACGTGCACGCTGAACGCCACCTGCCAGCGGCCCGCCTCCCAGCGCACGGTCGCCGAGGAGATCCGCGCCGTCCCGGCCTCGATCCGGCGGGCGAGCTTACGGGTGGACTCGTGCGTCTTGATCCGGCCCAGCCTCGGCAGCACCACATGGGTGCGCCCGTCCAGGCGGATCGTCCCGGTGGTGAACCGCACCGACGGGGTTGTCTTGCGTCTGGACCGGAACGACGGGAAGCCCATCACCCGGCCTCTACGCTTTCCCATGCGGGCGGCGGCCCAGTTCTTCAGGGCGGCGGCCAGCCGTTCCAGACCACACGCATAGGCCTCCTTGGAACACTCCGACCACCACGGAGCGACGTCATCCTTGGCCTGGTTCCAGGCCTTACGCAGCGCGTACATCGACCACGGCAACGACGGCGTCAGCACCTCGTCGGCGAGGCCGTAGGAGCGTTCGGCGGCGCGCTGACCAAGGTTGGCCTTGATCAGCGCCAGACCCCAATTGAACGCGAACCGCGCCGCTCCGCAGTGCGCGGCCAGGGCGCGGGCCTGGGCGGGGGTGGGGTCGAGGGCGTAGCGGTAGGCCTGGATGGCCTGTATCACCCACCCCCCTTTTTTTACGCTGAGTGGTGGTGATGTTACCAAATGTTTGCACTGTTGGCAGGGTGCCAGGACGGGTTTGCAGGTGTTGACACCGCCGCCCGCCTGTTCGGTATGCAACGTCCGATTCCCGTACCGCCATGTCCGCCGCCTGAACGGCTTCCTCATCCCCACTCAGATGGGATGGGATGGGCTTCCCCACGCAGCCGGAAGGAGATCGCCGCCTGGCGCGAGACCCAGCCCACCAAACCGAGGGAAGCTGACCGGCACTGACGAACGCTGAGTAAAACCCGTGCAGTTCGAAACCCCTTCCTGGCCGGTCTCGCTTGAGGGGGTACTCCTGGGACGCATGGGGCAGAACATAATGAACGCATGGGATACTCTCGGCGGCCCGCCCCGCGGGAATTCCCCGGTGTGGCTACTGCTCTAGTCGTGATCTTGGTGGTGCTTCTGCCGGGCGGTTTCACGTTCAGCCTGTACAAATACCTCAAACCCCCCGAAAGCTCCCCCGAAGCGAGCACTGTCGCGGCCTCCCGGAGCGCAGAGCCCACGCCCGAACACAGCACAGAGCCCACGCCCGAACGGAGCGCAGAGCGTACGTCCGAGGCTGAGGAGTCGAGCGGGAACCAGGACGCGCCGATCGACGCCGACCAGTACGGCGACTGGAACTTCCGCATGGGCGACACCGCGTTCAAGGCCAAGAAGGTCGGCGGCTGGACCTACGACTCCTGTGCTCCGGTCGACAGGAACGGCGTTCTGGCCAGGAACAACTGCGAGCGCGTCGTCCAGCTGGCCTATTCGGCCTACCGGGGGCACCTCACGGCGGTCCAGGTCATCATGGCCTTCCCCACCGACCAGGCCGCCGAGGCCGCGGCCGACCGCCTGGCGAAGACGTCCGGGCAGGTGAAGTGGCGCCGGGACACGATGCTCGACGAGTACGTCTACGGCAGACAGCGGGTCGGCCAGACCAAGCGGTACGTGCTCCTCACGCTCGTCACCGCCGACAAGACGGCCCAGGCGAAGGCCCAGCGGTTCCACCAGTACCTGCACGCGGATCACTCCGGCAGCTTTCTCTTCCGCGGCGGAATGGCCACGGGCTGAGTTCCTGGTACGGATCTCGCCGGCCATCCTTGCGTTCGCGACCTTGCCAAGACCGGCGATTCCCATCAGGATGAAAAGCCGATGAGATCGGCCAACGGGCGCCCTCGCGCCTTCCCCTTCTACATCGTGTGCGACGTGTCGCATTCGATGCACACTGCCCGCGAGGATGGACGACCCACCCCCTTCGAGGTGCTCTCCAACTGCGTGGGTGAGTTGCTGTTCGAGCTGGAGGCGGGCGATCCGGGCGTCAGCGAGGCCGCGCACGTAGCCGTGGTGTCCTTCTCCGACAAGGTCGAGGTGGTGCTCCCGCTGACCAGGCCGTGCGACGCGATCAGGGTTCCGGCCCTGAAGCCCGGCCGGCAGACGGACTATCTGGCGGTCTTCACGGAGCTCGTGAAGATCATGGAGAAGGATCACCGGAAGTTGTCCAGGCGCTTCGACGTACGGGCGCCGGTGGTCTTCTTCATCACCGACGGGGAGCCGTACGTGGGCGAGAATCACCAGGACGTCGACATCTGGGGTCCCGCGCGCGACCGGCTGGCGAACCTGGCTCCGCCGCCGTACATCGTGGCGCTCGGCTTCGGGACGGTGCGGGAGGAGACCCTGCGGCGGGTCGCCACCGACCTCAGGGGTGAGGTGCTGGCCTTCGCGGGTGAGATCGCCACAGGTGCGGCCACCGTGCTGCACGGCATCGCGCAGGCCGTCTCGGACAGCATCAGCGCCTCGGTCAACAGGAACACGGCCGTGCTGCGCGGACCCAGCGGGATGCGGCAACTCAGATGATCAGGGCGACGCTGGCGGGATTATCGCTGGCCATCGGGGCGGGCGTCCCGGTGGTGGCAGACCTTGGGCAGGTCGGGGCGGGCATCCCGGTGACGGCGAACCCTGGGCAGGTCGGGGCTGGCCCCGGGGCGGCGGGTCCGTCGCCGGAGGAGCCCACCGTGACGGTGACCGTGACGCCCGGCCCGTCGCAGGACGGCGGGGCGGCGTCGGGCTGGCCGTGGTGGATACTGGCCGGTCTCGCCGGTGGCGGCGCCGTACTCGCCGGGCAGTTGTTGCTCCGCCGCAGGACCCGCGCCGCGAACGGCGGCGGAACACCACTCGGCCCGCTCCCACAACCGCTGCCCGTCCTGCTGGCGGGCGGCGCGGACTCGCGCGCCCCTGGCATAGCGCTCGATGGCGGCATGCTCGCGCAGACCACGATCCGCGCGGTGAGCATCCGCGGCCGGCGCCACCGCTACCGCGGCGAACCCCTGCAGGACGCCTACGCGGTACGGCTGAGCGCGGACGGACGCTGGGTCATCGCGGCCGTGGCCGACGGGCTGGGCAGCACGTTGCACGCCGAACACGCCGCCGCGGTGGCCGTACGCGCCGCCACGAACCTCTCACTGACCCCCAGCCCCGGCGCCTGGCACGCGGCCTTCGCCACCATCGCCGGGGAGGTCATGCGCGCCACCGCCCGACTCGGTGGCCATCCCGCAAACGAACGCGACCACCCCACGGTCGAACGCGGCCACCCCACGGGCAGGCGCGGTTACCCCAGCAGCCATCCCAAAGGTCATCCCGAAGGCCACCCCAGCGGTCATCCCAGAGGCCACTCCAGCAGCCATCCCAGCGATCACCGCACCGGCAGGCACGGCGCCGGCGCATCCGAACCGCCCGCCACCACGCTGACGATCGGGGTCGTCCCCGCCGATGGCAGGCGCGGCCTGGCCGCCTGCGCCGCCATAGGGGACTCGCCGGCGTTGTGGCTCCACGACGGTACATGGACGGAGATCTTCCCGCCCGTCGGGCAACGGCCGGGCAACGTCACATCCGCCCTGCCGGACGACCTCGGTGAGCTGCGGGAACGGCAGATCGATTGGGCACCGGGCGACGTGCTCGTCCTGTGCAGCGACGGGTTCGGCACAGCCATGGGCAGCGGCGGCAGCCTGCTCGCCCAGCGGCTCGTCACATCATGGAGTTCGCCGCCAGAACAGCGCAGCTTCCTGGACGATGTGGACTTCCACCTGTCGACCTACGACGACGACCGGACCGTCCTGGCGTTGTGGGCAGGCCGCCACGACACGGCCGTCCTCTGATAAAGGCGACAGAAGGATGAATCCCCCAGAGGTGGTCGAGGAAGCGGATCTGATATCCGTCACGGAAGCCGAGAACTACTCACTGCGCCCGGGCGGCCAGGCGCGCAGCCTGGTGCCGTGCGAGGTCAGCGGCGTGCCCGGGCTGTTCCTGTTCAAGCGGTACGACGAGGAGACGCTGGCGGGGCTGGACGAGGACGCCCTGCTGGCCATGGTGCGCTGGCGGCGCGAACTTCCCCTGCACGACCGCGCGACCCTTGATCGGCGTTGCGCGTGGCCGGTCGCGGCGGTCCGGCACGACGGGATCACCGGCATCCTGATCAGGCCCGCTCCCGAGCGCATGTTCGTCGATCTGCGCGGCCGGCTGGCGCCGCGGCACCTGGATGAGCTCACGCGCTCGCCCGAGCGGGCCAACGCCCTGCGCGAACAGTACGGCACGCGCTACTACGAGCCGCCCTACAAGCTGGCCGTCCTGGGCCAGTTGCTCGGTACGGTGCAGTGGCTGCACGAGCAGGGTTACGCCGTGGGCGATCTGCAACTGCGCAACGCCGTCTTCACCGTAGACCCGGCCCCCGCGGTGTACCTGCTGGACTGCGACTCCTGCCTGCCGGTCGCGGGCCGCGGCGCCCTGCCGGAGGTCGATCCCGAGCAGTGGAAACTCCCCCGTGAGGCCGCGTTCACCCCGGAGTCGGACTATTACAAGTTCGCCTGGGCCGTCGTGCGGTGCCTCCAGGAGAGCGCCGAGACGTGGTCGCCCGACGAGGACGCGCTGGCCAGAGTCCTGCCGTCGCGGCACCTGCGGTTGTTGCGGCAGTGTCTGGACGGCGCGCCGGAGACGGTGGACACCGCGCGGTGGCGGGCGGCGGGCGAGTCGTGGGGCTGGCTGGTCACCCCCGAACGCATCTACGTCGAGACCGACTCCAACCTGCGCGAGGCGTGGCGGCGGGGGAGGTCCGCGGTCGGGGAAGGCTCTCGTGGCAGGTACGGCGGGATCGTGGTAATGATCGTCGTCCTGGCGGCGATCGCCGTCGTCGTCGCGGTCACCTGGGGGGCATGAATGGACACCGGCGAGCCACGGCGGATCGGGCCCTACGAGGTGCTCGGCCGCCTGGGCGCCGGCGGTCAGGGCACGGTCTACCTCGCGCGGGGTGAGACGGGCCGGGTCGCGATCAAGCTGATCCACGCGCAGGGGGCGGCCGACCCGAGGGCGCGCAGGCGGTTCGCGGACGAGGTGGCCATCGCGTCGCGGGTGCCCAGGGCGTACACGGCGATGATCATTGACGCCGCCATCGACCGTGACCAGCCGTACATCGTGAGTGAGTACGTCGAGGGCCCGTCCCTGCAGAAGCTGGTCGAGACGCAGGGGCCGATGTCGGGGGCCGCGCTGGAGCGGCTGGCGACGTACACGGCCACCGCGCTGGCGGCGATCCACGGGGTGGGGGTGATCCACCGCGACCTCAAGCCCGCCAACGTGATCATCGGTCCTGACGGGCCGCGCGTCGTGGACTTCGGCGTCGCGCGGGCCTTGGAGGCGACCGCCACGCTATCGGCGCACGTGGGAACCCCCGGCTATCTCGCGCCGGAGCAGGTGGAAGGGGAGGACGCCGAGGTGGGCCCGCCCGCCGACGTGCACGCCTGGGCGGCCACGGTGTATTTCGCCGCCACCGGCAAGGTGCCGTTCGCGGGCAACAACGTGGCCGTCATACTCAACCGCGTCCTGACCGAGACCCCCGACGTGCGGGTGATCTCCGGGCCGCTGCGCGCGCTGGTCGCCGACTGCCTGGCCAAGGATCCGTCGCGGCGGCCCACCACCATGGAGCTGCTCGGCCGTCTCGTGGGGCACCAGTCGGAGAGTTCGCAGACGACGGTGCCGCGTACCAGGATTCTGTCGGTCACCCTTGGGATGCTGAAGGAGACCACCACGCTGGGCAGCGGGCACGCGGCCGACATCGTGATCCGGGGCGAGGGGATCGCCCCGGCGCACGCCACCGTCCGCAAGGTGAGCGCCGGCTACCGGCTGCACGACCACAGCGGCGGCCTCGGGACGTACATCGACGGCCGCCCTGTCCTCTATGCCACCCTGCGGCCGGGTGATCGCTTCACGATCGGCAAGGTGCTGCTGCGTCTGTCCGAGGCGGGGGAGTTGGAGCGGGTACGGCTCGGCCGCATGTCCGCCGGGCGCTGGTGGCTGCTGCTCCTCCTCGTCGCGGCGGTGGCGCTGGCGACGATCGTGGTGGTGGCGGGGTAGTCACTGGCCTCGGCATTGGCGCGGAGTAGCCACGGGCCTGGGCATGGCGCGGGGCAGTCACGGGCCTGGGCATGGCGCGGGGTAGTCATGGGCCTGGGCATGGGCGCGGGGTGGTCACGGGCCTGGGCGGTTATGGGATGGTCACCGGCTTGGGCATGGTGACGTTCACCCGTTCCCCGGTTCTGGAGTCGAGGGTGAAGGCGCCGCTGGCGCCGCGGATGACGTTGGTGCCGGTGAACAGGTAGAGCTGCCCGCGCACCGCCGCCGTGGAGGGCAGGGTGAGCTGGGCCGGGTTGTCGCCGATGGCGGCCTTCTGCACCGCGGTGGCCGCGGCGGTCACCGCGTCGTAGGACAGGATCGCCAGGCCGCTGCCGAGATGCGCCGCCGGGAACGTCACGCCGTGGTGCGCCGTCACGAACTCGTTGCGGAACTCGCGGTAGAGCTGGCGGTGCGGGTTGTCCTCGTGGTCGAGCCGCGCGGGATCGGCCAGCGGCACGAACATCACCTTGATGGGCGCCTCCGCGTCGTGCAGCGACGGATCGTCGGCCTTCTGGTCCTGGGCGTCGTCCCCGGTGACCACGGTGATGGGGGTGGATCGGCAGGGCCTGCCGCGCAGCAGTTTGAGGAACGTGGGCAGGAACGCCTGACGGCCCGCGTAGAAGATCATGTCCGTCTTGGAGCCGCAGATCGTGTCGCTGATGGTTCGCAGCAGGGAGGAGCCGCCACGCGGGTCGAACGGGAAGCTGAGCCCCGACCTGTCGACGTACGGCTTGAGCCCGAGCTTCGGATCGAGGAAGGCGTCCTTCAGCGAGCGGGCGTACAGGTCCTTGGTGCCCTGCGGGGTCACATCGGCCCACATCAGCGCCGCGTTCCCGCCGACCTTCTTCTTCTGGAACTCGTCGGCGATGGCTTCGAGCTGGGCCCAGGTGCTGACCGCGGTACGGGTGAGGCCGGGAATGGTCCCACCGTCGTCGATCTCGCCGGTGGTGTTGAACCCGGCGGCGGTGATGAAGTCGGCGACCATCGGGATCCCGGGGTCCTTGGCCAGGGCGCGTGCGGCATCGATGCTCTCCTGCTGGCTCGGGCCCATGCCGGTGACCGCGACGATCTGCCCGGGGCTGGCCGTCTGACCCGTCGCGGCGTTCTTCCGTACCGCCTCTACGGTCGTCTGCCACTTCGAGCCGTCGTGCCCGGTGTTGGCCAGCAGCAGCCGGATCTTGGGGAAGATCTCGGAACGGTTGGCGCGGTACTGGCCGATGAACGCCCCTTCGAGCTGGTGCAGGGCCCGATCGCCGACCAACCCGCGCGGCCCGGCACCCATCGGGGCCATGAGCGCGATCGTGCTGTAGTCCTCACCCTGGGTGACCAGCCGGTTCTCGGCCGCGATGACCTCCAGGATCTGCTGGTACGGCTTGCCCAGCACCATCGTCCCGTCGACGGGGTCCATCAGCCCGACGCATTCGCCTTCGACCGCTTCGACATCCGCGCTCGACGTCTCACAGCCGCCCCAGGGCCACCAGCCCTGGGTGTAGTTCACGAGCACCACAGTGGATATCAGCACGGCGACAACAACGACGATCACTACCAGGCGTCGCCGGAAAAGCGTCCCCACCTGTTGTAACAAGCTCCAGGCGCGCGCGGCGAGGGAGGGCGCCGGTGCCGGTTCGTCATACATCTGGACTCCAAGGCGTCACTGATCCCATGACCGTTCAGGCGCGCCCGATAATCGATCGCACGCTTCCCCTCCCTGGGCCGGCGGGCGCCTAAACTCAACGACATTAAAACGTGATCAATATCAGCCGGACAACTGTCAGGTGACAGGTTCGTCTGGAAACGTCCAGGACAAATCAACCTGCCTGCGGGGAGGTGCCCCATGCGGGACAGAGCGGCCATCTACACGGCATCAGTGCTGCTCACGGCCATGGCGGCATGCTCCACCGGCCCTTCCCCGCCACCTTCCCCGTCCACCGCCAGGACGAGCCCGCCACCTTCGCCGTCCGTCGTCGGGACGAGCCCGCAGCCCAGGTCCGTCGTCGGGACGAGCCCGCAGCCCAGGTCCGTCATCAGCACAAGCCCGCAGCCCAGTACGGACGACGCGCCCGAAACCGGCCCGCCACCGCTCAACCGGCTGGAGCGGACCATCATCGACGCCCTGGCGGACCTAGGCATCAAGGCCCAGCGCGCCCAGCTCCCGGCGGAGAAGTCGGCCAGCATCTGGGCCGAAGCTGGCGGCACCCACCTCTCGGTCAGCGCCCACAGGAGCGGCATACGAAGCCACGCCACCGTGACGGGCACCCGCCGGATCGCCAACGTCGTCGTGCGCCGCGTGAGGTACGAGACGGGATCGACCCCCGACCAGTTCACGTGCGCGGGATTCGACTACCAGGTGGACGGCCACCCGCCACCCGGCTTCGCCACCGCCGACGCGTTCCTGTCCGGGCTCCTCGCCGAGCTGAGGTGTTCCTGACCACGGTTTGGAAATGCCGACGCCCGCCTGGTACTGTCTGGCGCATGCTGATCAGTCGATTTTGGCGCTATGGCCAGGCTCCGGATGGGGCCGGGAGTCACGTGCGCTGACTAACTGATCATCCGGAGCCACAGAGCAGAGACGTCTCGTCTCTGCTCTTCGTCGTTTTACAGGCGGGGCGGCTCCGGAGTTTCGGGCGTGGGCCGTACCGCCGCCGAGAGAGCAAGGACACCCAGCAGCCCATGACTGAGACCAGTGACCTCCGCATCACCTCCTTCGAAGCCCTGCCCACGCCGACCGAACTTCGAGGCGATCATCCGCTCGGGGAGGAACGCGCGGCGCTGGTGGCCGCGAGCCGCCGCGCCGTACGGGACGTGCTGGAAGGCGACGACGACCGGCTGCTGCTGGTCATCGGGCCGTGCTCGGTGCACGACCCCGAGGCGGCGCTCGACTACGCCCGCCGCCTGGTCGAGGCCACCCGCGACCTGGACGACGCCCTGTGTGTGGTCATGCGCGTCTACTTCGAGAAGCCCCGTACGACCATCGGCTGGAAGGGCCTGATCAACGACCCGGACATCGACGGCGGCCATGACGTGCGGCGCGGGCTGCGCCTGGCCAGGACCGTGCTGCTGGACGTGCTCAGCCTGGGCCTGCCGGTCGGCTGCGAGTTCCTGGAGCCCACCAGCCCGCAGTACATCGCCGACGCCGTCACCTGGGGCGCGATCGGCGCCCGTACACCGGAGAGCCAGGTGCACCGGCAGCTCACCTCGGGCCTGTCGATGCCGGTCGGGTTCAAGAACGCCACGGACGGCGACGTGCAGGTCGCGATCGACGGCATGATCGCCTCCTCGCACCCGCAGGTCTTCTTCGGCATCGACGACGAGGGCCGGGCCTCGGTGGTCACCACCACCGGCAACCCGGACTGTCACGTCATCCTGCGCGGCGGCCGGGGCGGCCCCAACTACGACGCCGACTCCGTCCGTGACGCCCTCGACCTGCTCGCCAAGGCCGAGCGTCCCGAGCGGCTGGTCGTGGACGCCAGCCACGGCAACTGCGGCAAGGACCACGTACGGCAGGCCGAGGTGGTCAGGGAGATCGCCGAGCGCATCGCCTCGGGCGACAACGGGATCGCCGGGCTGATGGTGGAGAGCTTCATCGAGCCGGGCCGTCAGGAGCCGGGACCGCGCGAGGGCCTGACCTACGGGCAGAGCATCACCGACGCCTGCGTCGGCTGGGACGAGACGGAGCGGCTGCTGGAGGTCCTGGCCCGGGCCGTGCGCTCCCGCCGGGAAGCCCGCTAGCCTCACGTCCCGAAAATACCGGGCCGGCCATGGCGTCGGCCCGGACCTTCTGGGCGTTTTGTCACAACACCGGCCAGAAGATCACATCGGCCAAAACGGCAATAACGTTACGTCCTCAATCAGCGCTTGTGTTAGCCCATAAGTTCTTGCGATTCTTCTCACATCCGGCGCATTCCTAGGAAATCCCCTCCCCATCCGCGTCCGCGAGGCCGCGTACTGACCGACGAATGGGGATGCGCCGACGAGGAGGTCGCGATATGAGCACGACCAGCAGGTACCGGGCCACCACCCGGATGATCGCCACGATTGGCATCTTTTCGCTCGTCACCGCCTGTGCCGGCAGCGGCGGCGGCACGGGCGCAGGCACCACCGGCGGCGCCACCGCCGGTGGCTATCCGGACCGGAACATCACGATCGTCGTCCCGTTCAGCGCGGGCGGCCCGACCGACACCGTCACCCGGCTGATCGCCGAGCCGATGGCCGCCAAGCTCGGCGGCAAGGTGGTCGTACAGAACGTCGAAGGCGCCGGCGGCACGGTCGGCGCGGGTGAGGTCGCGGTGGCCGAGCCCGACGGCTACACCGTCCTCATGCACCACATCGGCATGTCGACGGCGCCCGCCCTGTACCAGAGCCTGGGCTACAAACCGCTGGAGAGCTTCCAGACGGTCGGGCTCGTCACCGAGGTGCCGATGACCGTCGTCGCCCGCAAGGACTTCGAGCCGGCCACGCTCAAGGACCTGGTCACCTACGTGAAGGCGAACGCCGGCAAGGTCACCCTGGCCAACGCCGGCATCGGGGCCGCGTCCCACCTGTGCGGCCTGCTGTTCCAGACCGCCGCCGGGGTCAAACTCCAGGAGGTTCCGTACGAGGGCACAGGACCCGCGCTGACCGACCTCGTCGGCGGCCAGGTCGACTTCATGTGCGACCAGACCACCAACACCAGCGGCCAGATCTCCGCCGGCGAGGTGAAGGCGTACGCGGTCACCACACCGGAACGGGTCAAGAGCCTGCCGGACCTGCCCACC
Organism: Nonomuraea sp. NPDC050404; assembly: GCF_040655495.1. Classification (NCBI taxonomy): domain Bacteria; kingdom Bacillati; phylum Actinomycetota; class Actinomycetes; order Streptosporangiales; family Streptosporangiaceae; genus Nonomuraea; species Nonomuraea sp. NPDC050404. The sequence continues at coordinate 252,148 of NZ_JBFAKB010000003.1, forward strand.
ACGACCGAGGCCGGGCTGCCGGGACTGCAGGTCAGCGTGTGGCACGGCCTCTACGTGCCGGCCAAGACGCCGCAGGACGTCGTACAGAAGTTGTCGGAGGCGCTGAAGGCGGCACTGGCCGACCAGAAGGTCATCGACCAGATGGCCAAGCTCGGCACCGCGCCGGTCCCGGCCGAGGACGCGACGCCGCAGGCGCACCGGGCCAAGCTGGAGGAGCAGCTCGGCACCTGGGCGAAGGTCATCGCCGACGCCGGCGTCAAGGCGTCCTGAGGTGGAGCGACGCCGGTCTTTTCCGGACGTGATCGCCGGGGCGATCTTCGTTCTGATCGGTGCCGCATTCGTGGTGGGGTCGCTCGGCTACGAGCTGGGCACCCCCCTGCGGATGGGCCCCGGCGCCTTCCCGCTGCTGGCGGGCGCGATCGTGGCCGCCCTGGGCCTGGCGATCGTGGTCAAGGGACTCGTCGCCGGCGAGATGATCACGTTCGGCCCGATCCCGTGGCGGGCGGTCGTCCTCATCGTGCTCGCGGTCCTGTTCTTCGGATTCACCGTACGGGGACTCGGATTCGTGCCGACGTCGGCGGTGACCGCCCTGCTCACCACGCTGGCCGGCACCCGCGTACGGCCGCTCATGGCCGTGGCCGTGGCGGCCGGGCTGACCCTGGCCGCCACGCTCATCTTCGTCGTCGGACTTCAGCTGCGGATCCCGCTGGTGGGCCCGTGGCTGGGGTTCTGACGCGGCATCCGGATTGAGAGGGCATGGAACTTCTCGACAATCTCGCCCTGGGCTTCTCCACGGCCCTGCTGGTCCAGAACGTCCTCTACTGCTTCGTGGGAGTGCTGCTCGGCACGGCGGTCGGCGTCCTGCCGGGCATCGGGCCGACGGCGACGGTGGCGATGCTGCTGCCGATCACCTTCAGCTTCGAGCCGGTGACGGCGCTGATCATGCTGGCCGGCATCTACTACGGCGCGCAGTACGGCGGCTCCACGACCGCCATCCTGATCAACCTGCCCGGTGAGTCGTCGGCGGCGGTCACCGCGCTGGACGGGCACGAGATGGCCCGTCAGGGCAGGGCCGGCGCGGCACTGGCCGCCGCCGCGATCGGCTCCTTCATCGCCGGTACGGTGGCCACCGTCGTGCTCGCCGTCGCGGCCCCACCGCTGGCCAGGGTCGCGCTGCAGTTCGGCGCGGCCGAGTACTTCTCGCTGGTGCTGCTCGGCCTGATCGTGTCGATCGCGCTGGCGCGCGGCACGGCGCTCAAGGCGCTGGCGATGATCGCCCTCGGCGTCCTGCTCGGCACGGTCGGCCAGGACATCTACACCGGCACGCCCCGGTTCGTCTTCGAGCAGCGCGAGTTGTACGGGGGCATCGACTTCGTGTCGGTCGCGGTCGGCATGTTCGGGCTGGCCGAGATCCTGCGCAACCTGGAGAACGAGCACACCCGCACGGCGATCGTGAGCAAGGTGAGCAACCTCTGGCCGAACCGCGAGGACCGGCGCAGGATCGTCGGCCCGATCGCGCGGGGCACTGGGCTCGGCGCCGCGCTCGGGGTTCTGCCCGGCGGGGGCCACGTGCTGGCCGCCTTCACCTCCTACGCCGTGGAGAAGCGCATCTCCAGGCGGAAGCAGGAGTTCGGGCACGGCGCGATCGAGGGCGTCGCCGGCCCCGAGTCGGCGAACAACGCCGCCGCGCAGACGTCGTTCATTCCGCTGCTCACCCTGGGCCTGCCCGCCCATCCGGTGATGGCGCTGATGGTCGGCGCGTTCATCGTGCACGGCATCACCCCCGGCCCGAACGTCATCACCGACGAGCCGGAGCTGTTCTGGGGCCTGATCGCGTCGATGTGGATCGGCAATGTGCTGCTGGTGCTGCTGAACCTGCCGCTGATCGGGGTGTGGGTGCGGATGTTGCGCATCCCGTACCAGGTGTTGTTCCCGATGATCGTGCTGTTCGCCTCGATCGGCACCTACTCCCTGAGCTTCAACGCCTTCGACGTCTACGCGATCGTCTTCTTCGGGATCCTGGGCTACATACTGATCAAGTGCGGCTGCGAGCCGGCGCCGCTGCTGCTCGGCTTCGTGCTCGGGCCCCTGCTTGAGGAGAACCTCCGGCGGGCGCTCATCATCTCCCGGGGCGACGCGACGACCTTCCTGACCCGGCCGATCTCTGCGGTGCTCCTTGCCCTGGCCGTGGCGGCGCTCGTCTTCGCCGTCCTGCCGGCGATCCGCCGCCGCCGTGAGGTGGTGTTCGCGGAGGAGGAGTAGGGCCGGCTCACGGTGCGCGGTGACCCTGCCGGGCAGGTCTTCCCGATTCCAGGTCGCCCTGCCCGCACGTGGATCAGTTGGAGGTGCCCTGGCTGGGAGGCATCGCGGTGGGGCCGATCTTGTCCAGCCGGCGGACAACGATCGTTCGCTTTCCGGGCTGCCGCTCCTGCTGTGGTTCCACGCTGGGGGTGCTGTTCATGACACTCCTTACCAATTGGGAAGGAAACGGTAACCGCGACGATAGGGACATCACGGCGAGTGATCAAGAGCAGATCTCACACTCCGGCCGCGCCGGATGGCGGGCGTACACGTGCCCGTCCGGATCCAGCAGGGTCACCCCGTGGAAGTAGCCGGGCGGCGTGGGCAGCAGCCCGGTCACCAGGGCCAGCACGTCGTAGGCCACGAGTTGCCCGGACAATCCCGCCGACGCGCCCGTCACCCCCGGCCAGGCGTAGCCGGCGCCGGGTTGTGGCGGGATGCCGGCCCGTACGCACTCGAAACAGGGCCCGCCGGGCCCGAAGACGCCCACGCTGACCAGCGGGCCGTTGTACCCGCCTGTCACCCAAGGGATCCCGGCCCCGCCGCAGACCTGGTTGGCCCAGCTCTGGATGCCGTCCGGCTCGCGCGGCCGGTCCGCGCACAACGCCAGCACGTCGAAGCCGTCGATCAGCCGCGCGAGCTCCCCGGGACTGTCCACCGCCGACGCCGCCACGGTGATCCGCACGCCTGAGTTGATCCGGCGCAGCCGGTCGAGCGCCACCTCTGCCTTGGGCCGGCCGAGGTCCGCCTCGGTGTAAAGGAGTTGCCGGTTGAGGTTCGAGAGTTCCACGACGTCGGCGTCCACCAGGTGCAGGCGGCCCACGCCCGCCGCGGTCAGCGACCAGGCCGCGTGGCTGCCCGTACCGCCCAGGCCGAGGACCAGCACCCGCGCGGCCTTGATCCGTACCTGCGGCTCCCAGCCGTGGTCACGCGGGGTGAGGTCCACCCAGCGGAAGTAGTCCCTGCTGCGGCTGTAGCGCTCCTTCTCCTGCTCGCTCAGTTCCGGGCAGGGGCCGGGGTCGGCCTCCTCGACGTGGCCGGAGGCCACGAGGGTGGCGACGACGTCCTCTGCCTCCTCCCGCGTCAGGCCGGCGAAGGCGGCACACAGGCCCGCGGCTATCTGCGCGGGGGTACGGGTGCCGTCCATGAGCGTCAGCGCCTTCCACGCCCAGCCGTCGACGTCCGTGATCTCCGAGGCGATCCCGTACAGGGCGCCACCGAGGCGGATGGTGCCGTCGCTGAGCTGGTGCGGAGCGTGCTCGGGTTTCACCCGGGGAAGACGCATTCACTGATCGTCGGGATCTGTCAGGGCAGCGTCAAGATCTCGGCGTCATCCGGTCAGCCAGAAGGTCGACAGCACCACGTGTACGGCCGTCGCGCCCAGCACGCTGACCACCGCGTTGCGGGTCTTCAGATGCAGCCCGACCGCGACCACCAGGGCCAGCGCGGTGGGGGCGGCGGCCGGCCAGTCGGTGGGGCGGAAGTCGCGCAGGGTGTACAGGGCCAGGATCAGCATGATGCCGACCGGCATGTGGAAGGCGAGATAGCGCAGAACGGCCGAGCGGCGCAGCGGAGCGAGCACGGCGAAGGGCAGGGCGCGCAGCCCCCAGGTGATCGCGGCGCTGATGGCCACGGCGGCGGTCAGGTAGAGCGGGGTGGGCATGCGGTTCCGTCTTCCGGGACGAGGTTCGGGAGCGCCTCCTGCTCCGGGGTGCCGGGGCGGTGGGGGCGCAGGGCGTACCGGATGAGGAGGGCGGTGGTGAACAGGCCCATCGAGACCGGCAGCAGTTGCCCGGGGGCCAGGAGGGCGGCGACCGCGAAGGAGGCCGCCGCCAGCAAGGGCGTGGGCAGGTTGCGCTGCGCCCGCCAGCCGTCGATCGTCAGGACCACGAACAGGGCGGTCAGCGCGAAGTCCAGGCCGCGCAGGCTGACCGGGATCAGCGCGCCGGCCAGCGCGCCGACCGTGGCTCCGCCGACCCAGTAGCCCTGGCAGAGCAACTGCATCCACAGGATCCGGGCGCCACTCCAGGACCGGGCACGGCCGCCGGCGGTCAGCGCGTACGCCTCGTCCGTGAGCGCGAAGGTGGCGTAGACGCGGCCGAGCGGGCGGATTTGGCGCAGGGGGAAGGACAGGGCGTAGAAGATGTGCCGCATGTTCACCAGCAGCGCCGTCACCGCGATCTGCGCCAGCGGCGTCACGGACGCGACCAGGCCGAGCAGCAGGAACTCCAGCGAACCCGCGTAGATCACGGCGGTGAACACCGGCGCCCACCACCAGCTCAGCCCGGCGTGCACCACCAGCACGCCGAAGCTGACCCCGAGGGGGAACAGGCTCAGCCCCACCGACGCGGTGTCGGTCACCGCCGCCGCGAAGTCCTTCTGTCGCGTTCCGTCCATGGAACGCAATTTTAGTGCGTATAAAGCCTAATATGGTTGCGTACAGTTAGCAGAAGGCGGGCCGATGGGCACGAATATAAGCCTTGACTATGTTGATCGAGAAATATTGTTCCAACTGGCCCAGGACGGGCGGATGTCGAACGTGGAGCTGGCCCGGCGGGTGGGCCTGACGCCGCCGCCGTGCCTGCGCCGGGTCAAGCGGCTGGAGGAGGCGGGAGTGATCGCCGGGTATCGGGCGCAGATCTCGCCCGAGGCCCTGGGTCGCTCGCTGGAAGTGGTCATGTCGGTGGAGATCGCGGTCAACGACCTGCAGACCGTGGAGGAGTTCGAGTCCAGGGTCGCGGCGCTGGAGGAGGTGCTGGAGTTCCGGCGCATGTTCGGGCGGCCCGACTACTACCTGCGCGTCGCGGTCGCCGACCAGATCGCCTACGAGCAGTTTCTCAGCGGGCAGATCCTGCCGCTGCCCGCCGTCGCCCGTGTCGACTCGCATCTCACCATGAAACGCATCAAGGACTGAACGCACTTCCGCGTTCGATGTGTAGGCTGTCTACATGTTCGGAACACGGAAGGGGTGTTCGCGATGAGTGAGGACCTGGCCAAGGGGTCGGTCGTGCGGGCGGTACGGCTCATCATCCTGCTGATCGTCGGGATCGTCGTCGGCAACGTGCTCGTCACCCTGCTGATCGATCGCGACCCGGCACTCGGCATGGACGAGCTCATCGCCTTCGTCGGAGGCGCGGGCCTGGGACTCCTGGTCGAGTTCGGGATATTCCGGCGGATCGGGCGCTGAAAAGGGCAGGCGCCGGACCAGGTGCCACCCCTAGCATCACAGGGTGTCCCCCTGTGCCGAGTGCGGCGCGCCCGACGCGCCGAAGTCCTGTGAGGGTCTGTTCCACGAGTTGCTGGTGCTCGACTACTCGATGCGGGCCCCGTGGTCCCCGGTGCACGCCGTCTCGGTGTCCTGCTTCTACTTCCAGCACTCCACCCGCCTGCCCGCCTCCGTCCCGCCGGCCTTCTACTGGGCGCTGCTCCACGTCTACCTGCGCGGCGGGCTCGCCGCCCTGGCCCCCATGACCGACCGGGCCCGCCGCCGCAACTCCCACCGGCACGGCGGACGCGCGCCCATGGCCGGCGACTTCCCCGGCGCCCCGCCGTTCCCTGACGGCGTCACCGCTCCCACGTCCTATCCGACGACGATCACCGACGTCGCCCTGGACGGCACGTTCCCGGCCGAGGGGCACGAGGACCGCGTCAGGCTCTGGGCCGCCGGCACGGTGGAGGCGTGGCGGGCCGGATCACACACCCGCACGGCGGGCTCACTCGACCATAAAGCCGGATCACTCGACCATAAGGCCGGATCACTCCACCGTGCGTAGGATCTGCTCGATCGAGGCCGTACGCGAGCGCAGCTCCGCCAGATCGTCGGCCACCCGCTGCTGAGCGTCCACCGTGGTCTCGGCGAGCTGCTCGAACTTCTGCACGAGCTGCCGCAGGTCATCGGCCAGCTCGGCCTGCCGCCTGAACTTGCGCGATTCCAGCATCCCCACGGTGAACAGGCTGATCAGGAAGGTGACCAGGGCTAACACGCCGAGCAACAAGATCACCTCGGGCCAGGAAAATCCCATCAGGAGCCCTCCTCGGGCCTCGTGAGTGTCTTGGCCGCCTCGGCCAGCGCCGACGCGGTCAGATGCAGGCTGAAATCCGTGACTTCGTAGTACTTCATCGCCTTGCCGTCGTCGGACAGCTCAAGGCTGCCCGCGATCAGTCCCGCGGCCTCCAGCCGGCGCAGGTGCATGTGCAGCAGCGGCCGGCTCACCCCGATCACGCGCGCCAGGTTGCTGACATAGTCACGCCCGGTCACCAGTTGCGCGATGATGCGCAGCCGCAGCGGGTTGGCCAGCGCCGCGAGCTTCTCGACCAGGTCGTCACCCGTCGGCCCGGCCTGCGTCATAGCTTCCCATCACGTGTAAGCGCCCTATTACGGGTCACCGTAACACGCGAACGCCGAGGGCCGGCGCGTCAGGCCGTCTTGGCCGTCCTTCGCCCTCGTGCCGACGCGGCAGGCTCCCGTACCGGCGCGGCCCGATCGTCCCTGGCGAACGTCAGTCCCGCCGCCAGGCACACCAGCGGGATCGCCGGGATCACGTACCGCACGTCGAAGGCCGCCAGGAACGGCGGCGAGACGACCAGTGCGAGCGCGGCCACCCCGGGCAGCAGCGCGTCCCACCGACGTCTGACCAGCGCCGCCACCAGCGTCCCCGTCAGCGCCAGGACCAGCAGCGGGAACGGCACGTACCCGAAGCGCTGGTAGGCCCGCAACCAGCCGGCGAACGGCTCCACCACCTGCGTGGCGGCCGGTCCGGCCTCGTAGGACTCGGCCACGCCCCGCACCGACTTGTTGATCGGCCGTTCCGAGGCGGGCAGCTTGTACGGCGTCTTCTCCTCCACGCCCGTACGCTCCCAGCGCAACAGCTGCCCCAGGTCGGTCATGACCGCCCCCAGGTACTCGCCGGGCTGGGCGAGGATGGCCTGCCTGGCGAACTGTCCGGCGAGTTCGTTGCGTTCGGCCGTGCCCGGCACCTTGAGCAGCGGCGAGAAGTCCTCCCACAACCAGTGCGGCGGATAGGGCCGCTGCTCGACCGGCATGTTCGGGCACAACACGGCCAGCCGCGCCTCCGGCTTGATCACCGCGCAGTCGGCGAAGCTCATGGTCCTGGACCACAGGAAGTTGCCGTCGGCCTGGGTCAGGCCGAACTTGTCCTTCTCCACCTTCATCCAGGTGGCGTACGCGCCCAGCGGAATCGCCCCGGCCACCAGCAGCGCCACCAGCGGGCGCCAGCCGTACCGCCTGATCAGCAGGTACGCGGCGGTCAGGATCAGCAGCGGCAGGCCGACGGTCCTGGTGATCCCGGCCAGGCCGAGCAACATCCCGCCCACGGCGGCCGTGGCGGGCGTGACCCGCCAGACGATCAGCCCGATCGCCGCCGCGACGAGCACGATGAAGATCGCGTCCGCCATGATCATGTGTTCCAGCAGCAGCAGGAACTCGTCGTACAGCAGCGGGGTGACCAGCAGCGTGGCGCCCCAGCCCGGCAGGCCACGGCGGCGCAGCAGCGCGTAGATCGCCACTGCGAGCGCGAGCATCAGCAGGTGCTGCAGCACGGTCACCAGCGTGAGGCTGTGCGCGGGCCGCAGCAGCGCCAGGAGCAGGGAGTAGCCGGAGGGCCGCGTGGTCCCCGGGGTCAGCTCCTCCTTCAGGAAGGCGAAGGAGTCGGCGTAGAAGAGGATCGCCGGAGGGTAGCCGAGCACGGTGAGCACGCGCAGCACGATCGCCGGCAACATGGCGATGACCAGTGCGCGATGGGCCAAGACGGATCCGCTTCCTCGTGTGTCCGATCCACCACCATAGTGGACGGATCGTTAGGGGGCGGATGGGCTTGTCCAGGCGATAACCGAATGAGATTCTGGAATTCCAGCGTCGCCTTCTGGAGACTTCGGGAGGGTGAATGACCGTCTCCGACATCGACAAGGGCGCCCTGCGCCGCAAATACCGCGAGGAGCGCGACAAGCGGCTGCGCCCCGACGGCAACGACCAGTACCTCCGCCTGACCGGCCGCTTCGCGCACTACCTCGACGACCCGTACACGCCGCTGACCGAGCGCGCGCCGAAGACCGACCACGTGACGGTCGCCGTCATCGGCGGCGGTTTCGCCGGGCTGCTCACCGGCGCCCGGCTGAAGGAGGCCGGCGTCGAGGACGTGCGCATCCTGGACAAGGCCGGCGACTTCGGCGGCACCTGGTACTGGAACCGCTACCCCGGCGCACAGTGCGACACGGCCTCGTTCGTGTACATGCCGCTGCTGGAAGAGACCGGTCACATGCCGACCGAGAAGTACGCCCACGCCCCCGAGATCCTGGAGCACTGCCGCCGCATCGGCAAACACTTCGGCCTGTACGACAACGCCCTGTTCCACACCGAAGTGGTGGACCTGACCTGGGACGAGGCACGCTCGCGGTGGATCGTGCGGACCAACCGCGGCGACGCCTTCACCGCCCAGTTCGTGGCCATGGGCACCGGCCCGCTGCACGTGCCCAAACTGCCCGGCATTCCGGGCATCGACGAGTTCGCCGGGCACGCCTTCCACACCAGCCGCTGGGACTACGCCTACACCGGCGGCGACCCCTCGGGCGCGCCCATGGACCGGCTGGCCGGCAAGCGGGTGGCCCTCATCGGCACGGGCGCGACGGCCGTGCAGTGCGTGCCGCACCTCGCGCGGGCCTGCGCGGAGTTGTACGTCTTCCAGCGCACCCCGTCCTCCGTGGACGTACGCGACAACCGCCCGACCGACCCCGAATGGTTCGCCACGATCGCCACGCCCGGCTGGCAGCAGCGCTGGCTGGAGAACTTCACGGCCAACCAGACCGGCGGACCGGCCGAGGAGGACCTGGTCATGGACGGCTGGACGGACCTGTCCCGCCGCTTCCGCGCCAGGATCAGTGAGCTCAAGCCCGGGGAGCTCACCCAGGAGAGCATGATGGCCGCCTTCGAGGACTCCGACTTCGAGAAGATGGAGGAGATCCGCGCCCGCGTGGACACCATCGTGGCGGACCCGCGGACCGCGCAGGACCTGAAGGCGTGGTATCGGCAGCTCTGCAAGCGGCCCTGCTTCCACGACGAGTATCTGCAGGCCTACAACGCCCCCGGCGTGCACCTCGTGGACACCGAAGGCAAGGGCGTCGAGCGGATCACGGCGAATGGCGTGGTCGTGGCGGGCCACGAGTACGAGGTGGACTGTGTCATCTACGCCTCCGGCTTCGAGGTGGGCACCGACTACACCCGCCGCGCCGGCTACGACCTGACCGGGCGCGACGGGGTCCGGCTGTCGGAGCACTGGGCGGAGGGCATGCGCACGCTGCACGGCATCCACGTGCACGGATTCCCGAACGTCTTCCTCGTACAGCCGACGCAGGGCGCCAACCTCATCTCCAACATCCCGCACAACCTGACGGAGGCGGGCAGGACCATCGCCGTCACCGTCAAGCACGCACTCGACCACGGGTACGCGCAGGTCGAGCCCACGCGGGAGGCCGAGGACGGATGGGTGGAGTTCGTGCTGTCGGGCACCGTCCGCCTCCTGGGATCGCCCGACTGCACCCCCGGCTACTACAACAACGAGGGGCAGGACCCCGGCAGGAAGGGCTGGCTCGGCGCCGGCCACCCGCACGGGGCGATGGCCTACTTCGCCTACATCGACGGCTGGCGCGAGTCCGGCGCGTTCGAGGGCCTCGCCTTCCGCTAGTACCTTCTTCCTCCATGAGCTACGACCTCTACTTCGCCCGCCGCCACCCCGGCCAGTCGTGGGAGGAGGCGCTGGAGCCCGCGCAGGAGCCCCTGCCGCCCGACCTGGAGGCGTGGGAGACCATCGTCGGCCATGCCCGCGAGTTGCTCGGCGAGGTGCGGATCGTGGAGTACCCGCCGAACTGGGAGCTGGACCACGAGGGCAGCGGCATCTCGGTGAACCACTGGGAGGGCGGCTGGGAGATGAGCATTCCCTACTGGACCCACGGTGAGGAGGCGCGCCGGGCCGTGGGCCTGCTGTACGAGGTGGCCTCCGTGGTGGAGCGCGAGTCCGGGTTCGAGTGCTTCGACCCGCAACTCGGCCTGCCGCTGTCGCAGGTCACGGACCCGGGGGCGGCGGTGCCGATGTTCGACGCGGTGGCGGACCGGTTCGGGCGGCGGGACCACGCCGACGTCTGACCGCGGCGCTCTACCCCCGTGTCCGAAGGGTATGCGTTTCGTGCGCGGGCCGATCTGACGGGGTAAAACCCCCGGTGTGACTAATGGAAGCCGGAATCCCCCGCGCGAAGGTGCCGGCCGCCTTTATGTGCGGGTACAAGTCCGCTATTACGGACGACTGGGCGTGCCGGTCGGCATCTTCGCCGCCTGTCATCACCTCCGTCGCGCCGGTCACCTCACTCCGGAAGACGAGAAATTATTCACGGAGGTTGACACCTGGTTCATCACGCAGATGCCGTATCCGCCTTTTTACGCCGACGGCAACACCATCCGGGCCGTCCCCTGGTTCAAACCCAACGCGACCCTCCTCGTCGCCGCGCTGGCGCCGTTGGAGAATCTGCTGTTCCGATACGGCGTCGCGTATGACACCGTCCGCTCGCCCGACCCCGGCACGATCATCTATGAGGACGAATTCCAGATAGGCGTCCTGCCCTACTCCAGAAGAGCCGGCGAAATCCTACGGAATCCCCGGGAATATGCTTACGAGCCCTACCTGTGAGGGCTCGGAGGACGATCAGGACACACAGAACTCATTGCCCTCGGGATCGGCGAGGGTGACCCACCAGTTGGCCCCCTGACGGCCCCGGTGCAGCTCCTTGGCGCCCCGGGCGGTCAGCCGTCCGACCTCTGCCTCGATGTTGCCGGCTCCGGCCCTGATGTCGAGGTGCGCACGGTTCTTGCCCGGCGTGGGCTCGGGCACGAGCTGGAACAACACGCGCGGGGCGCGTTCGAGGCCGTCGGGATGCCGGATGGCCGCCCCTGACCGCCACACCAGCGCCCCGTTGTACGTCATGACGTCCTCCTCCGAGGCGTGGCCCTTGTTCACCAGCTCCCGGATGAACGCCTCGTCCTGCGGCTCCACCTGCCAGCCGAGCGCGTCGGCCCACCACTCGGCCAGCGCGTGCGGGCCGGCGGCGTCGATGACGACCTGGAAGTCATATGCCATGTAACGATCCTAAAAGTAGGGTTCAGTTCCATGAACGAGCAGTGGCAGGAGGTCGGTGACCGGGTCTACGTCCGGCGTCATCGGTCGTACGACCTGAACATCGGTCTGATCGTGGGCGACGGGCACTGCCTGGTGCTCGACACGCGCGCCTCGCACAGGGAGGGTGCGGACCTGGTCGCGGCGATCAGGCGGGTCACCGCCTTCCCGTGGACGGTCGTCAACAGCCATTCCCACTTCGATCACTACTTCGGCAACGCGCTCTTCGGCGGTGCGGAGATCTGGGGTCACGCCAGATGCGCGGAGGAGATCGAGACGTTCGGCGAACAGCAGCGAGCCGGCCTGATCGAGCAACTCCCCGAGCGGCGTGAGGAACTGGAGGAGGTGGCGATCGTGCCACCCGACCACACCTTCACCACCGCCGCCAGCCTGGACATCGGCGGGCGCATCGTGCACTTGCGGCACTTCGGGCTCGGCCACAGCAGCAACGACGTGGTGGCGCACGTGCCGGACGCGGGCGTGGTGTTCGCCGGTGACCTGGTGGAGGAGGGGGCGCCGCCGGCGTTCAGCGACTCCTACCCGCTGGACTGGCCCGCCACCGTCGCCCGCATGCTGGCGGAGATGCCCGAGCGGGTGATCGTGCCGGGGCACGGCGCGGTCGTGGACCGGGCCTACGCGCAGGCGCAGCAGGCCGAGCTGGTCCTGGTGGCCGACCTGGCCAAGCGGGCCCACGTGGAGGGGCTGCGCGACGTGATCGAGCTCTTCCCCTACCCGGAGGACGTCTGCAGGCAGGCCATCGCACGCGCGTTCCTGCAGCTCGACGCCTGACCCCACCCGAAGCCGCTCGACAGGCAAGCCGTGCCCACGTATATTGCATTTTGCAATATAGCGCGACGCCGAGGAGCTGTGCCATGGCCAGGAAGAAACTGATCACAGAGGTCTCCGGAGTGGTGGCCGCGCCGGTGGAGCAGGTGTGGCGGGCCCTGCTGGACAACCGCCCGCAGTATGAGGTGAAGACCGAGTTCGGCGAGCACACCGTCGCCTACCAGGGCGGCTGGTGGTACCGCGGCGAGTGGTCCGTCCTGCCGCACCCCGAGGGGGCGCGCGTGGTCCACCGGGTCTACAACGTGGCCGAGTGGCTGCGCTGGGGCGTGCCACTGGCGAACCGGTTCTTCATCGGGTTCGCCGAGCAGACCCGGCAGGCGTTCGCGGACGGTCTGTCCGCGATCGGGACCCGCCTGGGTTGCGCCACCCGTCTGAATTGAGCCGATCTAGGCTGTCCCCATGCAGTGGGGACCACTCACCCGTCAGGACGCCCGGCCGCTGGCCGACCTCTGGGCCGAGGTGGAGGCCGAGGACCGCGCCGGCGAGATCCACAACGCCGACGACATGGCGGAGCACCTGGCCGGCCAGCTGATCGACCTGGCCGGCGGCACGCTCGCGGCCAGGGACGGCGACCGGATCGTGGCCTTCGGCTACCTGCCGGCCAGGCAGTCCGCGGACAGCGGGGTGCACGTCATGCGCCTGTGGGGCGGCGTGCACCCCGCCCACCGCAGGCGCGGGCACGGCCGGCGCATCGTGGACTGGGCCGTCGGGGTGGCGCCGGGGCTCGGTGAGAAGGCGTTCCCCGGTGTCCCCGTGGAGGTGCATCTGGGTGCGTACGACGGCAATCCGGGCGTCGGCGCGCTGGCCCGAGCCGCCGGGTTCGTCCCGGCGCGCTCGTTCGCCGTCATGGAGCGGAGCCTGCGGGGCGACCTGCCCGTGCACCGGACGCCCGAGGGGATGTCGATCGTCACCTGGACGCCCGAACTGAACGACGGAGCCCGTCACGTGCGCAACGAGTCGTTCCGCGACCACTGGGGCTCGGTCCCGCACACCAGGGAGAGCTGGGCGGCGCACACCACCGGCTCGCGGAACTTCCGCCCCGACTCCTCGTTCGTGGTGCTGTCGGAGGAGAACAGGCCCGTGGGCCTGCTGACGACACACTCCTACGACCCGCGTCAGGCGAAGATCCTCATCGTCGGCACGCTCAAGGAGTGGCGCGGCAGGGGCGTGGCGGGCGCGCTGATGGCGCACGCCCTGGCCACGTTCGCCCGCCAGGGGTACGAGCGGGCGGCCCTGACGGTCGATCCCGACAATCCCACGGGAGCGGTCGGCGTGTACGAGCGGGCCGGCTTCACGATCACCAGACGCAGCACGAACTACGTGCTAGCCCTCCCACAGCGGAAACCGGGCGACGAACCCGGCGTCGGTGTACACGAGTGACCCCTTGTGCAGGAGCGCGATGTCGCGCGCGATCGGCAACCCCAGCCCCGCGCCGCCCGCGTCCCTCGCACGGGCCTCGTCCAGCCGGGTGAAGCGGTCGAACACGGCCTCCCGCTGATCGACCGGAATCCCCGGGCCGTCGTCGTGGACCTCCAGCACGGCCTCGGAGCCCTCGACGGCCACCCGGACCCGTACGGTCGAGGCGGCGTGCCGTACGGCGTTGTCGGCCAGGTTCGTCACCAGGCGGTCGAGGTGCGCGCTCGATCCCTGCAGCACCACGTCCGGCTCGATGTCCAGCTCCACCCGCACCTCGGGACGCCGCCTGGCGCGCAGCGCCGCCTCGGCGGCCACCTGCCCCAGGTCCAGTTCGGCGGCGCGCAGCGGCTCGCCCGCGTCCAGCTTGGCCAGCATGAGCAGGTCGGCGGCCAGGGACTGCAGGCGTTCGATGTCGGCCAGGGCCTCCTTGGTCAGCTCGCTGGGCTCGGCCAGCTCCATCCGGGCCCGCAGGGTCGCGATGGGGCTGCGCAACTCGTGCGCGGCGTCGGCGACGAACCGTTTGTGCCGGTCCACGGCCGTCTCCAGCCGGTCGAGCGTGCCGTTCACCGTGGTCGCCAGCGCGGCGATCTCGTCCTTGGAGCGTGGCACGGGCACCCGGCTGCCCAGGTCGCGGGCCGTGATGTCGGCCATCTTGCTCCTGATCGCGGCCACCGGGCCGAGCGCGCGGCCCACCGAGACCCACGTCACCCCCGCCACCAGGAGCAGCAGGGCGGGCACGCCGGGCAGCAGCGCCCTGTTCACCGTGTTCAGCGCCTCCCGCACGCCGTCCAGCGGGACCCTGGACCACACCATGGCGGTGCCGTTTTTGAGCGCCACCTGGACGCCGGCGACCGCGTACTCGCCCGGCTCCGCCCAGTCCACGGCCGCCACCGCGTTCGTCTGCTTGGTCAGCAGGAGGTCGGGGTCGGCGAGCCTGGCCACCGTGCCGTCGACCAGGTGCACCTCACCTTCCATGTCCTTGACGGCGCGCGCCGGGCCCGGCTGGGTCTTCTGCGGCACGACGGTCTCGCCCCCGATGATGGTCTCGGCCGGCTTGACCGCCTTCAGCTCGCCCTGGACGGGCTCGGTCGGCCTGAACTTCTCCGTCCCCTTCGTGGCATCGCTCTTCTCGGGCACCTCGGTGGCGCGGGCGAGTTCCAGCGTCTGCGCGTACGGCACCGCCGCCGAGGCCTTCCTGGACGCCTCCGCGTCGGCGTTGCTCACCAGCGTGCCGCGCAACGCGGCCACCAGGATGAGGGCCGCCGCCCCCAGGGCCAGCGCCACCACGAGCGTGGCCGCCGCAGTCGCCCGCAGCCGCACCGAGGAGAGCCCCGCCATCACGTCGATCCGCTTCACGCCGATCCGCTTCACGCCGATCCGCTTCATGCCGATCCGTTTCACGCCGCCGATTCGCTTCACGCCGCCTCCAGCCGGTAACCGGCCCCGCGCACCGTCATGAGCGTCGTCTTGCCGAAGGGGCCGTCGATCTTGCGGCGCAGGGCGCTGATGTAGACCTCGACGATGTTCGGGTCACCGTCGTAGGAGAAGTCCCACGCCTGGGCCAGCAGTTCTCCCTTGGAGACCACCTCGCCGGGCCGGCGCGCGAGCGCGTGCAGCACCGCGAACTCCTTCGGGGTCAGCGCGATGTCGGTCTCGCCCCTGCGGCAGCGCAGCCCGGCCGGGTCGATCACGAGGTCTCCGACGGTGATCGACACCGGCCGCTCGCGCCCGCCCCGCCGCATCAGCGCCCGCAGCCTGGCCAGCAGCACGACGTAGGAGAATGGTTTGGCCAGGTAGTCGTCGGCCCCGTTGTCCAGCGCCTCGGCCTCGTCGTAGACGCCGTCCTTGGCCGTGAGCATCATGATCGGCGTCCAGTCGCCCGCCTCGCGCAACCTGGAGCAGACCGCGTAGCCGTTCAGCCTGGGCAGCATCACGTCCAGAACGATCACGTCGTAGCTGTTCTCGGTGGCCATCCACAACCCGTCGCGCCCGTCGTGGGCCACGTCCACCGCGAAACCCTCGCCCGCCAGCCCACCCTTGACCAGGTCGGCCAGCCGCTCCTCGTCCTCCACCAGTAGCACTCGCACACCGTCCAGAGTGCCTCAGATCACCTAAAGCCAACCTGAAGATCATTTAGGCCCTCTTCAGGATCACTTCAGGTACGGCCCGCCATCCTCGGAGTCGTCCGATCGTTTCCCAGTTTCCCCAGTTGAGGAGAACACATGATCAAGCGACGTCTCGCGGTGCTCGGTGGAGTCGCCGTTTTCGCCCTCGCGGGCCTCACCGGCTCCGCCATGGCCAACGAGCCCACCCCCACCGCCGGCTCGAAGGTGATCTGCAAGACGAGCGACGGCAAGACGGTCGAGATGTCCAAGGCGCTGCCCGTCAAGGAGGGCGTCGTGGTCGGGCCTGACGGCAAGGTGAAGCGGATCGGCGGCGGGATCGCCGAGGGCGCCGAGGGCGAGATCAGGAAGGCGATCCCCTCGGACGCGGAGGGCGTGAAGCTCACGCCGGAGCAGATCAAGGACTTCGAGAAGGCCGAGCCCGCGAAGGCCGGCGAGGCCGTGAAGCTGCCCGAGGGCGGCGTGGCGATCGCGAAGGGCCCCGACGGGAGCATCCAGGTCAGGAAGCTCACCCCCGAGGAGATCGAGAAGGCCAAGGAGTCGGGCGAGCTGCAGAAGGTCGTTCCCGCGCTGCCCGCCGAGCCCGGCAAGGCCCTGCCCTCGGGCGTGGACCCGTCCAAGACCGTCAAGGTGACCTGCGAGCCGGTCAAGTAGTCAGTCCGTGAACGACGGGTGCGGCCCGAGCGCCCAGTACTCGAAGAGGCCGTGGCCGACGAGCCCGTCGTACTCGAAGCGCCCGACGGCGTCCACCAGGCCCCACATCCTGGCGGCGTCGTCGGGCAGCCGATAGGTCACGCCCTGCACCACGGGCCGCTCGCCCTGGTACATGCCGTGGCGCCACTCCTGCTCCAGGCCATAGCCGGTGCCGACCATGAGGTGCACCGGCAGCAGGGGGGTGCAGCGCACGTCGAACGGTTTGCCGCCGGGCGGCGAGAACGCGATCGTGGCCTCGACGACGTCGCGAGTGCCGGGGGCGTAGACCGGCCGGTACTCCGGTCTGCCGAGGTACTCCTCCTCCCGACCGTCGGGCCACACGCGGACGGCCTCCTCCAGCACCCTGCGGCCCCGCTCGTCCTCCTGGACGATGCAGAGGATCGCGTGGTCGTCGAAGCGCATCGGCGCGTAGAGCCAGTAGAACGTCCCGGGGTTCTTGACCTGGATCCCGGGCGGCTCGGACTCGCCGACCGGCCTGATGCCCCAGGAGCGGTCCCTGGTGCCCATCCAGCGGTCGGGTGTGACGGATATCTCAGTCTCGCCGAGCCTGATGTCTCCGGTCCATCGCCCGGTCTGCGCCATCCGTACCGAGTCGAACATCACCCGCTCCTGCCACCGCAGGAAGTGCCGTGGCTCCAGCACGGCCGGGATCGTCCCCTCCCACAGGAGGTCGAAGGACAGGCCGTGCTCGTTCGGCTTCAGCACCACGCGCAGCCGCTTGAGCCCTTCGATGACCTCGACCCTGAAGGGCCCGATCGTGGTGTCCATCCGGTCGTCGCCCAGCTCGCGCGAGGCCCGGACGACGCGGTGCAGCTCCGGCGTCCGCAGGCAGGCGAAGGCGTCGGTGACGCCCAGGTTGGGGTACTGCCCGAGCCCGACGATCAGCATGAGCTCATCCGAGGCGGCGTGGCAGTTGAAGTAGTAGCGGTCGTAGAAGTTGCGGTCTCCCGTGGTCACGTGCCGCATGACCTGGGCGGCCTGGTGCACGGGGTAGTCGTCGAGGGGTGACAGCGCCATGCTCGCGTTTCTAACAAGCGCTTGGTTGTACGTCAACGGCTCCCCGGACACCGCCTGCCCCGGGCACCGCCTGCCCCGGGCACCGCCTGCCCCGGGCACCGCCTGCCCCGGGCACCGCCTGCCCCGGGCACCGCCTGGCCCGGGCACCGCCTGAGCCGGGCACCGCCTGAGCCGGACAAGCGCCCGGCCCGGACAGCACCCGGCCCGGACAGCGGAAGCGCGCCCCCGCAGGAGATGCGGGGGCGCGCTGCCAGCGAAATCACGACATCCTACGAGATGCCTCATCCGCCTTGTTCGACACGTTGGCCGCCATCCGGTCCGCGGTCTCCGAAGTCCTGTCCGCCTTCTCGTTGACCCATCGCGAGGCATCGGACGCGGAGTCCTTCATGTGCTCGGTCCACTGCTCGGCGTTGCGGCGGTAGAACATGTAACCGATCGTTCCGACCGCCAGGCCGGTCAGCAGTACGAGCACCGGCCACCGCCGCGAATGCGACGGTTTGGGATCGATCTTCCTGGCGGCCGCGGTCAGCATTGAGCTGACCTTGGGTGCCACCTGGTCCTCGAACCCGTGTGCCGCGGACTCCAACCGAGGCGCAGCCCAGTATCGGGCGTCCTCGATGCGGTGAGCGGCGGCAACCTTGGCCTGGTCGGCCATGGGCTGCATTCGCTGGCCGGTTCGCATGGCCTGGGCCTTCATGCGGCCCATCCACGTGGCGGGCACTTCGATGGCCACGTGGCGTTTCCTCATTCTCAGGGACACAACAACCTCCCCTGTCGTTCGGGGCCCCGAGCCTGACCTGCCCTGGACAAGACGGCTCAATCATGGCCGTCCGTGGGAGGATGGCTCAGATGGCCGAACGGCCATAGTCCTCAAAACACCACAAAACCAACCTTGTGCATAGAGGGGGCAGCGCTCTCGTGGCTGAGAAGCTGATCGCAAACCTGAAGACCAACCACGGCAATATCAAGGTAGAACTCTTCCCCACCAAGGCTCCGAAGACGGTGAAGAACTTCGTGGAGCTCGCCGAAGGCTCCCGCGAATGGACGCACCCGGGCACCGGTGAGAAGAGCAAGGCCCGCTACTACGACGGCACGATCTTCCACCGGGTGATCTCCGGCTTCATGATCCAAGGCGGCGACCCGCTCGGCCAGGGCATCGGCGGCCCCGGCTACGAGTTCGACGACGAGATCCACCCCGAACTCGTCTTCGACCGCCCCTACCTGCTGGCCATGGCCAACGCCGGGATCCGTTTCGGCAAGGGCACCAACGGCTCGCAGTTCTTCATCACGGTCGTCCCGACCCCGCACCTCAACCGCAAGCACACCATCTTCGGTGAGGTCATCGAGGGCCAGGAGGTCGTGGACGCCATCGGCAAGACCCGCACCGACCGCCGCGACCGTCCGATGGAGGACGTCGTCGTGGAGTCGGTCACCATCGAGCGCGTCCCCGCCTGACCCGAGCGGCTCTCCCCCCGCCGCACCCACCACACATGGGTACGGCGGGGGAGCCCCGGCGGTCGGCCACCGTGAGCGGCCAGACGTCCCGTTACGCCTTCGCACAGGTCGGTCGCCGTGAGCGCGGCCGGACGTCGTCTCGGACACCTCGTCCCGCCTTCGGACAGGTCCGTCTCAGGCACCCGTCACGCCTTCGGACAGGTCCGTCTCAGGCACCCGTCACGCCTTCGGACAGGTCCGGCGGGGCCACGCGGCATGCCCAGACAAGCCATAGGCTTTCGGTCATGACCAGCCAGCCGCCCAGCCCGCCCCCGCACCCAGAGCAACCCGCCGAGGTGCCCACGTGCTACCGGCACCCCGACAGGGAAACCTGGGTACGCTGCCAGCGCTGCGAGCGTCCCATCTGCCCCGACTGCATGCGCGACGCCGCCGTGGGCTTCCAGTGCCCCGAGTGCGTGGCCGAGGGCAACAAGGGTTTCCGCCAGGCCAAGTCGACGTTCGGCGGCAACGTCGTACGCACGCCGTTCGTCACGTACGCCATTCTGGCCATCAACGTGCTGGTCTTCGGCGCCCAGTACCTCACGGGCACCACGGTCACGGGCGCGCTGGCCATGTGGCCCGCCGGCGTCGCGCTGGGCGACGAGTACTACCGCCTGATCTCCGCCGCCTTCGTACACGGCGGAGTTTTCCACATCCTGTTCAACTGCTGGGCGCTGTTCATGATCGGCCCTTACCTGGAGCGCGCGTTCGGCCATGTCCGCTACATCGCGCTCTACCTGATCAGCGCGCTCGGCGGCTCGGTGCTCGGCCTGTGGCTCGACCCGCTCGGCCAGCCCACGGTCGGCGCATCGGGGGCCATCTTCGGCCTGTTCGGCGCGGTGTTCGTGGTGGGCCGCCGGCTCAACATGGACGTACGCGGCATCGCCGTGATCATCGCGCTCAACCTGGCGATCACGTTCCTGGTCGCGAACATCAGCTGGACCGGCCACATCGGCGGCCTCGTCACGGGATCGCTGCTGGCGGGGGCGTTGGCCTACGCCCCCAAGAGCAACAGGACTCTGTGGCAGGTGCTGGCGATCGGGGGAGCGCTGGCCTTGATGGCCATCCTCGTGGTGGTCAGGGTCTCGACCATCGTCGCCATCGCGGCCTGACGCCCCTGGCAAGGCGGTCTTCCCCCGGTGGCCCGACCGCCTTCCCCAGCCTTCCTCAGCCGCCGCAAGCCTTCCCCAGCCGCCGCAGGCCTTCCCCCAGTGGCCGAAAGCCTTCCCCTAGTGGCCGAAGGCCTTCCCCAGCCTGTGGAAAAGACTGTGGAAAGAACTAACGCCAGCGGGTGGAAAGCACCACACCGAAGATGAGGAAAACAAACCCGATCAGCAGATTCCAGTTCTGGAGATCGCGGAAGAACGGCGCCTGCGGTGCGACGTAATAGATCGCGATCCACAGGATGCCGACGATCCAGGCGATGACCATCGTCGGTGCCAGCCAGCGCGGGCTGACCTTGATCTGCTGGGACCTCTGCGGCGGGGTGTAAACCGCCTTCTTGCGAGCCTTGGGCTTGGGCACTGGATAACTCCTGCTGAGGGCCTGGGCTTCCGGATCGTCCACAGGCTCTTCGTTAAGCGTAGTTGAAGCGTGCCCCAGGATAGTCGCCACGCGCACGACATGGCGATCCCCAGGGGCCGCCTCATCGCCGAATACGCTGACCGCATGCGGGCCACGCTCCGGGCCGTCGGGGAGATCAGCATCACCGCGGGCCTGATCCTCATGCTGTTCTGCGCCTATCTGCTCTGGGGCACCGGCGCCTACACCCAGAGCCAGCAACTGCTGCTCCAGCGCGAACTGGAGAAGGACAGAACCGGCGAAGGGCTCGACGGGATAGAGCTCGGCAGGGCCCTGGCCCTGCTGCGCATCCCGAAGCTGGGCCGCGACTACCAGTACGCCGTGGTCGAGGGCGTGCAGGCCGAACAGCTCAAGAAGGGCCCCGGGCACTACCCCGACAGCGCCATGCCCGGCAAGATCGGCAACTTCGTGTTGTCGGGACACCGCACCACGTACGCGGCCCCGTTCAACGAGATCGACGAGCTCGAACGCGACGACGAGATCATCGTCGAGGCCCGCGAGGCCCGCTACACCTACCGCGTGACCTCACAGGACATCGTGCGGCCCGACGAGATCGACGTGCTGGCCCCGGTGCCCGGCAAGCCCGACATCCGCCCCATTCGCGCCTTCATCACGCTGTCCACCTGCCACCCCGAGTACTCGGCCGCCGAGCGGCTCATCGTCTACGGCGTGCTCAAGCAGACAGAACCCCGCAAGGAGTGACATGTACGCCTGGCTCTGGCGCAACCTGCCCGGCGGCCGCCGGTCCACCAGGGCGCTGACGGCCGCCTTGCTGCTCCTCGGGACGGTGGCCGTACTCTGGTATGTCGTCTTTCCCCTTCTTGAGCCCACGGTGACACTGGACGAGGTGACCGTCAGAAAATGAGCCGGGTGCTGGTCGTGGACAACCACGACAGCTTTGTCCACACCATCGTGCAGTACCTGCGCGAGCTGGGCGCCGACTGCGACGTGCGGTCGCGCGACGACGTACGCGCGCACGACGCCGACGGCTTCGACGGCGTGCTCATCAGCCCCGGCCCCGGCACCCCCGAGGCGGCCGGCGTGAGCGTCCCCCTGGTCCACCACGCGGCCGGGACCGGCCTGCCGCTGCTCGGCGTCTGCCTCGGCCACCAGGCCATCGCCGTGGCCTACGGAGCCACGGTGGCCCGCGCGCCCGAGTTGCTGCACGGCCGGACCAGTGAGGTCACGCACGACGGCGAGGGCGTGTTCGAGGACCTGCCGTCGCCCGTGCGGATGACCCGCTACCACTCGCTGGCCGTGCGGCCCGAGACGGTGCCTGAGGAGCTCGACGTGAGCGCCCGCACGCCGGACGGGGTCATCATGGGCCTGCGGCACCGTACGGCGCCCATAGAGGGCATCCAGTTCCATCCCGAGTCCGTGTTGTCGGAGCACGGTCACCGGCTGCTGAGAAATTGGTTGCGGAGAATCGTGTAACAAATGTCTCGCGCAGAGCGACGTACAAGTGAGCGTCCCCGCCGTTGCCCCCGAGCGGCGGGGGCGTTCTCATGTCCGCCCGAGGGTGGCTGACGCATCCGTACAGGCGAAAGGGCCGCCCATCCCCTCTCCGGGACGGGCGGCCCTTCGCACGCCTGCAAACCGCGAACCTCAGCCGCCGATGAACCGTGAACCTCAGCCGCCGATGCTGCCGCCGAGGCCCTCCTCCTCGCCGATCGGGTTGTCGCCGCCGTCGCCCGGCGGTTCCTCGTCGGTCGGGAAGTCGTCGGTCGGCTGCTCGTCCGTCGGGAAGTCGTCCGTCGGGACATCGGTGGTGGGCGGCGGAGCCGTGTCCTCCGGTCCGGAGGACACCACGATGGTGATCGTCGTGTTCGCCGCCAGCTTCTGCCCCTCGCCCGGGTTCTGCTGCACCACGGTGCCCTGGGGCTGCGCGTCGGGCTGCTCGACGACCTTGACCTTGAAGCCCGCGCCCTTGATCTGCGCGGTGGCGTCCTCCTGCGTGAGCCCGACCACGCTCGGCACCTCGCCGAGCTCCTTGGGCACGAAGAGGGTGACCGTGCCGCCCTTCTCGACCGCCGCGCCGGGCTTGGGCTCGGTGGAGATGACCGTGCCCTGCGGCCTGGTCGAGTTCCTGGTCTGGATGACCGCGCGCAGGCCGGCCTCTTCCAGGAGCCTCTCGGCCTCGTCCTGCTTGGACCCGACGAGACCGGCGGGAACCTTGATCTTCTCGGTGCCCTTGGACACGATGAGCTTGACCGGGGTGCCCTTGTCGACCTTGGTGCCTTCCTTCGGGTCCGTCCCGATCACGGCGCCCTTCTCGACGTCGGCGCTGAACTCCTGCACGACCTGGACCTCAAGCTCGAGCTTCTCCAGCTCCGCCTTGGCGTAGTCGTCCTCCTGCGAGGCGAGGGACGGGATCATCACCTGGGTCTCGGCCGGCGTGCCCGAGCCGCTGAACACCACGTAGCCGATCGTGATGAACGCGCCGATGATCAGCAGCGGGATGATGATCCACAGCGCGGTCTTGACGCCGTTGCCGCCGCTCTGCGCCCTTCGCCGGCCGCCGCGGCCACCACTGTCCTCGTCGTACTCGTACGGCGGGATCGCGCCGCTGCGCTGCGTGGCCGGGCCCTGGGCCGACTGGGTCGCGGTCATCATGCGCGTGCCCTGGCCGTAGTTGCCCTGCTGCATCGCCATCGTCTGGGCGTCGACCGGCATGCCGGACATCGCACGCTGGATGTCGGCCCGCATCTCGCTGGCGTTCTGGTAGCGGTGAGCGGGGTCCTTGGCCATCGCCTTGAGCACGATCGCGTCGGCCCACTGCGGGATCTCGGGATCGATCTGCGAGGGCGGGATGGGGTCCTCGCGGACGTGCTGGTAGGCGATCGCGACGGGCGAGTCGCCGGTGAACGGCGGCTGACCGGTCAGCAGCTCGTACATCAGGCAGCCGGTGGAGTAGATGTCGCTGCGCGCGTCCACCCGCTCGCCGCGGGCCTGCTCGGGCGACAGGTACTGGGCGGTGCCGATCACCTGGGCCGTCTGCGTCATCGTGGCCGCGTTGTCCGCCATCGCGCGCGCGATGCCGAAGTCCATGACCTTGACGTCGCCCGCACGCGTGATCATCACGTTGGCCGGCTTGATGTCGCGGTGCACGATGCCGCCGCGGTGGCTGTAGTCCAGCGCGCGCAAAATGCCGTCGACCAGCTCCGTGGCACGCTCGGGCAGCAGACGCCGATCCTGACGCAGCAGGTCGCGCAGTGTCTTGCCGTCGACGTACTCCATCACGATGTACGGCACCGGAGTGTTCTCCGCGCCGTCTTCACCGGTGTCGTACACCGCGACGACGGCCGGATGGTTCAGGGAGGCCGCCGATTGCGCCTCACGGCGGAACCGGGCCTGGAAGGTGTGATCGCGCGCGAGGTCGGAGCGGAGGGTCTTGATCGCGACTATGCGGTCCAGCCGGATGTCTCGGGCGCGATACACCTCGGCCATGCCGCCGCGCCCGACGACACCGTCGAGCTCGTAGCGACCTCCGAGTAGCCGAGGCTGAGTCATTTCCTGCACTGTCCCTTACCGTTCATCTTGGGTACCGGCCTGCTCGGGGGGCCGCCGGTGTCCATCATCGACCCCATGGCGCATCACGTCTCCTCCTTGGGCGGGTTTGTATCACCCGGGTCCGGCGAGGCGGTGGGTGTCGGAGTTGTCGGGGTAGTGGTGGGCGTCGTCGGTGTCGGAGTGGGCGTCGGGCTTGGGGTGGTCGGAGTCGGTTTCGGTGACGGCTTCTTGGTGGGAGTAGCCGACTTGCTTACCGTAGCCGACCGCGAGGGTATCGGCCTCGGCGACTTCACCGGAACCATCGACGGCCGCCGCGTCGGAGTCTTGGTCTTCTTGGGTTTCTGGACGGGCGTGCGCTCGGCCGTCTGCGTCGCCGTCTGCGACGGTTCTGCCACCTCGGGCGGCCTGGGCGGCTCCCGGTTGGCGAGCGAGACCGCGGTGAGTCCCACCGCCGCCACACATCCCGCCGCCGCGACCAGGGCCAACGTCCTGGCGTTCCGCCTGCGCCCGCCTCCGGGCCGCTGCTGCAGCGTCGTGGCGGGGTCGAGGTGGTCGGTCTCCAGGTCGTCCTCGCCGACCGGCCCGCGCCCGCGAAGGTCGCGAGGGTCGGGAGCAGGCTGACGAGCGAGAAAACCTTCGGGATCGGAGACCGGCCGGTGCACGCCGGAGCCTCCCGAAGCCGGATGTACGCCGGAAGCCGGATGTACGCCGGAAGCGCCGGTGCCCCCCGGAGCGCCGGAGCCGCCGGAGCCCCCGTAAGTGGAGCCTGGCTCGCGTACCCGGAAGCCTCCGGGATCGGTGAGCATGCTCAGCTCCGCGCCGTCCTCGGCGCCGGCCAGCGACTCGCGCAACACGTAGGCCCGGTCGGCCACCTCAAGCGCCGTGGCGGGACGCTGCTCGGGCTCCTTGGCCAGCAGCGCCATGACCAGCTCACGCACCGGCGCGGGAACGTCCGCGCCGAGCGCCGGCGGCCGCTCGTTGAGGTGCAGCAGCGCGATCGCCACCTGGTTGTCCCCGCGGAACGGCGTGTGCCCCGCCAGGCACTCGTAGGCCACCACGCCCAGCGAGTACAGGTCAGTGGACGGCGTGAGCGAGAAGCCCTGCGCCTGCTCGGGACTGACGTACTGGGCCGTGCCCAGTACGGTGCCGGTCTGCGTCACCGGCGCCGCCTCCAGGGCGCGCGCGATGCCGAAGTCGGTCACCTTGATGGTCCCCTCGGGGGTGACCATCAGGTTGCCGGGCTTGATGTCGCGGTGGATGATCCCGGCGGAGTGGGCCGCGTGCAGCGCCTTGGCCGTCTGGTGCACCACGTCGAGCGCCACCTCGGGCCCGATGGCGCCGTTGCGCGCCAGGATGGCCGACAGCGGCTCGCCGTGCACCAGTTCCATGACGAGGTAGGCCAACTGCTCCTGCTCGCCGTAGTCGAAGATCTGGGCCACGCCGGGGTCCGCCAGTGCGGCGGTGAGCCGCGCCTCGTTGCGGAAACGCTCGCGGAAGGTGGGATCGGCGTAGATGTGGCTACGCAGGATCTTGACCGCCACCTCGCGACCGAGAAGCTCGTCGCGGGCACGCCAGACCTCTCCCATACCGCCTGCGGCGATGCGGGAGAGCAGGAGATAGCGGTTACGGAGCCGCATGACCCGTCAGGTTACCGTCACTCACTTGTTCAGCACCGCCTCCAGCACAGCCTTTGCGATCGGCGCGGCGGTATGACCGCCGGTTGCCTCCGCCCCGACCTTGGCCGCGCCGGACTCGACGATGACCGCCAGGGCCACCTTCGGGTCCTCGGCGGGTGCGAAGGAGATGAACCAGGCGTGCGGCGGCTGCCCGTCGGCGGTCTCCGCAGTGCCTGTCTTACCTCCTACTTGGACGCCGGGAACCTGAGCAAGGTTCGCGGTGCCGTTCTGGACGACGCTGACCATCATCTCGCGCAGCTTGGCCGCCGTCTCCGAGCTGACCGCCTGCGAGAACTCCTGCTGGTCGGCCTCCTTGATCGTGTCACCCTTGGCGTCGGTGACCTTGTTGACCAGGTACGGCTTCATCACCGCGCCGTCATTGGCGATGCCCGCCGCGATCATCGCCATCTGCAGCGGCGTCATCCGGTTGCTGCGCTGCCCGATGGAGGCCATGGCCAGGGCGGCCTTGTCCTCCTCCGGCCCGAAGTCGCTCTGCGCCACGCTCATCGGCACGGCGAGCGGCTTGCCCATGCCGAACTTTTCGGTCTGCTCGTTCATGGCGCCGTAGCCCAGCTCCATGCCCATCGAGCCGAAGGGCGTGTTGCAGGACTTCTCCAGCGCGAAGACCAGCGTCACCTGGCCGCTGCCGCAGGCCGAGCCGCCGTAGTTGGGCAGGCTGATGGTCGTGCCGGGCAGCGGCAGGTTCTGCGGCGCCTCCACACTGGTCTGCGGGCCGCGCGAGGAGTCCTCCTCCAGGTACGCGGCCATGGTCACGACCTTGAACGTCGAACCGGGCGGGTAGGTCTGCGCGACGACCCTGTTGAGCAGCGGCTGGCTCTTCTCCTTGGCCAGTTCGTCGTAGCGCGAGAAGACCTTGCTCTTGTCGGTGCCCGACAGCTCCGTCGGGTCGTAGGTGGGCAGCGAGACCATCGCCAGGATGCCGCCCGTCTTCGGGTCGAGCGCGACCACGGCCCCGCGCTTGCCGCTCTGCCGCAACGCGTCGTAGGCGGCCTTCTGCGCCTTGGGGTTGATCGTCAGGTCGACGCTGGCGCCCTTGGTGGGCTCGCCGGTGAACAGGTCGATGCTGCGTCGCAGCAGCATGTCGGCGCTGGAGCCGTCGAGCAGGGAGTTCTCGCTGGCCTCGATCGCCTCGGCGCTCTCGGGTGAGAAGAAGCCGGTGACGTGGGCGTACAGCTTGGCGTCGGGGTACTTCCTGATGAACCTGAAGTCCTTGTCCTGGGTCTCCACGGACTGGGCCAGCACCTTGCCGCCGGCCGTGATGCGGCCACGCTCGATGGCGTAGCGCTCGAAGAAGTTGCGCCGGTTGCGCGCGTCGTCCTGCAGCCCGTCGGCTCGGACGGCCTGCAGGATGTTCACGTTGACCATCAGCAGCGCGAACATGGCCAGACAGGCCACGGCCGCGCGCTTCAGAGTTCGGTTCATCGCTGGAACACCTGTGTCATTCCTTCGTTCTGGATCGCTTGGGGCGGAGGCCGCCGTGCCGCATCAGACATGCGTACCAAGAGTGCGATAAGGATCCAGTTAGCCAGCAGCGCCGAGCCGCCCTGGGACATGAATGGGGTGACCAGGCCGGTCAGCGGGATGAGGTTCGTCACACCGCCGACGATGATGAAGACCTGCCAGGCCAGGATGAACGACAGGCCGCCCGCCAGCAACTTGGAGAACGGGTCGCGGGCCGCCAGGCCGGTGCGCAGGCCCCGCTGCACCAGCAGCGCGTAGACCATGAGCAGGGCCATCAGGCCGGTCAGGCCCAGCTCCTCGCCGGTCGCGGCGAAGATGAAGTCGGAGAACGACAGCGGGATCAGGTCGGGATTGCCCAGGCCCAGGCCCGTGCCGAGGATGCCGCCCGCGCCGAACCCGAACAGCCCCTGCATGATCTGGAAGCTCTTGCTGCACATCGGGTCGCCCGGCGGGTCCTGCTGGCAGATGTCGGCGTTGCCGTAGTAGACCGGGTTGGTCGGGTCGAGCCAGGCGTCGAAGCGGGCGCCGACGTGGTCGAAGGCCAGCCCGGCCAGGTACGCGCCGCCGACGAACAGCAGCACGCCGATCAGCACCCACGACGTGCGCTGGGTGGCGATGTACAACATCGCGATGAACGTGCCGAAGAGCAGCAGCGAGGTCCCGAGGTCCTTCTCGAAGACCAGCACGAGCAGGCTGAGCACCCAGGTGGCCAGGACAGGGCCGAGGTCCCTGGCCCTGGGCAGGTCGATGAACAGCAACCGCCGCCCGGCCAGCGCGAGCACGTCGCGCTTGGCCACCAGGTAGCCGGCGAAGAAGACCACCAGCAGCAGCTTGGCGAACTCACCGGGCTGGATGGAGGCGAAGTTGCCGAAGCGGATCCAGATCTTGGCGCCCTGGACCTCGCTGATGCTCGCGGGCAGCACCGCGGGCAGCGCGAGCAGCACCAGGCCGACGGCGCCCGCGGTGTAGGTGAGCCGTTGCAGCGCGCGATGGTCACGCAGCACGATGAGGGTGATCGTGAACATCACCACCCCGACGGCCGTCCACATGATCTGGCTGGAGGTGGAGGCCAGCGGCATGCCGCCGGTCTCCAGTCGGTAGATCATCACCAGGCCCAGGCCGTTGATGAGGGTCACCAGCGGCAGGATGAGCGGGTCGGCCCAGGGGGCGAACTTGGCCAGCACCCCGTAGGCGACCAGCATCAGGCCACCCAGCCCCAGCCCGTACGTCAGCATGCCCGCGGGGATCTTCCCGTCCACCGCCAGGCCCACGTTGGCGTAGGCGAGCATGACGATGCCCACCGCGAGCGCGAGCATGAACAACTGCGCCCCGCGCCGCTTGGCGGGCATCGGGACGGGTTCGACGGCGACTTCGCTCATCTACTGCTGCTGCTTCGTCTTGGTCGCGGTGGCGCTCGGAGTGGGGGACGTGGTCGTCTCGGCGGGGGTTGTGTCCTTCGGTTCTTCCTCGGCGAACTTCAATGCGTTGATCCTCGTTACGCCTTCCGCGGCGGTCGGGACGGGGATGCCGCTCTTGATCGCTTCACGGTCGGCCTCGGAGAGCTGGGAGAGCTTCTTGCCCGTGGCCTCGGAGACCTTGAAGAGCTGGAACGGCCCCACCTCCTTCTGGATCCCCTGGAACACGACCACCTCGTCGCCTCTGGCACCGACGTAGAACTGGTCCTGGGTCCACTGGTATCCAAAGTAACCGCCGGCGCAGACACCGGCGACGCCGATGCCCAGCACCGTGACCAGAATGGGCCACACCCGACGACGTCTGCCCGAGCGCTTGGTCGCCTGGGCGACCGGCTCCTCGTAGTCGTCGCCGCCCAGCACCGGCTGGGGTGCGGTCACCGCGCCGGGCTGCCCCGGCACGGTCTCCGGCGAGTCACCGTGCAGCCGGTTCATGCCGGCGGCGCCTACGACGGCGACCTCGGCGGGCAACTGCTGCCCATCGGTGATCTCCAGCACGTCGGCCAGCACGCAGGTGATGTTGTCGGGCCCGCCACCTCGGTTCGCCAGGTCGATGAGCTGGCGGACGACCTCTTCGGGGTCGTCGATGTTGGTGAGCGTGGCATGCAGCGTCTCCGCGCTCACCACGCCTGACAGGCCGTCGGAGCACAGCAGATATCGATCGCCCACCTGCGCCTCGCGGAGCGTGAGGTCGGGATCGACCTCGCCGCTGCCGTCGAGCGCGCGCAGCAGGATCGAGCGCTGCGGATGCGTGGCCGCCTCTTCCGGCGTGATGCGCCCGTCGTCGACGAGTTGCTGCACCAACGTGTGGTCATGCGTGATCTGGTAGAGCTCCCCGCGCCTGAGCAGGTAGGCGCGCGAGTCGCCCACGTGCACCAGGGCGACCTGGGCGCCGTTCCAGAGCATGGCCGTCAGAGTCGTGCCCATGCCTTTGAGGCTGGGATCCCGCCCCACCATCTCGTGCAGCTTGCGGTTGGCGTTGCGAACCGCCGCCTCGATGGCGTTGAGCAGGTCACCTCCCTGTTGGGCCTCTTCGAGTGAGGCCATGGCGGCGATGGCGACGGAACTCGCCACCTCGCCGTGGGCGTGCCCGCCCATGCCGTCGGCGACGGCGAGCAGGCGGCCGCTAGCGTACGCCGAGTCCTCGTTTCCTTCGCGGAGGAGGCCGACGTCCGAGCGGGCGGCGTAGCGGAGTGCGATGGTCATTTGCGCAATTCAATGACTGTCTTGCCGACGCGGATCGGAACACCGAGCGGCACCGGGGTCGGGCGGGTGACTTTTGAGCGGTCGAGATACGTGCCGTTGGTGGACCCAAGATCTTCCACGATCCATTGACCGTCCTGAGGGAAGAGCCGGGCATGCCGGCTGGAAGCGTAGTCGTCGGTGACTACCAGCGTGGCGTCATTGGCCCGGCCTATGGTGATGGGCTGCTCCGTAAGGTTGATGGTGGTGCCTTGGAGTGGGCCGCCGGTGACGATGAGCTGGCGTGGCTCGCCCTTCTTGCTCTTGGGCTTGGCCACCGGTTTGGCGGGTTTGGCCGACTTGCGACCGCCCGCGGGAGCCGTGCGTGAACCGAACAAGTCAGTCCGGATCACGCCGACTGCGGCAATGACGAAGAACCACAGCACCGCCAGGAAAGCGAGCCGGATCAGCAGCAGCGTGAGCTCGGACATGGACCGTCTGTCTACCCCTAATCGCGCCGGAACACCAGAGTCGTGCGCCCCAACGTCACTCGCGTGCCGTTCTGGAGCTCGATTCTGCGTACCGGCTGGCCATTGACAAAAGTGCCGTTCGTCGATCCGAGATCCACGAGAGCTACATTCTGGCCCTCGACGCGGAGTTCCGCGTGATGTCGGGAGACTCCCGGGTCGACAAGACGAAGATCGCAGTCCGTGCCCCTGCCGAGCAAGGTCACCGGAGTGGTGAGCTCGTAGGAGCGGTCGCCCTGCGGGTCGTCCTGGGTGGAGACGAGCAGCCGGGGCCGCCCGTTGAACGCGTTGGGTCGGGAGGGGGGCAGGTCGCTCGCCGGCTGGCGGATCTCGTCCTGTTCCACCGTCGCGCCGCGGATGACGCCAGACCGGATGCGGAAAAGTCCCACAGCCAGGTCCCCGGCGGTCTCGAAGCGAACCCGGACCGGTCCCACGAAGGAGTAGCCCTGTTCCTTGGCGTACTCCCTGGCGAGGTTGGCCAGCTCGTGGCTGATGCTGTCGGCGTAGACCTCAAGCCGCTCGCTGTCGGTCGTGGACAGCTCAACCACGAAGTCGTTGGGCACGAGCGTGCGACCTTGCGCGACGATCGCCGCACGCTCATCCATCTCCCGCTGAACCGCGCTGGCGACCTCGACCGGTTGAAGGTCAGATTTGAACGCCCGCGCAAAGGCTCCCTCAACCAAGCCTTCGAGCCTTCGCTCGAAGCGCTGAAGGACTCCCACCGGGTACCTCCCTTCCTCCATGCATATGATCGCGGCCCCGAGACGCTTATGGCGCCCGGTTTCCGCTCGTCCCACGTCACGGCCCTGCCAGGCGCCCGTCGGCTGCCGCGCCCAGCTCCTCCGCTCCCGTGTCTTATGCGATCGTATCCGGGTTCAGTACCAGTGGCTGTTCCGTGCTAATGTTCTTTCCGCACCCACAAGGGCGGGTGGCGGAACGGCAGACGCGCACGGTTCAGGTCCGTGTGTCCGAAAGGACGTGAGGGTTCAAATCCCTCCTCGCCCACTCGGGTCCACCGATGAAAAATCGGCAGACCCACAGTGACGAAACTAGCCCCGGCTGGCAAGAGCCGGGGCTATTTCTTTTGTTCAACTGGCCGATACGGCTGCGCTCCGCATGGAAGACGGTAGATCCGTCCGGTTGCAGATGGCTTTCACCTGACTTGCGTGATTTACGTCACGCCGTGGGATCCGCTGTCTTTACGTGTTCTAGGTGTGTGGCGGGGGCGGCCGGCGGTGTGCCGGTCGCCCCCGTCGTTCAGGCGGCCCTGGTGTCCAGGAGTTCGCCCACCAGGTCGGTGAGGCTCACCATGCCGATGACCTCACCCCCCTGATTCGTCACCAGACCCAGATGGGATCGCGATTCCTGCAGAATCGTGACCGCTTCGGGGACCTGGGTGACGCACGCCAGCTTCGGCAGCGGCCGCGCCAGGTCACTGGCCTTGCTGGCGGGCTGCAGCAGGGCGTCGCGGGCGTGCAGGGCGCCCTCGACCCCCCGAGGGCCCTCCACCAGGAGCCTCAGGTGGGCGCTGCCCGCAGCGGCGGACCTGATCTCGGCCGCCGTGGCCGTCACCGGGACCTTGACGGCCCGGTCGATGGGCACCATCAGGCGTTCGATGCCCTCGTCGTCCAGCCGCAGCGCCCTGGTCAGCAGGTCGTGCTCCTCGCGGTCCAGCAGGCCCATCCGGCCGGACTCGCCGACCAGCATGGCGAGCTGCCGTGGGGTCCTCGTCGTCGCCAGTTCGTCCCGCGCCTGGACGCCGAAGAGGCGGAGCATCACGTTCGTCAGCGCGTTCAGAGATGACAGCAGCGGGCGCATCACCGTGGTGAAGGCCCTGAACGGGAAGGTCAGCAGCAGCGCGGCCCGCTCGGGGTGGGTCAGCGCCCAGGACTTGGGCGCCATCTCGCCCACCACCATGTGCAGAAACGTGACCAGCGCCAGGGCGAAGGTCAGGGCGATCGGCAGGCGCATGGCCTCGGGGACGCCGATGGCGGCGAAGACCGGCTCCAGGTAGTGCTCGATCGCCGGCTCCGTGACCTGGCCCAGGCCCAGCGTGCACAGGGTGATGCCGAGCTGGGCGCCGGCCAGCATGAGGGAGAGCTGCCTGCTGCCGCCCGCCGCCGACCTGGCGGCCAGCCTGACCATGCGGTTGCCGCCCGAGGCCATCTCCTCCAGGCGGTGACGCCGTGAGGAGACGAAGGCGAACTCCGCGGCCACGAAGAGCGCGTTGAAGGCGAGCAGCGCCACGCTTATAATGATCATGGTCATCGCGACGTCGCCTCCACGTGCGCGAGGGGCGTCACGCGTACCCATTCAGGGACCCGGCGATTGAGAGACATGACCGTGAGTTCCGCCAGATGTTCCTGTGCCGTCTCGTCCTCGAACGGATCCGTGTCCGGGGTGACCGGCACGACGACCGTGTCGCCCGGGTTCGGCATCCTGCCCAGCCTGGCCAGCACCAGGCCGCCGAGGGTGTCGTAATCGTCGCTCTCCGGGAGCGCCACGCCCGTCGCGCGCTCCACTTCGTCCAGGCGGAGCCTGCCCGGGATCTCCCAGATGCCGTCGGGGTGCCGCACGGCGCCCACCGGCTCCGGGTCGTTCTCGTCCACCAGCTCCCCGACCAGCTCTTCGGCCAGGTCCTCCACCGTGATGACGCCGGCCAGGCCGCCGTACTCGTCGATGACGCAGGCGATGTCGTCCTTCGCGGCCCGCATCCTGTCCAGTACGGCGGGCAGCGGCACCGAGTCGGGCACCAGCAGCGCCGGGCGCGTGATGGTGGCGATGACACCCTCGTCCAGACCGGAGGCGAGCAGCTCGCGCACCCCGGTCACGCCCGCCACGTCACCGTCGTCCCCGACCACCGGGTAGCGGGAGTGGCCGCATCGGCGCATGACCGCCAGCAGATCGGAGATGGGCTGCGAGGCACGCAGGGCCACCACCCGGGGGCGGGGCACCATGATCTCCTCCGCGGTGCGGTCGCCGAACTCCAGGGCCCGCTCCAGCAGGTCCGACAGCTTCGCCGGCAGCTCGCCCGCCTGCGTCGACTCCGCGATGATGCGCGACAGCTCCTCGGGCGTGGCGCCGTGTTCCACCTCCTCCACGGGCTCGATGCCGACGCGCCTGAGCAGGCCGGTGGCAGCGGAGTCGAACAGCTTGATCACCGGGCCGACGACGGCCAGGTAGACCAGCGTCGAGTTGGCCAGGAACTTCGCCACCGGCTCCGGCCTGGCGATGCCCAGGTTCTTCGGAGCCAGCTCGCCGAACACCATCTGCACCACGGTCGCCACGAAGATGCCGACCGCCACGGAGATGCCCGTGATCATGGTGTCGGACAGTCCCGCGCCGGCCAGCCATGGCCGTACGAGGGTGGCGATCGCGGGCTCGGCCAGGAAGCCGACCAGCAGGGCCGTCACCGTGATGCCCAGCTGGGCGCCGGAGAGCATGAAGGACAGCCGGGAGGTGACCTGGAGTGCCTTCTGGGCGGAGGCGTCGCCCGCGGCGGCCTGCTCGCGCAGCACGCCGCGGTCGGCGGCGACGAAGGCGAATTCCTGGGCGACGAAGTAGCCGGTCGCCGCGGTGAGAAGCAAGAGGGCCAGCAGCCCGAGATAGGCGCTCACCGTAGTGAGCCCTCAGAGGAACCCGTGCCCGAGCACGGGCGAAGACTCCACGGGTCCGGTTCGGACACGATCATCCCTTCGATAGAGGTCGTCCATAACCGTAACGACGCTGGTGGCCCCAATGTTTCCGAGGTGACCCTCAGCTAGTTCAGCGTACTTTTCCGTGGGAAAACCTTGGCGCAACGTCTTCACTGCCTGGGGGTTGGACGTAGCGTTTGTACAAAGCGAAGGGAAGAAGGCGAAGTGTCTGAGGACGACCGGACGCGGGCCATGCGCTCGCCAGGTGACGGCCGCCCGCTACCACCACGGCCCAATGACGGACGGCTGCGGTCCGGAGGCGCGCCCGCTCACCGGCTCCCCCCGGGAGAGCCGGGGGCGCCCACGCAGAAGCGTCCCGCGGCGGAGCCGGGGGCACCCACGCACAAGCTTCCCGCCGCCTCCCAGACTCCCGAGTCGCCGCGGGCCGAGCCGCCGCCGCGCTCCGGCGGGCGGGTCTATGGGCGGGAACGGTCGGGCAAGAGCCCGATCAGGCCGTTCAGGTCGCGCGGCGAAGGCCCGCCCAAGGGGCCTGGTGAACCCCCGCGAGGAGCGGGAGGCCCGCGCAGGCGGCCGTCGGGGAAGACCGTACTGAAGATCCTCGCGGGCGTGCTCGTGCTGCTGCTGGTGGCCGCCGTGGGCATGTTCTTCTGGATCGACTCCCGGCTGGCGGGGATCGACGGAGTGCTCGACGACTACCCCGACCGTCCCGCCGACACCCCGGGCACCAACTGGCTGCTCGTCGGCTCCGACAGCCGCAAGGGGCTGACCGCGGAACAGCGCAAGAAGCTGGCCACGGGCAAGGCCGCCGGGCAGCGTACGGACTCGATGATGTTGTTGCACATCCCCGAGGGCAGCGACAAACCCACGCTGGTCAGCCTGCCGCGCGACTCGGCCGTGGACATTCCGGGCAAGCGCCGCGACAAGCTCAACACCTCCTACGCCATCGGCGGCCCCAAGCTGCTGGTGCAGACCGTGGAGAACGCCACCGGGGTGCACGTCGACCACTACATGGAGATCGGCTTCGCCGGATTCGTGGACATCGTGGACGCCATCGGCGGGGTGGAGATCAACGTACGGGCCGCCGTCAACGACCCCAAGGCCGGGCTCAAGCTGAAGAAGGGCACGCAGGTGCTCACCGGCGCCCAGGCGCTCGGCTACGTGCGTACGCGTAAGGGCGGCGCGCTGCCCGACTTCGAGCGGACCAAGCGGCAGCGGCAGTTCCTCGGCGCGGTGGTGAAGAAGGCCGCCAGCCCCGGGGTGCTGATCAACCCGTTCACCTCGATCCCGCTGGCCTTCAGCGCCACCGACGCGGTCGAGGTCGATTCGGGGACCGGCGCGTTCAACATGCTCTCGCTGGGCCTGGCCATGGGGGACAGCCCGGTGACCACGGTGGTGCCGTTCGGCGGGAACGAGCAGATCCCGAACGCCGGCACCGCGGTCAAGTGGGACAGGGCCAAGGCGCTGCAGCTGTTCAACGCGCTGAAGGAGGACAAGCCGGTGCCGAAGGAGATCATCGACGCCTCCTGATCCGCCGAATCCCCAATCCACCGACGTCTCCTGATCCGCCGAATGCTCAATCCACCGACGCCT
The DNA here is from genome assembly GCF_040655495.1 of Nonomuraea sp. NPDC050404. Classification (NCBI taxonomy): domain Bacteria; kingdom Bacillati; phylum Actinomycetota; class Actinomycetes; order Streptosporangiales; family Streptosporangiaceae; genus Nonomuraea; species Nonomuraea sp. NPDC050404. The sequence goes on from NZ_JBFAKB010000003.1 coordinate 287,911, forward strand.
CCTGATCCGCCGGATGTCCGATTCATCGACGTCTCCTGATCGGCAGGATCTCCGATCTACCGACGTCTCCTGATCTGCTGGATGTCTGATCCACCGACGTCTCCTGATGCGCCGATCGGCGAGCGGCCCGCTCGCCGACGGCGGCGCGTCAGGTCGTGGTGACGGTGGTGATCGCGGCGGTGGTGGCGACGGTGGCCGCGATCGCGTGGATGGAGGCGATCGTCTTGGCCACCGCGTCGGCCGCCCAGGCGCCCTCGGCGATCTCCTTAACGCGCTTCTTGTCGGCGTCGGGGAAGACCTTGCGGGTCAGCCCGGCCGCGTGCGTGATCGCGATGAGGGCGGCCGTACGGGCGTCGGGGGCCGCGCCCATCAGCACGGCGGAGACCCGCTCCCTGACGTCGGCCTCCACGCCCGGGTTCGCCTCCGGCCAGCGGGAGACCGGGAAGATGCCCAGCACCTTGCCGCGCTCCTCGCTCAGCACGCCCGCGGCGGCCAGCCGGGACAGCAGACGCTCACGCAACTTGTGCGACTGCAGTTTCTGCACCCAGTGGGCGGGGGCCCGCTCCTTGCCCTCGGCGATGAGGGCCAGCGCGGCGTCGAGCTCCTCGTCGCCGAGCGGGGCCGGGTCCTTGACCGTGAGCTTCTTGTCCGACAGCTCCACCCGGCCGGCGATGGCCAGCTCGCCCAGGATGGCGCCGGCGAGGGCGGGATCGAGTTGCGTGCCGCCGACGAGCGGTTTGCCCTTGTCCTCGCTGAGGGCGAGCAGGAGGAGTTCCTCGGCAATCGTTACCGTCATGCTTCGACACTAATCTCTCAGGCATGACCATCTCGGAGAAGCTGCACGTTGTCGGCCGCCCGCTGCTCCAGGCCCAGCTCGACCACCCCACGGTCGCCGGGATCGGGCGCGGCGACCTGCCGGAGCCGGTGTTCCGGTCGTGGCTGGAGCAGGACTACCTGTTCCTGCTGGACTACGTGCGGGTGTTCGCCAGGCTGGCCTGGCAGGCGCCGGACGGGCACCTGGGCGACCTGGTGGACCTGGCGCACACCACCTTCCATGACGAGCTGAGCCTGCACCGGTCGATGTCGGCGCGGTTCGGGGCCGATCTGGAGGGGGCGGTGAAGGGGCCGGCGTGTGCGGCGTACACGGGGTTCCTGCTGGAGTCGGCGGCGTCGTACGGGGAGGGGCTGGCGGCGCTCTATCCCTGCATGTGGGGCTATTCAAACCTTGGGCGGATATTGGCGGAGAACCCGCCCGCCGAGCCGAGATATCGGGCCTGGGTGGACACGTACGCGGATCCGGGGTTCGCGGCGCTGACCGTGCGGATCGCGCAGCTGATCGACGAGGCGGATCCGGATCCCGGGCGGGCGCAGGCCCTGTTCGAGGAGGGGATGGCGCATGAGCTGGCCTTCTGGGACGTGCCGTAGACGGTCGGACCCGGCACGTACTCTGGGGTCATGCCGGAACTTCCAGAAGTGGAGTCCCTGACCCACTTTCTCCGTGAGCGGGCGGTGGGCCGCACGATCCTGGCGGTCGATGTGGTCGCCTTCCAGGCGCTGAAGACGTTCGATCCGCCGGTCACCGCGCTCGGCGGGCTGAGCGTGACGGGTGTGGCCAGGCATGGCAAGTTCCTCGACCTCGACTGCGACGGGCTGCATCTGGTCATCCATCTGGCCCGCGCGGGGTGGTTGCGCTGGCGTGATGACCTTTCCGGCGCCAAGCCGGTGCGGCCGGGCAAGGGCCCGCTGGCGGTACGGGTGCGGCTGGCGCCCGACGATGAGGGCCTGGCGCCCGGGTTCGAGCTGACCGAGGCGGGGACGCAGAAGCGGCTCGCCGTCTATGTCACGAAAAATCCGGACGATGTGCCCGGTGTCGCGGCTCTCGGGCCCGATCCGCTGGCCGAGTCCTTCACCGTGGACGTGCTCAAGCGGATCCTCGGCGGCAACCGTACCCAGATCAAGGGGTTGCTGCGCGATCAGAAGGTCATCGCGGGCATCGGGAACGCCTACTCCGACGAGGTGCTGCACGCGGCACGGATGTCGCCGTTCAAGATCGCTTCGTCGCTGACCGACGCGCAGGTGGCGGACCTGCACGAGGCCATCGTCACCACGCTGGGGGAGGCGGTTGAGCGGGCGCACGGGCTGGCGGCCAAGGACCTCAAGGCGGAGAAGAAGTCGGGGCTGCGTGTGCACAACCGGGCGGGGCAGCCCTGCGACGTGTGCGGCGACACGATCAGGGAGGTCTCGTTCGCCGACTCCTCGCTGCAGTACTGCCCCACGTGCCAGACAGGCGGCAAGCCGCTGGCCGACCGCCGCCTGTCCAAGCTCCTCAAGTAGCCGCCGCTCAAGTAGCCGCCGCTCAAGCAGCCACCGCTGCTCAAGTGGCCGCTGTCGCTCAGGTTGTGCTGAGTGCCGGTTCCGTTGAGGCGCGGGTGCGTGCGCGCAGGCCGACGATGGCGATGATCGCGGCCAGCAGTGTCGCGGTGGCGGGGACCAGCAGGGCCATGCGGATCGCGGACAGTCCGGCCTCCGCGCCCGTCGCGGCGCCCAGGGCCGCCACGTTCACCGCGGTCACCATCGACAGTCCCAGGGCCGCGCCGAACTGGAACGAGGTGTTGATCATCCCGCCGGCCAGGCCCTGCTCGTGCGCGGCGATGCCGTCCGTGGCCGCGATCGTCAGCGGGCCGTAGACGAAGGCGAACATCAGGCCGATCAGCAACATCGACGGCAACATGGCCGCGTACGTCCAGTCCAGGCCGACGCCGAGGAACAACGCGTAGGCCAGCAGGCCGGACAGCAGGCCGCCGAGCACGACCTTGGCGTTGCCGTACCGGTTGACCAGCCAGGGCGTGAGCGTCGGGGCCAGCACCACGTCGGCGGCCGCCGCCAGCAGGGCCAGGCCCGTCTGGATGGCGGACCAGCCGCGCAACTCCTGGAGGTAGAGGGTGAGCAGGAACTGGAAGCCGAAGAACGAGGCGGTGAGCAGGGCGGCCATCAGGTTCGCCCGGACCAGCGGGCCCGAGCGCAGGATCCCGAGCCGGACCAGGGGATGGGCGGTGCGGCGTTCGATGGCCACGAAGGCCGCCAGCAGGGCCAGGCCGCCGGCGAAGGCGGTCACGGTCAGCAGCGGGCCGTCGGAGACGTGCTCAAGGCGTACGACGCCGTAGACCAGCAGCATCATCGCTCCCGTGATGCTCACCGCGCCCGCCACGTCGAAGGAGCGCGCCCCCGGACGCTCCCCGACCGGCTCCTTGAGCAGCGGGATCGCGGCCAGCAGGATGACCAGTGCCAGCAGGACGGGGGCGAAGAACACCCAGCGCCAGCCGAACGCGGTCAGCAGGCCGCCGATCACCAGCCCGAGCGCGAAACCACCCGCGGCCGTGCCCGCGTAGATGAGCAGGGCCTGGTTGCGCTGCCTGCCCTCGGGGAAGTTCGTGGTGATCAGGGACAGGCCGGCGGGCGTCATGAACGCGGCGGCCACCCCGGTGACGAACCTGGCGACCAGCAACACCCAGCCGTCCTGCGCGAAACCGCCCAGACCGGAGAAGACCAGGAACACCGTCAGCCACAGCAGGAACATCCTGCGCCGTCCCAGCAGGTCGGCCGCCCGGCCGCCGAGCAGCATGAAACCGCCGTACCCCAGCACGTACGCGCTCACGACCCCGCTCAGCATGCCCGTGGACAGCCCCAGGTCGGCCCGGATCGACGGGAGCGCGATGTTCAGCATGGCCACGTCGATGCCCTCAAGGAAGATGGCCCCGCACAGAACGATCAGTACGCCCCATGAGCGGGCGGATGTAGGCACAACAAACCCCCGGTTACGAATAGTAGGTCGGTTCTCTCTTGTAACCGTCCAAATCATGCGTCAACATGGAATTTCATGGAAGACGGCACTTTGAGGTCACTCAGTTACTGCGAAGGCACCATGGATGACGACTACGACGTGCGCCAGTGGGATGTCCGGCAGGACTGCGAGGTCCGTCAGATACTCGACCGCATCGCGGACAAGTGGTCGCTGCTGGTGATCGCCCTGCTCGACTGCCAGAGCCTGCGCTTCACCCAGCTCCGCCGCGAGATCGACGGCATCAGCCAGCGCATGCTCAGCGTCACCCTGCGCCAGCTCGAACGCGACGGCCTGGTCAGCCGCACGGTGTATCCCGTCGTGCCGCCCAGGGTGGACTACGCGCTGACGCCGCTCGGCCGTACCCTGCACCAGACCATCAAGCCTCTGGTCACGTGGACGGAGGCGCACCAGGAGCAGATAGCGGCGGCACGTGCCGCCTACGACGCCAGGCACGAGATGATGGAGGCATGACCGTTCCTGAGATCGAGGCCGGCGCCGTTCCCGCCGACGCCTACCTGCTCGACGTCCGCGAGCAGGACGAATGGCTGGCCGGGCACGCCCCCGACGCCGTGCACATCCCGATGACCCAGATCCAGGGCCGGGTCGAGGAGGTCCCCGAGGACCGGAAGATCTACGTCGTGTGCCGGGTGGGCGGGCGGTCCATGCAGGTCGCGGCCTGGCTCAACCGGCTCGGGCGCGACGCGGTCAACGTCGGCGGCGGCATGCAGTCGTGGGAGTCCGCCAGCCGCCCGATGGTCAGCGAGACGGGCCAGCAGCCCTACGTCGCATAAAGCGGGACAGGGCAGCGGCCCCTACGCCGCACAAAGGCCGCACAAAGTACGTCGCTTAAAGTACGTGAAGGCGCCCTCTATGGCGGTTCAGCCGCCATTGAGGCATGATGAGGGCGCAAACTTCAGATAGTCGCGGGAGCTCGGGGTGCCGGGCTGAGAGGGCAGCAAGTGATCCGCTGCCGACCGCCTGAACCTGTCCGGGTAATGCCGGCGTAGGGAGTGTGCGATGGCGCGCGTCGCCGACGAAGTTCCGCTGACACTCGAAGGCAGGCCGCCGAAGACGCTGGGCGTGCTCGACCAGGGTGCGCTCTGGGCGAACCTGGGCGTCAGCCTCCTCGGCTTCTCCGGGGCCATGTTTCTGCTCAACCCGCTCGGGAACGCCCCGCTCAGCCTGTCCGCGGCGCTCGTGGCCACCGTGGTCGGCAGCCTGATCGGCACGGCCATGGTGGGCCTTTCCGCCATCCCGGGCACGCGCACGGGGCAGCCGTCGATGGTGCTGCTGCGGGGGCTGTTCGGGGCCAGGATCTCCTATCTGCCTACGGTGCTGAACATCGTGCAGATGCTCGGCTGGGGGGCCTTCGAGCTCTGGGTGATCGCGATGGGGGCCAGCGCGATCTTCGGCGCGGTGCCGTACCAGGTGTGGGTGATCGTGGCGGGCGTGCTGACCACCGCGCTGACGATCTGGCCGCTCGGGTCGATCCGGGTGCTGCGCCGGTACGTCACCATCGGCGTGATCATCTCGATGGTCTGGTTCACGGTGGTGTTCCTGCGCGAGGCCCCCGCGCACACCGGCGGGTCGTGGAGCGCCTTCCCGGCCGCGGTGGACTACGTGATCGCGCTGTCGGTGTCCTGGGTGCCGATGGCGGCCGACTTCGCCAGGCACTCCCGTTCCAGCGCCGCCGCCTTCACCGGCGTGGTCGGCGGCTACACGCTGGCGCAGGTGGCCTGCCTGGGACTGGGCGTGTACGCGGTGGCGATCGCGGGCTCCTCCGACCCGGCCGCCGTCTTCGGACCGTTCGTCGCTGCGCCGCTGGGCGCGTTGTTCTTCGGCATCCTGGTGCTGCGCGAGACCGACCAGTCCTTCGCCAACGTCTACTCCACCACGGTCTCGCTGCAGAACCTGATGCCGCGCATGGACCGGCGGGTGTTCTCCGTGGCCATCGGCGTGCTCACCGTCGCGATCGCGCTGATCGTGGACGTGACGTCCTACAGCGCGTTCCTGGGCGTGATCGGGGCGGTGTTCGTGCCGATGTTCGCGGTGCTCGCGGTGGACTACTTCGTGCTGGGCGGGGCCGGTCGCTGGAACACCGCGCACGACGCGCCCTCGCGCTGGGCCATGCTGATCCCGTGGGCGCTGGGCTTCGTGGCCTACTGGCTGACGACCTCGACGCCGTCCGTGGCGGCCTGGGATGCCTTCTGGGCCGGCGCGCGGGAGGCCATCGGCTTCACCCGGCAGACGTGGATGAACGGGGCCCTGGGCGCGGCTCTGGTGGCCGGACTGGTGACGCTGCTCCTCGGCCTGCTGCTGCGGCGGCGGCGCTGAGCCCCAGTCGGTGGTCGGCCCGTTGTGGCGACGCTGAGCCCCAGCCGACGCTCAGCCCGTTGTGGCGGCGCTGAGCCGCCCCGGCGGGCGCTCAGCCCGCGGTGGCGGTGCGGCGTTCGACGTTGAGCAGGTGCTGCTTGGCGGACTGGCCGCCGGCGTAGTCGCCGAGCGCGCCGTCCTCGCGCACCACCCGGTGGCAGGGCACGATCACGCAGACGGGGTTGGAGGCCAGCGCGTTGCCGATCGCCCGCAGCGCGCGCGGCCTGCCGATGCTCTCGCCGATCTGCTCCAGCGTCGTGGTGGTGCCGTAGGGGACGGCCATCGTCTTCTGCAGCACCGTACGCGCGAAGGTCGTGGCCAGCGTCAGGTCCACCGGCGTGGCGAACGCGCGCAGCCGCCCGGAGAAGTACGCGTCCAGTTCCCTGCGCACCGGGTCGAGCCGTCTGGCGTCGGGCCCGATGAAGCGGCCCACATGCCGGGACAGCAGCTCGTACACGTCGTTCTCAGGCTCGAAGCTGCACGCCGCGATGCCCTTGCCCGTCACGGCCAGCATCAGCGTGCCCACCGCGCCCTCGTAGGCGCCGAAGGCGATGTCGGGTGGCGTCTGACCCCGATAGGTGCTGGAGGTCACCCGCAACAGGGCATCGAGGTCGTTACTCGACATGCCACCACCTCTCCCACCGCAAGGGAATCACCGTGACCGCAGCGTATCGGACGGATCGCCCGACGTACCCACCGCGCCACGTGCACTATGGAGGAGTGGGGGACGAATGGGCCGGTAGTGACGATGAGATAGCACGCGCGGCGCTCGCCAGTTCACCCAACGCCATCGTGGCACTCGACAGGGACCACGGCGTGCTGGTGTGGAACTCGGCGGCGGAGCGCGTGTTCGGCTGGACTGCGGAGGAGATGCTCGGGCGCAGGCCGCCGATCGTCCCCGAGGAACTGGCCGCCGAGCACAACGCCGCGCTGGAGCGGGTGCGCACCGGCGAGCCGGTGTCCCTGGCCACCAAGCGCCTGCGCAGCGACGGCACCGTGCTGGACCTGCGGGTGGACATCAGCGCGCTGCGCCTGGGCAACGCCGTGGGCGGCTACGTGTGCGTCTACCACCCCGCGCTGGCCGACGCGCAGGCCAGGGACCGGATGGCGCGCCGTGCCAGACTGGTGCGCCGGCTCACCGACGTGGTCGGCGACATCAACTCCGAGCTGGAGTTGTCGGCCGTGCTCGACCGGATCTCGGCCAGCCTCACCGAGCTGACGGGCGCGGACGCGGGCGGGTTCGTGCTCATCGAGGGCGAACGGCTGCGGCTGGTCAGCACCTACCAGTTGCCGGACACGATCAGGGGCACCACCACCGACCTGCGTACGAGCCTGGTGGACAAGCTTTTACGCACGGGCAAGACCGTGATGCTGGAGTCCCACGGCCTGGACGACCTGGTCTGGGCGCGGCTGGGCGGGCTGCACACGATCGCGCTGGGGCTGGCGGCCGTGGGCGGGCGGCCGTACGGGGCCCTGTACGCGCTGTTCGCCCGCAGCACGCCGGGACACCTGGAGCTGGAGCTGCTGGAGTTGCTGGCCGGGCACGCGGGCATCGCGGTCGGCAACGCCGTGGCCTACCAGGAGGCGGTGCGGCAGCGGGCGCACGAGCGGGCCGTGTTCGACGCCAGCGCCGACGGCATCGCCGTGCTCGACCACGCCGGGCTCGTCGTCCGGTGGAACCCGGCCGCCGCCGAGCTGACCGCGCTGCCGCCGGACTCGGTGATCGGCGGGCCGCCGCCGTTCCCGCTGCCGGGCGCAGGGGAGAAGGGCACCTTCCAGATGGACAACGGGCGGTGGCTGGACGTGGTGAGCGCGCAGATCGAGGAGACGGGCGAGGTGGTCGTCGACTTTCGTGACGTGACGGCGGCCAAGGAACTGGAGGAGGCCAAGGACCTGTTCCTGGCCACGACCAGCCACGAGCTGCGTACGCCGATCACGATCGTGCGGGGCTTCGCCAGCACGCTGGACTCGCGCTGGGAGAAGCTCAGCGACCCCGAGCGCCGCTCCGCCGTGCACACGATCGCAGGGCGGGCCAGGTCGCTGGGCGAGCTGATGGACCACCTGCTGCTGGGGGCCAGGGCGGGAGCCGACGAGCTCAAGGTGCGCATCGAGGCGTTCGACCTGACCGAGCGGATCAACGGGGCCACGCTGGGGCTGCCCGAACTGTCGGACAAGCACCGGGTGGAGGTGGACATCTCCGACGGGCTGCCTTACGTGCTGGGCGACGCCCTGGCCACCGACATCGTCCTGGGGCAACTGCTGGAGAACGCGTTCAAGTACTCGCCCAAGGGCGGCCTGATCAGCGTCGCGGCCTGGCCGGAGGACGACAACGTGGTCGTGGTCGTGGACGACGAGGGCGTCGGTATCGCCCCGCCTGACCGGGAGCGGATCTTTGAGCGCTTCGTCCAGGTGGACAGCGGCGACCGAAGACGGTTTGGTGGAGTGGGGCTCGGTCTCTACATCGTCCGCAGTCTCGCCAGAGCGCAGGGGGGAGATGTGAGTGCTCATCCAAGACCGGGAGGTGGCACCAGAATGCGACTCGTGCTCAGGTGTGCTTCCACTATCGGATCCGACACACCGATGCGGTAACGAGGTGGTCACGGTTGCGCTGATCTATCGTCCAATGTGTACAAGCTGTGATCGAGATGCGGTTTCTGGGATCGAGTAACGGGGCATTTCGGTCGTACCGGGGAGTGTTCCCGCGGGGGGCACAGGGAACGGGGAGGTGGGTGTGTCAAGCGTGGTGCTGCTGCCGTACGCGCCGTCCAGCGTTGCCGTCGCCCGCCAGCGTCTGAGCACTGACCTGCAGGGCAGTGGGGTTTTCACCGCCGCCATCGATGATGCCGTGCTCGTGGTGAGCGAGTTGCTGAGCAACGCGCTGCGACACGCGCATCCGCTTCCGTCGGGCATGGTCAGGGTGGCCTGGCTGCGCAGCGACGATCACATCGAGGTGGCGGTGAGCGACGGGGGTGCGGCGACCGAGCCGCGGGCGGGCCGCCCGACCCTGTCATCGCTCGGAGGCCGGGGGCTTGGCATCGTCGAATACGTGGCGGAGAGCTGGGGGGTCAGGCACGACGGCGACACGACGACGGTCTGGGCCATCCTGCCCGCACCGAGCCAGTCGGTGAACGGGCAGGTCGCGGCGCTCAGAGAGGCCGGATAGCGGGCCCCGTCCGTCTCTCAGGTGAGGCGGGCGTTCAGCACGGCCCGCTCACTGACGGCCCACGCCGTGGAGACGAGCAGATAGATCCCGGCGGCCAGCGGAAGCACCAGCGCGGCCAGCACCGAGCCGTACGGCAACAGCGGCATGATCTTCTTCATCAGCTCCGGCTGCTCCTCCGCGATCTTGATCTGCCGGGCCGAGAACCACGCCACCGCTGCGACCAGCGCAATGACCAATACAAAGACCAAAAATGGCGTGCTGACCAGACCGTAATTAGCCACCACTCCGGCGACCTGCTGTCCCAGCGGAGCCCCGAGCAGATCGTGGCCGACGAGCGCGGTCGGATGCGTGGCGACCCGGTACATCAACCACATGAACGGCAACTGCGCCAGCATCGGCAGGAACCCGGCGAACGGCGAGGTGCCCTCCTTGGCGTAGAGCGCGTTCAGCTCCTTGGACAGCCGCTCCGGGTTGCGCCCGTAACGTTTCTGCAACTGGCGCAGCTTGGGGGCGAGCCGCTCGCGGATCTTCGCCGTACGGGCCTGGCGCACGTTGAGCGGCAGCAGCAGGAGCCGTACGGCCAGGGTGAACAGCACGATGCCGAGCGCGGCGCTGCCGCCGGACATGCCGATGACGAATGTGACAAGAGAATCGATCATGAGCCCTTTTCCTCGCGTCGGAAAGATGGGGCTCGCTCGCCGATCAGGCTCGCCGACTTACTCAGGCTCACTGACCGCTCAGGCTCACTGAGCGCTCAGGCCCGTTGAGCGCTCAGGCCCGCTGAGCGCTCAGGCTTGCCGGCCGATCGGGCGCGCGAAAAGCCCCGCTTGCTTGTCGGAAGCGGGGCGCGCCTAAGGGGCTCTGGGACGCGATCGGCCTGCCGCGTCGGGGTCGCGCTGGCGCTGGAAGGCGCTACGGCGCGCGTAGGACAGCGGAGAGCCCGCCGGCTCCCCGCCGAGGATGGGCAGCAGCGTGGCCGCCCACATGGCCAGCAGCAGGATCGCCATCATGGTGATCCCGACCAGCCACGGGTCGAACAGCAGCGCCATCAGTGCGAGCGCGAGGACTTGCTCACGACGGCGACCACGATGAAGAGGGCGACGGCGATCACGCCGACGATCAGGGCGAGCTTGACCAGGCCGACCAGCATCGGCACCAGGAAGTTGAACACCAGGAAGAGACCCAGCAAGGTCCCTATGACGAGCATGACGACTCTACTCATGGAGCCACCGTACGTCCTCGGCACATGATCCGCGAGCCTTACGAAGCGATGACGTAAACCTCACTCCCGGGCACTGTTTCCGGTCGCGGACATACCGTGAAGGCATGAACACGCGCATCCTGGTGGTGGACGACGATCCGACGGTCTCCGAGGTCGTCGCGCGCTACCTGGAACGCGACGGGCACGACGTCGAGTGCGTGGGCGACGGCGTCGAGGCGCTGCGCAGGGCCCTGGCGGACCCGCCCGACCTCATGGTGCTCGACCTGATGCTGCCCAAGATCGACGGGCTGCAGGTGTGCAGGAAGCTCAGGGAGCGCTGGCCGGTTCCCGTGATCATGCTCACCGCGCTCGGCGAGGAGATCGACCGCGTGGTCGGGCTGGAGACCGGGGCCGACGACTACGTGACCAAGCCGTTCAGCCCGCGTGAGCTGGCGCTGCGCGTGCAGTCGGTGCTGCGGCGGGCGCGCGGGGCCTCCGTCACCGGCGGCACCGGGGTGTTGCGCGACGGGGACCTGGTGGTGGACGTGGGGGCCCACGAGGTACGGCTGCGGGACGCGGAGGTCATGCTGACGGCCCGCGAGTTCGACCTGCTGGCCTACCTCATGCGCAACCCGCGCCAGGCGTTCAGCCGATCGCAGCTGCTCGACCAGGTGTGGGGCTGGTCGTTCGGCGACTCATCCACGGTGACCGTGCACGTGCGGCGGCTCCGGGAGAAGATCGAGCCCGACCCGACCGCGCCGCGCAGGATCGTGACGGTGTGGGGAGTCGGGTACCGCTACGAGCCACTGGAGGGCCCGTGATGCCCCCGATCGGAACGGGAAGGCCCGTGATGCCCTCGTCGGACCGGTATGAGCCACCTGAAGGCCCGTGATGCCCGCCTCGACGGTGCCCGTGGGCGAGTTGTGGATGGTCGTGGCCGTGACGGCCGGGCTCGGGCTGGTGATCGCGCTGGCCGGGCTCTGGCTGCTGCGGCTGCTGCGCGCCCGGTCCATCGGGGTGATGCTGGCCGTGGTCGTGGTGGTCGCCGTGGCGGCCACGCTGGCCGGCGTCGTGGCGATCATCATGAAAATGATCATCGAGGGAGCGGTCAAGGACTTCGTGCTGAGCGTGGTGGCCGTGGGCGGGCTGGTGGGGCTCGGGGTGGCGTTCGTGTTGTCCAAGCGGGTGGTCGGGGAGAGCAGGCGGCTGGTGGACGCCGTCCGCGACGTGCCGTTCGTGGCGCCCCGGGGGCTGCCGGTGGAGCTGCAGACGATCGCCAACACCCTGGAGGAGGCGTACGCACGGGAGAGGGCCCTAGAGGGCGCCCGGCGCGAGCTCGTCGCATGGGTGAGCCACGACCTGCGCACGCCGCTGGCCGGGATGCGGGCCATGGCCGAGGCGCTGGAGGACGGGGTGGTGTCCGACCCCGGGACGGTCGCGCGCTACCACGGGCAGATCAAGCTGGAGGTGGAGCGGCTGTCCGCGATGGTGGACGACCTGTTCGAGCTGTCCAGGATCCACGCGGGGGCGCTGCGCCTGTCACGGAGCAGGATCGGGCTGGCCGACCTGGTCGCCGACACCCTCGCCGGAGCGGAGCCGCTGGCCAGGGCCAAGGGCGTGACGCTCACGGCTGAAGCGCCCGCCGCCGTGCCCGTGGAGGCCGACGCGGGGGCGCTCGGCAGAGCACTGGGAAACCTGGTGGTCAACGCCATCCGGCACACGCCGTCCGACCGGGCCGTGGTGCTGCGGGCCGGGGTGGACGCCGAGGGGATGGCCTGCCTGTCGGTCGCGGACGGATGTGGCGGGATACCCGAGGAGGATCTGGCCCGGGTGTTCGAGGTGGCCTTCCGGGGGGAGGCCGCCCGTACTCCCAGCTCCGACGGCGGGGCCGGGCTGGGGCTGGCCATCGCGCAAGGGATCGTGGAGGCGCACGACGGGGTGATCGGGGTGGTCAACGATGGGCCGGGGTGCCGGTTCGAGATCCGGCTGCCCCTGGTCGGCGGGTGACGATCGCTCCCCTGTACGTGTCCGCGCGAGCCCCCGTAGGCATCTGCGCAAAGCCCCCGTACGTGCGTTCAGGCGTTGCTATCGCTGATCGGCGTTATTGCTGATCGGCCCTTCAGGCGCTCTCCGGCAGATCCCTGGAGGAGCCGAACGACTCCGACATGGCGCGAAATGTCGGGCAGGGCCAGCGCCACATGCAGCTCCGGCACCGCAGGATCGGATGGGCGGTGTCACTCGTGATGCCTCCCGCGTCACGAGGCTGGTGGAGATCGAGCAACCTGAGCCCGAGCTCCGAGAACTTGAGCAGTTCCGTGCGTGCCCCGGACAGGAATTCGAGGTCCTCGACCGCGAGCCGGGTGCGGATGGGGACATAGCCGTCGTGGTTCACCAGGCCGCGCAGGCGGCCCGCTTCGTCATGCCATGAAGTCGCCTTCTCTGTGCGGATGAGGATGTGCTCAAGGCGCTCTCTGAGTCCCTGACGCGCAGCGTCTTCGGGTTTGTCTGTTTCCATCGATGCGGGGCCCGTTGATCGCGCCCCAGCCCCTCCTTCGCCATGCGGCGGTGCCGGTTCCCGTGTCACGCTGTCAAGCTTCGCGTACTCTCCGTTTTCATGGAGCCCAAACGGAGGACAAAAACCTGTCAGTCCCCTATCGGCGTGACAACGTGACCGGAAGCCTCCGCGCCGCTAGCCTGCCCATGTGGAGCTCAAGGTCTCGACTCGATCACATGCCGGGTGCGCGCTCGTCGCCATCACCGGAGAAATCGACCTCTATACGGCCCCCCACCTGCAGTCCGAGTTCACTCGGCTGCTGCAGGACGGGCCTGGCCGGCTGGTCATCGACATGTCCGCCGTGGATTTCTGCGACTCCACGGGGATGAACGTGCTGCTATCGGCACTCAAACGGATGAAGGAGCAGGGAGGAACGCTGGAGGTAGCCGCCCCGCGTCCCGCCGTGAAGAAGATTCTGCAGGTCACAGGGCTGGACTCGGTGTTCACCGTGCATGAAGAGATGCCGCAGGAGTTCCTCATCACCGAGGGATCATGACGGGATCCTGCCTGACGTCCCGTCCGGAGGTGGACGCCGATGAGCGGTGACACCGCGGTCATCATTCCCGCCGTCAACGAGGCCGACCGCATCTCGGCCACCGTCGCGGCGGCCGCGGCCCTGCCGGGCGTCGATCTCGTCGTGGTCGTGGACGACGGCTCGGCCGACCAGACCGGCAGGGTGGCGCGGGCGGCCGGGGCCCGGGTGGTGCGGCACAGCCGCAACCGGGGCAAGGCCGCCGCCATGGAGACGGGAGCCGAGGCCGTACGCCTCCTGGACGGGGACGGCACCCCTCGCCACCTCCTCTTCCTCGACGCGGACCTGGGCTCGACGGCCCAGGCCGCGGCGCCGCTCATCGAGCCCGTACGCGCCGGCGAGGCCGACATGACGATCGCCGTGTTCACCACGAGGGTGAAGCTCGGCGGCCACGGCTTAGTCGTACGGCTGTCCAAGGAGGGCATCCGCCGGGCCACCGGCTTCTCACCCGCCCAGCCGCTCAACGGGCAGCGCTGCCTCACCCGGAGGGCCTTCGAGGCCGCCCGGCCGCTGGCGCACGGGTTCGGGGTGGAGACGGCGCTGACGATCGACCTGCTGCGCAAGGGGTATCGGATCACCGAGGTCGAGGTGGACATGGCACACCGGGCCACGGGGACCGACTGGCGGGCGCAGCTTCATCGGGCTCGGCAGTTGCGGGATGTGGGGTGGGCGCTGGTCATCCGGGAGCCGGTGGTCACACAGAACCGCCGCAAACTCGGCCCAAGGCGCTGACCCGGGGCGTTCCTCCGAGGCGTTCGCCTGAGGCGTTCGTGCGGGGCGTTCGCCCGAGGCGTTCGTGCGGGGCGTTTGCCCGGGGGCTTTGAGGGGCCGTCGCCGCTGAAGGCGCGCTCTTGAAGACCCGCCTGCTGGTTGTCGCGCGCCCGAAAACCGGTTGTGTGCGGTCATAAACTCCGGCTCATGACAACACTGGACGAGCAGGGCCGCCCGGAACCCCCCGTCGCCTCCGATGAGCTCTCCACCCTCGTGGGTTACCTGGAGTTCCATCGCGCGACCCTGACGTGGAAGTGCGCGGGCCTGGACGCGGCCGGGCTGCGGGCGACCGTGGGCGCGTCGTCGATGACGCTGGGCGGCATGCTCAAGCACCTGGCCTACGTCGAGGACCACTGGTTCTCGCACTCCCTGCACGGCAACGAATGGCAGCCCATCTGGAACGCCGTGGACTGGAAGGCCGATCCTGACTGGGACTGGCACTCGGCCGCCGAGGACTCCCCCGAGGAGTTGCACCGGCTCTGGCAGGACTTCGTGTCCCGCTCCCGCGTCCTGCTCGACGAGGCGCTGGCGGACGGCGGCCTGGACCGTCCGGCCCGCCGCGGCTGGTCGGACGGGCGCGTGCCCAACGTGCGGTGGATCCTGGTGCACATGATCGAGGAGTACGCCCGCCACAACGGTCACGCCGACCTGATCAGGGAATCCGTGGACGGATCGACGGGCGAGTAGCGACCGACATACCCGATCTATACCGCCGCCCGGAACGATGTCCGCGTGCACCACGAAGAACAGTTGTCCGCGCTCGCCCCGCTCGCCGGCCTCCCGCTGCACGACCTCGCGGCCGGTCTGGCCACCGCGCTGCACGACGGCCACCGCTCCGGGGTACGGCTCGCGCCCGGCCTCGTGTTCGTCGGCCCCGGCGGCGTACGGCTGGAGGAGCGGAACGCGCCGGTCCCGTTGGAGTTCGTGGCACCCGAGGTCCTGTCCGGCGCGGCGCGGGGGCCCGCGTCGGAGGTGTACGCCTGGGGCAAGGTCATGCTGTACGCGGCGACCGGCAGCCCCTCGCTCGACCAGGACCTGCGGATACTGCCGGAACCGCTGCGGGGCCTGGTGGCCAGGGCGGTGGCCGAACAGCCGGAGAGGCGGCCGACCACGGAAGGGATCCTGTCCGGGCTGCGGGAAGTGGGCACCACACCGGAGGGGATCCCGCGTGGGACGCGCGGCATGGGCGCGGAGTCAGAGGCCGCGCCGCGCGACGTGGACCCCGCTTCGGAGGCGTGGCGTCAGGTGAGCCAGGCACCGCCGCCCGCTCCGGAGCGCTCACGGCGCAGGCCGTGGTTGTGGGCCGGTCTGGTGTCCACACTCGTGATCGCGCTCGTCGCGGGCGGCGTGGTCGTCCTCAGGAGCGAACTGTTCCCACCGGACGCCGCCGGAGCCGGTGGCGAGGCGGTCCGGGCGGGCGAGCCGCTGCGGGCCGACCGGGTGTTCGCGCCCGCCTCCAAGGCGGCGCCCGGCGCGGGGCTCGACCAGTCCGCGATGGCCGCCGCCACCGTGGGCCGGACCATGGTCGTCGTGGGGATCGAGGCCGTGAACTTCCGGGCCGCCTTCCGCCCGCTCTTCATGGTCTCCACCGACGGTGGCGACACCTGGCGGGCGGCGTCGAGCTCGCAGCGGACGCTGACCGGTGCCTTTCCGCAGTTCGTGGCGGGCGGCCCGAAGGGATGGGTGAGCCTGCCCTCCAACCCCGGCGCCGAGCTGACGGGCTGGACCAGCCGGGACGGTGAGCGATGGGACGTCATCCCGGCAGAGGGCGCGGCCGGGATGAAGGACGCCGGCATCACCGGCCTGGTGGCTACGCGGGACGGCTTCGTCGCGGTCGGCATGCTCGACGACCCCACGGCGGTCGTCTGGACTTCGGCGGACGGCAGGCGCTGGGAGCGCGCCGCGACCGGCGTGGACCTTCCCCACGGAATCTCCAACACTCTAGTGGCGCACGGCGACCAGGTGATCGTCGCCGGCAGTCCGCCCAACACCACCGACCGGTCGGATGACGGCCCGATGCAGGTGCTCGCCCGTTCCTCGGACGGAGGCCGTACCTGGCAGCGGGCCACGCCACCCACCGACGGCCTCACCTGGCGGCAGGCCGAGCCGTTCGCCAAGCACAACGTCTGGTACGCCACAAATGGCAAGACGTTCTACGCCGCCTACAACGAGGGCGACCGCACCAGGGTCGTCCGCTCGCAGGACGGCGCCGCCTGGCAGCCGGTGGGCACGTACGAGGGCGGGACACAGAAGGCGGCCGGCCTGGCGGTCGGCCCGACCGGGTTCTACCTGCTGAGCCGCGGCCAGGGCGGGAGCAAGGGCACGATCGTGCACAGCCGGAACGGCTCGGCGTGGACACCGCTGGGCTCCAGCGCCGAACTGGACGGATCAGATCTCCTCCCGTTGCTCCTGCCGACCGCCACCGGGCTCCTGGTCCGTCGCGACGGCGGCAACGGCGGCATCGGCATCGGCGGCGTGACCCTGGACTCGGCCCCGGGCGGGCAACGCCTGCGCCTGCTGGCCGCCACCCCGGGCAAGGGACTGGTCCCCTTCGACTTCCCGGATGTCAAGGAACTCACCTACCCGATGACCAGGGTCGAGGCGCTCGGCCACAGGGACGGCCACACGGTCGCCGTCGGGCAGTCGCTGGGCATGGCCAGCGCCTGGTGGAGCACCGATGACGGCGTCACCTGGACCCGTTCCTCCCTGGAGGTGCCCGGCGACCTGACCGGGCTGGTGAGCGGGCCCGAGGGCTGGCTGGCGGTCGGGAACGCCGGCGCCTACGCCTCGCGCGACGGCCGCACATGGCAGCGGACCGCGGCAGAGGCGGGCGGCCTGCTGTACGTGGCCGCCGCGAAGGACAGCTACCTGCTGATGGGCGTGAAGGAGGGCAAGCCGGTGCTCTGGCGCTCCACGGACCTGTCCACCTGGCAGAAGGTCGAGGTGTCGGCGGACATCCCCCGCGCCCTGGCAGGCGGTGAGCTCGGTTACGTCTTCACCACCTATTTCTGCCCGGGAAGCGCGGCCAGTTGCATGTGGTTCTCGGCCGACGGCCTGTCGTGGAAGCGCCTGGAGGGCCCCGCCGTCGCCCGCGACGAGACGGTCACGGTGGACAAGGTCGCCGTGGGCTCCGACGCGCTGGTGATCACCGGAAGCATTCGCCCCAGGACCTTGAACGCCGAAGCCGAGCCCTTCGCCGCGCGATCCAGCGGGGCGAGCGGCACCTGGGAGAAGACCACGTCGCAAGAGAGCCTTCTCACGATCAGTGCCGCCGGTGAGGGCTATACCGGTCTGCGGTCGAGCGGGAAGGAGATCGAGGTCGTTCGTTCCGGTGATGGTCTGACCTGGAAAGCGGCGGCTAGCACCACGGCGGGTGGCGGGACGTTGAGCGCCGGCGTGGAGATCTCCGGGGCGTTCCTGGCCACCGGGCACGTCCGCACCATGACCGAGGACTACCCGATCGTGTGGCGCGTGCCGGCGTCCTGATCACAGGAGCCCCGGCCCCTGTCAGGCAGGGCCGGGGCTCCTGGATCGCGTCAGTTGTTGTCGTCCTGCTCGTTCTGGTCCTGGTCGGTGCCGCCGTCCTGGTCGTTGTCGCCGTCCGGGGCCTGCGTGTTGACCACGTCAGGGTCGTCGTCGCCACCGTCGTCGCCGTCGCCGTTGCACGCGGCGGTCAGGCCGAGCATCGCAACCATGGCAGCCGCCGCCAGCATCCTCTTCCGGCCGGTCCTACCCAACATGCGCACCCTCCAAGATGTCGCGGCCCCTTCCGCTTTCCGAATAAAAGAGGATCTAACCCCCGAGCCGCCGAGGCACCTCCCCGAGTGTGCTGGAATTTCCCGGTGACTTCGGAGACGCAGCACGTAGTAGCACGAGGCCGGCCGGGCGGTCCCGCCACGGCGGCGATCGGCGTCTCGATCCTGCTGACGATCACCATCGGCCTGCTGGGCCCGTCCTCGATGGTCCCCGCGCTGAGCGGCCCGTCCTGGCAGCCGCCCTACTCCCTCGGCGCGAGCCCGGAGGGACACCTGGTGATCGCGCTGGCGGCGGCCGCCATCCTCCTGGGCGGCCTGGGCCTGCTCGGCGCGCTGCTCAGGAGCCAGTGGCGGCGACGGCTGCCCGGCGCACGGGCGCTGGTGCTGATCGGCTGCGTGGTGGCGGGCGTCCTGGCGTTCCTGCCCCCATCGGGCTCCGGGGATCACCTCAACTACGCCGCGTACGGACGCATGGTGACCCTGGGCCTGAACCCGTACACCAACGGGGCGGTCAACCTGGCGGGCGACCCCATCGCGGACGCCGTGGAGGAGCCGTGGCGTGAGGAGCCGAGCGTCTACGGGCCCGTGGCCACGGCGCTGCAGGCGGGTGCGAGCTGGCTCGGCGGAGACTCGCTGCGGCTGACGATCTTCGTGCTGGCCCTGGTCAACGCCGCCGCGTTCATCGCGACGGGCCTGCTCATCGACCGTTTCACGCGCGATGACCCGGAAAGGCGCCTGCGCGCAGCCCTGCTGTGGACCGCCAACCCGCTGCTGCTCTACCAGCTCGTCGCGGGCATGCACGTGGACACGCTCGCCATCGCCTGCATGGTCGCCGCGCTGCTGGCCAGGAGCCGTCCCGTCGGGTCGGGCGCGCTGCTCGGGCTCGGTGTGGCGGTGAAGGTCAACGCGGGTCTGGTGGCCCTGGGGCCGGCCTGGGAGTTGCGGCGGCGACCCGGCCGGCTGGCGCTCATGGCCGGGTGCGCGGTCGCGGTGGTGGTCGTGGGGTACACGATCGTCGGGCCCGAGGCGATCGCGCCGATGACCAGGACGAGCAAGTCGATCTCGCACGCCTCGCTCTGGAAGCTCGTCCAGGGCTGGTTGCAGGCGATCGTGGGTCAGGGGAGCGCGTACCGGGGGGAGATCCAGGTCGGCTCGATCCTGCTGCTCGCGCTCATCGCCTGGTCGTTGCTGCGGCTGGCGTCCAGAACGACGGGGCGCGGCCGGGAGCTGGACGCGCCCGTCGTGGCGGCGGGGCTGATGGTGGCCTACCTGTTCGCCACGCCGTACATCCTGCCCTGGTACGACGGGCTGGCGTTCGGGCTGCTGGCGCTGGTCGCGGCCTCGGCCCTGGACTCGTTCGTGGTGGTGCACCTGCTGGTCCTGTCGCTGGCGTACCTGCCCGCCAGAGTGGAGGGCGTGCCGGGCGACCTGGCGTGGCTCAGCGGCGAGCTCAGGCCCCGGCTCGCCTGGGTGCTGCTTGCTCTGACTGTGGCGCTGGTGGTGTGGGCGCGGCGAGCTGCAGGGCGCGAACACAGGCCGCGAGCGTCAGCGGTACGGCCACCGTCAGCGCCATAGCGGGGATGGCGATGCCCGAGTCGTTCATCAGGAACCCGACGAAGGCGCACGTGAGGCCGCCGATCAGGCCCGCCCTGAGCGTCGGGGCCAGCCGGTAGGCCTGGCCGAGCG
The DNA here is from genome assembly GCF_040655495.1 of Nonomuraea sp. NPDC050404. Taxonomy (NCBI): domain Bacteria; kingdom Bacillati; phylum Actinomycetota; class Actinomycetes; order Streptosporangiales; family Streptosporangiaceae; genus Nonomuraea; species Nonomuraea sp. NPDC050404. The sequence continues at coordinate 307,787 of NZ_JBFAKB010000003.1, forward strand.
CCGGGGCGCCCCAGCGCGAGGGGCGGGCCAGCACCAGGAACAGGAAGGCCAGCGCGACCAGCGACAGCAGGGTCAGCGACCAGTTGCCCACGGTCACGCCGATCATGGCGCCGAACTTGCGGGCGACGACGGTCAGCGCCTGACCGTCGATGACCTGCTGCACGAACGTGCCCAGGTGGGTGCGTTCGGTGTCCGGGCGCATCCAGTCGATCACCGAGAGCACCCCGATGATCGCGGCCCCGACCAGGCCCACGAGCAGGAGCTTGAGCAGGGACACCCGCTTGCCGGAGAGCAGGATGAGGAAGACGGCCAGGCCGATCACGAAGGCCGGCACGCCGCCGAAGTCGGCGCCCCACGAGGGCCAACCGTCCGCGAAGATCGCGAACGCCCCGTACGCGCCGCACAGCGCCACGACGACGCCCTTGGAGACGTTCCTGCCGAGCAGCCACTGGGCCACACCCGCCAGGCCGAGCACGGTGCCCGTGGCGTAGATGGCGAAGGCGATGTTGCTGAAGCCGTAGAAGCGTCCGCCGGTCACGGGCTCGTAGCCGCTCACGGCGTTCACCTGGAGCGTGGAGCCGGTCATGACGTCGATCAGGAGGGCGAGCGAGGTGACGGCGGTGACGACGGTGAGCGGGCCGAGCGGGTGCGCGCGCCAGGGCCCGGCGAAGGCCAGGGCGGTGATGAGGCCGGCGATGGCGAGGATCGTCACGACCACCGACAACATCGGCACCGGCAGGGTCCACCAGGGCACGAGCTGGGCCAGGAAGGTGGAGATGGCGATGGCGCCGCTGACGACCGAGACGATCTGCACGGTCATGAGGAGCTTGGAGGTGCTCGCGTGCTCGTCCTCGTCGGAGTTCTTCCTGCGGCGGCGCAGGGCCAGCGCGGCGAAGGCGTAGAAGAGCAGTTGGAGCACGACCAGGACGGCGAAGAACGGGCCGCGCACCTCGCGCAGCACCTGGCTGGCCAGGTCCGCGTCCGCCAGTTCCGCCACCGTCTCGGACGTCGTGGCGGCCGCCTGGCCGCCGGGCTGCCAGGCGCGGCCGACCACGTCGCGGGTGGCGGGCAGGCCGAGGAGCTGGATGGCGGTGGCGGTGAGGTCGGTGATCGCGACCAGGCCGTCCTGGCGGGTGGAGGTGGCGGTGAGGTGGCCGCGGGGGTAGGGCCGGCCGTCAGGGGAGGGGCCGGTGGCGAGGGCCACGTGGAGGTGGGCGCCGGGACCCACGTCCGAGATGCCCGCCACCAGGATGGTGGTGTCCGCGGGCAGCCGGGCGGTCAGCGCGCCGATCCGCTGGTCCGCCAGGCTCACCGCCGCCCGGCGTTCCGCCCCGGGCAGGCCGGTGGGGATGCCGTACTCGTCGAGGGGCCGCTTCAACCAGGCGTCGGCGAGGTCGGCCACGTCGAGGACGATCAGGTTGTACGGAGTCAGCTCACCTTCGGGGTTATAGCTGGCGACATTTCCGGACTTGTCGGCTGCTCCCAACACCGCACCGGGACCGATCGCGGCGACCTTGCCGCCACCGTCCACGACGACCTGCCCCAGCGTGCCGAGCTGGGCGGCGTAGCCGGTCTCGGCCTGGTGGGCGGCCAGGGCGCGCCAGTTCGGCACCGTGGCGCCCTGGCCCGCGACCTGGGGCGCGGGCGGCGGCGGGCAGCCCCTGCCCTCCGTACCGGCCCGCTGGCCGGCCGAGACGGTCAGCCAGCCGGCCATGGGACAGGTGATGCCACGGTCGGGCGGCGGTACGGCGCGGGTCGAGAGCGAGGCCGAGGCGCCCTGCTCCACCAGGCGCCACAGGTTGGGGGTCCTGGTCCTGTCCAGGTCGCTCCACTCCAGCCCCGGAACGCCGATCAGCGCCACCCGCCGCTGCGGCTCGGCTGTTGCCATAGCCGGAAGGAGCGCGATGAGCAGGAGGCCGAACAGGGCTGCGGCGAGGATGCGGCGCGCTCCGTACCGCCCCTGAGGCGGGCACGGCGTGGCGATGTGCATGTACGGACCCCCAGTAGTCTGCCCCTCGATCGGCAACAGCCACGGTAACGTGCCACACCGTGACAAGTGGCGAGGTGCGGTTGATCCGGCGGCAGTGGTGGGCGTGGGCGGTGGTCGCGCTCGTCGTCGCGGTGGCCGTGGCGCCGTTGGTGCACATGTGGCTCACCAATCCGGACGATCAACGGCTGGTGGACCTGGACGTTTACCGTACCGGGGGGCAGATGCTCCTGGACGGGCGGCCGGTGTACGACTACTTCACGCCCGCGCCGCAGTTGTTGCCCTTCACCTATCCGCCCATCGCCGCGATGCTGGCCGTGGCGCTGGCCAAGATGTCCTGGGAGACGGCCCAGTGGGTGTGGACGGCCGGGATCTTCGTGGCGCTGGCCGTGACGGTGGGCTTCGCGTTCAGGGACTTCCTGGGGCGGGAGAGCCTGCGCAAATACGTGCCGTGGGTGTTCGGGCTGCTCATGATCCTGTGCACGTACCTGATGCCGGTCAGGGACCAGGTCCGGTTCGGGCAGGTGGACATCCTGCTGGTCGCCCTCTGCCTGGCCGACTGCGCGGCCAGGAGGCCCTGGTGGCCACGGGGGTTCCTGATCGGGCTCGCCACGGCCGTCAAGCTGACGCCGGGCGTCTTCCTGATCTACCTGCTGGTCACCAGGCAGTGGAAGACGTTCTTCATGGCCTCGTTCACGGCGGCGGTGCTGACGCTGCTGCCGTTCGGGGTGATTCCGCAGGACGCGGTGGACTTCTGGTTCTCGGCGCTGCTCGACCCCGAACGGCTGGGCGCCAACGCGGCCACCACCAACCAGTCGATCAGGGGCATGCTGATCCGGCTCTACATGCCCGAGATGCTGACGATGGCGATCTGGGTGGTGCTCGTGGCCGTGGTCGGCTGGTACGGGTTCCGCGGCGCCAGGGACGCCTATGGGGCCGGTGACCGGCTCACCGCGGTCGCGCTCGTCGGGCTGATGGCCGTGCTGCTCTCGCCGGTCGGCTGGATCCACCACCTGGCCTGGGTGGTCGTGGTGCTCGCGGCGATTCTCGGCGACGGCCGCGATCCGGTCAGGCTGAAGGTCGCGGCGGGGGTGTGGCTGTTCTACGTGCTGACGGTGCCATGGTTCGGCGTCTCGCTGCTGGCGGCCGGGATTCCGGGCGTCAGCCTGGTGCTGGGGAAGATCGTCCAGGACGGGTTCGGGCTGGGCGCGCTGGTTCTGGTGTGGTTGTTGGTGTCCTGGCTGCCGAAACAGCGGCAGATGGCTTGACCGAAGCATTACCCTCTGTGCCGTGCTCGTTACCACATGGGTGATCGTGGGCGTCGTCGCCGGAATCAGTGGCGTATTGATCGGTTTTCTGGCGCTGCGGCAGGCCAGAGCCACGGTCGAGGACTGCCAGCGCATGTTGTCCAGACAGATCAGCGAGGGCCGGGGCGACCTCAAGGCCATCAGGGACGTGGCCGTGTGCCGGTACGACGCGCTCTCGGAGATGACCGGGCGGCTGTCGTTCTCGGTGGCGATGATCAACGGGCTGGGCGACGGAATCGTGCTGACCTCCATCAACGGGCGCAGCGAGACGCGTACCTACGTGCGGCCCGTGGTGGGCGGCAAGGGGCAGCAGCCGCTGTCGCCGGAAGAGGAGGAGGCGGTCCGCGCGGCCAGGCTGGGCCATGGGCCCGCCGCGGCCTGCCGGGCCTCTGAGCTGCTCTGATGCCCCTGTGATTGATCCGCGCGGCGGAAAACGGCAACGCACGCCGTCCACCTGCGGATACTCTGTGAGTATGCCCAGACTCGCCTATCTCGGACCGGAAGGGACCTTCACCGAAGAGGCCCTGCGGCTCCTCGACCCCGCCGCCGAGCGGCTGCCCTGCGCGACCGTGAGCGCCGCGCTCGGCGCCGCCCGCACCGGTGACGCCGACGGCGCCGTCGTGCCGCTGGAGAACTCCATCGAGGGCGCGATCACCACGACGCTCGACGAGTTCGCCTGGGGCGAGCCGTTGCTGATCAACGCCGAGCTGCTGCTCCCGGTGCAGTTCTCGCTGCTGGCCCGGCCGGACACCGAGATCCCGCACATCAAGCGGGTCTACACACATCCCGCCGCCATCACCCAGTGCCGCGCCTTCATCGCCCGCGAGCTGCCCGACGCCGTCGTGGTGTCCGCCCCCTCGACCGCGGCCGCGGCGCAGGAGGTGTCGCTGCCCGGCTCGCCGTACGACGCGGCCATCGCCGCCCGCATCGCCGGGGAGCACTACGGGCTGGTGGAGCTGGCCACCGACATCGGCGACAGGTCCGACACGGTGACCAGGTTCGTCAAGGTCGGCCGTCCCGGGTCGCTGCCGGAGCCGACCGGCAGCGACCGCACCACGCTGGTGGTCTTCCTGGCCGACGACCACCCGGGCGCGCTGCTGGAGATGCTGACCGAGTTCTCCGTGCGCGGGGTCAACCTGACCCGCATCGAGTCGCGGCCGACCGGCGACGGCATCGGGCGCTACTTCTTCCACTTCGACTTCGAGGGCCACATCGCCGACGCCCGCGTCGGTGAGGCCATCGCCGGGCTGCACCGGATCTGCGGCGAGGTGCGCTTCCTCGGCAGCTACCCGAGGGCCGACGGTAGAGCCCCGCAGATCAAGCGCGGCACCTCCGACCCGGAGTTCGCAGAGGCGGGCGGCTGGCTGGCCAGGATCAGGGCCGGCCAGGTCTGAGCTTCAGACGCCCAGATAGGTCAGTACGGCGCGTACGCGGCGGTGCCCGGAGTCGGTGGGCGCGAGGTCGAGTTTGAGGAAGATGTTGCCGATGTGCTTGTGCACGGAGCGCTCGGTGATGACGAGCCGGTCGGCGATGTCGGTGTTGGCCAGGCCCTGAGCCATGAGGGTGAGGACCTCGCCCTCCCTCGGCGTCAGGCCGGCCAGCGGATCCGCCTTGCGGACGAGGAGCTGGGAGACGACCTCCGCGTCGAGCGCGGTGCCGCCGCCGGCGACCCGGCCCAGCGCCTCCAGGAACTCCTCCAGCCGGCTCACCCGGTCCTTGAGCAGGTAGCCGATCCCGCCCCGGCCGTCCGCGAGCAGTTCCCTGGCGTAGATCTGCTCGACGTACTGCGAGAACACCAGCACGGGCAGGCCCGGCCTGCGCCGCCTGGCCTCCAGGGCCGCGTGGATCCCCTCGTCGCGGAAGGACGGCGGCAGCCGCACGTCCACGATCACCACGTCGGGCCGCTCCCGCTCCACGGCGGCCACGAAATCGGGCCCGTCGGCGGTGACCGCGGCCACCTCGTAACCCGCCGACGCGAGCAGGAGGTTGAGGCCCTCGGCCAGGACGACGTTGTCCTCGGCGATCACGACTCGCACGGCAGCGTCACTTCCAGGGTCGTCGGGCCGCCCGCCGGGCTGGTCAGCCGCATCGTGCCGTCGAGAGCCGCGACCCGGCGCCGGATGCCGGCGATGCCGCTGCCGCGCGACTCGTCCACGCCGCCGATGCCGTCGTCGGTGAGCTCAATCAGCAGGACCGTCCCCTCGCGCCGGATGCCGACCTCCGCCTGCTCGGCCACCGCGTGTTTGGCGATGTTGGTGAGCGCTTCGGCGATGACGAAGTACGCGGTGGACTCCACGGCGGCCGGCACCCTGCCGAGCCGGTCCACGGTGAGCCGGGTCGGCACGGGGCAGCGTGCGGCCAGCGCCTCGGCCGCGCCGTCGAGGCCGCGGTCGGCCAGGATGGGCGGATAGATCGTCCGTACGACGCCGCGCAGCTCGGCCATCGCCTCCTCCGCGCCGCTCTGCGCCTCGCGCAGCAGCCGCATGGCCGCCTCGGGGTCGTGCGTCATGGCCCTTTCGACCACCCCGAGGCGCATCGCGAGGGCGACGAGCTGGGCCTGAGTGCCGTCGTGCAGGTCCCGCTCGATCCTGCGCAGCTCCGCGGCGTGCGCCTCCAGCGCGCCCGAGCGGCTCTCGGTGAGCACGTCCACCCGTTCGGCGAGCTGCTCGGCGGGCGAGGCGCTGAGCAGCGCCCGCGACATGCGCGCGTGCACGCCGGCCGCCGCGGGCGCGACCCACGCCAGCAGGGCGGCGCACACGAGAAGCTGGGCCGTGCCCGCGCCGAGTGCGATGCCCCAGCCGGTGACGGGGACGGCGAGCAGGGTCAGCGGCTGGTCGGCCGGAGCCAGCCACCACAACGCCATCTGCAGCACGGTCACCGGCGCGCCGCCGATGGCGAACACCCCGACCGCGCCGAGCCCGATCCCCGCGAACATGTGCGCGAACATCCAGCCGACGTCCCGTCGGGTCGCCGGGTCGGTGAGCACGGCGCGGAACCGGGCGCCGACGCCCGCGGGCAGCTCCCGGTACCGCGAGGGAACGGGCTCTCCCAGGTAGGAGCCGGTCCGGCGGCGGGCGAGGCCGGCCCACCGGCGCAGCACCAGCAGGGCCCTGGGCAGCAGGACGAATCCGGCGCCGGCGGCGGCCAGGGTCATGCAGGCGCCGAGCAGCAGCATGGGCATGGGCGCCGTGACGACGCCGGTGAGGAGCGCGACGACCAAGTAGCGTGCCGCTCGAAGCCCTGTGATCAGGCGCTCGCGCGGTCCCATCTGTCTCTTCGTCCCATTCACAGGGAAAAGTCTCGCGGCTCACGCCGGGAAGCGCAGTGTAGTCAGCTACACCCTCAGCCGGGGAGTGTGCTCGCTCGTGGCAGGAGGGCCGGTTTACCTAGCGTCGGCTGCCATGACGATCAACCAAACGGCCGGTACGACGACGCCCTGGCGCGCGGTGGGAGCTTTCGTCGCCCTCGCGTTCGGCGGGGCATGGGTGGCCATGTCGCCCCTGCTGCTGAGCGGCTTCCGGCGTACCGAGGCCGCACACGACATGACCCTGCTCATCCAGGTCTGCATCGCGGCGATGATGCTGACCCCCGCCCTGGCCGCGTTCGTGGTGCTGCGCCTGATCCATCGGCCGGCGAGCGTCCGGGCCGCGATCGGCCTGGTCAGGCCCCGGCCGATCGGGCGGCTGGCCCGTGAGAGCCTGCTCGCGCTGGCGGTGCCCTGCCTGCTGCAGCTCCTCGCGCTCGGCGTCGCGGCGCTGGCCGGGACGTACCGGATCGACCTGGCCGATCTTTCCGGTTTCCGCGCCCAGTTCGCCCCCGACACAGTGGGACAGACCGGCCTCCCCGTGATGGAGCTCGCCCTGTGGCTGGGGGCTCTCGTGCTGCACATGGTCCTGTGGCTGCCGATGTTCTTCGGCGAGGAGCTCGGCTGGCAGGGCTATCTGCTGCCCAGGCTCGCCCCGCTCGGCGTCTGGCCGGCGATGGCCTGTACGGCGCTGGTGTTCGCACTGTGGCACCTGCCCACCCTGATCATGGGCGGGCAGTATCCGGGGCACTCGCCGCTGACCTCGGTGGCGTACATGATCATCAGTACGGTCCTGATCGTGCCGATCTTCGCCTGGCTGCGCATGCGCTCGGGCTCTGTCTGGCCCGCGGTGCTCGCGCACTCCTTCGTCAGCGGGGCGGGCGTGCAGCTGGTGTGGCTCTTCTCCGACGCCGACCACCCCATCGACCCGCTGCAGGTGGGCCTGAACGGCTGGCCCGGCTGGATCGTCATGAGCGCTTTCGTGGCGTTCCTCGGGCTGACCGGACGGCTGCGCTGGGCGAACGGCGCCGGTCCCCGCTCGCGCGCCTAAACAGGGGGCGGGACGCTTCTCCGCGCCGGTAGCCTTTCCTTGTGATTGACCTGCGTACCCTTCGTGAGGACCCCGACCGGCTACGGGCGTCGCAGCGTGCCCGCGGTGAGGACGACTCCGTCGTCGACACGCTGCTCGACCTCGACGAGCGCCGCCGATCCGCGCTGACCTCGTTCGAGTCCCTGCGCGCCGAGCAGAAGAGTATGGGCAAGTCGGTCTCCAAGGCGCAGGGCGAGGAGAAGGCCGCCCTGCTCCAGCGGGCCAAGGACCTCGCCGGCCAGGTCAAGTCGGCCGAGTCCGAGGCGGAGAAGCTGGGGGCCGAGCTGGACGAGGTGCTCCAGACGGTGCCCAACATCGTCGAGGAGGGCACCCCGCCCGGCGGCGAGGACGACTACGTGGTGCTCGAGACGCATGGCGAGCCCAGGCAGTTCGACTTCGAGCCCAAGGACCACCTGGAGCTGGGCGAGGCGCTCGGCGGCATCGACATGGAGCGCGGCGCCAAGGTCTCCGGCTCGCGCTTCTTCTTCCTCAAGGGCGCCGTCGCGCGGCTGCAGCTCGGCCTGCTCAACATGGCCATGCAGCAGGCGGTCGAGACCGGGTTCGTGCCCATGATCCCGCCGGTGCTGGTCAAGCCGGAGACCATGCAGGGCACCGGTTTCCACGTCGCCCACGACAAGGAGATCTACCGGCTGCCCGAGGACGACCTCTACCTGGTCGGCACCTCGGAGGTGCCGCTGGCCGCCTACCACGCGCAGGAGATCCTCAACGCCGACGACCTGCCGCTGCGCTACGCGGGCTGGTCCTCGTGCTTCCGCCGGGAGGCGGGCTCCTACGGCAAGGACACCAGGGGCATCATCCGGGTCCACCAGTTCGACAAGGTCGAGATGTTCTCGTACGTGCGTCCCGAGGACGCCCACGAGGAGCACCTGCGCCTGCTCGGCTGGGAGAAGGAGATGCTGGCCAAGATCGAGGTCCCCTACCGGATCATCGACACGGCGGCGGGCGACCTCGGCATGTCGGCCGCCCGCAAGTTCGACTGCGAGGCGTGGATCCCCACCCAGGGCCGCTACCGCGAGCTGACCTCGACCTCCAACTGCACCGGCTTCCAGGCCCGCAGGCTGGCCGTGCGCTTCCGCGACAAGGACGGCAAGCCCCAGCACCTGTCCACGCTCAACGGCACGCTGGCCACGAGCAGGTGGCTGGTGGCGATCCTGGAGAACCACCAGCAGGCCGACGGCTCCGTGGTGATTCCCCGGGCGCTGCGTCCCTACGTGGGGCTCGACGTGCTCGTGCCGTCGAAGTAGTTCTCCGAGTCCTCTGCCGCGCGGCGGGCGTCGTTCCTGATCAGGAAGGCGCTCGCCAGCAGGACGAGGGCGGTCAGCGGCACGGCCAGCGCGACCGCCACGCCGTACGAGTCCAGCGCGCCCCGGGACCAGCCCGCGAAGGGCAGGTAGACGGCGGCGTAGACGAGCGGCGCGGCCAGCAGCCCGACGGACGCGGGCACGGCTCGCGGCCGTCCGGCGATCGCCAGCACGAAGCACACGGCCGTGCCGACCCCGATGACGATCAGGGCCAGGCCGGCCAGGGCCATCGGGCCGGGACCGGAAAGCGCGTCCTCGCCGTTGAACAGCGTCAGCACGCCCAGGCACGTGGCCGACGCGAAGCCCATGAAGACGCGGACGTAGTGCCGCAGCCCCGCCCCGATCCCGCCGAGCAGCATGCAGGCCGCCAGGAAGAGCGCCACGCCGTGTTCGGAACCAACATCCGCCCCCGCGAGCTCGACATGGGGCCAGCCCACGCGCCGCCAGGCGCCGGAGACGTCGCGCACGAGGATGCCGTCAAGGCCGTTCGCCACGACCACGACGTGCCCGCCGGGGCGCGCCTGCACGCCCAGCGAGGTCGAACTGAGCCTGCCGTCATCCCGGCCGGCCGCGCCATCGAGATCGTAGGTCCTGGTCATGCGCTCCAGGTCGTCCTGTGACGCCTGCCAGGACGGCCGCCAGGTGTGGCCGCCGTCGTCCGACTGCTCCACGGCCAGCCGGCCCTTGACCACCTGGTAGCACCTCGTCGCCTGGCCCGGCACGCACATGGCGCTCTGTCCCGGTTTGAGCTGGGAGCCGTTCGTCGGCCACCAGGTGAGGCCGCCGTCGTAGGAGCCCAGCGAGGTGCCGTCGGCGGTGTGGACGTTGATCCTCCCGTCGGGGCGCACCTCCACGGTGTCGGCGTAGGGCCGCGAGTCCGTGACGGGGGTAATGGGAGGCGTGCCGGACGCGTTGGGGTCGGCGGACGTGGCGACGACGGAGAGCAGGGCCAGGGGCACCGTCACGACGATCCGCCAGCGGGCCGAGGGCGGGTGGTCGAGGCTGCGGCGCCGTACCCACCAGGCGAGGGCGAGGGCCGGTAGCGCCAGGAGGTCCGTGGGATCGGCCAGGACGCGCGACGGGCCCGCCACGAGGGTCCAGGCATGGGAGGCGACCTCCGCGCCCGTCTCCGTCGATTTCACGAGCGCGAACAGCACTCCGGTGAGTACGGTCGCCGCCAGATCGGCCCGCCGCCAGAACAGCAGCGACACCAGGGCGGGCGCCACGACGAGCCCGGCGAGGTCACTGAGCTTGCCGGTGACCGGTCCCGGCCAGGCGGTCTTGAGCAGATGGTCGTTGACCAAGAGCACGAGCACCCCGGCGACGGTCACGGGGTGACACAACCACGCGTACCTCATATCCAGGACGACCACTGGAGGAGGCGCACGGTTCAACGTCTGTGTGAGTCGAGTCGCAGCCGTGACCATCCTGACACCAGTAGCCGGTCGACCACGCCGGAAGAGCAGCCGGCGACCCTTCGGACACCACAGCCGGAGACCTTTCGGGCATCACAGTCGGTGACCGCCCCGGCACATCGGCCGGCGGCCCTCCGGCGTCACAGCCGGTGACCATCCCGGCACAGCAAAAGACCGGAGCCCGCTGGAAGCGAACTCCGGTCTATCTCGCTGCTACAGGTTAGAGGGCCCGGACCTGGGAGGCCTGCGGCCCCTTCTGGCCCTGCGTGATCTCGAACTCGACCCGCTGCCCGTCTTCAAGGCTGCGGTAGCCGTTGCCGACGATCTCGGAGAAGTGAACGAACACGTCCGGCGCACCGCCGTCCGGGGCGATGAAGCCGAAGCCCTTCTCGGCGTTGAACCACTTGACGGTTCCCTGAGCCATAAAAGCTCTCCCTCAGGATGTGAATCTATGGGACCCACACCTCGTGGATCCCGGTGTGTCGTACAGCAAGCACCCGGGGTGGCTCAGACAAAGTCATGCTGGTTTTCACTACGGGATCAGCTAATACAACGCCATCACATCTAACACCATTCTGGCGCGTTGGTGTTCCCGTCCCAAGGAAGATTTCTGTCGGGCGGCATCACCGGGCAAACTGGAACCTGTTATGCAGAGACTTCCCGCACCGCGTCTTGTGGCCACTGACCTCGACGGAACGGCGTTGCGCACCGACGGAACCGTGTCTCCCCGCACGGTCGCCGCCTTCGGCAAGGTCGAGGAAAACGGGGCCGTGCTGGCGATCGTCACAGGTCGGCCGCCCCGGTGGATGGGCGGGGTGGCGAGTGCCGTACGTCACCGCGGGCTCGCCATCTGTGCAAACGGAGCCCTGATCTACGATCTCCATACCGAACGGATAGTGGAATCTCACCTCATCGCGGTGGACGTACTTGAGGAAGTCGTCGCTCAGCTAAGAGCGAACGTGTCCGAACTCCTATTTTCGGTCGAGTATGAAGCCGGTTTTGCGCATGAGTCGGATTTCCTGCTGGGCGGCTTGGACCGCCACGCGGGGTCCGTCAGGGTCGACTCGCTGACCGCCCGGCCGTGCGCCAAGCTCCTGGCCCTGCATCCCGGCATGGACGCCGACGAGTTGCAGGCCATCGTGCACGGGTTGGTGGGGCATCTGGTCACCGCCACGCACTCCAGCCGCAGGGGCCTGATCGAGATGAGTGCACAGGGCGTGACGAAGGCGACGGCCCTGGCGGCGCTGGCCCGGCAGCACGAGGTCGAGCCCGCGCAGGTCGTCGCGTTCGGTGACATGCCGAACGACCTGCCCATGCTGAGCTGGGCAGGCCGGTCATACGCGGTCGCCAACGCGCACCCCGCCGTGCTGGCGACGGTCGATCACGTGACCGCCACCAATGACGACGACGGCGTCGCCCGCGTCATCGAGGAGCTCTATGCATGACCACACTCAGCGGCCATCCGTTTGTACCTGCTCGGAATAGCCGTATTGAACGACTGCCCCCAGCCGCTTACAGGTAGGGGCCCGAGCCGCCGTGCGGGCGCTGGGGGTCGTCGCCCTGCGGGACGCCGGGCAGCGCCCTGCGCATCTGCTCCAACTGGGCGCGGGCGGCCATCTGCTGAGCGAACAGCGTGGTCTGAATGCCGTGGAACAAGCCTTCAAGCCAGCCCACGAGCTGCGCGTGCGCGATCCGCAGCTCCGCGTCGCTCGGCGGCGTGCCGTTCTCGTCGGTGAAGGGGAGCGAGAGCCGCTCCAGCTCATCGACCAGCTCCGGCGCCAGCCCGTCCTCCAGCTCCTTGATGGAGGACTCGTGGATCTCCTTCAGCCGCTTGCGGCTGGCCTCGTCGAGGGGAGCCGCGCGGACCTCCTCGAGAAGCTGGCGGATCATGCTGCCGATGCGCATCACCTTGGCGGGCTGCTCGACCAGGTTGGCAACCGACCGATCTTCCTCGCCGTTATCGCCCTGACCTTGGAAGTCGGGGCCCACCACCACGATGTGGGGGGTGTTGTTGTCCTCAGCATTCATAACACTCACCGTACTAGCAGGATCTTGCCGACGTGCTCCCCGGAATCCAACATTCGGTGAGCTTGTGCGGCCTCGGACATGGGTACTTCGGCGTACACGACGGGACGGACGGCACCCGCGCCGACCAGGGGCCAGACGTTGTCCACGACACTACGTACGATGACGCCCTTCTCGTCCACGGAACGTGCGCGGAGCGTGGTGCCGTGCACGGAGGCGCGCTTGGTGAGCAGTGCGCCCAGGTCGATCTCGGCCTTGCGGCCGCCCTGCATCCCGATGATCACCAGCCGGCCGCCGGTACGCAGCGCCCGTACGTTGCCCGCCAGGTACTTCGCGCCCATGATGTCGAGGATCACATCGGCTTTCACCTTGTCGGCGAAGTCCTCCTCGCGGTAGTTGACGACCTCGTCCGCGCCGAGTTCCCTGACGCGGTCGGCCTTGGCGGCCGAGCCGACGGTCGTGACGACGTACGAGCCGAGCGCCTCGGCCAGTTGCACCGCGAACGTGCCGATCCCGCTGGCCCCGCCGTGCACCAGCAGCGTCTCGCCCCTGCGCAGCCGTCCGGTCATGAACACGTTGGACCAGACCGTGCAGGCCACCTCGGGCAGCCCGGCGGCCTCGCGCAGCGACACCTTGTCGGGGACGGGCATGACCTGCTGCCACGGCACCGCTACGCGCTCGGCGTAACCGCCGCCCCCGAGCAGCGCGCACACCTCGTCGCCCGGCTTGAAGTGCTCCACGTCCTCCCCGACCTCGGTCACCACACCCGAGACCTCCAGACCCGGGTACGGTGAGGAGCCGGGGGGAGGGTCGTAGAATCCTTGCCGCTGCATGACGTCGGCGCGGTTCACCGCGGAAGCCGCCACGTCGATGAGCACGTCCCCCCGCTCGACGTGCGGATCCGGCACCTCGTGCCACTCCAGCACCTCTGGTCCGCCTGGCCTGGTGATCTCGATGGCTCGCATGCGAACCACGGTAGCCGGGCAAAGAAGTTGTGGGTTGCCGGGCTGCGCGGTTACCCATGGCGATAATCTGCAATGTATTTGCTGCCCCTTTAGACCCACCCGAGGGGGAACACGGTGGCAAGACACGATCGAGAAGAATCTCTCGAGGAACAGCTGGCCTGGCTCGACGCGATCAAGGAGACGGAGGAGGCCCCCGTCCCTGTCAGCGCCTCGGCTGCTTCCACGGACGAGCCGATCGCATCGCCGTACCCCGCGGACCCGTGGCTGCTGGTGCCCCAGCACGACACCCCGACGCCGCCGCTGTTCCGCGCGGCCGTCGACTCCGTGTACGGTCCCGAGGCGGCCGAGGAGGTCCCCGAGCGGGAGAGCGAGGCCGGGGAGTGGCTCGGCAGGGCCGCACTCATGGAGCCGGCGGCTTCCGAGCCGAGCGTGGAGGACCCCTTCCACGCCCCGCTGAAGCCGCTGCCGCGCCCCGACGACACCGACACCTACGCGGCGCTGCCGTTCACGCCGCCCGACGCCTCCGCCCGGTCGGAGCAGCCGGAGCAGGTCGAGGAGACGTCGTGGCCGCCGCCGGCGGCCGAGGAACTGACGGCCGACTGGTCGCGGGAGGTGGAACGGCTGGCCGCCGAGCAGGCGCGCACAGAAGCCGAGCCCGCCCATCCTGAGGCGGCCCGCGATAGTGCCGCCCGTGACGAGGCCGCCCGTGACGAGGCCGCCCAGGCCGAGTCCGCGCGCTCTGACACCGGTCACGCCGACGCCGATCGCCCCGAGCTCGATCGCCCTGAGGCTGCTCACACCGAGGCTGAGGCCGCGCGGGTGGAGGAGGAGCCCGCCAGGCAGGAACGGACCGCCTGGGCGGACACGCAGCCGCGCAACGAATCTCCGGCATGGGCCGAGGAGCCCGCCGCCCGTACGGAGGACTCCGGTTCTGCGCCGAAGTCCGGCCCCACGGACGAGCCCGCCCAGCAGGCGGAGTCGCCCGAGACGCTGCCGCGCGCCGATCTGCCGCAGTGGCAGGAGTCGTCGCAGACGATGCCGAGAAGCGACCGCCCGCAGTGGAGCGATCCCGAGGCACGCGCTCAGGAGCACCGCCTCACGTGGAGCGAGCAGCAACAGGAGCGCCCCCACCGAGACGAACCGCAGTCGGAACGCCAGCTGTGGAGCGAATCGCCGACCGACCGCCCCCAGTGGAACGAGCCGCAGACAGACCGGCCGCAGTGGAGCGAGCCGCAAATCGACCGCCCGCAGTGGAACGAGCCGCAGACGGACCACCCCCAGTGGAACGACTCACAGACCGACCACTCGCAGCGGAACGAACCGCAGACCGACCGCTCGCAGACAGACCGTTCGCAAACGGACCGGCCGCAGTGGAGTGGGCCGCGGGCGGAGCGGCCGCAGCGGAGCGAGCAGCACGAGTGGCGGCCCGCCGAGCGGGAGATCCCGCCGCAGCCACGCCGCCGCCCGGCCCCGACCCCGGTGTTCACCTCCTCGCCCAGACCTCCGACCACCGGCCGCCCCAACGCCGACAGCCTCGACCCGGAGTCCCTGCTTCGCGGACGGCGTAACGCCCCTTCCAAGGGCTGGCGCCGCCTGATCTACAAGGCGTCCGGCGGCTGGATCAAGCCGGGCGAGTCCCCGGAGGTACGCCGCCGCCGCGAGCTGGTCACCAGGGCCCGCACCCCGGTCACCGCCGGACACCACCGCGTGGCCGTGCTGAGCCTGAAGGGCGGCGTGGGCAAGACCACCACCACGGTCGGCCTCGGCGCCACCCTGGCCGCGATGCGCGGCGACCGCGTGATCGCCGTGGACGCCAACCCCGACAGGGGCACGTTGTCCGACAAGCTCGTCCTGGAGACCTCGGCCACCGTGCGCGACCTGCTCAACGAGCGCGACCAGGTCAAGCGGTACGTCGACATCAGGGCGTTCACCTCGCAGGCGTCCTCGCGGCTGGAGGTGCTGGCCTCCGACCGCGACCCGTCGGTCTCGGAGGCGTTCAGCGGCTCCGACTACCAGGACGTCTCCCAGGTGCTGGAGAACTTCTACTCGATCTGCATCACCGACTGCGGCACGGGGCTGCTGCACTCCGCCATGGGCGGCGTGCTCGGCCTGGCCGACCAGATCGTGCTGGTCAGCTCGCCGTCCGTGGACGGCGCGCGGGCGGCCTCCGCCACGCTCGACTGGCTGGAGGCCCACCACTACGCCGATCTGGTCAAGGACGCGACCGTGGTGCTGTGCAGCGTACGGCCGAGGTCGAAGTCGGCGGTGGACATCAAGAAGTTGGAGGCCCATTTCGCCGCGAGGTGCCGTGCGGTGATCCGGGTGCCGTACGACCCGCATCTGGAGGAGGGCGCGGAGATCGACCTCGACCGGCTCCAGGAGCCGACCAGGGAGGCCTACCTGCAGCTCGCCGCCTACGTGGGCGACGGTTTCGCGGGCATCCACGAGTGAGCGGAGGGTGTGGGATTCGAACCCACGAGGCCATCGCTGACCTGGCCGCTTTCAAGGCGGCTGCACTCGTCCACTATGCGAACCCTCCTGTGCGGAAACCACGATAGCGGCTGTGGTGACAGGGGTGTACGTTCAGGAGGTGGCGGATCTCAACGTGGAGGTGCAGCGCGGCGACAGCGACGCGCTCGTGCGCCTCACCGGTGACCTCGACAAGTTAACTGCGCCACTGCTGAAGACCAGCCTGGTGCAGTTGTTCACCGAAGGCCGTGTGGAGATCGTGATCGATGCCGAGGAGCTCGAGTTCTGCGACTCCAGCGGCCTGTGGGTGCTGGTCGAGCACCAGCGCAGAGTCGCCGCGCACGCCGGTTCCCTGGGGATCGTGGGCGTGCACGGGGTGCTCCAGCGGGTGCTCGACGTAACGGGCCTCAAGGCCGCCTTCGACCGAGTGGTCCCTGTGGACGTCTGACGAATCGTGTGGTCCCTGTGAACGTCTGACGAGCTAGGCGCCGAGCTGCGTCAGCAGCCATTTGGGGCCCATGGTCTCGGCGCCCAGCGCGCCGACGCGTTCCTTCAGCGCCCGGTCCGCGGTGACGACGACCACGCGCTCCCACGGCTTGGCCTGCCGTACGACCTCCACGATCGCGTCGTCACCACTGCCGATGGCCGCCACCACCTGGATCCCCGGCACCGGCGGCGCGCTTCTGGCCGCCCCTTCCACGACGGCCACCATCCGCGGGTACCACTGCGCCAGCACCGGATGGGCCAGCCGCAGCCCCGAGACGTCGTGCAGCAGCCGGGTGGCCGCGCCAAGCCGGTCGCGCCACCAACCGTGCTCGGCCCGCGCACCGACGATGTTGGCCACGTCGAGCACGATGATCTCCGGCTTGATCGCCCCCTGGATGTCGCTCCACGACGCGGCGAAACCGGGATGCAACCTGCGCTCGGCGACCTCGGGCAACGCCAGCCAGCGCAACTCGTCGCTCTCCCCGTTGGCGGGCGCGGCGGCCAGCAACTCGGCCGACGCGGCGATCACCGTCTCGAACGCCCACCCCCCGTGATCGTCGAGATAGACCCCCTGCACCCGCAGCCCCTCACCACCCAGCGCCGCCTCCTCACGGGCTTCACGCAGCGCGGTGGTCACGGCATCCTCATGGCTGTCCCGGGCCCCACCGGGCAGCCCCCAGGTGCCGCCATGATGACTCCACAAGGAACGCTTCTGCATCAACACGTACGGAACGCCGCCATCGTCATGGTGAACGACGAGCAGCCCCGACGCGCCGTGCACCCCCCAGTGCCGGTGGCCCTGCGAGCACTCGGTCCACCCGTCCCCGTCCATAGCCGCCATGAGGAAATTCTCTCAGGGCTCGTCGCGCACACCCCATACTGGGCTGCCAGGGAGAAGGCGTGTTGTGCGTGAGGTGATGGGGTTCTCCCCTTGTCGGCTTCTTACGGTAGCCATATGGTCACGGCGAGAAGTTTGGCGAGGTAAGGGGGATCAGCGTGGGCGGAAAGCATGGCGGGGGACAGAAGAAGGACAAGCCTTTCGAGCCGCCGCCACCCTCGAAGGACCAGCAGGGCGGTGGCCAGCACGGCGGAGGCAACGGCAACGCGGGAGGCAAAGGCGGTAAGGACGGCGAGGGTAAGTGACCGCCGACCGGGTTGAGGCGCTGATCCGCGAGATCAGCGCCTTCTCCCCAGCGGGCGCCCGGGTGTACGACGCGTTCCGCGCGGTTCCCCGTCACCTCTTCATCCCGCCGGTGGGGCTCGCGGACGCCCGCGACGACAGTACGCGCGTCATCGACCGCGACGCGGACCCCCAGGATTGGATGGCCGCCGTCTACAGCGACACCGTCGTCGTCACCCAACTCGATGACGGCGCCACCGATCTACGGGCAGCGGCCGGCGACTACACCTCCTCGGCGTCCGCGCCCTCCACCGTCGCCGACCTCCTCCATTGGCTGGCCGTCGAGCCCGGCCATCGCGTGCTGGAGATCGGGACGGGGACCGGGTGGACGGCCGCCCTGCTGTCGCACCTGGCCGGCCAGGACGGCGCGGTCACCTCGATCGAGGTGGACCAGGCGGTCGCCGAGCAGGCCGGCAAGAGTCTCGCCGCGGCCGGGATCGCTCCACGCCTGGTGGTGGGCGACGGCGCACACGGCCACCAGGAGGGGGCTCCGTACGATCGGGTGCACGTCACCTGCGGCGTACGGCACGTGCCGTACGCGTGGATCGCCCAGGCCCGGCCGGGCGGCGTCATCGTGCTGCCGTTCCGGCCCGGATCCGGCGCCGACCATGCCCTGCGCCTGACCGTCACGCCGGATGCGACGGCACACGGCCGGTTCCCCGGCTTCGCCTCGTACATGCTGATGCGCTCTCAGCGCAAACTCCGCCCGCGGGCCGCGCGCAGGCCGGAGGACAAGCATTGGTCGGCGACGCTCGTCGATCCGCGCACGGTTGCCTACGCGCCCGCCGGCGCTGGTCTGGCCATCTCGGCGGCCACCGGCCTCGCCTCGGTGTACGCCCACGACCAGGACGAGGACGGCCCTCTGTGCCGGCTGTGGCTGTCCGATCCGGCGGACCCGTACTCGTGGGGCACCGTGGAGTGGCGGCCCGGCGAGAACGAGTACGAGGTGTACCAGGTGGGTGATCGGCCCTTGTGGGACGACGTGGTGGACGCCTACTTCCGGTGGGTGTCGTGGGGCGAGCCCGGCCCCGAACGGTTCGGCATGACCGTCACGGCGGACGGGCAGCGCATCTGGCTCGACACCCCGGAGCACGCCATCTGACCGGGTGCGCGGAAGGCGGTGCCGCTCCATTCTTTGGGTGGAAGCCTTATCCTCCACCCTTGGAGAAATGCTGATAGTCCTTGGTGCCGGACCAGTAGCCGCCCCATTCCCAGCCGACCTGGGCGAACGCCTTGACGACCTTGTCGCCGGGGTTGATCACGCCTTTACCCTTAGTTGGGCGTTCTGTGAACTTTTCGGCGTTTTTGTGTGCTGTGCTGCCGCTTGCGGTGACATAGGGGTTCTCGCGGGGATTGATGTCGATTGCTTCCCCATAAGCGTGGTTTGACCAGTTGCTTGACCCGGTCGCGCGGCGGCAGTTGAAGGCTGAGGTGTTGTCGGCGTCGATCGAATCGTAGTCGTCCGCCTTGTACGCGTCCACCAGCTTCATCTGCCTGATCGGCCAGCGCCAGTCGTACAACTTCCTGAAGACCTTCTCGATGTCGTCGGTGACGGTCTTGCGCACCACCAGCTCACCGGTGTGCGGTTTGTCGTCGAAACCCCAGTACGACAGCGTGATCAGCCGCAGGTCCCGGTAGTGGACCGGGCATCCGGGCTGCCACGAGTGCGGAAGGCGGTCACGGGACACCCGGGAGACCTTCGAGGTGAACTCGGGCGGGCCGGATGGGGACGGCGTGGCCGTGGCGGGTCTGGGCGTGGATGATGACGGCGTCTCGTAATCGGGGGCCGAGGGTGCGGGCGCGGCGGCCGGCTCTCCCGCGCCGCACGAAACGGACCCGACGAACACTACGAGCGCCATGGCGGCGACACGTTTCATCTGGCCACCATATGCGACGTCCGGCCAGGTCAGGGGACTATCAGCACCGTACGGCGAGCCCGTTTCGCCAGGGTCGCCGCCACTGACCTGCGCCACGACGAACGCGAGCGGCCCACCACGATCGCGTCGGCCATGTACGAGCTGGCCAGCGTCTCCAGCTCCCGCGCGGTGTCACCGCGCACGCTGACGAAATGCCACGGCACCCCGGCCCCGCGCAACTCGTCGCGCAGGTCCTCGGTCAGGTCCGCCGCCGCGTCGGGGATGATCGGCGACCCGGCGAAGAACCAGAGCGAGGCGGCGTTCAGCGCCTCCACGAAGGCGATGAGCAGGGCGGCGTTGTCCCTGCGGGCGAGCCCGGCCGCGTACGCAAGCGCGTTGCGGCTCGGGCCCGACCCGTCGAAACCCACCACGAGCAGGCCGGCGCCGTCTTTACCGATCTCGAACTGCCCTGCGGGGAGCCGGCCTGCCAGCGGCTCCCACCGCGGGTCTGCGCCACTGCCGAACACGGCATGTTCCGCGTCAGACGTCCGCGTGCTTGCCGCGACGGGCGAGGTCGCGCAGCGCGTCGGCCGCGTAGACCACGAGGGCGACGAACGAGAGGCCGGCGAGCCCGCCACCGATCCACAGGTCGTTGATCGTCGCGTCTACGTACGCGCCGCCGCGCGGCTGGTAGCCGACCGCGAACGGCGCCGCGACCAGCCACAGGCCGCCCAGGAACAGCAGGACGAGGGCGGACACGCCCAGCTTGGCCTTCATCGGGTCTCCTCCACTCCAACCAGGGAAGCCTTGCCGTTCTGACGGCGCTCGCCGTGGGAGCCCCCACGGGAGGTGTTCAGGTCCTCGCGCAGCGCCTCCACCAGCGGCGCCAGCAGCGTGGCCAGCTCGGCCGAGGACGCCTGCGGCGCGGCGGGCACGGGCTCCGGCTCCGGCTCCGCCGACGCCCTCGGCTTGGGCACCACCAGGCCGCGCACCACCAGCTCCTCATGGATGGCCAGCACGAAGGCGATCGCGCCCACCAGGCCCACGACGGCCACGCCGAGACCGGCGAAGAACTCCGACTGGGTGGCGTTCGTCCAGTCGGCGTTCTCCGGCTGGGTGCCGAGGGCGAAGGGCGCGATCATCAGCCACAGCCCGGCCAGTACGGCCAGGGCCGCCGCGACGGCGCCCACGAACTTGCGAATCATTGCGAGATTCCTCCTGTTACGAGGTCTTTCTGTGGTGGCGTGGCCTGCGTGATCAGGGCGCGCGACGTGGGCCGCAGCACGTCCTGAGCGACCGACCTGGCCCGTTCACGCTCGGAGCGGCCGTCGGGCGGCGCCATGCCGGCGACCGCGGACAGCAGCGCGGAACGCTCGCCGTTCGCCCGCTCGACGCGCTGGGCGATGAGCTCCAGCAGCAGCCCGGCCAGGACCAGGTCGTCCTTGCTGAGCGGCTGGGGCGCGGGGGCCACGGGCGTGCTCGACCCGCGCAGCGGCAACTCCTTGAGGAAGAGCGTGGCCACGAAGCCGAGCAGCGCGATCGGCACGCCCACCAGGAACACGGTCTCCAGACCGCGCGTGAACGCCTCCAGCACGATGTTCTTGATCGGCCCGGGCAACTGCTGGATGGCCGCGGGGCTGCCGAGCTGGACGTCGGAGCCGCCGGGCAACGAGATGCCCGCCGCCCGCAACATCTCGGCCATCTCGTCCTTGAGCCGGTTCGTCAGGATCGCGCCGAACGCGGCCACGCCGACGGCGCCGCCCAGCGAGCGGAAGAACGACACGCCCGACGTGGTGGAGGCCATGTCGCGCATCTCGGAGCCGTTCTGCGCGGCCAGGATGAGCATCTGCATGGACAGGCCCAGCCCGGTGCCCAGCACCGCCACGTCGAACCCGATCAGCCACTCGCTGGAGTCCACGTGCAGCCGGGACAGCAGGAACAGCCCGATGGCCACGATGAGCAGGCCCGCGACCGGGAAGATCTTCCATCTGCCGGTGTTGGTGACGATCTTCCCGGAGATCACGCCGGACAGGAACAGCGCCGCCACCATGGGCAGCGTCATCAGGCCGGAGTTGGTCGGGCTGAGCCCCTTGACGATCTGCAGGTACTGCGGCAGGTAGATCATCGCGCCGAACATCGCCATGCCGACGAACAACGAGGCGAGGCTGGTGAGCACGAAGGTCGGGTTGCGGAACAGCCGCGGCGGCAGGATCGGGTTGCGCGCGGTCCGCTCCGACAACACCGACAGCGCCAGCATGAGCAGGGCGGTGGCGGCCAGCAGGTACGTCCAGCCGGAGTTCCACTCGAACTCGTTGCCGCCCAGCGTCAGCAGCAGCATGAGCGCGCTCGCGCTGGCGGTGATGGTCGTGGCACCCCAGATGTCGATCGAGGTGTTGCGCTTGACCTTCGGCAGCTTCAGGACCTTCTGGATCACCAGGAAGGACACCAGCGCGAAGGGCACGACCACGTAGAAGCACCAGCGCCAGCCCAGCCAGTCGGCGTCCACGATGAACCCGCCCAGCAGCGGCCCGGCGACCGTGGAGATCCCGAACACGGCCCCCATGTAGCCGGAGTAACGGCCGCGCTCGCGGGGCGAGACGATGTCACCCAGGATCACCTGCGACAACGCCGACAGACCACCCACACCCAGGCCCTGTACGGCCCGCGCGGCGATCAGCTGCCCCATGTCCTGGGACAACCCGGCGACCAGCGACGCCGCGACGAACAACCCCAGCGCCGTCTGGAAGAGCAGCTTGCGCCCGAACAGGTCGGACAGCTTGCCCCACAGCGGCGTGGAGACCGTCATCGTCAGCATGGTCGCGCTCGCGACCCATGAGTACTGGTCCTGACCGCCTAGTTCCCCCACGATCGTCGGCAGCGCGGTGCCCACCACGGAGGTCGAGATCATCGACGTGAGCATCGCGAGCATGAGCCCGGACATGACCTCGAGGATTTCGCGGTGGGAGTAGTGCCGGCTCGCGGGAGATGCGTGCTGAGCCTGGGCTACCACGACACCACATCCCCTTCTTGCAGCTTTATCCGGATTTGAGTATACGCATGTTTACTAGCCGCGCGGTAAGTGGGTGTGCGTTCAGTAGAGTGCGGGCATGAACCCCCAGGTGACTGAGGCCAGGCCGCGCGACCGTGAGGCCACCCGGGAGCGGATCCTCCAGGCGGCCCGCACGCTTTTCGGCGAGCAGGGCTACGAGCAGGTGACCGTACGGATGATCGCGGCGGCGGCTGAGGCCAACATCGCGCTCGTGGGCCGCTATTTCGGGTCGAAGGCCGGCCTGTTCGGCGCGGTGCTCCAGGGCGAGCCGTCCTTCGTCGGTCTTTTTGAAGGCGACTCCGAGGGGTTGCCGCGGCGGCTGGCCGAATACGCGGCCGAACGCATGCAACATCCGCCGGAGAGCCCGATCCTGCGCACCCTCGAACGCTCCGCCGGTGATCCCGAGGTGCACGCGGTGGCCAGGGAACGCCTGATCACGGCGGTGCTGGAGCCGCTGGCGGCCACGCTGGCGGGTCCTGACGCGCACGCGCGGGCCCGTACGGCCACGGCGGTCTTCCTCGGCATCGGCGCCATGCGACGCCGGCTCGGCCCGGAGAAACCCACGCCCGCCGACATCGACCGCCTGACCGCGGTCTTCGAGGCATGTCTGGCCGGTTGAAAAGGCGCCGTCCGGCCGGCTGAGGGGTGCCGCCGCCCGGCCGCGTTAACTTACGTCCGACCGCGTGAAAGTTTCAGCCTTCGTAGCGCCCCTGAGCTGCGATGACCACTTACAGATCGATCCGATGTCTTTGTCCGGGCCCGGGTGCCTACCTAGCATCCGGGGTGCCCGTGGGAGCGCTCCCACCCGACGGACGGAGTTATCTACATGTCTCGCAGAAGGCCCATGTTGGCGGTGCTCCTGACGGCGGCCGCCACGGCCGCCGCGGGGGCGATCGTCCTGTCCTCCTCCACCGCGCAGGCCGCCGACTCCGCTTTCTACGTGGATCCGCAGACCAACGCCGCCAAGTGGGTGGCCGCCAACCCCGGCGACAGCCGTACCGCCGTGATCAGGGACAGGATCGCCGCGGTGCCGCAGGGCCGGTGGTTCGCCACCTACAACCCCGCGGCCGTGCGCGCCCAGGTGGACGCCTACGTCGGCGCCGCCGCGGCGGCGGGCAAGATCCCGATCATGGCCGTGTACGCCATGCCGAACCGCGACTGCGGCGGCCCCAGCGCGGGCGGCGCGCCGGACCACGCCTCCTACCGCGCCTGGATCGACCAGATCGCGGCCGGACTCGGCGGGCGGCCCGCCTCCATCGTCCTCGAACCGGACGCGCTGGCGATCATGACCAACTGCATGAACGCCTCCGAGCAGGCCGAGGTCAAGGCGTCCATGGCCTACGCCGGTAAGAAGTTCAGGGGGACGTCGTCGCAGGTCAAGGTGTACTTCGACATCGGGCACGACGGCTGGCTGGGCGCTTCCGAGGCGGCGTCGAGGCTGAACGGCGCGGACGTGGCCAACAGCGCCGACGGCATCGCGGTCAACACCTCCAACTACCGGGCCACGCCGGGGCTGGTGTCGTACGCGAAGAGCATCATCTCCGCGACCGGCGTGTCCAGGCTGAAGGCGGTCATCGACACCAGCCGCAACGGCAACGGCCCGTCAGGCAGCGAGTGGTGCGACCCCGCGGGCCGGGCCACGGGCATCTGGAGCACCACGAACACGGGCGACTCCGCGATCGACGCCTACCTGTGGGTCAAGCCGCCCGGCGAGGCGGACGGGTGCATCGCGGGGGCGGGCCAGTTCGTGCCGCAGCGCGCCTACGACCTGGCCATGGCCGCACCCCAGCCAACCGTGACGCCCACGGTCACCCCCACCGTCACTCCCACGGTGACGCCGACCGTGACGCCCACGGCCGGTCCCGGCGGCTGCACGGCGACGTACAAGGTGGCGAGTCAGTGGACGGGCGGCCACCAGGGTGAGGTCACCGTGAAGAACACCGGCACGTCCGCGATGAGCGGCTGGAAGGTCGGCTGGACGGTCCCGGGCGGGCAGACGATCAAGCAGCTCTGGAACGGCACCCTGTCCGGCAGCAGCGGCTCCGTCAGCGTCACGAACCTCAACTGGAACGGCGCCCTGGGCGCGGGCGCGTCGACCACGTTCGGCCTGCTCGCCGACGGGCCGGCGGGCTCTCCGTCCACGCTGTCCTGCACCACCTCCTGAACGGGCCATGAAATAACGCGCCTTTCGCCGATGTTGTGCAACACCAGGTCGAACTGGCTCTGCGAAAGGCGCGTACTCATGGCTCTGCCGCTGTCCATCCTGGATCTGGCGCACATCGGCGAGGGCGAGACGGCGGGCGACAGCTTCGCCGCCACCGTCGCCCTGGCCCAGCGGGCCGAGGAGCTCGGATACCGGCGCATCTGGTACGCCGAGCACCACAACATGGACAGCATCGCCTCCTCGGCCACCAGCGTCCTGATCGCCCATGTGGCCGCCCATACGCGGACGATCCGCCTCGGAGCCGGCGGCGTCATGTTGCCGAACCACTCGCCGCTGACCATCGCCGAGCAGTTCGGCACGCTGGAGACGCTGCACCCGGGGCGCATCGACCTCGGCCTCGGCCGCGCCCCCGGCAGCGACCAGCAGACGATGCGGGCGCTGCGCCGCAGCCACGCCTCGGCGGACTCCTTCCCGCAGGACGTGCTGGAGCTGCAGGGCTACCTGACGGGCGAGACCCGCATCCCCGGCGTGCACGCCACGCCGGGCAGGGGGACGAACGTGCCCCTTTACATCCTGGGTTCCTCGTTGTTCGGGGCCCAGCTCGCCGCCGCGCTCGGGCTGCCGTACGCGTTCGCCTCGCACTTCGCGCCCGCCGCGCTGGAGGAGGCCATCGCGGTCTACCGGCAGGAGTTCAAGCCGTCGGCGCAGCTCGACCGGCCGTACCTGATCGCGGCGCTGAACGTGATCGCGGCGGAGACCACCGAGGAGGCGCAGGAGCAGTTCCTGGCCTCCAAGCGGCTGCGGGTGAGCAAGTTCCTCGGGCGGGGGCGCACGTTCACGACCGAGGAGGCCGACATGATCCTTGACTCGCCCGCCGGGCAGCAGCTCGTGCAGATGGCCAAGTACTCGGCCGTCGGCGACCGGGCCGAGGTCAAGGCGTACGTGGACTGGTTCGCCGAGCACACCGGCGCCGATGAGCTGATCGTGGCGTTCTCGGCGCCCGACAGGAAGGCGTGGATGCGCTCGGCGGAACTCCTGGCGGAGGTGCACGCCGGTTAGCCGGTCTGCGGCGGATGTCGTAGCTGGTAGGGGCCGGTGGTCTCGGACGTCGGCGCGGGCGCCAGGCCGGCCGCCAGCAGTTGCGCGCGCAGCGTGACCACCGTGCGTTCGAGCGCCCTGATCTGCGCCTGCAACAGGCGGATCTGGTCGCGCATGGCGGTGGAGGCGGTCTGCTCGCCGGCCAGGTCGGCGGTCACCTGGTCCGCCTGGCCCTGCATCCGGGCGAGCTGCTTCTCCATCTGGTTCAGCGCGTCCTCGTAGATCGTCTTGGCGCGTACGAACGCCTCCGCGTCCACCTTGGAACGCTCCAGCTCGGCCTGCCGTTCGACCTGGAGCAGCGCGGTCTGCTGGCCTTTCCTGTTCGCGTCGGTGGCCGAGCGGAAAGCCAGGTAGGCCACGCCGAGCGGGACGCCGCCGATCCCGATCTGGATGAGAATGTCAGTGAACGTCGGCATCGCCGCCTCCGAGTGGCCTGATCACGCCCGTGTAGAGACGGCCGCCTGAGGACGCGTCTCCGTCGGCGCCGTGCCAGGCGTTGACCGTCAGCGCCATGGGGAACTCGCTGCCGTCGCGCCGCAGCCCGACCAGCGGGATGATCCGCCCGGCCAGCTCCGAGGCGCCGTTGTCGCGCACCCTGGCCAGCCCGGCGGTGTGCCGCTCGCGCAGACGCGGCGGCATCAGGATCGTCAGCGGCCGGCCCACGGCCTCCTCGGTGCGCCAGCCGAACAACACGGCGGCCTGGGGGTTCCACGACACGATGACCCCGGTGGCGTCGGCCACGATCACGGCCGCCGTGCCGCCGGGCATGGCCTCGGGCAGCCGGTGCAGCGTGACGGCCTCCGGCCAGGTGGCGATCAGGGCGATCCAGCCGCCGAACGCCAGCCAGACGGCCGCGCCCACCCAGCCGCGCGGGTTGTCGCCGGTGAAGGTGGAGATCAGGTAGACCAGGCCGTACAGCAGGAGCAGCGCCGTGGCGGCGGCGAAGGCGATCCGGTCCGAGCGCATGAACATCTGCACCAGGCACAGCGCGCCGACGGCGCACCAGGCCAGGGCCCAGACGTGCAGCGGTACGACGGTGGACAACATGGCGTAGCCGGGGGTGGCCCGCTGCGTGGCCGGGGCGAAGGCTAAGGAGGCCGCGATGGCCTGGCACAACAATCCCACGAAGGCCAGCGAGGCGCCTCTCCGGCCGATGCGGTGCAGGATGCGTGCGAGGGTACGGGAGGCCGTACCGGTGACGTCTCCGTTACTCACGGTCGCTAGATTAATGCATATAGTTAGCTTTTGGCGGCGTAATGAAAGAGGTGCGAGACCCCGTCATCGTGGGGTCCCGATTCGTGCCGATGGGCGGGGAAATCGCAGTCTGGACCGGGCGCGGGATGGCTCGTTAGAGTGACCGCATGACTACTCTGGGCTACGACGTCGACACTCTCCGTACTGCGTTTCCCGACTGGTCGTTCTTCTACAGCGACGAAGGTGTGCTCTACGCGACCAGGCGTGGCGTCCGGCTCGACGACGAAGAAATCCACAAGGGGATGCACCAGACGGTGAGCGCGAACGACATCGAGACCGTCGTGGGCCTGCTGGAGGACCAGCAGCGGGTGGCGGCGACGTCATAGCGGGTCAGCCGATGTCGACGACCCGCGCCCATGCGGGTGGCGCGTCCGGCCGGTACCTGGGCTCGTCCCGCGATCCCGCCTCTCTCACGAACCGCCCCACCACTGTCCGGCACGCAGGCCGGGACTCCGGCCAGGGGGTCTGCCCGTCGGTGAGGATCACGATGGCGTCCGGTCGCGGGCTCGCCCGCAGCGCCCGGGCGACGCCCGTACGCAGGTCCGTGCCGCCACCGCCCACCAGCGCGATGCCCTCGGCACGGCACAGCGGCTGCACGGCCTGGGCCGCCGCGTCGCACGACAGCACGCTCACCAGGTCGCGCCGGCCGCCCACGGCGCGCACGATCGCGGCGACCTCCAGCAGCGCGCTCCCCAGCTCGCTGTCGCTGACGGACCCGGAGGTGTCGATGACCACGCAGACCCGGGGCGGCCTGCGCCGCAGGCTCGGCAGTACCACGCCGGGCAGGGAGGCGGAGCGCCGTGACGGCCGGCCGTAGTTGTAGTCCTCACCCGCCCCCGGTCCCGAAACCGCCGAGCGGATGGCCGCGCCGAGCAGCTCCCGCCACGGTTGTGGCGGATGGAACGCCTCCTCGGCCCATCGCCGCCACCCCTGCGGCACATCCCCCGGGCGGGCGTTGATGCCCTGCGCCACCCGGAAACGCACCGCGTCCCGCTCCTGGGCGGTGAGCCCGTGCGCGCCCTCCGGCCCGAGCTCCCACTCCCGCTCCAGCCCGTCGGCGCCGCTGCCGCACTCCAGCCAGACCAGCTCCTGGAGGTAGGGCCCGAGCCGGAACAGGTGCAGGTAGTCCTCCATGAGCTCGCCGGCGGGCAGTCCGAGCTTCTTGGGATGTACGGCGTCCGCGGGCCGGGCCAGTCCGTGCCCGAAGACGTCGTCGTTGATCTCGCAGTCCGCGGCGATGTTCATCCGCAGCCGTTCCCCCGGGCCGCTCAGCCCGCGCTCCGCGGCGACCCGGTCGCTGCGGCCGTGATGGTCGCGCAGCAGGTGGGAGACCTCGTGCACCCACACGCCCGCCAGTTTCTGCACGGAGGAACGGGCGACGAACGCCGGCGAGACGTAGCACCGCCAGTGCTTGTCCACGGCCATCGTGGGCACCTGCCGCGACTCCACCGTGTGCAGCGCGAACAGCGCCGTCGCCAGGTAGGGGCGGACCCGGGCGGCGTACAGCCGGGCGGCGAACAACTTCTCGGTGTCAAGCGCCGTCACCTTCTCGGTGCCGGGCGCTGCCACCTTCTCGGTGCGGGGCGTTGCCACCTTCCCGGTGCGGGGCGTCGTCATCGGCCGCTGCCCGCGCCGGCCGCGACCCGGGCCGCCACCTCGTCCGCCCGCCTGCCCAGGGACACCACCCCGGCCAGCCCTTCGATCGACGCCGGGACGTCCCAGTCCTCGCGGCGCAGCGCGGCCAGCGTGGAGGCGGGCACGACCACCAGGTCGGGGGCTCCGGTGCGCATCGCGCGTACCAGGAGGGTCCATGCCGCGTCCCAGCGATCCTTGTCCGGCCGCCGCCTGACCGCCTCGACCACGCCGTCGAGCACGGCCTGGCGCAGGTCGCCGCGTTCGGGCAGGTCGGCGCCCGCCGGGTCGGCCAGCAGCGACTCGGGGTCGGGCAGGTCCATCCGGTCCATGGCGGCCAGCAGCTCCAGGCCGGGGCCGTCGCCGACCGTGCCGCGTACCAGCATGGACAGCACGTCCTTGGACGCGCCCGCCGCGGTGGCGAAGGCGACCAGGCGCAGCGCCATCTCCCAGCTGCGCGGCGAGGGCCACGGGCCGCCGCGCTGGGACTCGTTGCCCGGCAGCCGGTGAACGAGCGTGGGCCGGGCGGCGAGCAGCCCGGTCACCGCGCGCCTGGCGAACGTCACCGCCTCCGGCAGCCGCCCCGGATCCAGCCGGGGCAGCGACGCCCGCGGCCAGGTGCCGCCGAGGCCGCGTACCACCACCTCGTGGTCGTGCCGCCACTGCAGGTGCACGAAACGGTTGGCCAGCGGCGGGCTCAGCTCCCAGCCGTCGGCCGCGGAGGAGCGCGGGTTGGCGGCGGCCACGATCCGGACGCCGGCCGGCAGCCGCAGCGCGCCGACCCGCCGCTCCAGCACGAGGCGCAGCAGCGCGGCCTGGACGGCGGGCGGCGCGGTGGACAACTCGTCCAGGAAGAGCAGCCCGTGGCCCGCGCGGGCCAGGCTCACGGCCCAGTCGGGCGGAGCCATCGGTACGCCCTGCACGGCCGGGTCGTCACCGATCACCGGCAGGCCGGAGAAGTCGGACGGCTCGTGCACGCTGGCGATCACCGTGGTCAGCGGCAGGCCGAGGGCCACGGCGAGTTGTTGCAGGGCCGCGGTCTTGCCGATCCCCGGTTCACCCCAGAGCAGCACCGGCAGGTCGGCCGCGACGGCCAGGGTGAGAGCGTCCAACTGCAGGTCGGCGCGGGGTTCTGTGGTGGTGTCCTGAAGCAGGGCAAGGAGGTCGGCGGCGACGTCCAGCCGGGTGGAACGAGACGTGGTCATAGACATGAGATCACCTTTGGAGGTCTGGTCGGGCGTGAGGCGCGGAAGGTCCGCCGGGGTCAGCGCGGCGGCAGAGTGTGGCGTGGTTGTGTGCGGCGGCGCGTGGGACGGCGGCTGCGCAGGGCGGCCGGGCCCTGTTCGAGCTCGACCAGGCCGGTACGGAACAGCCCATGGGCGACCTGCCGCCGCGCCGCCGCCTCCAACTCGTCCCGCAGCGCGCCGCCGGGCAGCGTCGCGCCGGGTCCGAGCAGGCTTTCGACGGCCGCCAGAGCGCCGGCGGTGTCGCCGTGGTCCAGGCGCGCGCGGATGTCGTCCAGACACCCCGGATCGCGGTGGGCCTCGACGATCATCCGCAGGCAGGGCAGCGGGGTGCCGGTCAGGTCGGCCAGCAGTCGCTCGCGGCGGATCTCGTCCTGATCGTGGTCCAGCGGCACGAGCACCCCGTCCACGAGCCCGAGCCGGTGCCGGGCGCCACGGCACTCGACCACGATCGGGCCGCCTGCCCGCTCCCGGCCTTGCGGCGGCGAATGATCCGGTACGAGCGCCGGAGCCACGAGCGGGTGCAGCCGGTCGGCCTCGATCAGCCCGGCCCGCAACAACGCCAGGTCGGGCAGCACCCAGGTCGCCGCGTCGGGCAACATCGGCAGCGTGCCACACCCGGCCTGGTCCGGGAGCCCGTGGTTCAGGCGCAGCACCAGTTGACGCCGCCCGCCGAGCCGGATGGCGACCGCGTCCCCGGCGTGTCCGTCCGCGCGCAGCAGGATCGCCGCCTCGGCCGCCCACCGGTCCACGGCACAGCCGGGCTCCGGCAGCGTGTCCACCCCCGGTGACCGGCCGGGTGGTGGCGGCGCGGCCGGGTGAGCTGGTCGCCGGTCCGCGCCCGAGCGGACCCGCAGCTCATCGGTCCTGCGCACGTCCCACAGGTGGCGGTGCAGGTCGAGGCGGAAACGCCGGTGCGGACGGGCATGCGGATGGAGACCGGCACCGGGCCGGCCGCTGCCCCGGAGGCCGGCCCCCGATCGGGAGTCGTCCCACAGGGCCAGGCTGATCCGCTGACCGGCGGCGGCCCAGGCGGGCGGGGTCCGTGCCACCAGGTGCACCGTGCCCCCGCGGCCCTGCTCCGCCGGCCCGTACCGGGCGAGGGAGAGCGTCAGGCCGGGCCGCAACAACCCGTCGGGCGCGACTCTCGGCATGTGCCAGCGCAGCAGGTCAGGAGCCAGATGGCGGAGATCATCGCGGATGCGCGCGACGAACTCCCGGCCATGGGCGCCGGCCACGGAGCGCAGGTTGAGATCGACATCGACGTGGGCCGCGGCACACGCTCCTGCCCAGTCCCCGCTCGCACGGCGGGCGGTGGCAGTTTCGATCATGGAAGGCGGCACCGCGAACTCGCGCGCGTGCAGCCAGAACAGGAGGCGGAAATCCTCGTTCGCAGTCTCTGAGCGCATCAGCACTCACCTGTTGCGAACGGGACCCCCAATCTGCTGGAGGAGATATTCATCGTGATCAGCGTACAACTTCACGCGGCACATCCGTCAAGCCATTCTCATCGGCCCTGCTCACGGGCGGGCTGCTGCGGGTTCCGGTCGCGGTGAAACCCGGTCGAGGGTGCGGTGAAACCGGGGCCGCCGAAGCTTGAGGTCATGACCATCACAGAACCAGGGCGCGCCGAGGTGGCCGTACGCGCGCAAGGGCTCGCCAAGACGTTCGGCGAGCACCGCGCCGTCGATGGGATCGACCTGGACGTACGCACCGGCGAGATCTTCGGCGTCCTCGGCCCGAACGGCGCAGGCAAGACCACCACACTGCGGATGCTGGCCACCCTGCTGAAGATCGACGCGGGCCGCGCCGAGATCTTCGGGGTGGACGTGGCCGGCAACCCGCACGTGATCCGCCAGCTCGTCGGCGTCACCGGCCAGTACGCCTCCGTCGATGAGAACCTGACCGCCCGCGAGAACCTCTGGCTCTTCGGCCGCCTGCAAGGCGTCGCCGCGCCGCGCGCCCGGAGCATCGCCGCCGACCTGCTCGGCCAGTTCGGCCTGGAGGACGCCGCCGACAAGCCGATCTCGCAGTTCTCCGGCGGCATGCGGCGCCGCCTCGACCTGGCGGCCAGCCTGATCACCCGGCCACCGTTGATCTTCCTCGACGAGCCGACCACCGGCCTCGACCCGCGCACGCGCGGCCAGATGTGGGACACCATCCGCGGCCTGGTCGCCGACGGCTGCACGGTGCTGCTGACCACGCAGTACCTGGACGAGGCCGACCAGCTCGCCGACCGCGTCGCCGTCATCGACCACGGCCGCAAGGTCGCCGAGGGCACCCCCGACGAGCTGAAGACCGCCGTCGGCGACTCGACCCTGCAGTTGTTGCTCGCCGAGCCGGGGGAGGTGCCCGTCGCCGTGCAGGTCGTGCGGCGCGTCCTCGGCTCCGAGCCGGTGCTCAGTCCGGAGCAGGGCAGGCTCAACGTCGCCCTCGACCAGGCCGACCTGGCCGCGGACGTACTGATCGCGCTGCGCACCGCCGGGGTGTCGATCACCTCGGTGAGCGTGGCCAAGCCCAGCCTGGACGAGGTGTTCCTCGCCCTCACCGGCCACGGGACCGGTACCGACACCTTGGAGGAGAACCGATGACCACCACGATCGCACCGGCCCGCGAGGCGTTCCGCGCCGCAGACCGCGTGGCCGCCGCCAAGCGGCGCGTCTCCCCGGGGGAGACGGTCGGCCAGACCCTGACGATGGCGTGGCGGGCGTTGAAGAAGATGCGCCGCAACCCGGAACAGTTCTTCGACGTGGCGCTGCAACCCATCCTGTTCACCGCCATGTTCGCCTTCATCTTCGGCGGCGCCATCGCCGGCGACGTGGAGAGCTACCTGCCGCTGATGATTCCCGGCATCCTCGCCCAGACCGTGCTGACGACCTGCATGGCCACGGGCACGCAGTTGCGCGAGGACATGGAGAAGGGCGTCTTCGACCGGTTCAAGGCGTTGCCGATCGCCCGGATCGCGCCGCTCGCCGGCCCGATGGTGGCCGACCTGCTGCGTTACACGATCGCGGCCACCCTGACCTTCGGCATGGGCGTGGTGATGGGCTACCGTCCCGGCGGCGGGGTGTTCGGCGTGCTCGCCGCGATTTTGCTGGCGATCGTCACGGGGTGGTCGCTGGCCTGGGTCTTCACCTGGGTCGGCACGATCGCCCGCAGCGCCCAGGCCGTGCAGGGCATCTCCATGATGATCCTGTTCCCGCTGACGTTCCTGTCCAACGCGTTCGTGCCCGTCGAGACCCTGCCCGGCTGGCTGGCCGCGTTCGTCCGGATCAACCCGGTCTCACACCTGGTCACCGCCGCCCGCGACCTGGCCAACAGCGCCCTGATCAGCGGGGAGGTGGCCTGGACGCTGCTGGCGTGCCTGATCGTCATCGCGATCTTCGCCCCGCTCTCGGTACGCAGCTACAAGCGGCACATGTAAGCCACGCACCTTCTCGACGAGACCGCGCGCCTCGTCGAGCAGGGCTGCGCCGCGCCGGTCGCCGTACCCGGCCCGTACCTCGGCGAGCATCCCGGGCGCGGCGCGCTCCGCATACGGTTCGATCCGCTCGAAGGTCATGCCGGGCATGCTGTTGTTGTAGGCGAACCGTTCGGCCAGCACCATCAGCCCGATCGCGTCGCGGGGCGTCATGGCCCCGCGCAGCAGCCCCCAGGTACCGAGCCCGAAGAGCGCCGAGCCGCACAGCGGATAGTCGAGATTGGGGTCCTCGGTCAGCAGGTCGTAGCCGAGAATGTCGCGGAACAGTTCCTCGCCGTAGGGGACATCCTGCGGCGGGGCGTGGTGCGCGAACGCCGTCAGGGCGACCGACTCCGCCACCATCGACCACGGCGTGACCACGCGCATGCGCCCAGGCAGCCGCAGGTCGCGCGCCCGCCCGACGGCCACCCGGTACTCCGCGAGCGCCACGGCCGTCTCACCTCGGGCCAGGGCGAGCTCGGCCGCGCACAACGAGGCGAGCGCCATCCCGCCGAGCACCGTCTCGGCGTTGTTGATCCGGTTCATCTGGGCCAGCTCGGCCTCGGCGAGGTCGAGGTCGCCGTCGGCGAGTGCGGAGACCAGCAGCACCGCGCGGAGCTGGGTCTCATCGTCGGTGGCGCCGAGCCGGTTCAGCACGGGAAGCGCGGCCCGCGCGTGCTCGACGGCCCGCCGCCGGTCGCCGAGCTGCATGATCAGGTGGGCCAGCATGGCGTGAACGATCGCGCCGAACCACGGCCCCTCATCCCCGCGCAGCAACGTCAGGGTCCGCTCGGCGGCCTCGATCGCCTCGTCCGCCTCGCCCGCGTTCTCCAGGATCTGGGCGCTCATCTGCGAGGCCACCAGGGCGACCGCGCGGTCGGTGCTCTGGCGCAACCGCGCCAGCCGCCGGCGCATGCCGGCGTCGTCGTCCGTGCTGGACGCGAGCAGCACCGTGGCCATGGCCTTCAGAAAAGGATCCATCGTGTCGCTCATGGGCAGCGAACGGAGCAGGCGGAGCATCGGATCGGCGAGGCGGTCGGTGACGACGATGGTGTTCATGAGCGTGATCAGCACGGCGGCCCTGGTCACCTCCACCAGCTCCGGCGGCGGCACCCAGCCGGTCATCACCTGAGCGATCGCGTCCCGGTGCACGAGGATCCTGACGTGGTCGCCGCGGACCGACCACAACGAGCCGACGCCGGTCAGCAACTGGATCGCCGTGACGGGATCGGGCTCGCTGAGGGCCTGCCGGAGCAGGTCGGCGAGGTTGCCCTCCTCGGCGTGCAACGCGTCGACCGCCGCGAACTGCGCCGGGCCGAACAGGCGGGGGGTGTGTTCGAGTGCGTACGCCGTCGCCCAGTCCCGCTGCGCCGCCCGCGCCGGCTCCTCCTCCCCGGCCTCCTTCAACCGCATCCGCCCGAACTCCCTGACGGTCTCCAGCATCCGGTGGCGCAGGCCGTAGGCCGTCTCGCGGACGCTCAGCATCGACTGCTCGGTCAGCGCGTTGACGACGTGCAGGGCGTCAGGCCCGAGTACGCGCTCGGCCGCAGCCAGCGTGAACCCGTCGCCGAACAGCGACATCCACCGCAAAGCCCGCCGTTCCGGCTCCTCCAGCAGGTTCCACGACCAGTCGATGACCGCGAGCAGAGTCTGGTGCCGGTCAGGCGCCGTACGGTTCCCTCCGCGCAACAACGCGAACCGGTCCGCCAGGCGCCGCGCGATCTCCTCCACCGACATCACCCGCACCTTGGCCGCGGCCAGCTCGATCGCGAGCGGTAGCCCGTCGAGCCGGACCACGACCTCCTCCACGGTCCTGTCGTCCAGCCGTACGTCCGGCCGGGCGGCCGTGGCCCGCTGGCGGAACAGTTCCACCGCGTCGCCCGTGGGCAGCTCGCCGAGCAGGTAGACGCGTTCCGCCGGGATCGACAGGGGCGCCCGCGAGGTGATGAGCACTCGCAGGTCGCGGGTGGTCACGGTGAGGAAGGCCACCAGGTCGGCGACGGCCTCGATCACGTGTTCGCAGTTGTCCAGGATCAGCAGCGCCGGAGCCTGGCCGAGATGCTGGGCGATCCTGGCGCGTACGTCGGAGCGTTGCTCGGGGCTCAGGTTACGGCGCCCGCTGACCGAATCCCGTACCCCCAGCGCCGAGCCCACCTCGCCCACCACGCCCTCCGGCGAGGACACGCCGACGAGCTCGACGAAGTGCGCGACGGGCTGCGCGGCGTTCCTGCCGACCACATGGGCCAGCCGCGTCTTGCCCAGCCCGCCCGGGCCGACGATGGAGACGACCCGGTTGGTCTGCGTCAGGGCGTGCACGGCGCGGATGTCGTCGTCGCGGCCGAGCAGCGAGGAGCCGTCGAACAGGATGCCCGCGCGTACCGGGCGATCGGCGGCCAGGAGTTCGGCGTACACGCGGGCCAGTTCCGGCCCCGGCCCGGTGCCGAGCCTGGCCGCCAGGTCCGTCCGGTGGCGCTCGTAGCGCTCAAGGGCCGCCCCGACGCCACGTACCGCGGCCTCGCTGCGCAGCAGGCAGGCGAGCAGTTCCTCGTCCTGCGGCCGATCGGCCGCGGCCTCCTCCAGCAGCGGCAACGCACTCTCGTGCGCGCCGCCGCGGCCCCGCGCGATCGCCGCCACCCGCCGCGCCTCGGCCACCCCTTTCGCCGCGACGCCCCTCAGCTCGGCGAGCGCGCCCATCGCGCCGTCCAGGCCGCCGTTCATGAAGGCCATGGCCTCTTCCGCGCGGCCGCGCGCGAGCGTCATGTCGTCCTCGCCCAGCGCGGTCCGCGCCTGCTCCACCAGCTCGCCGAGCCGCAGCGCGTCCACCTGGCCTGCGGGCAGCCCGAGCCGGTAGCCGCGCGTCATCCGCACCACTACGTCGGCGCTGGTCGCCGCCCTGGTCCGGGAGACGACCACCTGCAACGCCTTCGTCGGGTTGGCCGGCGGCTCGTCCGGCCACAGCTCCTCGACCAGCCGCTCGTCGCTGACTCCCGCGCGGTCGTGCAGGGCGAGCATGGCCAGGAGGGTGTGCGCGCGATCGCCCACCACGCGTACACCCTGCCAGCGGACGCCGTCGAGCAGGACCAATGCGCAGGACACACCTTCAGCTTACGATCGGCGGCCCGTGGTGGGGTTATTCATGATCGGCGGCCCGCTGTGAGGTTATTCGCCGTGGGGCTATTCGTGATCGGCGGTTCGCTGTGGGGTTATGCGTGATCGGGGGCTCGCGCTAACGCCGCGCTAGCCGACCGCTAACGGGCCACTGCAGGATTTCGCTCCATGTCCGTGGTGACAACGGGTTGTCAGCTGTCGATCGCCATCGTGTTCGCCATCTCGGCGTTCACGAAACTCCGTACCGGCGCGGCCTTCAGGTCGTTCGTCGCGTCGCTGGTCATGGTGCCGGGGCCCTTCCGGTACGCGGTCGCCGCCGTGCTGGCGGCGGGCGAGGTGATCGTGACCGTGCTGGCAGCGGGTGGGGTGGCCGCGGCCGTGGCCGTGGCCGCGGCCACGCCTGTGCCGGCGTGGCCGCGGCTCGGCCTGGCGCTGGCCGGAGTACTGCTGGTCGTGCTCAGTGCGGGCATCGCCGTCACGCGGTGGCGCGGTCTGCGCGTCGCCTGCCGCTGTTTCGGCCGGTCCGAAACCCCGCTCGGCGGCGTGCACCTGGTGCGCAACGCCCTGCTCCTGGTGGTGGTGGCGCTGGGCCTGTCCGCACCCGCCGTGACCGGGCCGCTGCCGGTCGCCGGGCTGGCGGTCGCGGTGCCGGTGGCGCTGACGACCGCCGTCGTCCTGGTCTTCTTTGACGACATCGCCGATCTGTTCGTCCCGGGGGAGAGAACCTGATGATGTACCTCGCCGCGGCCATCGCCGCGCTCACCGTCCTGTGCGTGCTGAACCTCCTGCTCACGGTCGGCATCATCCGCCGACTCCGTACGATGTCCGCTCGGCAGGACACCCTCATGAGCCTTCCCGACAGCCTGCCGATCGGCGCGCGCCTGCCGGAGTTCGAGACCACGACCGTGGACGGCGAGCCGATCAGCTCTGCGCTCCTCGGCACACCCGCACTGATCGGGTTCTTCTCCCCGACCTGCCCGCCCTGCAAAGAACTGCTGCCGCGCTTCATCGAGCAGGCCAGGCTGGATCCCGCGAACGCGCTCGCGATCGTCGTCACCGGCAGCGACGACAAGGCCGCCGACGAGGTGGCACGGCTGCGCGAGGTGGCCCACGTGGTCGTGGAGCCGCTCGCGACGGGCCCGCTGCAACAGACCCTCCGGGTCACCGGGTTCCCGACCCTCTACGTGGTCGGCGCCGACGGCACCGTACTCGCCCACGACCTTGACCACGTGGTGCCCGCCCGCACATGATCGCCTCCGCGCGGCGCCGGGCCTCATGGGCGGATACCGGGGCCTGACGGCGGCCGGATGAAGGGCCAGATGATCCGCCGCCGCTTTCCGGACGACGACGCCCCCTCGCCCTTCCACCTCCACCGGCTCCACCTCTCTCAGGGAAAGCGCGGGGACGTGGCGACGAGGCGTTCCCGTACGATCTCGCGGCCGTCCACGCTGACCACCACCTCATCCCCTCGTATCTCGTACAGGTAGGAGCCGTTGCGAGCCAGCAAGCCCGCCGCGGTCTCCTGCGCGGACATGAGCAGCCCCGTACCGTCCCGGCCGATGTACTGGCCGTAGTAGTACAGCTCTCCGGTCGCGGTGCGGCAGATGACGATGTGCTTGTCGCCCGCGTCGTAGGCGACCACCAGGTCGGCGGCGTCGGCCGGAATGAGCAGCGTAACCCGGTCAGGACAGGTGACTGCCTGTACGGCCGGCGTCGGGTTGATGGGAGGGTCGGGCAGCGGCGCGCTCGCCGGCGCCCGCGCCCTGACACCGGCGAGCAGCACGAGCAGCAGGGCGAGCGAGCAGAGGAAGGCTACGGTGAGTAGGGCGACCATGCATCCGGTGAAGCTGCCGGTGGAGGATGAGCGGTAGGCAGGCGGCGGCCTCCAGGCTGGCAGAGGCGGCGGGGGCATCACCGGCGGGGGAGGCGGGGCGAAGAACAGGGCCGGTGCGGGTTCGGTGACGGTGCGGCGTACGGTGTCGCAGCACTGGCACGAGGTGTCGGCGGTCGCGTTCCACACGTCGCACAGCGAGCATCGCCAGGTCGTCGTCACACCGGTCACAGACTGTTGGCTATCGTGTCGATGATCTCGTCAAGTTCCAGCTCCGCAAGTCCCTGGCCGGCGACGGAGGGGAAGTGCAGGGTCATGTTCCACTCCTCGGTGATCTCGGTCCACGGGTAGGCGTCCGGCGCGAAGAGGACCAGCCGCTTGGCCGCGTTCTCCATGACGGCCGCCTGGCTCCTCGCGTACCCCCACTGCTCGAAAAGCCCGTCCAGGTCGCGTGGGATGTCCCGCGGATAGGTGTGTGCGGTGACGGCCTGCGGCGCGTGCAGTGGGTGGGCGGGGGCGTCGGTGAACATCACGATGACGTGGCGCCGCCGGTCCAGCCCGCGTTCCCAGTCGGCGTTGATGGCCAGGGCGAGCGCCTCCAGTCCGGATTCCGGCACGTCGCCGCCGCCCGACGCGTGCAACTCGCGGACGCACCGATCGAAGTCTGCCGCCCGCTCCGGGAAGACCAGGAATTCGGTCTCCTCGATCGCGTCCTCGGCGAAGTCGCCGAAGTCCCTGAACGCGATCACCTTGAGCCGCAGCCGGCTGATCTCCTTGCCCTTGCCGCCCATCACGAGGTTGAGCCGCTCGTGAAAGGTGAGGGCGCTCTTCTTGACGGTGTCCAGCACCGGGGCCATGCTCTCGGTCACGTCGACGCAGAGCACGATGTCCACCGCGTACCGCAGGTTGCTCGTCATGGCTGTCTCTCCTTCGTTGGCCTGTTGATCCGCACTCGTGATCCCGGCGACGTCAGGCAGGGGGCGCGTACCTCGCACGTCGCCGGATCCCGCAGCACCGCAAGAAAGGCACCGGTGTCAGGACGGGCGTCGGGCGAGCGCGCCGTCATGGCCGCGAGCAGCCCTCGCATCGGGGCGCTCAGCCGCTCGTCGATGCGCAGTTCGGCGCCGTCGTTGAGGGCGTCGGCAGGCGACGCGTAGCGGTCACCGAAGCCCGGCAGCGCACCCGTCAGATAGTGGTGCGTCATCAGCCCGAGCGAGAAGACGTCGGTCCGGGTTGTCAGCCACTCGGGCCGTACGTCCGCGTCGCCGCGCACATAGCGGTGCCACTCCGGAGCCCCGTACACCAGGTCACCCGCGATGTCGTCCGGGGCGGGCGGGCGGCCGGACACGTAGGCGTCGTCGAAGTCGATGAGCTTGGCGGTGTGGTACGCGCCCGCCCCGCTCCGCCCGACCAGCACGTTGCCCGGCTTCAGATCGCCGTGCACGACGCCGATGCCGTGCAGGAGCCCGACGCTGAGCCCCAGCGTCCGCAGCAGCACGGCCTTCCGCGGCGGTGTGAGCGCGCGCGGCGGTGGCGTCCGTACGGAGTGGATCCGCTCGGTGACCTTGTAGTACGTGGTGCCGTCGTGGAAGAAGTCGAGGGCGAGCACCAGGTTTCCGCCGCCGACGGCGTCCGGCCGCAGGAGCCTCATGATGGTCCGGTGCCGTCGTTCGAACTCCTCGCACGCCTCCAGCCGTAGCCGCACGCTCCTGACGCTCGCCGTGGAGCCCTCCTTCGGGCGTTTGGGATCCAGGAACCGCTTGATGAAGTAGTCGCGCCCGTGGCGCTGCGCGAAGGCCCACACGCAGCGTCCGCCGCCGCTGTTGGTCGGCTCGCTGACGATGCGGTAACCCCTGATGACGTCGCCCACCCTCATAGCGGCTCCGCCGGCGGCGGCATGAGTCGTTCGTAGTCCGGCCGGTACTCGTCCCAGGTGCGCCTCCGCCACCGACCGGCGGCCCCCTCCTCCGCTGGGCGGTCATCCGCCCCGTAACGCGCCTCGACCTGTTCGGCCCGCTGGGCGAAGCTCGCCCGGAGCCGGTCGAAGTCCGCGTAACCACCCAGGGCCACGAGGCTGAGTGAGGCGTCGTCGCCCGTGTAGCCCGACACGTGTCGCGCCAGCCGTTCGGCCCACTCGCGCGTGTCCCGCGACTCCTGCATGGTGCGCAGCAGGTGGCATTCGAAGTGCGCGGGCGTGTCCACGTATCCGTGGAAGCCGTCCGTGGCGCAGACGAGGACGCTCGGCAGCGGCAGGAGCAGCACTTGCGCGTCGATCGTGAACTCCTGGTCGGCGCAGATCACGTTCGTCATCGGCGGATCGCAGATAAGTTGCTCCAGGCCGTCCGTTTCGTCGGTGTGGTCCCTGGTGAGCGCCTGTAACCCCTGGCCGGGGCTCAGGACGTAGGCCCGGGAGTCGCCCGCCCACAGGACGCGGCACTCCGCCTGGTCGCCGGTGAGCCGGTAGCGTACGGCGGCCATGGTCGTCGGGAGCCACCTGCGCATGCCGCTGACGATCTTGCTGGGACGCGGCGGAACGGCTCCCAACACCTCGACCAGCCGTGCACGCAACGACTCCTGGGCGCGTCCGCCCAGGAACCACGACGCGACACCGTGCCTGGCCAGCCGAGCCCCCACCCATGCCCCGCTGCGCGTCGTCCCGTCGCTCAGCTCGCACGCCGCTCCCGCGCCCGAACCACCCAGCCCGTCGAACACCCCGAGGACCCCTTCAGCCGTCGGTACGCGGTGGGCGAACAGCGGCTCGGCGTCCTCGCCTCCTCCACGTGAGCGCTCCGTCCACACCCCGAGCGCCAGAACGTCGTCGCTGTCGTACCACCAGACCGTCCCCTCGCCCGGACCGGCGAGCACGCCTTCGATCAGCACGGTTGTCACTCGTTCGTATCCTCGGCCCGCGTATGCGGCAGCCCCCTCACTCGGCTGGGGGCACGGCTGGGAATCTGCTCCGCGTCGACCGCGAGCGAGCCGCGCAGGCGGCTGGAGCGGATCCCGCCGAAAGGCGCGGCTGAGCCGCCGGTGAGCCGGTCCCGCAGAGCCCGCTCGGCCTGCAGGAACTCCCACGGCTCGCGCTCCTCGCTGTGAGAGCCCTCCACCATCTTGTTCCACGCGGCGAGCAGCTCGTCGCGCTCCTCCCGCTCCGCACTCGCGATGATGTCGTAGGCGGCCCGAGGGCCCTCGCGTTCCATGATCTCGGCGACCAGCCCCTCCGCGCCGTCCTTGCGCAGCATGCGCAGATGGCGCTCCCTGCGCATCTCCATGAGACGGGTCTCCCGCTCGATCTCCCGGTACCTGCGCCCGCTCGCCAGCACCTCGTCGCCGTCCACGACCAGCTCGACGGTGATGTTGCGCAGCCGGATCGCGTCGTCGCCGGTGAAGACGCGGACCGACTCGCTCAGCGCGTCCTCGGCCAGGTGCAGCTCGCCGATGTCGTAGTTGCGCGAGACCTGGCGGAGCATGCGCTGCAGCGGCAGGCGCAGGGCGGCGCTGACGTCCACGATGCCGCGCACCACGATCTCGGCGGGGTTCTCGACCCGGCAGTTCAGCCGGATCAGGCTCGGGAAGCCGAAGGCCGGGTCCTGGCTGAGCAGCGGCATCTGCAGGACGAGCCGGTGCTCGGTGGTGTCCACCAGGTAGGCGTGCCGGTAGCTGCCGTACCAGGCGGCCGGGATGGCCTCGCCATGCCTGATCGTCAGCAGGGGGCCCTTGCGTGGCGCCAGCACCAGCGCCGATCCCGGCTCGGGCGGGCGCAGAGGCATGCGCGGCAGGACGAGAGGCAGGCTCGTGCTCTTCGTGATCGGGTTGTAGGTGTATTCCTCCACGTCAGGTCCTTCCATTGCCGTATGAGTGGACGTATGAGGGACGGGCGAGGTCGGCGAGTACACGGGCGGCGGGGTGGTCCGGGCGGCCGGCCGCCCTGGCCCATGCGCCGAGGTGGTGGCGCAGCCGCTCGCGGTGCCGCTCCGACCGGCCGGCCACTTCGAGCACGAGGCGGCGCGCGTCGCGGTAGGCCAGGTCGTCACGGTGCGCGTGCTCGTCCAGGTAGCCGCGCAGCGTTTCGAGTGCCTGGTCCTGGGCGGGCTTGCGGTCCAGGGCTCGGGCCCAGAGCTCGGTCAGCGAGGGCCAATGCCGCTCGGCCCCGGCCAGCAGCAGCGGTACGCCGGACGTACCCGCACTCTCAGCAGGACGGGCCGCGAGGAAGGCGAAAGCCGACAGCGCCTTCGCCGCGAACTCCGTGGACGCCCGCGGCTCCGACCAGGCCAGCAGCCCCGCCAGCACCTCACCGGCGCACCCACCCTCGACCAGGTGGAACAGGGCTTTGCCGACCGGTAGGAGCGTGCCCCAGTCGTTCGTACGGTCCAGCAGCACGCGCAGCGCCTTGACCGCGCGTTCCGGCCGCGCCACGCCCAGGCTGCCGCCGAGCGTCGCGGCCGCCGTCACGCCGCGGCGGCGCTGCTCGGCCCTGTCCGTCTCCGCGACCCACGTCTCCAGCAGCATCCACACGGCCTCGGTGAGGTCGGGATGCCCGCCCGCCACGTCGAGCGCCGTCGCCGCGCTCTGCCGCACGACGAGCGACGGGTTCTCGGCCCACGACTTGAGGTAGCGGTGCAGGGCGTGCGAGTAGTCGCTCCAGGCGATGACGCCGGCGGCAACGGACACCCGCGCTCGAACATCGACGTCGGCATGCGTGACGAGCCGGCGCATCCAACTGACCAGTGCCGAACGTTGCCCGTCCAAGTAGGTCCAGGCGAAACCGAGCACCGCCTGCCGTACCAGGGGATTGTCGTACCGCACGCGCGGCGCCACGTCGCCGGGTGTCTCGCCGGAGCCGAGCGTGAGCTGCACCCACGGGTGCTCCGTCGCGATGTGCTCACGGAAGCGCAGGTCGAAAGGCGCTTCCGCAGGCAGCACCAGCCGCTCGTAGAGCGCCGAGGCGGCATCCGAGACCGTCAGGTAGGTGGCGCCGTCCAGCACCGCCGCCGCCAGCGCGAAGCTCACGGTCTCTGATGTACGGTGCCGAGTGAACCACTCGTGGACGCGCCCGGTCGGATCCCGCAACTCCTGGACGCACGCCGTCAGGTCCGAGCCTTCGCGGATCGCGTCGCCCAGACGCAGAGCCGTGCGTGGGCGGTGGTCCTCGCGCAGCAGTTCCAGCGCCCCCGCCTCGCCGAGCCGGCGGCGCAACTCCGCCGACTCCTCCGGCGAGGGGTCGCGGCCGTGGACCCGCCGCTCGATGAGCCGTACCGCGTCCAGCCGGCCGAGGTCGGTCAGCACCTGCGCGGAGCCACCCCCGGCCTGTACCAGCGCGCCTCTGGGAGGACCTGTCACCAGCACCAGGTAGCTCCCGTGCTCGTGCAGGCAGACCGTCATGTCCTCGATCCACTGCTCGTCGATCAGGGACGCGTCCAGTCCCGTGGGAAGACCGTCATGGACGAGGTAGCCGCCGTCGCGCTTGGGCTTCCACCGCACGTCGCACAGCTCCGAGGCGTCGCGCACTTCGTAATAGGCGGCGCCCGGCTGCTCCCGCAGCACCGTGGCCAGCAGATTCCAGCTCGTGGCCTTCCTGCCGCCGGGCGGTGCGGCCAGGATCAGCAGCCGGCGCTCGGCGAGGATTCGCAGCGCCTCGCCGAAGTGCGGCACGGGCACATAGCCCTCCGTCCAGCGGGCCAGCCGAGTCGGACGGACCTCCGTCGTCGGCCGCCCCGCGCGCCGCTCCTCGCCGCCGATGCTGAACCCGCCGCCGAAGTCGACCTTGTCGTTGAACAGGGCCAGCGTGTTGATGCGCATGCCGCGCGAATCGTCGCTGAGCTGCTCCATGACCCGGGCCGCGATGGCGGCCGCCCGCGCCGCCTCCGCACGCTCCGCCCGCTCCGCCTCGTCATTGCCCTTGCCCCACAGCGCCTGCAGCCCGTCCTGCTCGCTGACCGGCCCGCCATCGTCCTTGCCCTTGTCCTTGTCCTTTTCGGGCTGCGGGGGTGGTTCCTGGCCCGCCGCCTCCGGGCTCTCCTTGACAGGCGGCTCTTCGGTCTGCTGGCTCATCCGGTCACCTGTCCCTACGAGATGTTGAAGTCGCCCGAGAAGTGCACGGGCGCGTGGTAGACGCTGGCGTTCT
Source organism: Nonomuraea sp. NPDC050404 (assembly GCF_040655495.1). Taxonomy (NCBI): domain Bacteria; kingdom Bacillati; phylum Actinomycetota; class Actinomycetes; order Streptosporangiales; family Streptosporangiaceae; genus Nonomuraea; species Nonomuraea sp. NPDC050404. The sequence continues at coordinate 352,157 of NZ_JBFAKB010000003.1, forward strand.
TGATCAGGCGGGCGGAGATCGACGGCCCGCCGGCCTTCGCCCGAGACGCCTGCTCGACCAGCAGCCGGGCAGCCTTCAGGAAGGATTGGTCCCGGTCGAGGCAGGCCTCCAGCACGCGTCCGAGCGCTGCGACGGCCACCATGTCCGCGGGGTCGGCTTCGACCCGCGCGAGCGTGCGCTGCGCGTCCGCGTCGCCGGCGAAGTGAACGCGGACCAGCTCCAGCATCTCGACGGGCTGGCTCATCCAGGACTCTCCTCTGACGGCCTCGGTGACAAGGCGGGCGGCGTCTTTTCCGATCTCGGCTGATGACCGCATGGTGGCTCCAGGGGGATTGACTTCGTAGGAATGAGCGGGCGGGGCGACGACGGGGTCCTGCCGCAGGATCTGCTGCTGCAGCGCCTGAACGGGAGCGCCGGGATCGGTCCCGAGCTCCAGCAGGGTGCGGCGGAGGCCGTCGTACGCGGCGAGCGCGTCGGAAGAGCGGCCCGCACGGTGCAGCGCCAGCATCAGCAGCCGCGTCACGTCCTCGTCCAGCGGCAACTCCTCGGCGAGGTCCTGGAGTTCGGGCACGAGTTGCGTGTGCCGCCCGAGCCGCAGCTCGGCCACCAGGCACTCAAGGAGCGCCGCCCGATGATCTTCCAGCAGCCGGGCCCGCGCGCCCGCCGCTCCCGGGCCGGGCAGCCCATGGAGCGGTTCGCCCGGCAGCAGTCCGCGGCCCCACTGCCGCAAAGCCTTGCGCAGCAGGTACGTGGCCTGCGAATCGTCCGCGCCCAGCAGTGGCCGCGCTTCCGCGGCGAAGTCGTGGAAGCGGTGCACGTCCACCTGCTCCCTGCCGACTTTCGCCACATAACCGATCTGGTGTGTCGGTAGCAGTGGCTTCCCCAGCCGCTGACGCAGGCCGCTGGCGTAATGCGAGAGGACCCGGCGGGCACTTTTGATCGGGTCGTCGCCCCAGATCTTGTCGATGAGCTGCTCGATGGTGACCGGCCTGCCTTCGGCGAGCAGCAGCAGGGCCAACATCAGGCGCTGCTGCCGATCCCCCAGTTCAACGGGCTCGTCCCCTTCGAACGCCTGCATGCCATTCAGCAGGTGAAACTGCATGGCCCACTTCTCCCCGTAGTTGGAGTATTCCTATGACGGACCTATGACCGGCCTTACACTCACTCGCCCACCCGACCTCGTAACGCGTTATCCGATTCTTTATCCAGCGGGACGCACAAGGGCTTCCCGAAGACAAAGGAGAAAGAAATGAACGAGGTCAAGGGCAACAAGTCGCTGGGCACCGCGTGGTACAAGGCCACCTTCAGCGACCACGGTGGCGGTTGCGTCGAGGTGGCGATCGACCGTAATTGGGTCGCTGTACGCGACTCCAAGGACCCGAGTGGGCCTGTGCTCCGCTTCAGCGCCGCGGAGTGGAACGCCTTCCTCTCCGGCGTGGACGCCGGAGAGTTCGACCTGGCCTGACCCAGGCCGGACCGTTCTCAGGAGAGGCGCCGCGGTCTGCGGCGCCCTCCCCGGCCTTGGGGCGGGCCCCCGTCGGGCGCGCCCCAAGGCCGGTCGGACGGCCCCCGCGGGTCATCGGGCCGTGGCACGTATGCCGGCGCTCAACTGCGCGAGAAACTCCCGCGCCGTGTCACCGTAAAGAGCCATCTCGCCGAGCAGCGACCATTGCCGCCGGTACGTCGCCACGTCCTCGGCGTCGCGCACGATCAACCTCATATGTGTGACCTCTACTTCCACAAAACTGTCTATCGTGCTGCTGTCGCTCTCGTAGAGCGTGAATCCGTGTGGCGGGCACACAGCCGATTCCGCGTCTTGGGGAATCACCCCGAGCGTGACGTTCTCCAGCGTGCTCAGAGTCGCGATGCGGTCGAGCTGCGCCAGCAGCAGCCGCACCGGTCCCGGCCTGCATCGCAGCGCCGCCTCTGTGACGATGAATTCGAACTTCCTGCTCTCGTCGTACAGCGCGAGCTGGCGTTGCAGCCGCGCCGCGACGACCATCGGCAGGTCGCCCTCCAAGTAGGGCGGGTCGAACAGCGAGAAGACGCGGCGGGCGTACTCGGCGGTCTGCAGCAGGCCTGGAACGATCGCCGGCTGGAAGACCCGGAGCAGTTGCGCCTCGTCCTCCTGCCCACGAATGTCGTCCTGGAGATGCGTCTGCTGCTGCAGGGCCGCGCGCCAGGTGTGCATCTCGGTGAACGCGGCCTCTGTCAGGTCGGCGAGCAGCTCCCTGGTCTGAGCCGGCGCCTCCACCGCGTCGCCCCAGGCCGCGACCTCCGGCAGTGAGGGGATCACGCTGCCTGATTCGATCCGGGAGACCTTGGACTGACTCATGCCGATGCGGTGGGCGAGGTCCCGCCCCGAGATGCCGGCGAGGTCGCGCAGGCGCCGGAGCTCGATCGCCAGCCGCTGTCGCCTGGTGCGGTGCCTCCCCGCTTCTGCCGCGAGGTCGTCCATGGGTCCCCGATCCGGTGGAGCTGGTTCATCTTCTGAGTCGGATTGATTCATTGCTATTCAACACGATGCACTCAACCACGATCGGTGATGGTGGTCAAGGCTCCTATAGCGGCTCGGTATGGGCCTAGGTGGGAGCTCTCTGGAGGAACGATGATTCATGCGGATTCGCGCCCGTCTGGCGTTGGTGAGGCTTGCGGGATCGGTGGTGGTGGAGATGGTGATGGTGGGGGTTGCGCGGCTCGCTGGTCCTGTATGGGGTACTGGCCGGCTCGATCCTGTGTCAGTGACGCTCCGCGTGTCCATCGTTCCCGAACGTCTCCGGATGACCTCGGATGGGAGGTGGCCCGTTCCGAGATCATCCGACCTCATCCGGATTCGTCCGGATTTATACGGCGAGTATGAACAGGTCGGAATTCATCATGATCTGAGTGATGGGTCAGCTTTACTGCTCTGAGATGGGAATGAACGTTCATTGTGCGCACCTGGCCGTCAGGCGATGCCAAAATTGCTCACAGCACCACGCATACTCGAAGATCACTCATCTCCGGCATGGAGCGATGGCTGAACATCCCCCCGATGCGGCGCTATGCACTTTCGTCGCTCAGTTGAACGAGCTGGTTGCGCTGGCCGGCTCTCCGACGTTGTCAGAACTGCGAAAATTATCGCGAAGTAGCAACAGAGAGCTGGCGGAAAGCACCACGCATGACATTTTGACCGGGAAGCGCAAACGTGCCCCTGAGTGGCCGTGGGTGTTCTCGTTCGTGACCGCGTGCCGTACGGCGGCTCAGGGGGCCGGCCTGGACGTGCACCCTCTGGACGACATCAAGGCCTGGCACCTCTTGTGGCGCGCGGCCCGCGACACCCAGCCGGACTCGGCGCCCTCGTCCGTGCCGTCTGTGCCGTTGCCCGCGGCAGGGCAGGAGGCTCCGGAGGAGAAGATCGAGCCGATGTCACGGGAGTACTTGCTCCGCGTCTTCGGCAGGAGCGGCATCCGGGTGCTGTTCGCGAGCGACGCGCACGATCCCCGCCACTTGCTGCGCTTGGCCGTCATCGCCCTGCTTCGCGGCTGGCCGGACGACGCCCACCATTGGCTGGCCCGCGCCCGCGCCGCCGGCCACCCCGACGCCGCCACACTGTCCGACCACCCCCAGAGCTTGCGGTTCGCCGCCAAACTCGCCTACTCGTACGGCCGGGAGTTCCAGCTACGGCAACCCGTCCACCTGAGCCTGGCCATGTTCTTTTACCGCCTTGCGAGCGACGGCGGCCACGTCGAGGCTGCTTACCAGCTCGGCCTGGCCCACCGCAGCAGAGGCGAGCCGTGGGTTGCGGCGAGCTGGTTCCGCCGCGCCGCCCTCCACGGCCATCGCGCGGCCATGCTCGAGTTCGACGGCGCCACCGACCAGCTCACCCAGAGCCCGTAGCAGCCCGGCCAAAGCCTGCCCCTCATCCTCCCGGAGGAGCTCCAGTACGATCCGGCCGTTCGGCTGGCTCAGGCTCGCTCTTGCGCATCTTCGGCCACCCGGCTTCCCGAACGAGAACGCTCCCCACGGCATCCACCAACGGCCGGCAGCCGACACGCCACAGCCATCTGAGTGCACGGGCAAGCGTGAACATGAAGACCACCCAGGGCACGTTCCGGCACGGCCGCCTTGCCCGGTCACGTGAGCTACGACCCGGCAATGGCGAAGGAACCGACAAGCACCGGCTGACGGACGTGCACGGTGTGGGGCTCGAGCGATCGGCTCGTCAGCGAAACCAGCGACACTCGTCCGTTCTCAGACGCCAGAACCGAAACCGATCCTAGAAATGCCACAGGGAGTCCCTCTAGATCGAGGAACTCCCTGGTCAGACTGTGCGCGGCCGACAGGAGTCGAACCCGTAACCTTCTGATCCGTAGTCAGATGCTCTATCCATTGAGCTACGGCCGCTTGCTGCGTAAGCAAGCATAGCGGGTTTCGGGGAGTGCCTCGAACCAGATACGGCAATCGTGGTTGATGTTGGGTGGGTGACTGGGGGCTTGGGCTGGAGGGAGGGGGACTGGGCTGGGGGGTTGGGAGCCCCCGATGCGGGTCGGGGGCTCGGGGGTTTATGGATCTGTCTTCTTCAGGAGGCGTTCGAGCAGGATTGTCAGGTCGGTCAGTCTTCGGTAGACGGAAGTGTGCTGGTCTCCGATCTGGGCGCGGAGCTTGGAGAAGTGGTCGTTGGCCTGCCTTCGCATGCCGGCGATCTCGTCGTTGACGGCGGAGATGTCCTGTGACAGTTCGGCTTGGAGGGTTCTGAGCCGGGTTGTCATCTCCGTGACGTTCATGGATGTGGTGGTGATGTCGGTTTGGAGGTCCTCCGCGGGGGTGCAGGTTTGTGCCGGTATGTTCATGCGCCGGCGTTGGGCCCTCATGCGGCGGCGGCCGGAGACCGTGCTGCCTGGACGCAGGTGTCTTTCGAGGGCGTCTACACGGAGTTTCAGATTGCGAATCTCCGCCTCTATGTCCACGTACCCCTACCTTTGCGGCAGTTGGAAGGGATCCCTTGCTCGGGTCCCACGTTCTGTGAGCACATAGTTGCAAGGAGTGTCAGGTTCGTGAAATCCCGCGGGTGGCGGTCGGGTGGAGATTTTTCTATCGCGGTGTAACAAAGATCGCCGCTGAGGCTAGTTCTCTTCCTGACTCGCCAGGGGCGAAAGTTGCCATCCGTGTCAAAGGGTTCGCAATGGGTCTGAGGGCTGTGGATACATCGAAGGGTGTATCCACAGGCGGACCTTTGCAGGAGGGCAGGGCCCTCGGTAGGTGGTGGGATGTGGGCATGAACCGTGTGGCGTTGTGGGCCGGGCTGGCCTTCGCGATGGGGGTGGTGCTGATCCTGGGGCAGCGGCCCCTTGTCGATCGCGGTGCGCCCACGTGGGTGTTGATCGTGCCGTTGGCCTTCACCTGTGCGGGAGTGCTGGTGCGTACGCGGGCTCCCCTGGGTTCGCTGGGGTTGGGCGTGGTCGGGATCGTCATCGATGGGTTCGTCGGGCCGTCGTTGGCGACGATTCTGGTTTTTACCGACAACCTGTACGCCGCGGCGCTCTATGGACCCGCTCGGTTCGCTCGGGTGCTGCTCGGGGTGGCGACCGTGCTGGCGGTGGTCGCCGGGGCCTTGGCCGGGTTTCTCGCCGAGGATTGGCGGGCGCTGGCCGTCATGGGGGTGCAGGCCGGGCTGGTGCTGATCACGCCCGTCACCACCGCGCTGGTTCTGCGGGAGCAACGGGACAGGGCCGCGGCAGCGCGGGCGCGGGCCGAGCAGATGGCCCGTCTCGCGGAGCTCGACAGGCAGGCCGCCATAACCGCCGAACGTACGCGGATGGCGCGCGAACTGCATGACATGATCGCCAACCACTTCAGCGCCATCGCCATTCAGTCCACCGCGGCGCTCTCGCGTAAGGACCTCGATCGGGAGACCGTACGGAAAATCATGGAGTCCGTACGGGAGAACAGCGTCAAGGGAATGGCCGAGATGCGGGCCATGATCGGGCTTCTGCGGCAGGAAGGCGACGAGGGGGACAACGAGGCCACCCGGCCGCGGCTGGCCGATGCGGAGACTCTGGTCGACAGGGTCAGGCAGGCCGGAATGGACGTTGAACTGCGGGTGGAGGGTGAGGTGCGGGAGTTGCACGCGCCGATCGATCTCGCGGGATACCGGATATTGCAGGAGGCCCTGACCAATGCGCTCAAGCATGGGGAGTCGCCGGTTTCGGTTGTCGTGGCTTATGAGAAGGAGCGGGTCCGGGTGAGTGTTGGCAATGCGCTTGGCGGGAGGAGGAAAGCGGTCGGGTTGCCGGGAGCCGGTGCGGGGCTGATCGGTATGCGGGAGCGGGCTGCGTTGGTCGGGGGTTTCTTCGAGGCCGGGGATATTTCCTATGAGGATGGTGCTTCAGGTGGGGAGGAGGCGAAGCGTGATGGGGGTGATGCCGGTGGTGGTGGGTGGCGGGTTTTGGCGGTTCTTCCGACGGCTGAGGGGGGTGAGCTTGGTCAGGGTGTGGCGCGATTGGAGCTTGCAGAGACTTCCGCCGAGGGGGTCGACAAGGCGTCTTCTGGTTCTGATCGTGGAGCCGGTCACATGGGTGAGAGGAATGGAGGTGGCTGGTGAGCATCAGGGTGTTGGTGGCTGACGATCACGCGGCGGTCAGGGCCGGGATTGTGCTGATCCTGGGCGGAGCGGATGACGTCGAGGTCGTGGGTGAGGCCGGGGATGGGGAGCAGGCCGTTGCCATGGCCCGGGAACTGCGGCCCGATGTCGTGTTGATGGATGTACGGATGCCTCGGCTCGATGGGATCTCCGCCACGCGGGAACTCGCCGGGGTTTGTGATGTGCTGATTCTCACCACGTTCGACATTGATGAGTACGTGTTCGGGGCGCTGCGGGCCGGTGCCGCCGGGTTTTTGCTGAAGAATACGGATGCCGAGGCGTTGGTCGAGGCGGTTCGGGTGGTGGCCCGGGGGGATGGGCTGATTTCGCCCGGGGTTACGCGGAGATTGATTTCGGCGTTTGCCGAGCAGGTGCCGGTACGCCGGGAGTTGGGAGCGGATCCGGCCAGTTTGACGCCTCGGGAGCGGGAGGTGCTGGCTTGTATCGGCCGGGGATTGTCCAACGCTGAGATCGCCAGGGAGCTTGATATGGCGGAGGCCACGACCAAGACGCATGTCAGCCGGGTGTTGAACAAGCTGGGGTTGAAGAGCCGGGTGCAGGCGGCGATCTACTACTCGGAGGGTGAGGGTGTGTAGGCCCTACTACGCTCCTCGGAGGGGGAGAGTGATAGGCCGCTACGCAGGAAGGTGAGGGTGATGGGCCCCACTACGGGGCGGGGGAGGGGGATGGGCCCCACTACGCGGAGGGGGAGGGGCCCACTGCGCGGAGGGTGAGGGTGTGTGGGTCGGGGCGTCGGTGAGTGCCCGCGCGCCAACGGTTGCCGTCTCACGTTGTCGGTTGCCGGTCGTCTCGCGTCGCCGGAGTCGTCTCATGTCATTGGTCGTCTCACGTCGCGAGGATCGTCTCACGTCGCGAGGATCGTCTCACGTCGCGAGGATCGTCTCACGTCGCGAGGATCGTCTCACGTCGCGAGGATCGTCTCACGTCGCGAGGGTTCGTCTCGCGTCGCGGGGGCCGTCGCACGTCGTCGAGTCCAGGTCCCCCCGGTTCCACACCCTGGACACCTCGGCCAGCTCGCCGTCTTACGCCGCCGCGCGTGCGTCCGAGACCCGTTGAGGATGATGATTGGATGGCAATCGGCGTTGCCTAGTCTGATCATGACTAGGGGGTAGACCAAGCAGATGAGCACAACACCGCCACCACAGCCTCCGCGTGAGGAACCCGAAGAGCCTGGCAGCGAAGCGGGGCTGGGTGGGGAGCCGGAGTTCTTGCCGCCTCCGTCAGGGGAGTCGGTGCCGAGGCCGTCGCCTCCGCCTGGGGAGAAACCGGTAAATACGCCTCCTCCTCCGAGCGGGAAGCCTACGTTTACGCCGCCTCCTTCGAGCAGTGAGCCGGTGACCCCGCCGCCTCCTCCGAGCGGCGAGTCGATGACCCCGCCACCTCCTCCGAGCGGAGTGCCGGCGCACTTGCCCCCACCGTCCGGCATGCCAGGGCCTATGGGCGTATCGGGTCCGCCTGGGGGAGGGGACGGTCCCGCTGGGCGGCCGTCTTTCGTGCCGCCGGACGTTGGGTACCCGTCGCAGACGCAAGGGACGGAGGCGGGACACCCGTCGCAGGATGTCAGGCCCGCGTCTCAGGGGCCGCCGCCTCACGGCCCGATGCCTCCTGGCGCGGCGGGTCGAGAGGAAGGCACGTCCCAGCAGCCCTCGTACGGAGCACAGCAGCCCCCGTACGGAGCGCAGCAGCCCCCGTACGGAGCACAGCAGCCCCCGTACGGGCCCTCGCCTCAGTACGGAGCTCAGCCTCCCGACGCGATGCAGCCTCCGTACGGGCCGGGCGGGTATGGGGCGGCGTCGGCGCAGGTGCCGCCGCCGGCCGCCGGTTCGACGGGCATGCTTGTTGGCATGCTCTTCGCCGGCCTGGCGATCTACAGCGTCCTCAACACGGTGATCGGCTTCTTCACCTTCATCACCGCCCTCGACGCCGACGGCAGCGCCACCCCGTACTTCATCGTCGGCGCGGTCCTCCTGGCCCTCGCCGGCCTGGGTGCGGGCATAGGCCTGTGTTTCGTGCGCAGGCCCTGGGCCAGAGGACTCGGCCTGGGGCTCATGATCGGCTGGGCGCTGTGGTCGATCCTGTCGGCCGGCCTGTGCACCGGACTCAACCCGAGCCTGTACGCCTGACATGCCCTACCACGAGATATTCGTCGGCCTGGGCGTGTTCGTCGCGGCCGTCGTCTTCATCAGGGAGGCGCGCAGCCGGGGCGCGCTCAACGAGCAGTCGCTGACGGCGGTGGCGGGCGCCCTGGTCGGCGGGGCGATCGGGATGCGGCTGGCCGGATGGCTGGAGACGTTCGACGCCGAGAACCTGTGGTTGTGCGGCTCCCGCAGCATCCTCGGCGGCCTGACCGGCGCGTACGTGGGCGTCCTGGTGGCCAAGAGGATCATCGGCTACAAGGAGCGGACCGGCGACCTGTTCGCCCCGGCCGTGGCGCTCGGCATGGCGGTGGGCAGGATCGGCTGTCACCTGACGGAGGCGCCGGGCAGGCCCACCGACCTGCCCTGGGGAGTGCACGCCCCGCCGACGACCCCCGAATGCCCCGGTTGCCTCACCGGGCAGGCCATGCACCCGTCGTTCGTGTACGAGATCATCTTCCAGCTCGCCGCCTTCGCCGCGCTGCTCTGGGCACGCAAGCGGCTCACCCAGCCGGGGGAGTTGTTCACCCTCTACCTCGCCGCGTACGCCGCCTTCCGCTTCCTGGTCGAGTTCACCAGGGCGAACGAGACGGTCTGGCTGGACCTCACCAGGCCGCAGTGGTTCCTGATCCCGGGGCTGCTGTTGCTGACCCTGAGGCTCGGGTACGGCTGGCGACGCGGCTACTATCGATCCCTTTTCGAGCGGAAGGTCATGACATGAGTGCAGGGATGGGCCTGAGGGGCGACCGCATCCTCAGATACGTCAACGCGTTCTGCCCGAGTTGCCACAACCGCGACCTGGCCAGGGTGGAGCGCCTGAGCGGCTACCTGGCCGAGCGCGACGGCCGGGTGTGGCTGGAGCGCGGATGCCGCGAACACGGATTTATCCGCACGCTGTACGACGAAGACCCAGAAATCCTGAAATACCTGGAGGAATGGACCGCCCCCACCAAACAGCACATGCCGGATATTTCGGGAAACTTCGATCCGATCCCCCTCGCCTACCTCCGAGGGCTCCCCGAACTCCAGACCCAGCACACCTGCATCCTCCTCGAAGATATCGCCGAAACCTGCAACCTCCGCTGCCCCACCTGCTTCACCGACAGCTCCCCCGACCTGACCGGCATCGTCCCCGTCCCCGACGTCCTGGCCAACGTCGACCAGCGCCTGGCCAGGGAGAACGGCAAACTCGACGTCCTGATGCTGAGCGGCGGCGAGCCGACCCTGCACCCCGAACTCAAGACCCTCCTCGCCGAACTGAGCGCCCGCCCGATCACCCGCATCCTGATCAACACCAACGGCGTCCTCATCGCCAGGGACGACTCCCTGCTCGACCTGCTCACCGAACACAGGGAGCGGGTGGAGGTCTACCTCCAGTACGACGGCGCCTCGGCCGAAGCCTCCAGGCACCACAGGGGCGGCGACCTCACCCGCGTCAAGGCGCAGGCCGTACGGCGCCTGTCCGAACGCGAGATCTTCACCACCCTCGTCATGACCGCCGCGCTCGGCGTGAACGACGGTGAGATCGGCGACGTCGTACGCCTCGCGCTGGACACCCCGTACGTCGGAGGCGTGTCCCTGCAACCCCAGTTCGGCTCCGGCAGGTCGGGCACCATCGACCCGCAGGACCGCCTCACCCACACCGGCGTGCTCAAACGCCTCGGACCGCAGACGGACGGCCTGGTCACCTGGCGCGACCTGACCGCCCTGCCCTGCTCCCACCCGCACTGCTGCTCGGTCGGCTACCTCATCCGCGACGACTCCCGCCGGTGGCGCTCGCTCACGGAGCTGATCGGCCACGACCGGCTCAAGGAGAACCTGGGCCTGGTCTCCAACCGCATCGCCGACAGCGAGATCCCGCGCGAGCTGCGCCTGGCCGTACAGGAGTCGCTGCTCGGGTTGTTGTCCGAGCAGTCGTCACTGTCGCATCCGCAGGTCGGCGACCTGTGGCGGAACATCTGCGAGAACTGCGACCTCGGCGTCTCCACCCTGCTCACCCTCGCCTCCTCGGCTCTGCCGGGCAGGCGCAGGAAGTTGCGCGCGATGCTGGGGGAGCGGGTCGTCCGGATCACGGTCAAACCGTTCATGGACCTCTCGACCATGATCGAGGAACGGCTCACGCAGTGCTGCGTGCACGTCGGCACCCGCGCGGACCAGGACCAGTGTGCCCCGTTCTGCGCCGTACAGGCGTGGCCGGAGCTGTCGCGGCAGCGGCTGTCCGCACAGGCGCGGGTGCTTTCATGAAGAAGGAGCCGTACGATCCGCTGCGTTTGTGCGTGTACGCGACCATCGCCCTGCTGGCCTGGCTGCTGGGCCCGTGGGCGGTGCTCGGCTTCGCGGTGCTGGGGTTCGCCGGATACTGGCGGGCGTGGCGGGCCGGGCTGACCCACAGCAAGTGTTTCCTGCGCGACACCCGGCTCGTACTGGCCTACCTGGGCCTGATCGGCCTGGCGGCGCTCGCGGCGATCATCCTGTGACGGCCTTCAGGTTGAGCACCGTGCGTTCCTTGCCGGTGCCCCAGAAGAGCACGGTCGACGGCGAGGGGGAGATGAGTGACTGCGCGCCGTCGCCGAGCCCGGCCATCGTCCCGGTGGTCAGGTCGTACAGCACGGGCTGCTGCCGCTCGGGGGTGTTGAGCAGGAAGAGCGCGTACCGGTCGCCGTACAGCCAGCGGAACCCCATCCGCAGCAGCGTGCCGGGCAGTGTCGTGCGCCCGGATCCGTCCACCCGCTGCACGATCAGCCGGCCGTCCCGCACCCCGGCGCACCACTGCGGATGGCACTGCATCATGTCGATGCCCTCGGGCAGCGCGACGGCGGTGGACTGACCGGTCTCGAGGTTGGCGATCCTGGTCGTGTTCGCGCCGTCGCCGCCCTCGCGCGCCCAGGGCCAGGAGGACAGGTGCAGCCTGTCGGTGCCGGGCAGCAGCTCAGGCGTGCCGCCGGAGAGCGGCATCCGGTAGACGCCGCCCTTCCGCAGCGACCAGACGAGGTGGTCGCCGGTGAGGCCGACCCCGTCCACGTCGGCCGCGACCTCGCCGATGCGCCGGGCCTCGCCGCCCTCCCGGGGCATGATCCAGAAATCCGCCCACTCGCGGTTCTCGTCGTTCTCGCCGTGCCAGGCGATGTACCGCTCGCCCACCGCGAAGCCCTGGGGAAAGTACTGCTTCATCGGGTACGGGATCTCGCCCAGCACCCGCGTCTTGCCGGTGGCCGAGTCGTACACCTGGAGCCGGGTCTTGGTGGCCATCAGCAGTTCGGTCGCGCTGAGGCCGGTCACCGGGTACGCCTCACCGCCATCGGCCGGGATCTTGAGCACGGCCCGTGGCCACAACTCGGCGACCGGCACGATGCTCCTGGGCGCCGGTGACGCCGCCACCGGCGGGGCCGCTGGCTCCTGACCCGACAGGACCGCCGTCGTGCCGCCCACGACCGTCACCACCGCGGCGGCCGCCAGCAGCACCCGCCCCCGCTGCCTGGCACGCCGCCGCCGGCTCACGCCCTCCGCGAAATTCGCGGGTCCGGCCTGCCCGGCGGCCGCCCGCAGGGTCTCGACCAGGTCCTCTTCGCTTCTCATCGCGCCTCCCGCAGCACAGGTGTCTCGCGTTTGATCCGGAGTTTGTCCAGCGCGCGGGCCGCCTGGCTGCGTACCGTTCCACGTGAAACGCCGAGAATCTCGGCAATCTCCTGGTCCGGCAGGTCCTCGTAGTAACGCAGCACGAGTACGGCCCGCTGCTTGCGGGGGAGTTCCTGGAGTTCGGCCCAGAGGTCGGGATCGCCGTGGCGGTCGTGCTCGCCACGCTCGGGCACGGCGGCCACCAGGTCCTCCCGGTGCCGCCGGCGCCAGGACTTGATGTGCAGCCTGGCCATGGTGGTGCGGACGTACCCCTCGGGGTCGTGCTTGTTACGCACGCGCGGCCAGGCGTCGCCCAGCCGGGCCAGCGCCTCCTGGACGAGGTCGGCCGCGTCCTCGGAGTTGCCGGACAGCACATAGCCGTACCGGAGCAGCGCGTCTCCCCGGGCTCGGATGAACTCGTCGAAATCTCCCACGAACCCAGGGATCGCGTCAGGCGGAATTCTGTTGCACGCGAAAGGGGATCAGTCGGCGGCGACGTACAGGATGAGGGTCTCGGCGACGCACGCCGGGCGCTTCTCGCCCTCGATCTCGACCGTCATCTTCAGGTTGGACAGGTAGCCGGCGGGGGTGCCCTTGACGTCGGTGAGCTCGCCGACGGCCCGGACGCGCGAGCCGACGGGGACCGGCCTGGGGAAGCGGACCTTGTTCAGGCCGAAGTTGACGCCCATCGCGATGCCCTCCACCTTGACCAGGGAGAACATGAACGTCGGCAACAACGACAGGGTCAGGTACCCGTGCGCGATCGTGCCCCCGAACGGCCCGTCCTTGGCCCGGTCGACGTCCACGTGGATCCACTGGTGGTCGTCGGTGGCGTCGGCGAACAGGTTGACCTGATCCTGGGTGACGGTGCGCCATTCGGTCGGGCCGAACGTCTCGCCGACGGCCGCCTTGAGCTCCTGAACATTCGCGAAGGTTCGCATGGGGCGAAACGCTATTGCGCGGTCGGGACGGCTGCCAAGTTGAGCACCTCGATAGTGCCCCGCGTGACGGGCCAGTAGAAGATCGTGCTGGGTTCACCCGACCCCGGCAAGCCGAACTGAACATTGCCGACCGTGGCCGTCGAGCCGGTCTGGATGTCATAGACGCCCGACTTCAGCAGGACGAAGCGGTTGAGCACGGGCGCCAGCGACCATGGCTGCAAATGGTCGAAACCGGCGCCGACCCGCCGCAACTGGCTGCCGTCGATTCGCTGCAGGAAGCCGTCGCCCCGCGAATCGCGGCCGTAGCACCAGTGCGGCCCGCAGCGCAGGGACGTGCTCCGCGGCCGCGGGCTGACCTCCTGCCTGGTGCCTATCGTGAGGTCGACGACGATGCGCTGATTGTTGTCGTGATTGTCGGGCACGTCGCTCGCCCACGGCCATCTCAGCAGGCGCAGGCCCTTTCCCGCCGGGATGCGCTCGGGCCCGCCGCCGGTCAGGGAGATGCGCCACACGTCGCCGCGCCGTTCGGACCAGACGATCCGGTCCCCGTTGATCGAGATCGCGTCAACCGAGCTGCGTCCGGCGGGCAGCGTGGTGACGAGCCTGGCCTTGCCGCCGCCCGCCAGTGGCGCCGTCCAGATCTCGCCGGTGGTGTACCAGGCCACGTTCACGCCGTCGGCGGCCACGATCGGCGTGTTGTACTTCCTTACCGAGCCCAGCTCGGCGATCTGGCGGAACTGCCCGGCGGCGGTGTCGTACACCTCCAGTCTCCGCCGCGTCTCCTTCACCTGCGTCAGCACCAGCACCTCCGTCGGGCTGACGCCCGTGATCGGATGACGGAGCACCTCACCCGGTCCCACGGTCCGCATCGTGAAGACCGCGCCGGGCCAGAGCCGCTTGGCCGGTGCCGTCCTGGGCGCCGGGGCCGGAGGCGTGGCCACCTCGCCCTCGCCGGACCGGACCAGGCCGCCGATGCCCACGCCGAGCAGCACCACGGCGGTCGCCGCCGCCAGCATGCGCAGCCGCCGCCGGGTCCTGCGCCGCCTGCGCAGCGCCAGGCCCGCCAGCAGATCGCCTTCGTCGGGAGCGCGCTCGCCCGCCGCGCGCAACGCGCCGGCCAGCTCTTCCTCAGTCCTCATGCCCGCTCCCATCCACGCGCCGACGGGCGCTCAGCCCGCTCCCATTCACGCACCGACTGCTTGACACGCAGCGCGTTCAGCGCGTGGAAGGCCTGGCTGCGCACGGTTCCCCGGGTGATGCCGAGGAGCTCGGCGATCTCCGCGTCGGAGAGGTCCTCGTAGTAGCGCAGCACGAGGACGACCCGCTGCCTGCGCGGCAGCGTGGCCAGTTCCCGCCACAACTCGCCGAAGGCGTGATCGTCGGTGTAGGAGCCCTCGGGTACGTCGTCCGTCAGGTGCTCCCTGCGCCGCCTGCGCCACCAGCTGATGTGCTGCCTGGCCATCGTCGTACGGACCCACGCCTCGGGATTGTTCCTGCTGCGCACCCGTTTCCAGGAGTCGCTCAGCTTGAGCAGCGCCTCCTGGACGAGGTCCGCCGCGTCGTCGGCGTTGCCGGTGAGCACGTAGCCGTATCGGAGCAGGGCCGCGCCGCGCGCCCGTACGAACTCCTCGAACTCCACATTCCTAAGACGCACCGGGGGCTCCGGGCTGTTGCAAAGATCTTTACTCGAAACCATCGCATAGGTGTTCGAGTCCGCGCTACAGTCTTAGGTACCGCAATCGAACAGAGGTTCGGCCTGGTGAGAGGGGGTGTGTCCGATGACGGTACTCGCGACGGCCCCTGCTCGGACACGCCGTAGCACTTTCTTCCCAAATCTAAGACGGCCGCTATATCCCGCAATAAAGTCCGAGAGCGTGGACCCTGTGCGAAACCCCTACGCTCCAGGCGCCGGGCAGCGCCCGCCGGAGCTCGCCGGGCGCGATCGAGAGCTGCAGCAGTTCGAGGTCGTGCTGGAGCGGGTGGCCCGCGGCCGTCCCGAGCGCAGCATGGTCGTGACCGGCCTGCGGGGAGTTGGTAAGACCGTTCTGCTCAACACGTTCAAATCCATGGCCATGCAGCGGCTGTGGGGCACGGGCAAGATCGAGGCCCGGCCCGACCAGTCGATCAGGCGGCCGGTGGCCGCCGCCCTGCACATGGCCATCCGCGAGCTGGCCCCGCGCCACCGCGCGCCCGAGCGCATCGAGGAGTTTCTCGGCGTGCTCAAGGCGTTCGCCATGCGCGATCCGGCCGCGGCCAAGGGCACCTCGCATTGGTCGCCCGGGATCGAGGTGCCGGCCAGCCGCGGGCGCGCCGACTCGGGCGACCTGGAGATCGACCTCACCGAGTTGTTCGTGGACGCCGCGAGCGTGGCCACCGACCTGGCCGTCGGCATCGCCCTGTTCATCGACGAGATGCAGGACGTGCAGGCCGCCGACGTCTCCGCGCTCTGCGCCGCCTGCCACGAGCTGTCGCAGACCGGCGGGCCGCTGATCGTGGTGGGGGCGGGGCTGCCGCACCTGCCGAGCGTGTTGTCGGCCAGCAAGAGCTATTCCGAACGGCTCTTCCGCTACGCGCGCATCGACAAGCTCGACCGGGACGCGGCCGACCTGGCGCTGATCCTGCCGGCGCGCGAGGAAGAGGTGGAGTTCACGCAGGACGCGCTCGACGCGCTCTACGAGGCGGCCGACGGCTACCCCTACTTCGTGCAGGCGTACGGCAAGGTCGCCTGGGACCTGGCCCCGCGCAGTCCGATCACGCTCGACGACGTCAAGGTCTCCGCGCCGGAGGCCGAGGAGGAGCTCGCGGTCGGGTTCTTCGGCAGCCGTTACGAGCGGGCCACTCCGGCCGAGCGCGACTACATGCACGCCATGGCGCAGATCGGCGACGAGCCGGTGCCGACCTCCGAGGTGGCCGACGCCCTCGGGCGCAAGCCGTCCAGCCTCTCGCCCGCCCGCGACAGTCTCATCAAGAAAGGGCTCATCTACAGCGCCGAGCGCGGCCTGATCGCGTTCACGGTGCCGCATTTCGGGAAATTCCTGCGCGCTCAACCGATCTGAGCGACGCCCCTAGACCTCTATTGGGCTGTCTAGTGGGGAAGCTAGACAGCCCAATAGAGCTGTATCGGCATGCCTGTCGAGAGCTTTATTGGGCTCTATAGCGTCAGGCCGATACTGGCGTATATTCCTGCAGAGACCCGCTGCCCTCCGCGCCGACCACGGCCATCCGCACCGCCGGGCGGCGCCCGCTCAGGTAGACGGCGAAGACCACGTCGTCCTCGTCGTGGTTGCGGAAGGCGAAGAAGCGCCAGCACAACTCGCGCCAGCTGTCGTACGGCTCCGCCTCGGCCAGCTCTCCCCGGTGGGCCCGCCAGGTGCCGCTCGACCTGAGCCTGGCCAGGGTGACCGACTCGGCCGGGCCGGGGCGCTGCTCGCAGGGGGCGCGGTAGCGCAGGCGGTCGATCAGCTCCTCGATCTCCGGCGACAGCGCCGCGAGCAGGACCAGCCCGGCGGCCAGCCACCACGAGGGCCGGATCGCGGCCTCCCAGCCCGGCACCGGCGCCCACACCGACACCACGGCCATCCCGGTCAGCACCACGGTCCTGCCGATCGAGCGCAGCCCGACCGGCGCAGAGCTCACCTCGCCGAAGCAGCCGCAGCCCGCGTCGGGCCGCCGCCTGCGCAACTCCAGCAGCACGTACGTGGACAGCGCGAAGAACGCGATTGTGCCGTACCTGAACAGCGGATATGTCGTGAGCAGCAACCCCACGGCCAGCACCAGCTCACCGGCCGCGCACCCGAGCAGCGCCGGACCCTGCCACCGTCCCGGCACCAGCACCGCCGGCCCCAGCTTGGACAGCGCCCCGGGCTCGCCGCCTGAGCCGACGGTGAACACCTTCGCCGCCATGCCCAGCAGCAGCATGACGATCAGGAGCGGAAGCTGCGACTCCAGCACGAGCCTCACCCCAATCCGATCTGCGCGTTGAAGCATCCATTGACCAGGTCGCCGCCGAGCTCCACGTAGGAGAACGGCGACAGCTCCGCGATCCGCCCGCGTGGTGAGGTGTCGCACTCCACGCATCGGTCGCAGAACCGTCCCGCCACGCACCCGCACGCCACCACCGGCACGTTGGCGCTGCGGTTCGAGCACACGTTGCTGACCTGCAACATCGACCCGACGGACAGGTACGGCAGGCCCGCGCACGACACGCCCGCCTGCCGGCAGCCGGCGTCGGCACGTTCCAGCATGGGATAGGCGGCGCCCAGCTCTTCCTGGTCGAACGTGTCCGACCAGGTGGCGGTGCCCGCGATGCGCGACTGCGTGCGCGCGTACGCCGTGGGCGCGGGCGGCACGGACCGCGCCGGGTAAGGGGGCTGCGAGGTGGCGGGCAGCAGGGCCAGGCTCGTGCCGTCGCGCCTGATGCCGATGGCGTCGAAGAGGTAGCCGGGTTCGAACTTGGGGTGGCGTACCTGCAGGCGTCCCGACGAGCGGTAGGGGATGACGATCGTGCGGTGGCCCCGGTGCGGCCCGCAGTCGAGTTCGACGGTCAGGTCCTCGCGGCCCTTGATGGACTGGATCGTCCCGGTCATACGGGTGGTGTCGGCCCAGATCCGCTCGATCACCCGGGCGCCGCGCAGGGCCCGCATCAGCACCATGGAGCCCAGGGGCAGGTCGGCGGGGGCGACGTCGGCGCCGTGCCAGGCGGTGGCCCACGGCGCGATCACCAGGCGCTCCTCGGCGCCCGCGGGAGTCTCGATGGTGATCACGTGCGGGCTGACGTCCAGCAACTCGCCGGCGACCGCGCGCAGAGGCTGGCCGCCGGCCGGATCGGGGCCGGGGACGCCGCTCTCGCGGCCCAGCGCGGCAGCGGCGAGCACCCGGCGGCGCTCAACGCTCGGATGTCCCATCCGCCCCTCCCTCGCTTGTTACTAGGTTCACACGAGTTGAGGGCGGCTCACGCCGTAGCGGCCCAGAAGAGAGCAAAATACGCATCCCCTGGGAAGTGGCTTCATCTACAGCGGCGTACAAACCACCACCGACCTTGAAGGTCCTTTATCGTCGGCGGGCCGAAACCTGAATTGCGGTTCAGGCACAAAAGGGCATCAGGCTGCGATTCTGGCCACAGTGCAGACAGTCGGCTGGGAAGACGAGTTCCGCGAGTACGTGATGGCGCGCGGGCCTGCCCTGCTGCGCGCGGCCAACCAGCTCACCGGGCATCCGCTGGACGCGGAGGATCTGTTGCAGAGCGCGCTGGCCAAGACGTACCTGGCCTGGGAGCGCATCGAGGACCGGGGCGCGCTGGACGGATACGTGCGGCGGGCCATGGTGAACATCAACATCTCGCAGTGGCGGCGGCGCAAGCTGGAGGAGTACCCGTCGGACGAGTTGCCGGAGCCTGCCCCGTCAGAGTCGGCCGTCGCCTTCTCCGAGGCTCATGAGGCGCTCGAACAGGCGTTGCGGGAGTTGCCCGAGCGCATGCGGGCCGCGATCGTGCTGCGTTACTACGAGGACATGACCGAGCCGGAGATCGCCAGGACGCTCGGGATCAGCGTCGGGACGGTCAAGAGCACGGTGTCACGCGCGATGGCCAAGCTCAGAACAGCTCTGGGAACCTAGCGGGTCGTTGTGGGCGCCGGCGGTGGCGCAGGGGCGTACGACATCCCTGATCTTGCGCAGGCTCGCCAGCAGCGTCTCCAGCTCGTCGGCGCCCAGCAGCCCGGTGAACCACTCCTCGATGTCGCTCACGTGCTGCGGCACCACGGACGCCAGCCGCTCCTGCCCGGCCTCGGTGAGCACGGCGTAGGAGGCGCGCCGGTCGCTGGGACACGCCTCCCGCCGCACCAGCCCTTCGCGTTCGAGCCGGTCGACGACTCGGGTCACGCCGCTCGTGGACAGCTGGGTCTGCGCCGCCAGGTCGCTCATCCGCAGCCGCTGCCGAGGGGAACGTGCCAATCGGATAACGGTCTCGAAGTCGACGTCCGACAACCCCGACGCGCTCAGCGCCGGCTGGAGCCGGCTCATCAGTCCGGAGTGGACCTCGGTCAGCAGTCCTACGGCGGTCAGGCGGGGGTCGTCAAAGTTCGTCACCCGCACCACCTTAGCGGACGATAGTTGACGCGCGGAATATTCCTCGTGTAGATATTTGTTGCCGCAACATACTCAACCGACCAGCCACCAAGGAGAACCCCAAATGACCACCCGCACCTGGGAGTCCCTGACCATCCCCGCCGCCGGCACCTACACCATCGACACGGCTCACACCAGCATCGGGTTCGTGGTCAAGCACATGATGGTCAGCAAGGTCCGCGGGAGCTTCGGCGGCTTCACCGGCTCGGTCACGATCGCGGACAACCCGCTTGAGTCCACCGCCGAGCTCACCATCCAGGCCGAGACCATCAACACCGGCGCCCCCGACCGCGACGGCCACCTGCGCAGCGGCGACTTCCTGGACGTCGAGAAGTACCCGCAGCTCACCTTCAAGAGCACCCGCGTCACCGCCCACTCGGGCGATGAGTTCACCGTCGTCGGCGACCTGACGATCCGCGACGTGACCAGGGAGGTCGAGCTCACGGTCGAGTACGGCGGCGCCGGCACGAACCCGTGGGGCCAGGCCGTCTGGGGCTTCTCGATCAGCACGGAGTTCGACCGCGAGGACTTCGGCCTGACCTGGAACCAGACGCTGGAGACGGGCGGCGTACTGGTCGGCAAGAAGGTCAAGATCGAGATCGAGGGCGAGGCCAACCCGGCCGCCTGACCTCTTGGGCTCGGCCAGGTTATCCACAGCCCCGAAGCCCGCCCCAACTCGGGCGGGCTTCATCCACAGGTGGTTACCCACAGGCTGTTGATAACTCTTGGTGAAGGCTCGGCGGACAACCGCTTTGCCGCCTGGCCAGAAGGCCGGTACGCTGTGCTGAGCCGCGGTGGCTACCGGGAGGATTCGCCTAGTCAGGTCTATGGCGCCGCACTGCTAATGCGGTTTGGGTTTACCGCCCATCCGGGGTTCAAATCCCCGATCCTCCGCACGTCAGAGGCCCTCTCTCCTTCCATGGGGAGAGGGCCTCTTTGGTCTTTGTGGGTCTCGTGGGCGTCATGGTGGCTCCCGGGCGTCGCAGCAGGCGGACACTGGGCGTCGGTGCCGGCTCGGGTGCGGCCGGGGAGCGCTCTTACGATGCGGTGTCCACACTCGCGCGGTGACTCGGACATTGGCCGGCTTCGAGGACGGATCGCCATGGCTTCCAGTCCTCGATGCGTTCTGTCGGGCCGCCGAGGTGCGTTGATCGCCCATGCGGGTTGCCGGCCGGGCTGGGGTTATTGATCTTCATCGGCAGTTCATCGCATGGCCCCGGCCTGTTCTTGTCGTTTTGACTAGGCTCTTTGCCACCTATTCTCTGCATTTGATCACATCGCGATAGGATGAGGTGGCGTGGCTTTGGGAGCGAATTCGCAAAAGGATGGCGCGGATGGCGGCCCCAGGATCAGTAATGATTGGCCCGGGCTCGGAGATCTGGCCGTAGATGGTATTGACGTCGATCGCGGGGCGCTGCGGGAGATCGCTGAGAAACTCGTGGTGAATCTCAATGACGTCGAAATTCCCGACTGGTGGGATGGGAAGAGTTTCAACGCCGGGGATTGGGGCAGGGCCAGCGATGTCTCGAAGATCTTTCGATCTTTCACCGATAGTTTGTACTGTATCAGCGCTGATGCAGTGATCGAGTGCATCGTAGCCGCGTGCGGTGTCGCCACTGCCGGCCAGAACTACAGTATCGCCGAAGAGAACAGCTGGCTCAACAGGCAGTCCATGTGGAACAGATGGCATTCCCCCACTGACACGGTGAGCCAATTCTCGGACACTCCGCGAAGCAGTTGGAGCAGTGTCGAAAAGGGTTATGCCGTCAGCGACCAATATCCATCGGGGAGCATCCGCGTCGACTGGGAAGGCATCGAGTTGCGTCATGACTACGACGGCCTCGACAAGGAAAAGATCAGAGAGCTGTTGATGACCGGCGACGAGGGGTCGATAAGAAGCTTCTCCAGCTCAATGACGGCGATTTCCGACGACCTGGAGACGATGGCCGGCAAGCTGCGCTCCCATGCGAGCGACGTCAGCCACAGTTGGGGCGGCGGCGCGGCAAGTAAGGCGCAAAAGGCACTGAAGGCCATTCATGACACCGTCCTTCCGCTGGCCGATATCTACAGCACCCTCGGGTCGCTCGCCCGTACGTGCGCGGATGACATCGTGGCACCGGCCAAGACGCGCTTCGATCACGCGGTGGCCGACGAGAACTGGTTCACCGACATCTTTCAGGACGACGACGACGCCTCCGCTCGGAACTACCTGAAGGGAGTCGATGCGCAGTTGACCGAACTGCTCAAGGGCTTCCCGCAGGAGGCCCGGCTCGCCCTCCCGGGGTTGATTCGGCCAGAGGACCGGCTCGTGTACTTCACCTGACATCACGGCTGACTGGCCGCCCACGGGCCTGCCGCGCCGTGTTCCCATGGCGCCGTGCCTCCCCTCCGCCGTCACCTCGTGGGAGAAGATGGCGCCTTCAGATGGGGGAGGCGCGCCGTAGACGCCAGTGCTTCCCGGTGGTTCTCCCTTTCCCGTTGTGGAGATCGTTTCGGGCTCCGGATGGCACAGGGATGGCACGGGCGGTCAGATGCGGCTCCTGCGTGGTACGAACGCGGCGATGGCCTGCGCGGTCTCTTCCTGGAGTTCTTCCGCCACGCTGGTCACGCATTTGTAGGGTGAGGCAGGATGCGTGCCCGGCGGGACGGGCGCCGCGTCAAGTGGAAGCTCTGTTGGGCCCGGACAACCTGCCTAGGCGCTTCCAGGCCGAGACGGTATTCGGGCCCTCTGGTCCGGAGCTGAGAGCTGACACGGTGAGGATGAACGTCCTCTACAAAGGCTGTGCACATCACCGCCCCTCCCAAGAGGCTCGTGGTCGAGGCTAAATGAGCCCACTGCCGCGGCGTCCATCACTCTCATGTCGCACGGACACCGCCTACCCGATCGAGCCGTCGTCCGACGTGTCCCCGATCCTCCGCAGGTAAGAGGCCCTCTCTCCAAATTGGGAGAGGGTCTCTTCGCGTTTGTGGGGTTGTGCCGGCTGCAAGCGCATCCTCGACGCGGGTGTCGGTTGCGGTCATGAACCGCGGGTACGTGACGTGCGAGCGGGGCGGCGGCCGTGGGCGTCGAGGCGATCAGGTTCCTGCCGGACACCAGCCGAACGCTCAACTCCTGGCTGTAGGTGGGCGCCTGCGTGAGGCTCGTTCGCTGTTAACGGGCCACATGGCGTCTTGTTGAGCGGCGGCGACGAAGTCCGCGAGAACCAAAGTGGCGTCTTGTACGCGGAAGGTGCCGCCACGAGCGGTCGGATCCCAGCCGTTCGCAAGGGCGTGGTCCACCACCGCACGCACATCCCCTGGCGTCGGAAACGCCGTGTCGGTGGTGCAGTAGCCCCAGGGGCCGCCCTCATAGGTGGAGAGCAGGTCCACCTGCAACGGCCGGCTGTTCTTTCCCCCGCCCCAGACACGAAGGCGGACGTATCGCCGGCAGGCGTCATCGCCTTTCGTATGGCCTACTCGCGCCGTCCATACGAACATCTGACCGCCTCTTCGCAGCGTCCGGATCCTGGTCTTCACGTGGCACCTCCTTACGGCCGGCCGTCATTGGCATGAAGCAGTCAGTTGCGCTGGGCGCCGACTTGGTCGGCCAGAAGCTCGATGTAGGTGTATTCGTCGTCCGACGTGTCTTCGTTGAACAGCGCGATGATGAGGCCCTGCTCGATCTGGGCACAGCCGATGCCGTCACTGTCCTGGTCGTCCAGGCCTCTGACCACGAACTGCGGCACTTCGTACGTCAACAGGTTCTCGTTGAACGACAACTCGTACGGGACGTCGTCAAGGAAGAGATAGTTCTCGTTGTCCAACAGGGAAACGTCATTGACCGCGGCGACCATCGCCTGAAATTCCTCGGGCCGGACACTGAAACCGTCGGGACTGACGGCCCACAGCTGACCGTCCAATCCGTAGACGGCAATCTTGGTGTACCCGGCGGACTGGATCGCCTGCTTCACCGCGTTCTGCAAGTCCTTCTGCGACATGTTGAAACCCCTCTCCTGGCTCTGCTGGCTGCGGCACCCCGTCGCGGTTGCTCGCGAAGATCCTCTTTGCCATCGTCGATCAACCTGAGCCTCTGATCAAGGGGCGCCCCCTCCGGCGCCGCCCTGCGATCCAGCGGCGCCCTCCGATGAGGACCGGTTCCGCGCAGGGGCCGCCGGTGAAGGAGTGGGCGTTCGCCGCCGTGACGGGGTCCGGTCGTGTCAGGTGACGATCCTCACCGGGATCTGATCGGCTGCTCGAACGGAGCCCACTTCACCGCCACGACCCCGCCGTACCGTTGGGCCAGCCTGCGGCGTAGAGCCTGGTCGAAGGTGGTGGTCTGGATGATGACCCGGTTGGTCTTCTCGTCGATCCACATGCTGTGAGCGGCGGGCTCGGCAAGCGGCCAGTGCTCGCGGCTGACCGTCCGGCTCAGTGCGGTCTGACTGTGCGCGACCCGCCGTACCTCCGGCACGATGTCGTACCTGATCCGTTTCCCCTCGGACCAGTACGCCTCCGAGATCACCGGAGAGGCCAGCGCGCGCCCTCGTACCGTGACATAAGGGGCGATGAGCCGGTGCGGGCTGCCAAAGGCGATGTAAGGGGGAGCGAGGTCGTCGGGGTACGCCCTGGCACGCTGCTCCGCGATTTGCAGCGCCCGGATGAAGCGCCCGAGGTCCTTATACGACCCGCGCATCCCGGGCGAGACGGGCTGGAAGTACACCTCAGCCGCGTCGGCCGTAGCCGGCTGGACGATCATCCGCAGCTCGCCGGGCAGGAACAGGGGCGCCGCCGTGACGGCGTAGACCAGGCCCAGGATGAAGATCATCTTTAATCGCATGCGCGCAGAGTGTAACGGGGGGCCGTGTCGCCGTACGGATGACGCCGTGAAGCATTTTGGCTTGGCGCGGTAAGTACAGATGACCGCATACGCCAAGGAAAAGGCCGACATGCATGACACTTTCCCGCGAAGTTATTGAGGTCGATGACACGGTCCTCATTGAGAGGTCGCTGGGTGAGCCCGAGATCTTCGCCGTCCTGTTCGACCGGCATGCGCCGCTGCTGCATCGCTACGTGACCAGACGCCTGGGTCCCAGCGAGGCGGAGGACATCGTGGCCGACACCTTTCTGGCCGCGTTTCAGCGTCGGGGTGATTATGACCGGGGCCGCGCCGACGCCAGGCCGTGGTTGTACGGCATCGCCTCCAACGTCATCGGCAAGCGCCGGCGTACCGAGATGAACCTTTATCGCGCCTACGTCCGCAGCGGTGTGCACCCGGCGGAGGTGTCGGGGCTGCGGGTGGAGGACGGGGTCGGCACTCTGGCCGTCAACCGGCCGCTGGCCCGGGCCCTGATGGGGCTCGCGCCGGCCGATCGTGACGTGCTGCTGCTCGTCGCCTGGGCCGAGCTGAGCTACCAGGAGGTCGCCGACGCGCTCGCCATCCCCGCGGGCACCGTCGCCTCACGACTCAATCGGGCCCGTCTTCAGATCCGCCAGGCACTGGCCCAGGAAGAACGACAGGGAGAATGATCATGGATGAACTGAAGAGCATGTGGGCGGCGATCCCGCCGGCCGGCCCAGAGGAGCTCGCCGGGGCGCGGCGGCGACTGCTCGATGGCATGCACCACGGGCAGCAACCGGTCCTCGCCGCTCCCCGGCGCGTTCTCACCGCTCCCCGGCTGCTGGTCGCGGCGGGGGTCGCGGCGGCGGTCGTTCTCGCGCCGCTGTTCGTCGGAACCGACACCACGGCCTACGCGGTGGCCAAGAGCCCGGACGGCACGGTCACGGTGACCGTCAACGAGCTGCGCGATCCCGCCGGACTGCAGGACAGGCTGGCGGCGGCCGGGGTCAAGGCCGACGTGACGTTCCTGGAAGAGGGTAAGTGGTGCGCGGCGCCCCGGTTCGCCAGTGTGGACCAGATGTACGACGGGGAACCGGTCGCCGGGCGGGAGGAGATGCGCAAGCTGGTCGAAGGGTCGCGTTCTGCCAAGGCCATGCGGGTGTTGTCCGTACGGACGTTCCAGATCTCCCCGGCGTACATCGAGCCTGGTGAGACGCTCGTTGTGCAGTTCCGCGACACCCCGAACGGCCCTGGGCCCTGGCGGCTCGGCGCCTGGCTGGCCAGGGCGGGTACCTCGGTGAAGCCCTGTACGCCCGTCGAACAACCCCGCTGAGAGGCGTATCACCAGCTCAGCACCAGCTCGACGAGCCGCCCGATGCCCATCGCCGTGAGCCCCCACACGATGGCCATCAAGATCGATAACACGCAGCCGCTGCACCCGTCCACTCGCTTGGCTCGGGGTAGTCCTTCGCCGGGTCCCCGCCACAACGGTCTCGGTTCCAGCAGGAGCCAGAAGATCGCCCCCAGGTCCCCGACGGTGAACAGCCAGAACCAGGCCCACCGGTTGGCGAGGCGGGGTGTGGTGAACAGCATGGTGAGGAACGCGATCAGCCAGGGGCCGGC
The DNA here is from genome assembly GCF_040655495.1 of Nonomuraea sp. NPDC050404. Lineage (NCBI taxonomy): Bacteria > Bacillati > Actinomycetota > Actinomycetes > Streptosporangiales > Streptosporangiaceae > Nonomuraea > Nonomuraea sp. NPDC050404. The sequence goes on from NZ_JBFAKB010000003.1 coordinate 378,053, forward strand.
GATCCACCAGCCGCCGGGAGACTCGAAGACCCAATCGGGTGGCGGGCCGTCGTTACTCGGCGTCCCCTTCAGGATCGGCCAGACGTCCGTGTGCCGTAGGTCGGCCATGAGGCGCGTGGTCGTGTACGGCCCCTCCTGGTCGGAGAACTCGCCCTCGATCCGGTGCCAGCTCAGCGGCGAATCCGACCACGACAGGGACGTGACCCAGTCTTCGGAGTCGCCGGTCCGGTAGTGCACCCGGTCGATCTCTCCGGCCAGTGCCGCGCCGCGGAAGTCGGCCAGCGTGCGCGAAAGGGGCGAGACGGCGGCACCCACCATCAGGAGGCCGGCGATCAGAGGGATCAACAACACCAGCCGGATCACGTACGTGGACGTGTGGAGGATGCGGGTGCGTAATTCGGAGTCCAAGCCTTGTTCCTGCCGCGAGCGGACACTGTCACTAGTAATGCCACGATACTTCGCGTGCTGCGAGCGGATCAGGCGTCGCTGTCCTCGCGAACCGCGGGGCCCCGTACGATGCGCCAGATCAGATACGACTGCAGCAGGCCGGCGGCGGTGAGGAGCACGACGAGAAGTATGGGATTCGCCGACTGAGGCGGGATTGCCCCCCACGCCCACCAGATGAGCGGGCCGAGGGGGACGGTGATGATCATGAGCACGACGCCGGACAGCAGGATCGGGTCCTGTGCGGTCAGCAAGATCACCACGGAGACGATCCCAAGAAGGGCCACGAGAGCGGCGTACACGCCGCCGATGATCGTCGCGACACGGCCGTTCCGGTAACGCCTCATCCGGTCACACTCCCTGAAAAGTCCTTCGGGGAAGGTGGAACTACCCATCGAGGCCCCGCGATATCCGCGCGCCGCTCGCGCGGTTCGGTCTCAAAAGCTGATCGTTTCTCGGTCTGGTAATCGTTTACGTGAGACGGCGGGGACTTCACCGCTACGATCCGGCCTTCGTGACAAAGGCCGTCAAGGCCCGGATCGAGAGAGGTCAGTTCAGATGTGGATCGCTTTAGGCGTGGTCGCCGCCCTGATCATCGGCGTCGTCCTGTGGTGGAAGTTCCGTGACCCGCTCAGGGGTGAAGACTTCTACAAGTTTCACGTGGAACGCACGTGGGCCTGGGAGCTCGTACTCACCGAGGAGCAGGAGCAGGCCTTCATGACCGGCCTGGACGCCTACAACGAGGAGAACACCGTCTTCCTCCACCGCGAGGCCGGGGCCCTGCGCGTCTACGACCCGTCCATGATGGTCTCGTTGTTCCTGCTCACCGAGCAGTTCGCCGCGCTGGGCCCGGGCGCGCTCGGGGACCCGGCGGGCGCCGTACGCCATCTCATCGACCGCGCCGCCCAGGCCGAGACCGGCGGGGTGCTGCATCTCGACGACGACTGGATGTCGGAGCCGGTGGACGGCATGGACAAGTACGACTTCACCGGCGCGATGATGAGTGCGACGCACGCACAGGGTGTGGACGGCGGTGTCGGCGGCTACGGGGACGAGGACGGCGGGTACGGCATGCTGACCGTGCTCACCGAGGAGCCGCAGCACGTCCGTCGCATGTACGACGACGCGCACAGCCACTCCTCGGCCGGCGAGATCCGTAACCGGCTCGACGTGTACAAGGCCGTGATCCAGGAGCCGGAGCCCGAGTTCGTGGCGGGCCTGGAGCGCGCCGATGGCGAGCGGAGCCGGTTCACCAACACGCTCATGTACGACTACGGCCGGATCCTCGCCGGGTATCGGATGATGCGTCCGCAGATGTCGTACGCACAACCTTCGGATGTCATGTCCGCCGTCATGGCGCGCATGCTCGCGGAGAACCACCCCGGCATCACCTGGACGCGCCCGCCGTCGCCCGAACAACACCAGCGCGCCCTGGACCTGATCTCCACCCGAGGCTAGCGATGCCGTTGACGGGGGAGTCTGCCCTTGAAGACCTGCACGTCGGCGGATTCCCCCGCCAGGTCGGCCGCCCACGCGATCGCCGTCCGCAGCGACGGCTCGGGGGCGTGGTACGCCTTGTCGGCCGACCACCACCAGGACTTCTCCCGCAGTGGCTCGGCCGCCAGCCCCGCCGCCGCCAGTCCGGCCGGAGGTCCGCCCCGTTCCTGGAGCTCCTGCCACTGGGCGCGGCGCAGGCGCAGGTAGAGCAGCTGTTTCAGCTCGGCGAGAACGCCGATGTCGCCGATCGCGGCCCCGGAGAGGTCCAGCGCATACAGGCGGGGGCAGGACAGGAGCGGCGCCAGATCGACGGGGCGTTCGGTGCGGAGGGTCACGAAGCGCAGGGCGGCGTGGTTCGCCAGGGGCGTCAGATCGATCGTGTCCATGGCCAGGTCGAGCAGTTCCACCGGGGTGTCCTGGAGCGGCGACAGGTCCGCACCGGGGCAGTTCGCGACGCTCACCTGCCACAACATCGGCGCACCCCGTACGGGACCGAAGTCGGCCCAGGGCGCGTTGCGTACCGAGAGCCGGTGGATGCCGTGGTGCAGGCCACGCATCGTGGTCGCGTCCGCGCCCGCCACCGTCAGCGAGTCCTCGCCCTCGTCGTCCTCGTAACCGAGGTCGATCCACAGGCCGTCCTGTTCCACCTGGTAGGACCCTGACCGCAGCGCGGTGACGTGCCGGCGCAGGAGGCTGGTCACCGAGTCGGCGACGTAGAGGGGGCCGTCGTCGTGGTGCACGCCCATGCGGATGACCTGGCCGGGGCGACCCTCGGGGCCGGGGGCCAGGTCCACGGCCAGGAAGTCGCCGAGGGTGCTGGTGGCGAACGGGATCCAGCGAGGGTGGTCGGAGGCGCGGCGGACCGCCAGCGGGGAGCCGCCCCTGCCGGTGATGAGCGGCCGGCGCAGGTGGTGACGCCAGGCACGGCCGCTCGCCCACCAGCGGTTCTCGGGGCGGCTGTTCTCTTCCACGAGGTCGAGGCCGAACCAGGGGTGCCCGGCCAGCAGCCCCTCGCCGCCGTCGCCGTCCACGTGCGCGTACAGGGCGCGCAGGTCGTCGGGGAGCCGGGCCGGGAGCCTCGACTCAAGCCAGGTTCTGCGGGCTTCGGGGAGCGCGGGCGGTGGTGCGTAGGTGTCGGCGCCGTTGAGGATGCGGTCGCGTTCACGCAGGTACGCGCCGAGCAGGGCGACGGCTTCCGCCGGGTCTCCCGCCGGGGTGGCATGGGGTGGGCCCTGCTGGAAGTCGGCGGGTTCCGGCGGGAGTGTGTGCGGGTTGAGCACGTACCGGAATCCGTGCTCGCCGTCGCGCTCCAGCGACTCGCTGATCACCGCCTCGTACCGGCCGCCGGCCTCTACCGTCAGCTCGATCGAGAGGTGGTCACTGGTCGAGCCGGTGAGGGTGTGGATGGCGCACAACTCCTCGTGCACATCGACGTCCGCCGCGCCTTCGTCGGTGGGCTCGTAGGTGAAGCCGTGATGGCCGGAACCGCCGTTCCCGGCCGCGAACCCCCGCACCTCGGCCCGCCGCCATCCCGGGGGCGCACCCGCCGTGATCTTTTCGGCCATGGTACGGAGTACATCGTCAATCACGCGTTACACCTCGTCGCCGAACGGCACTCGACATGGTCGGACCCTGCTGATGGAAGCTAACCAGTTTCCCGAGGGGACGCGACTCGGCGGCCCCGCGCGCGGGCCGCTCGTTGCGGTTGTGCGACGGCGTCGGCTCAATGTCAGAGCGCGAAAGGACGGTAGGCAAGCGCCTGATCGACGATTTGTTCCGCGGTAGGGTCGGCGCTTTCCGGCCGGAAGATCAGCTCGGCGACATATCCCGAGGGACTTGCGGAGACATCACCGGTTGAACCAGTCCTGGCCTTTGTCGGTGAGCAGGATCGCGCCGATCACGAGGGCGAGGAGGAGCCCGATGAGCATGGGGAACGCGCCGCCGGACACGAGACCGAGCAGGGCGTTGAGCACGGCCACGGCCTCGATGATCAGGACGACGACGCGTACCCAGCGGAATCGCCGAGGTGCGAGGACCCCGCACACGACCAGCACTGCAGCCACGATGAGGGAGAAGTACAGCAGGCCCTGCACCAGGCCGAGGTTCTGGACCTCCTGGCCGTGGTCGAGCCGGCCCTGTACGTCGGTCAGCAGCGCGAATCCGCCGAACGCGTTGGCGACGGCCTGGAACCAGACCCCCACGAGGGCGATCTTGATGCTTGTCGGCATACGTTCTGACGCCTGATCAGCCATCGGGTCTCCTCGCCGGGTTCTGCGATTGCCGGGGTAAACGAACTGTCCCAGGCTCGGCTCGGGACCGGTCCCGCGAAGAACCGGGCGGGACATACCTGTGGCATACCGGGCCGTGCTTTGATTTCGCCCCGAGCAAGCAAAGTCAAAGGAGAAGAAGACATGCGTAGGCTGAGGCTCGCGACCACGTTAAGTCTGGCGGCGGCGGGAACTTTCCTCCTGGTGAGTCCCGGCGCGGCGAGCGCGGTCGAGCAGGATTGCACCGTGGGAGTCGACCGCCTCGTGAAACCGCACGAAGGCTGGGCCAGGTGCGGCATCGGGGCGAAATTCCGGGTGGTCCTCGCCTGCAAGACCTCCGCTTCCGCGACGGACGCGACAAAGTACAACGGCCCCTGGGTGATGCCGCCGGGCACTTCGCGGGCCGCCTGCCCGAGCGCCAAGCCGTACATCGCCGAGGCGGGCTTCGAGCGCGACAGCTAGAGGCAGGGGCTTAATGCGTTGCGCCGCCGGATCCGGTCCCGCAGGATCATGGCAGGTCCGGACCCGGGGAGAGGTTCATGAACGAGATCCTGCTCGATTCGATCCGCCACAATAACTGGGCCACCAAGCGGCTCATCGAGTTCTGCCAGGACCAGAATCTTTCGGCCGAACAACTCGACGTTCGTGGCGTCGGCACCTTCGGCGGCATTCTTTCCACGCTTCACCACATCGTCACCTGCGACGGAAGTTATGTACGGCGACTGGCCGACACCGACCTCGCGTGGGTCGATCGTGGCGAGGACACCGATCTGCGCGAACTCCATGTCTGGGCGTCGGAGGCCGAACAGGTCTGGGAGGAGTTGCTGGCCAAGCCGATCGACGTGGAGCGCGTCATCGTCGTGGACGACGGCGCCCGCGAGGTGCATGCCGGAATCTTCATCGCCCAGGCCGTCAACCACGCCAATCACCATCGCGAGCAGGTCTGCGCCATTCTGACCGGCCTCGGCATTCAGCCGCCGGACATTCAGGCTTGGGAATATGCCTGGGCCACCGGCCGGATCTGGGATCGCGATTGATCGGACCGCCTGGGAATCGGTCTTATGATCAGCTCATGCGCGGCGGCGGGCACAGCGAGCCACTGGTGATGCTCGGTTATCTGGTGGGAATGACGGTGACGCCGTTCGTCCGGCAGTTGGCGTACTCCGTCAGCGACAGCGCCGTGCTCGGCCAGTTCCTTGTCATGTGCGAGGTGCTGTTCCCGGTCGCGTTTCTCATCGGGCTGGCCGGCCTGCTGTTCCGGGCCGGGCGGTGGTTGCTCCGGCGGTTGGTGATGCGCGGTGACGAGACCGCTTGAGGCTGCGATAAGCCTGATCAGTCACGGAGGACGAGCACGCAGACCAGCGCTCCTGCGGCGAGCAGCGGCACCCCGATCAGGATCGGCGCGCTCAGCCCCCACGCGGCCGCGACGAGCCCGCCGGCGAAGGCCCCGAGCGGGGCCGCGCCCATGACGATGGTCATCGCGGCGCTGCTGACCCGGCCGAGCAGGTCGGGCGGGGTGAGTCGTTGCCGGAGCGTGCGGGCCGCGACCGCCCACACCCCGAACGCGCCGCTGGTGATCACCAGCCCGGCGGCGGCCACGTAGGTGGAGGTGGTGAGCCCGAGCATGACCTGGCCCGCCGCCGCGCAGGCCAGGCAGGCCGTCAGGGTGGCCCTGGAGCCGATCGAGCGGGTGATCCGCGCGGCCAGGAAACCGCCGGTCAGGCCGCCGATGGCGCCCACTCCCAGCAGTACGCCGTAGGCCCAGACGGGCAGCGCGAGCACCTGGTCCACGTACAGGACGAGGATGGGGAACCAGGCGGCGTCCAGCATCGCGAACAGCCCGCCCAGCGCGACGAGGGTGCGCAGGCGGCGGTGACCCGCCAGCCAGCGCAGGCCGGCGAACGTGTCGTGCCAGATCCGGCCCTTGGGCGCGACGTCGGCGGGCTTGGGGGCGAACACGTTCGGCAGGCTGAAGATCAGGGCCGCGGCCAGCGCCAGCGCGCCGCCGTTGACCGCGAACGGGAGCACCAGCGCGACGCCGAACAGGTAGCCGCCGAGCGGCGGCCCCACCAGTTCGTTGCCCGCGACCTCGGCGTTGACCAGGCCGCCGTTGGCGCGGTCGAGGTCGTCGTCCTTGACCAGGGGCGGCAGGAGGGTGGCCGTGGCCGTGTCGCGCAGGGTCTCGCCCACCCCGCAGGCGAACGCCACCACGTACAGCAGCACCAGGCCGGCCACGTCGAACGCCAGGGCGGCCACGAGGACGGCCAGCAGCGACACGCGCGTCACATCGACGGCGACGGTCAGCCGGCGGCGGTCGAAACGATCGACCACGGCTCCGGCGAAGAAGCCGAACAACAACCACGGGATCTGCCCGGCGACCGCGATTCCGGCCACCAGGACGGGGTCCTTCGTCATGGCGGCCGCCAGCAGGGGCAGGGCCGCCATCCGGATGCCGTCGCCGAGGTTGGACAGGGCCGTCGCCCATAACAGGCGGTGGTAGGCGGGTCCGAGAGAAATCGATGCCATCACGCCACTCCCCCGATCGCTGATCTTTGTGACGAAGCTATCGCGACTTTCGATTTCCGAGATGTCCGGGGACATTCGCGAGAGGGCGGCTCATGCAGGTGCCGGTGGAGACAGGACTGTCCAAGGAATTGCTGGAACGGCTCATCGCGGCCGATGAACGTCCGTCCGGTCCCGAGGAGGTGGAGCTCTTCTCCGTGGTCGAGGAGATTCGCGGAAAAGAGGTGTTCCAGCGGACGTATCACGCGCTCGGACTGCCAGGCTACGTGCCGGGAAAGAGGGTGATGACCGGCCTGACGTTGGTCGTCACGGCATCATGGCCCTACCTCGTCAATCTCGCCCTCTGGCCATTGCCGTGGGAGATCGCCTACCGCCATTCGGCGGGAAACCTCTTCGCGCTCGGCGCGGTGGTCATCTGCATCACCACATTGTCCGTCGTCTGGTTCTCGTACGGGACGGCGATGAAGGTCGGTGGCGCGATGTCGGAACTGGTCGCCGTTCCCGAAGAGCGGGTCAGACTGCGGGAATGGCTGGTCGGCGGCTTCGACTGGTGGAAACAGTTCGTGGTCTCCCTGCCGCTGGCGGCGGTGGGTGTGGTGCTGGCCGTGATCGCGCTCGGCGACCAGGGCGGATCCTGGAGTTCACGAATCCTGCTGTTCCTGATGGGCGCCTGGCTGGGATTCCTGACCGGCAACATCCTTTACTGGCTGCTGGCGGGAGCACGCATTCCCGGGCGGCTGATGAAATGCGGGAGATTGCGCATGGCCTGGATCGACCCGGCGAGCACCCCGGCGATCAGGGACCTGTGCCGCTCCTACGCGTTCGTCGCCGCGGGACTGGCGGTCACGGTGCTGGTCTCCGAGGTGGTCGCGGCGGTCTACGCGAGCAGGCAACAGTCCGAGGTGGCCGCGGACGTCGTCGTCGCCCTGCCGGTGATCATGGTGCTGGTCGCCCTGTACGTCGGCGTGTGGCCCTATGTGATGATCGCCCGCCTCGTACGCAACCAGATCGACCTCATACTCCACCCGATGCGCGCGCAACTGAGAGAACCGCCGCCGGACCTGTTGACCAGCCCGGGATTCGACGAGCTGGTCAAGGTCTACCAGTACTTCGGCACTCTCAGAACGCTGCCCATCAAGACCTCGGCACTGCTGCAGTACGTGGCGGGCATCGCGGCCTCGCTCCTGGTCTTCTTCGTCCAGCGCTATCTGACCTCGGACTGACCCGCGGCGGGGCCGTGCCCGCCTATTCCTGAAGGACCGACAGGATGTTCCCGGAAGGGTCGGTGAACCAGGCGATCGGTGGGCCGTCCTCGCCCCGGGAGATGCCGTGCTCGTCCTGCTCGAAGCCCTCGTAACGCAGGAACCGCACCCCTCGCCCCGTCAGCTCCCGCACCGCCTTGTCGATGTCCTCGACGGGGAAGTTCAGGATCGTGAACGTGGCGGGCACGTGGGCCTCGCCCTTCGGGTAGGCCAGGACCTCGGTGCCGCCGCCGACGTCCAGCGTCAGCATGCCGTGCACCTCCTCGACCCGGAGGCCCAGCGTCTTGGCGTAGAACTCCTTCGCGGCCTCGGTGTCGTGCACCGAGAACCCGCTGTACGCCTTTGTCGTGCCGAACACGGCTACATCCCCTTCCGGTGTTCCTCGCTGATCTGGATGATCTGCACGTAGTTGCCGTCCGGGTCGATCGCGGTGGCGAACAGGCTGCCGTCGCGGTCCTCCAGCTCGGCCAGCCACTGCACGCCTGCCTTCTCCATGCGGGCAACCACCTCGCGGGCGTCGCCCACGTCGAAGTTCAGGATCACCCTGCCGGGCTCGGGATTCTTGTCGGCCACGTCCGCCCGGGTGTCGATGAACAGGTAAAACTCCCCGAACTTGAGCACCCCGTACTGGTTGACGTCGGAGTTGTCCTGCGGGTCGAGCGCGGAGACGTACCAGGCGCGCAGCCGCTCGGGGTCGGTGCTGGACAGCAGCAGGCTGCCCAGGACGGGTCGCGTCATCACGAACTCCTCTGTGTCGTCGGCGCACAAATGTGCCTTCCAACGACAGACCCGGCGGCCGGCGAAAACTCATCGCCGACCGCCGGGTGTTTTGGACTAAGCCTGTCAGCCGGTTCGGAGCGTGAGCCCGTACACGCTCAGTGCCTCATTGACCGGCTGGTGGTACGTCGTGCCGCCGACGGAGCAGTTGCCCGAACCGCCGGACGTCATGCCCTGCGCCTGGCTGCCCGAGATGAACGAGCCGCCGGAGTCGCCGGGCTGGGCGCACGCGCTGGTGCGGGTCAGGCCGTTAACGGTGCCCTGCGCGTACCGGACACTGGCGTTGTGCTGCTGGATGGTGCCGCAGCGCCAGCCGGTGGTGGAGCCGGAACGGCAGATCGACGAGCCGACGGAGGCCTGGGTGGAGCCTCGTACGGTCACGTTCGCGCCACCGGAGCCGCGCACGTACGGCGTGGCGGTGTTGCCGGGAGCGGCGACCCAGGCGTAGTCGTTGCCCGGGAAGGACGAGCCCTGGAAGGTGCCGGTCGGGCTGCTGGTCGCGGCGCCGGCCCGGCCGCAGTGCCCTGCCGTGGTGAAGCCGGGCGTGCTGCCCCTGGTGACCGCGAAGCCGACGCTGCACCGGCTGCCGCCGATGTAGTAGGCCGCGCCGCCGATGATGTTGATGAACGTCGTCGGCTGCTCGGCCGTCGCCGCCACGGTGACGGCGCTCTTGTCCACGTCAGTCGCCGCGACGAGGGCCTGGGCGGCCTCGACCGTGGGTGCCTGGACGGAGACGGTGTTGGTCTTCACATCGACGAACCAGAGCGTGGCGCCGTCCTTGGCCTGCTGAGGGGCCTGGTCGAGCGCCTGCATGATGCCGTTGAGCTGGTCCAGCGAACGCGAGACCACGACGGGCTGGGCGCCCTGCGCCTCGATGGCCTTGGTGGTCGCCGGGTCCGTGGTGGCGACCATGAACTTGGAGGCGTCGTCGTTCAGCCAGGCGCCGCCGTACGAGCTGCCCAGTGCGGTGGTCAGGCTCGCTTCGGCGGCCATGGCCCGCTCTTCGTTGGCCAGGCGGGTGATGACCTGGGCCTCGGAGAGACCGAGGTCGCGCTCGAGAGCGTCGATCATGGAGGGGGGTGCGGGGGTGGCGGCTTGTGGCGCCTTTTCAGCTGCTGCAGCGCTGAGGGGGGTGGCCAGGCAGACGGCGAGGATGGCGCCGCCTACCAGCGCACAGCGTTTACTCAACATGTGCACTCCTCGGGTGGGGGTGCTGTCAAGCTAGCGGTTGCTACGCCCCGTGCTTAGATACCAAATGGGAGATATTTCGGTGTTATGGGTGCTTTTCGGGCTGGGCCCCCATGGGGGAATTCGCCGCCTTTAAGGTGCGGGGCCTGATGGGTGGCTAAGGTCCCTGGGCTGGAGGTGTTCTCTGTGCGTAATGGTGTTCGTCATTGGCTCGGCGCCGGCGCGGGATTGGCGGCGACGCTGCTGTTCGCGGCCGGTTTCATGGCCTGGGAACGCCCGGTCGCCGAGTGGGCCGGCTGGGCCGCCCTCATCGGTGTCCTGGTCCTGGGCGGAGTCCTGGCGGGGTCGCGGATCTCCCCGGTCGCGTCACTGCTGTGCGGTCTGCTCCTGCTCTCAGGAGGCGCATTGTCATTCGTGCCCTGGTTGTGGCGAGATCTGGTGCCTGAGGCTTATTACGAGGCAGTCAAGAATCTCTTCGAGGCGTACTTCTGGCCGACCGGAATCGTGCTGGTGAGCGCCTCGGTATTCCCCTCCCGCTGGCGGGCGGCCACCCGGTCGCAGCCGCCCGCCGAGGAGGTGAAGGAGGAGATCCCTGAGCCGCCGCCGCTGCCCAAGCGCATCCCGCCCCGCTACTGACGACTCCGGGCCACCAGCAGGGCGATCAGCAGGTACGGCAGGGCCAGCAGGGCGAAGGTCACTCCGTGCGAGGCGTACGACGACGCCGCCCCGTACGCGGTGTAGACCCCCAGCGTCATGACGTTGGTGCCCAGCCCGGCGACCGAGGTCACGGTGGCCCTGGCCGAACCGGTGATCCGCGCCTGCAACCGCGCGTCGGCCAGCACCTGGGCGAGCTGGAACGTCCCGAAGGCCAGCGCGATCGCCACGAACCCGGCCGGACGCCCGCTGATCGCCCCCACCGCCATCGCGGCGGTCGCCAGGGCGAGCAGCAGGGCGTACGGGCGGGACGGCAGGCGCTCGGCCGGCTCCGCCAGCAGTCCGCCCGCCGTGATGCCGACCCAGACCAGCAGGACCAGCAGCGGGATGGTGGCCGTGGAGACCCCGGTCTCGGCGGCGAGATACGGGACGTACTCCTCCAGCGCGCCCCAGATCGCGGTCACGAGGGCGACCAGCAGGACCGCGTGCCGCACGCCACGGTCCCGGCGGACCAGCCCGGCCCCCTCCTTGAGTATCGCCAGGTAGCCCAGGCTCCGCTCGCCGCCGCGCGGCCGGTGCTCGGGCAGCGTCAGCGCCGTGACCGCGGTCAGCACGCAGGCCAGCACGCTGGCCGCGCCCACCGCGGCATAGCCGCCGGCCGCGAAGACGGGCGCGGCCAGGCCGATCGCCGCCGCGGCCGCCGCCAGGGCGAAGGCGTTGGCCCGGCCCATGACGCCGGCGTACCGGTGCTCCTGGCCGCGCCGCTCCAACTCCTCGTACGCCAGCGCCTCGTACGCGCCCGACACCAGCGCTTCGCCCGCGCCCCACAACACGAAACCGGCCGCGAACATCCAGTAGGAGGGCAACAACACCCACAACGCGAAGCCGAGGCCGATCAGCAGCGGGCCGAGGAACAGCAGCAGGCGCCTGGAGACGGCGTCGGCCCAGGCGCCGGAGGGGATCTCCAGCACCAGCCCCGTCACCGACCAGATCGCGAACAGCGTGGAGACCTGGGCGACGGAGAGCCCGGTGTCGGTGAACAGGAGCGCGTACACCGGGTAGATCAGGATGAATTCACTGAGGAACGCGTAAGCGTACAGCGATATGACAAGCATGGGACCTTCCGGGGGATGAGCAGGGACTCCGGGTGCTTGCCGCCCCGGAGGCCCGCGCGTCCCGCGCCGGCCCCTCGTTATGGATCAATGTCGCCAGGTCATACGGGCGATTCTAAGCGGATACGTCCCCGATGCGCACTCGAAAAGAACGCCGCTCCAGCGCCTCCAGCGTGGCCGTCATGAGCTGCTCCAGCGGTACGGGCAACTCCGCGTCCAGCTCGCGCACGGCCCGTTCGGTGGCCGCCCACTCGGCTTCGATGAGGGGCAGCGCGGCACGGGCCTTGGCGGTGAGGTGGACGATGCGGTGGCGGGCGTCGGAGCCCTTCTCCAGGGTGACGAAGCCGTCGCGGCGCATCTGCACCACCGTCTGGCTGGCCGCCGAGTGGGTCACGCCGATCGCCCCCGCCAGGTCGCGGATGGCCAGCGGACCCTCCGCGACCAGCGTGCGCACGACGGGTGAATAACGCGGCCGGTATTCGGGCAGGCCGTGCTCGGCGTAGATGCCGGCGACGGCGCCGTCCATCGTCTCGTGCACGTGGCGCATCAAGGTACCCAGTCCGATCACGCCCGACAATGTAACAGCGCTATCAGGTGGGTCGTGGGCCGTCGTCGTCGTCCAGCGCGCTGAGCACGCGTTCAAAGGCGTCGCCCACCGGGCGCAGCGCCTGTGAGAACGCGTTGACGAGCGGACCGAAGATCTCGCTGACCTCGGTCATGAGATCGGGACTCTTGTCTTCTGGAGGCGCCCAGCGCATCGCGTCCGCGCTCAGGGTCTCCCACTCGTCGACGACACCGTCGATGGCGTCGAGCACGTGATCAGGATCTCTTGGCATGACCGTTCTCCGTGCAGGCCGTGAAGGAGGGGTCGATATACCTCCACGGTACTTCAGACGGGCACGGAAGATGGGCACGGAAGATGGGCACGGAAGATGGGCACGGAAGATGGGCACGGAAGACGGGCACGGAAGACGGGCAGGGAACTTCAGACGGGAACGGACACGCCTACCCCGCCTCGGGTCTGGGCGCCGTACCGCTGTTTGTCGGCGGTCAGGTCGAGCGGGCGGATACTGGCACGGGCGGCGAGGATCTCCTCGGTCAGCAGCGCGGCGGGCACCAGCCACGACACCTCGAACTCCAGCCCGTCGGGGTCGCGCGCGTACAGCGCCTTGGTCGTGCTGTGGTCGGAGGAGCCGACGAGCGCGCCCAGTTCGGTCAGCTTGGCCTGCGTGCGCTCCAGCTCCTCCAGGGTGTCGACCTCCCACGCCAGGTGGTAGAGGCCGACGGAGGTGTGCCCGGCGGTCGAGGCGGCGGCGTTCTCGCCGATCTGGAACAGGCCGAGGTCGTGGTCGTTGGAGGAGCCGGGGGCCTGGAGGAAGGCGGCGCCGCGCATGCCCATGACGACCTCGAAGCCGAGGGCCTCCCGGTAGAAGGCGACACTCCGCTCCACGTCGCGAACGTAAAGGACCGCGTGGTTGAGCCGCTGCACCGGCATGATCTGCCCCTTTCCAAGGAGTCCAAGGTCAAGTATATGAGCCTTCAACTAATTTGCGGGGGTACGTCGGACAGGGCCGGATTTGTTCGCTCGGTCGGGGACACGCGGGGGAAGTAGCGCGCGAAGTGTCGGGCCGAGGCCGTAGTGTCCTGCGGGTACCCGACCGAGGAGAGGCCGATGCACGACACCGAAGAGGCGCTGTTCAGGGCTGTTCACGGGATCGCCGGCCGGTTCGCCGGCCAGCCCGTCCCCGTGGTGATGGACGCTTTGCTGCGCCACCTGCCCAAGGCTCCCGGCCTCGAGGTGACCGAGATCAGGAAGATCGCCGAGGAGATCAGCGTAGGGCGTGATCCCTCGGGCTTGTGAACAACTGATCGCCAGGGGAGCATCGGAACCATGTACGAGCCAACCCCTGACGACCGATTCACCTTCGGTCTGTGGACGGTCGGCTGGCAGGCGCGCGATCCGTTCGGGGACGCCGCTCGGGCGCCCCTCGACCCCGTCGAGAGCGTGCATCGCCTGGCCGAACTGGGGGCCTACGGCGTCACCTTCCACGACGACGACCTGCTCGCCGTCGAACGCGATCGCGAGCGGGCGGTCGCGTTGTTTCGGAAAGCGCTTGCCGAAACTGGGCTGAAAGTGCCCATGGCCACCACGAACCTGTTCACCCATCCCGTCTTCCGCGACGGCGCCTTCACCAGCAACGACCGTGACGTGCGCCGATACGCCCTGCGCAAGGTCATGCGCAACCTCGACCTGGCCGCCTCCCTGGGCGCCTCGACCTACGTGTGCTGGGGCGGCAGGGAGGGGGCCGAGTCCGACGCGGCCAAGGACGTACGCGCCGCGCTGGCCCGCTACAAGGAGGCCATCGACCTGCTGTGCGCCTACGTACGTGAGCGCAAGCACGACATCCGCTTCGCCATCGAGCCCAAGCCGAACGAGCCCCGCGGCGACATCCTGCTGCCCACGATCGGCCACGCCCTGGCCTTCATCGGCGAGCTGGAACATCCGGAGATGGTGGGCCTCAACCCTGAGGTGGGCCACGAGCAGATGGCCGGGCTCAACTTCGTGCACGGAATCGCCCAGGCGCTGTGGCACGGCAAGCTCTTCCACATCGACCTCAACGGCCAGCACGGCCCCAAGTACGACCAGGACCTGATCTTCGGCCACGGCGACCTGAAGAGCGCCTTCTTCCTGGTCGACCTGCTGGAACACGGGGGCTACGACGGCCCACGCCACTTCGACTACAAGCCGCTGCGCACCGAGGACCCCGCCGACGTGTGGGTCTCGGCCGCCGCCAACATGCGCACGTACCTGATCCTGAAGGAGAAGGCGCGGGGGTTCCGGGCCGATCCGGAGGTCCGGGAGGCGCTGCGGGCCTCCAGGGTCGAGGAGCTCGGGCTGCCCACCCTCAACCGCGGCGAGACGCTGGCCGATCTCGCGGCGGACGACTTCGATCCCGAGGCGGCAGGCCGGCGCGGATACCATTTCTCGCATCTGAACCAGCTTGCGCTGGAGCACTTGTTAGGAGTTCGTGGGTGACGCTGGTCGCTGGGGTCGATTCCTCCACGCAGAGTTGCAAGGTCGTCATTCGAGACGCGGAGACGGGAGAGCTGGTACGGCAGGGCCGCGCCACGCACCCGGCGGGCACCGAGGTGCACCCGTCCCACTGGTGGAGCGCGTTACTGCTGGCCATCGAGGAGGCCGGCGGGCTGGACGGCGTGGCCGCCATCAGTGTGGGCGGGCAGCAGCACGGCATGGTCTGTCTAGACGAAACCGGAAATGTCGTACGCGATGCCCTGCTGTGGAACGACACCCGCTCCGCTCAGGCCGCCACCGACCTGATCTCCGAGCTGGGCGGGCCGCAGGCGTGGGCCGACGGCGTGGGCTCGGTGCCGGTCGCCTCGTTCACGGTCACCAAGCTGCGCTGGCTGGCCGAGCACGAGCCGGACAACGCCCGCCGCACGGCCGCCGTGTGCCTGCCGCACGACTGGCTCACCTGGCGGTTGTCGGGAGCCCTGGCCTCCGGCGTGCCCTTCAGCGCGGAGGGCTGGTCCGACGCGCCGCTGCCGCCCCTGGACCATCTGGTCACCGACCGGGGTGACGCCTCGGGCACGGGTTACTGGTCGCCGGCGACCGGCGCGTACCGGACCGACCTGCTCAAGGCCGCCTTCGGCGCGGTCCCGCTGCTGCCCAGGGTGCTGGGGCCGGCCGAAGAGGCGACCGGGGGCGCGGTGCTGATCGCGCCGGGCACGGGCGACAACATGGCCGCCGCGCTCGGCGTGGGCGCCAGGCCGGGTGACGTCGTGGTGTCGCTGGGCACCTCGGGCACGGTGTTCGCGGTCGCGGAGACGCCGAGCGCCGACCCCTCGGGGCTGGTGGCGGGCTTCGCCGACGCGACGGGGCACTACCTGCCGCTGGTGTGCACGCTCAACGCCGCCCGCGTCATGGACGCCGCCGCCCGCATCGCCGGGGTCGGGCTCGACGAGCTGAGCTCCCTGGCACTCCAGGCGCCGCCGGGGGCCGACGGGCTCACCCTGGTGCCCTACCTCGAAGGCGAGCGGACCCCCAACAGGCCCACCGCCACCGGCTCCATCCACGGCCTCACCCTGTCCACCTCGACCCCCGCCCACCTGGCGCGGGCGGCCATCGAGGGCATGTTGTGCGGCCTGGCGGACGCGCTGGACGCGCTGGCGATGCGGCCGGAGCGGGTGCTGCTGATCGGCGGCGCGGCCCGCTCGGAGGCCGTGCGCCGGATCGCGCCGACCATCTTCGGCGTCCCGATCTCGGTGCCGCCGCCCGCCGAGTACGTCGCGGACGGCGCGGCGTACCAGGCGGCCACGCTGGTGACGACCCCGGACTGGCGTTCGGGGGACACGGCCACCTACGAGGGCGAGGCGGTCCCGCGGATCCGCGAGCGCTACGCCCGCGCGACCGGCCACATCCTCGACTGACAACCACCCGGCACCCCGAGAACGCGGGGTGCCGGGTTGGGCGCAGCTTCTCACTGTTCGTCGAGCACGTTCTCCAGCAGGTCGCGGTTGAAGGTGCCCGACCAGCCGAGCTCGCCGGACTCGACGCGGGCGATGAGCCGCCTGATCCAGACCAGCTCGGCCTCGCTCAGCGCCCGCTCGTAGTCGAGCTCGATCATCAGAACCTCGGGCAGGCCGCTCTCGCGCAGGCCCTTCAGATGTCCGTTCAGCTCGGCCACGTTCCCATCGACCGCCGCCTCCCTCGTGCGCAGGGACCGCAGCGCATCGGGTACCGGCAGGACGCCGATGAGCGAGACGGCCGCGGTGAAGACGCGGCGCTCGCCGCCCGGGTTCTCCAGGAGCGCCCGGAGCCTGGACGTCAGCTCGTGACGGCCCTCGTCGGTGATCTCGTAGATCGTGCGCTCGGGCCGGCGGCCCTCCCTGCTGGTCTCGACGGGGACGATCAGCTCCTCGCCGGCCAGCTTGTCGACCGCGTGGTAGAGGCTCCTCGGCAACCCCGTCACGTAGTCCTTGTGCGTGTCGACGATGAAGCGGTGCAGCTCGTACGGGTGGCCGGGACGTACCGACAACATGGCCAGCACCGTCAGGCCGACCAGATCGGGACGTCGTGCCATGGCGCTCCTTTCCTAATGCAGTTTGCACTATAGTTCATGAGGATCGCCATAATGCGGATTGCCATATTAGGAGGCGCCATCATGAAGATCATGGTCATCGGCTCGACCGGCAGAACCGGACGGCACGTCCTGACGCAGGGCGTCGAACGCGGGCACGAGATCACCGCCTTCGCTCGCCGGCCCCACCTGCTCGCGGACCGCGACCGGCTGGCAGGCGTTCATCAGGGCGACGCGCACGACCTGGAGACCGTGCGCCTGGCCGTACAGGGGCAGGACGCCGTCATCGCCGCGGTCGGCGGCAGCGGGATCGCCGCCACCCTCATCACGGCCATGCGCGAGCACGGCGTGCGCCGGGTGGTGATGACGAGCAGCCGCTCCGTGCCCGCCACCCGGCCCCGGCTCGCGGTCTCGCTGGCGTGGTTGTTCCTGCGGGAGGCGTACGTGGACCTCGCACGTGCCGAGGGCATGTTGCAGGTCAGCGGGCTCGACTGGAGCATAGCCAGGGCCACGAGGCTCACCGACAAGCCGCCCGCAGGGCGCGTGCACATCGACTTCGAGGCCAACGCCACGGGCGGCGCGATGCAACTCTCACGCGCCGACTACGCGATGGCGCTGCTCGACACCGTCGAGGATCCCCAGCTCGCCGGCAAGGCCCTCGGCATCTGCGGCCCCCGGTAGCTCATCCCGCGAGGAGCAACCCGTGCTGAAAGCGGATCCACGGCTGCCGGCGGTCATCGTCCTGGCGCTCTTGGCCTGCTGCCCCCCCGGCGGACTCAGGGACGGCTCAGGGTCGGGTAGGGGCGGAGCCGGATGTGGGGGCGGGGGCCCGGAGACCAAAGTGGTCTCATGACCGCAGCCAAGAGGCTCTACCCCTGGATCGCCGGCACGTCGATCCTGTTCTCGGTGGTCGCCGTCGTGGCAGCCCAGTTCGACTCCACCCTCGACCCCATGAACGTCACCATCAGCGAGTACGCCGTGTCCGAAGGCGGGGGCGTCACGGGCGCCGCGATGGCGTTGCTCGGGATCGGGTCGCTGGCGTTGCTCGCGGGACTGCGGTCGGCCGGGGCGCCGATCAAGGGCGTGCCGGAGTGGTTGCTGATGGTGTGGTCGGGCGCGGTGATCGTGGCCGCCGTGGTCCCGACCACACCGCTCGGCCAGGATCCCGGCCTGGCGACCCAGATCCACCGTTACGCCTCCGTCGCCGCCTTCGTGAGCCTGCCCGCCGCCGGCGCGCTGCTGGTGCCCAGGCTGGCCTCAGACGCCGCGTGGAAGCCCGTGGCGCGGGTGGTGGAGTGGGTGTCGCTGGCGGGCGGGTTCGGGCTGCTGGCGATCACGTACGTGGCCATGCCGGGCGAGCGGGTGATGATCGGGCTCGTCGAGCGGTTGCTCCTGGGCGCCGAGGTGGCGTTGCTGGCGGTGCTGGCGGGATGGCTGGTCCGGATGGCCTGGCGCAGGAGCGGCGCAGCAGCCGCCAATTTCCCGACATATCACAGTTTTATCGCTAATCGATCTTAAAGCCTCAGCTTTCAGTGCTATTCTCTCCCGCGATCTTCTATCCGGGAGCGGGTGTCATGGCATCGGGCAGATCCATCAGATTCAAGATCTCGACGCTGCTCGTCATCCCCTTGGTCTCCCTGGTCGCGCTCTGGGGTTTCGCCGCGAGCACCACGTCGGGAGAGGCTCTCAACCTGTTCAAGGTCGAGACCATCTGGACCAACATCATCAACAACACCGACGGCCTGGTCGGTAACCTCCAGACCGAGCGCCTGGCCTCCGCCGAGCGCATCGCCCGCTCGGGCGGCGACCCCGACGCGCTGGCCAAGGCGCGGGCCAAGGTGGACGCCAACAACGCCAAGCTGCGCCGGCAGGCCATGACGGAGAGCACCCAGTCGGCGCTCACCGACGACATGAAGACCCAGCTCCAGACGGTCTTCGAGGCCATCGACCGGCTCCCGGACATCCGGCGCAAGGTGGACGCGCGCCAGCTCACCCCCGGCGGCCTCGTCACCGAGTACGCGAAGATCTCCGACGAGGTCCACCTCCTGTACTCCCGGCTGACCGTGAGCACCGACCTGGAGCTGGCGTTGCAGGCCCAGGGCCTGATCAAGGCCGACGAGGTGCGCGAGCAGCTCGCCCGCGAGCACGCCCTGGTGATCGCCACGAACGGCCGGCCGAGCATGCACGACGTGCACCTGCTGGCCGGGATCGACGGCACCCGCAAGAACCTGTTCCCCAAGGCGCTGGCCAACCTCGACACCGAGCTGCGGGCCCCGTTCGAGAAGATGTACTACGCGCCCCGCTTCTCCACCATGGAGAACCTCCTGGAGTCCTACATCAGCGGCCAGCCGCTGGACCTGGAGCTCTGGCGGGGCGTGTCGGACCAGGTGCAGAAGGAGTACCGCGAGGCCGTCTGGCGCACCGGCGACAAGCTGCTGGCCAGGATGCAGCCGGCGGGCGTCGGCATCGTGACGAGGGCCGGCATCGCCGGCGCGCTCGGCCTGGTCGCGGTCATCGTCTCGATCTTCATCTCGATCAAGATCGGCCGCAGGCTCACCCGCGAGATGGGCGCGCTGCGCCGTACCGCGCTGGACCTGGCCGAGATCAGGCTGCCCGACGTGGTGGACAAGCTGCGCAAGGGCGAGCCCGTGGACGTCGCGGCCGAGGCCCCGCCCATCACGGTGAGCGCGCAGTCGACCAGCGAGGTACGCGACCTGGCGGCGGCGTTCGACAGCGTGCAGTCCACGGCCGTGGACGCGGCCGTGGAGCAGGCCAGGCTGCGCGAGGGCGTCTCCGAGGCGCTGCGCAACCTGGCCAGGCGCAGCCAGTCGCTGCTCCAGCGCCAGCTCAGGCTGCTCGATGAGATGCAGCGCCAGACGGAGGAGCCCGAGGCGCTTGAGCACCTGTTCAAGCTCGACCACCTGACCACCCGCATGCGCCGCCACGCCGAGGGCCTGGTGCTGCTCTCCGGCGGCGCGGCAGGCCGCCGCTGGCGCGGCGTCATCCCGATGGAGGACGTGCTCAGCGGCTCGGCGGCGCAGGTGGAGGAGTACACCCGGGTACGCGTCTACCCGATGCCCGAGGCGGGCGTCTCCGGCGCGGCGGTGGCCGACCTCATGCACCTGTTCGCCGAGCTGATCGAGAACGCCACCACCTTCTCCTCGCCCAGCAACGAGGTCGCGGTGCACGGCGAGATGGTCGGCAAGGGCTTCGCCGTCGAGATCGAGGACCGCGGCCTGGGCCTGGACGAGGGCACGCGCAGGACCATCAACGAGCGCCTGGCCAGCCCGCCGGAGTTCGACCCCTCGCAGACCGAGCGGCTCGGATTCGCGGTGGTCGGCATGCTCGCGGCCAGGCACGGCATCAAGGTGACGCTCAAGACCTCCCCGTACGGCGGCACCACGGCCATCGTGCTGGTGCCCGCCGCGCTGGTCGAGCCCCTGACCGGCCCGGTGCAGCCGGCGGAGTTCGAGCCGGTCTCCGTGTCGGTCGTGCGGTCGGACCCGTCGGAGATCACCGGGCCGGGCGAACTGCCGCGCCGGGTCCGTACGAGCAGGCGGGGCACCCATTCCAACGGAAGCGCCCCCGCGCTGCCGCAGCAGGCGCCGCCACGGGACGGCCCGCCGCCGCGGCAACTGCCGCGCCGCGACCGGACCACGGGCCTGCCCCAGCGCGAGCGCACCACCGAGCAGCCGCAGCGGGACGGGGCCACGGAGCTGCCGCGACGCGAGCGGACGACCGAACGGGCCGGCGAACATACGACAGGACTGCCGCAGCGGGAGCGCGGAACGGGGTTGCCGCAACGGGAGCGGCAGACCGGGCTGCCGCAGCGGCTCAGGCAGGCGCCACAGCCCGCGCCATCGGCCGCGCCACCGGCTGTATCACCGGCTGCATCACCGGCCGAGGAGCGTACGCCGGAGGAGACCAGGGCGCTGCTCTCCTCGCTCCAGTCAGGCTGGCAGCGCGGGCGGCAGGAAAGCGACCAGGATGGGGGATCTCAATCGTGAGCCGCGAGCACGAGTGGGTTGATGAGGAGGCCGGGCCCGTCGTACGGCCGTACGCGGTCGCGCGGGGGCGCACCAGGTCCGCCTCCATCGAGGTCGACCTGCTGGCGGTCGTCGTCTCGACGGGACAGCCCGTCCCGGCGAAGGCCGAGCTGAGCGCGCAGCACCGGCGGTTGCTGGCCTGCGTGGCCGGGAAGAACAGGCCCGTCGTCGAGGTCGCCTCGGATCTGGGCCTGCCCGTCGGCGTCGTACGCGTGCTGCTGGGCGACCTGCTGCAGCACGACCTGGTGACGGTGCGCCCGCCGCGCGACAAGGCCGCCGCCCCGTCGGAGAGCCTGCTCCGCGAGGTGATCAACGGCCTGCGGGCGCTCTGAGCCGGCCCTGACGGGCTTGAGAGCGCTCCAGTCGGGCCTCACTCAGTTCGCCAAGGCGGGCCTCAGTTCGCCGAGGTGAGCCCTCGTTTCGCCGAGGTGAGCCCTCAGCTCGCCGAGGCGAGCGTCGCCGTCGCCTCAGTTCGCCGAGGCGAGCGTCCTCAGCGAGTGCTCGACCAGGGTGATCATGACCTCCTTGGCCGAGGTCCGCCGCCGTACGTCGCAGAGCATGACCGGGACGTCGTCATCCAGGTCGAGCGCGATGCGCACGTCGTCCACGCTGTGCCGCTCCGCGCCGTCGAAGCAGTTGACGGCCACCACGAAGGGCGTGCCGCGCTGCTCGAAGTAGTCGACGGAGGGGAAGCAGTCGGTCAGCCGCCGGGTGTCGGCGATCACGACCGCGCCCAGCGCGCCGTAGGAGAGCTCGTCCCACATGAACCAGAAGCGCTCCTGCCCGGGGGTGCCGAACAGGTAGACGACCAGCCCGTCGCGGATCGTGATGCGGCCGAAGTCCATCGCCACGGTCGTGGTGTTCTTGCCCTCCACGCCGTCGGTGTCGTCGACGCCGATCCCGCGGTCGGAGAGCACCTCCTCCGTGCGCAGCGGCTTGATCTCGCTGATCGACCCGACCAGGGTGGTCTTGCCGACGCCGAAACCCCCCGCGATCAGGATCTTGAGCGCGACAGGGTCATCAGAGAGCACGGAGTCCATTGATCACTTCCTTGAGAATGCGCTCATTCGACCGCGCCCCTCCGGCGGAGGACGACGTCACCGAGATGAGCCCGTGGTCACGCATGTCACCGAGAAGCACCCGGATGACGCCGACGGGCAGGTCGAGCTCGACGGCCAGGTCGGCCAGCGAGATCGGTTCACGAGCCGCCCGCAGGATGAGCTGCTGTTCTGGGCCGAGCTCGCCAGGGGGATCCCCGATGGCGCGCACGGTGGCCACGAGGTCGAACGCGTCCCCAGAGGAGCGCGTACGGCCGCGAATGAGAGCATAAGGCCGGACGACGGGTCCCGCCTCCTCATCGAACCACTGCGGGCTATCGCTCATGACGCTCCAGCGCGCGGGTTGGTGGTGATGTGCTGGCCCACCCGCTTGACCAGCATCGCCATCTCGTAGGCGATCTGACCGACGTCCACGTTCGCCTCGGCGATCACGGCCAGGCAGGTGCCCTGGCCGGCCGCGGTCACGAACAGGAACGCCGACTCCATCTCCACAATGGTCTGGCGCACGTCGCCGCCGCCGAAATGGCGTCCGGTGCCACGTGCCAGGCTCTGGAACCCGGCCGCCACGGCCGACAAGTGCTCGGCGTCCTCGCGGGTCAAACCCTTGGAACGACCCACGGCCAGGCCGTCGGTCGACAAGATGACCGCCTGGCGCACGGCGGCGACCCTCGTGGCAAGGTCGTCCAGCAGCCAGTTCAGCTCACCGGTGTTGGTGGTCGGCGCACTCATGCATCCCCCTTACTCATGGGCCCCTCCTCAGAGGCTTCTTCTCTGGCGCGTTGGGTTCCCCGCTGGTAGGCGGAGAACAGGTCGCGTACCTCGTCGGGTGAGCGTTCGTCCCGCTGCTCGGGCTCCGGCGGCGCCTCCTTGAGCGGCTTGGCCAGATTGGCCTGGCGCACCCGCCTGGGCAGTCCCGCGTGGGTGCCGGCGCTGTTGGAGCCCCGGGAGCCCCGGGAGTCCCGGGAGTCCCGGGAGCCCTGCGACCCCGAGCCGTGCGTGCCGGAGCTCACGACCGCCAGGGCCTTCTTGCGCGTACGGGCGGGCAGCGCGGCCCTGCCGTCACCGTCGGCGGCCTCCAGCGCGGACTGCTCGGTCACCGACGAGCGCGGCACCAGCACGATGGCGACGGTGCCGCCGAAGGGCGAGCGGCGCAGCAGCACGTTGATCCCGTGCCGCGCGGCCAGGCTGGCCACCACGAACAGGCCCAGCCGGTCGCTGTCGGCCAGGTCGAACTCGGGCGGCGCGGCCAGCAGCGCGTTGAGCCGCGCGTACTCGGAGGCCGTCAGCCCCAGCCCTCTGTCCTCCACCTCGATGACGTAGCCGTTGCTCACCATGTCGCCGCGCACCTGCACGAGGGTGTCGGGCGGCGAGTAGATGGTGGCGTTCTCGACCAGTTCGGCCACCAGGTGGGTGACGTCGGCCGCGGCGGTTCCGTCGATCGCGCCGGCCGGCATGGTCTCCACGGAGACCCGGGTGTAGTCCTCGACCTCCGAGACCGCGGCCCTGACGATGTCGATCACGGGCACCGGCTTGCGCCAGGCGCGTCCCGGCGCGGCGCCGGACAGGACGATCAGGCTCTCGGCGTGCCGCCGCATGCGGGTGGTCAGGTGGTCCAGGCGGAAGAGCTCTTCCAGCTTGTCGGGGTCGTGCGCACGGCGCTGCATGCCGTCGAGCAGCGCGAGCTGCCGGTGCAGCAGGCCCTGCTTGCGCCGGGCGAGGTTGAGGAAGACCTGGCCGACCCCGCGCCGCAGCGCGGACTGGCCGATCGCCGCCGTCACGGCGGTGCGCTGCACGGAACCGAAGGCCCTGGCCACGTCGGTGATCTCAGCGGAACCGCTCACCCTGATCGCCCTGGCCTCCTTCCGCACGTCGACTTCCTCGCCCTTGCGCAGCCGTGCCACGAGGTCGGGCAGCCGCTCTCGCGACAACTCCACCGCGGCGCCACGCAGCCCGGCCAGTTCTCCGGCCAGGCGACGACCGAAGCGTACTGAGATGATGATCGACGCGAGCACCGCGATCAAGCCGAGGCCGCCGGCGATGCCGATCTCGATCATGGTTCCGGTGGCCGCCTTGGAGGTGCGGGCCGCCAGGGTGTCGGAGGAGCTGACGCCCAGGTCGTCGAGCCGGGTGCTGAGCTTGTCGACGGCGTCGTGCCAGCTCTCGGCGTCCGGCGGGGGACCGCCGGTCTTGATGATCCGCGACTCCATGGTGGCGAAGGTGAGGAACGGCTCGGTGGCGAAGACCTGCTCGTACGGCCTGCGCAGCGCCACGTCGAGCCCGGCCTGGCCGCGCGAGTGCAGGAACTTCCTGGAGGCGGCGTACTCGGTGAACGCCGCGACCTCGGGCTCGGTCAGCCGCTTGTCGGCCAGCGCGCCGATGATCAGCGCGTGCTCCCTGGCGATGTACTCCCTGGCCATGCCCATGGCCTGCAGCGACGACGCCTGCTGGAAGATTTCCAGGTCGGAGACGGAGACCAGGTGGTCGTAGAGCATGAAGATCGCGTCGAGGATGCGGTTGTACTCGTTCAGCCCGGCCAGGCGGGAACTCAGGCCGCCGTCGATGTCCGACCGGATAGTGCCGAGCCGGTCGAGCGCCGTGTCAAGGTTGCCGAGCGGCAGGCGCAGGTCTTCGCCGACGGAGCCCCCGGCGTCGGTCACGGCCTGTCTGAACTCGGCGACGGAGCTGTCGGTGCGGGCGCGCTGGCCGCCGAGCACTTCGGTGAGCTCACGCGTAGTGAGCGCCTCCGCCGAGCGCACCCGTTCGGCCTGTAGCTGAAGTCCCAGGTCAAGGGAAGTGACGCCGATGGTGTCGTAGAGGGTGTTCGCGCGGAGCAGTGACTGGGCGTCGCCCATGGTGAGATTGAGGACGAAACCCCACAGCGCGCTCAGAGACAGGAGGGGTAGCAGTAGTAATAGGAAGATCTTGAACCGAATTGACCGGTTTCGCGAGCCCATGTCCCAACCTCTAGTCGGGGGCATTTCCACACCTTGTGTAAATACACCTCCGGAAGATCGCACAGGAGACTAGCACCGATTATGCTCCGGGCGCAGTGGGAGGAAGACGTTCATTACCGTGATTATTGGGGCAAGTTCCCGCGGTCCCGGCGGTCCGAGGTCACCGTCGCCCACAGCCACAGCAGCGCTACCAGCGAGATCACGATGAGTCCCGCCCAGTTCAGCAGCGTGTACATGTGCACCTGCCACGGCGTCACGTGCGGCACCCGGCCGATGCGCAGTTGCTCGAACTGCCACGGGCGCCCGGTCAGCACGAGCGTGATCGCGATCGCGATGGCGCTCATCGAGTCCCACAGCGCGTGCAGCGCCGAGACGCCGAGGTAGGTCAGCACCACCGGGGAAGTGAGCCGCCCGCGCGCGGCGAACAGCGCGCCGCCGGCGATCGCGGTCCACAGGCCGTGCCCGACCGGGGCCAGGATCCCGCGCAACACCTCGGTCTCGACGAGCTGGGTCAGCGACAGGCCGTCGGCGGTGAACAGGGCGTTGAAGGCGTAGCCGGCGCTCTCGAACGCGGCGAAGCCGAAGCCGACGGTCGCGCCGAGCACCAGGCCGTCCCTGGTGGCACGTCTGGCCATGCGCCTGGTGACGTACATGAGGGCCGCCAGTTTGACGCCCTCCTCGATCAGGCCGACGGCCACGTACATGAGCACGGAAGGCCGCAGCAGCCAGCTCTCCAGCAGCGAGGCGCCGAGCACGCCCAGCACGCCGCCCACCACGAACGCCTGGAACAGCAGCTCGACCGTCACCTCGGGGGAGCGGCCGCGCCCGTAGGCCCACACCACGAACGTCACCGGCACCAGGAAGCTGCCGAACAGCACCACGGTCGGCACCAGGTTGGCGTTGCCCGTCCAGGCGGTGACGACCACGGTGGCCAGCCACAGGACCAGACCGGTCAGGAAGATCCGCAACCAGAGCCTCATGACAACTCCTCCACCGCTCGCCGCGCCGCCGTGACCGCGGCCTCGTCGCGGGCGCAGGGCTCGGTGTCGGAGCCGGCGATCGCGATCCTGCCGAACCGCCCGCGCGCCGCGTCCGCGGGGAACGGCCCGTCCGGGTAGAAGGCGTGCCACGGGCGGCAGTACTCGGGCGCGAGCGCGTGACCCCGCCGGTGCACGGTGATCGCCTCGATGCCGCCGCCCGGATCGAAGCCGACCGGGCCGAGCAGCCGGGCCAGCTGGTTCCGTACGGTGTGCTCCAGCACGCCGTACGGCGTGCGGAACAACTCCCGCCGGCCCGCCACCGACCCCGCCTGCGGCCCCAGCTCCGAACGGCACGGCGTGGCCAGCAGGCGCACGGTGTCCGGGGGCGTGAACTCGCACGCGCTCCAGTACGCGCCGGTCCACCGCACCCGCCGCACGCCCAGCCGCCGCCAGGCGTCCGCGTCGCGCAGCCGTACCGAGGCGCGCAGCAGCGGCACCCGCACGGCCCCGCGCAGCGCCTGCCGCCGTTCCGGGGGCAGTTCCGGCACGAGGTAGGGCACCACCGCGCTCCAGCAGGCCAGGATCACCGCCCCCGCCTCGACGGTCAGCACCCGGTGCCCGTCGAAGTAGCCCACGGTCGCCGAGGAGGCCCCGTCGCGCACGGACACCACCGGGCTGGACGGCCGTACCAGCACCCGCTCGTCCGGCGTGGGAGTGGCGGTCATGGGCGCGGGCCCGTGCCAGCGCCGCCGCACGGTCGGCGAGTTGTACCGCGACGGCTTCTCGCGGCCCAGGCCCAGCCCGCCGAACCCCGGATACCCCGTGCCCCAGGCGTCGATCGCGCCGAACGCCCGTGTGTCGTAGCCCCACTCGGCGCACGACATCGTCCGGCAGAACCGCTCCGCGTCGGGATGGACCCCGCACACCTCCCGCAGGAACTGCGCGTACGTCAGCCCCGCCAGCCGCTCCTGCTTGCCCTCGGCCGTCAGCCCGGGGAACCAGTCGGGCGGATCATCGTAAAGCGCGCGCAGGTCCCGCCGCGCCCGCCCGTCGATCGGCAGCCGATCGACCCATCCGGGCGTGGAGAGCCTGACCAGCCCGTCGGTCCCGAAGCTCTCCTCGTCGCACATCACCGCGTCGAACTCCGCGTGCCGTCCGTGGAGGTCGTCATCGAGGACGTCGTGGTTGTCCAGCACCAGGACGCGCTCGCGCGGATGCCGCTCCAGCCACCCGGCGGCGGCGTCGAGCCCGCCCCGTCCGCCGCCGACCACGACGAGCCCGTAGGTCTCCCCGGTAGGCACGGCGGGTCCGGCGTGCTCCCAGAACCGGCCGTCCCGCAGCGCGTGCGGCACGCTGAGCGCCTCACTCGTATCTCCGCGCACCGAGAAATGCCCGGACGGCTCAGGCGTCCCCTGAGCCGCTCTCGCGGGCGCGGCCGCCACGCATCCCACGGCGATGCCGTCGAAGAGGTCCCGGCGGGAAATGGGCACAGCCATGCCGAGGTCGCGCGGAGTCAGGCTCATGCCTGGATCATCCGCAGTACGGAGAAAAGCCGCACAGCGCCGCGCAGCGGCTCGGGAAACATTTTGCGTGCCCTGTTACCGCGAATGCCGCTTACTCGTGCACGCGTCCACTACCAGGAGCAACGCCCAAAGGGGCGAACCGGAAATCAGGCATGAAGCCACTGAATCCCGCAAATAGCGACGTTACCAACGTCCCCGCAGGCCAGGTCCTCTAGCGTTTTCATAATGCCGATTAAGTGAAATGGAGACATCATGAGGAAAGCCATTCCCAGCATATTTCTGAGCACCCTGGTCATCGCCGGATGTTCCGCGGCCGAAGAGGTCAAGGCGCCCGCCGCCAAGGTGCCGGTGTCGCAGACGTCGGTGGAGAGCGCCAGGTTGCGCGCCGCCCTGCTGCCCGTGCCCAAGGGCATGAGCGTCGCCTACGGGCCGGAGCTGGGCGCGTTCGGCACACTCAAGTCCACCCAGCAGGGCCTGGCCGCCGTCCGCAGGGCCCAGGCCGAGCAGCCGGGGTGCGCGGGGGCCGCCCAGCTCGACGCCGCCAAGCCGGAGGTCGCCAAGTCGCCCGCCGCGGTGATCGCCTTCTCCGCCGCCCGTGGCTCGATCACGCAGGCGGTGGTGTCCATGCCGGCGGAGACCTTCCCCGCGCCGCTGCCCAAGCAGTGCGTCGACTACACGGCCGACGTCGGCGGGACGCGGGTCACGTACCGGACGAAGACCCTGAAGATGCCCGCCAGGGGCGACCAGTCGCGGGCCTACCTCACCACGGCGGCGGGCGGGAAGAGCAACGCCCAGATCGGCTCGGTCATGATCAGGCGCGGCAAGCTGATCATGAGCATGCTGGTGGTCGGCCAGCAGGTCAAGCCGCAGGGCCTGTACGAGCTGGCGAGCCTGGCCGACCAGAACCTGGCCAAGGTCGCCGCCTGATTGTTCGTATTGCGTCGAAGTGGGCCGGGCGGCTCCGCGCTGCTTGCTAGCGTCCTGGAGCTTGATCGAGACCGACCACTCCACAGGGGGATCAATGATCATCCGCCGAGCCGCCGCCGCCCTCCTGGCGGGCTGCGCCGCGACCCTCACCCTGGCCGCTCCGGCCCAGGCCGCCCCGCCCACCGTCGATCTGGTGCGGTACTACAACGGCGCCAAGCACTGGAGCACCACGGGGGAGGTGCCGGGCGGCTACAAGCGCGAGGGCGCCGTGACGATCCTGGCCGTTCCCGCCAAGGGCGCCGTGCCGATCTACGGTTGCATGGCCGGGTACACCAAGGGGGACCAGTTCCTGAGCCACAAGAGCGACTGCGGGCGCGACGGGCACACCGTCCTGCGGCGTGAGGGCTTCGTCTATGCCGGCCCGAGGCCCGGTTTCACCCGGCCGATCTACCGCTGCTACTGGCCCAAGGCCCAGAGCCACTTCTTCTCGATCGCGGCCGACTGTGAGAACACCGCGACCACCAAGGTGAACGCCGAGTTCAGGATCGGGTACGTCAAGGGCTAGCACGCGGGCGCGGCGGCGCGGGTCTCCCGCCCGCCGCGCCGCACTGCTCAGATGAGCACGTGGTCGTCGGGGCGTCCGACGAAGGAGAACTGCGCGTTCCTGGTCAGTTTGATGTGGTCGGCCTGCCAGGTGTGCATCGAGGTGTCGGCGCTGCGCCAGTAGACGAAGTTGAAGCGGTCCGCCGAGTAGATCTTGACCGCGTCCTCCTTGAGGCGCCGTACGAGGTGGGTGTCCTCGCCCCTGGTGATGTCGGCGAAGGGGTAGGAGCGGAACAGGTCCGCCTTGCCGAGGAACGTGCCGCCCTGCACCAGCCACGAGTAACGGTGCTCCAGGCCCGGCAGGCGGAACATCGTGGTGTTGCTGCCCTCGAAGTAGGCGTAGTGCGCGCCCTTGCCGGTCAGCTCGGCGTCGGAGTAGTCGAAGGCGCGCACCAGGTCGGACAGGTAGTGCTCGCCGTACAGGTTGTCGTCGTCCATCTTGGCGATCAGCTCGCCCTCGGCGGCGGCGATGCCCAGGTTCATGCACGCCCCGAGTGACAGCTCCGCCGAGGCGGGCAGCACTGTGACGTCCGTGACGCCCGCCATGCGGGCCTTGTCCGCCACCACGACCGGGTCGATGTCCAGGCCGTGCAGCACCATGACGAGTTGCAGCGGGCGGTGGCGCTGCCTGGCCACCGAGGAGATCGCGTGCTCGATCTGGGCGGCCCGGTTGGTGGGCAGCACGACGGTGATCGAGCGCGACCTGGAGGTCGTGTGGTGGCCGAGGTCCTGGAGGATCTGGTCCACGCGGTGTGAGAACAGGTGCTTGTCGAACACCTCGCGCATCGCCAGGTGCCCCATCCTGGCCCGCAGCTCCGGGCTGTTCATCAGGTGCAGCACCTGGTTGTAGGACTCGATCGGCTCGCGCGCGATCGGCACCAGCCCGCCGAACGTCTCCTCGATCGCCCGCGACCACCCCGACACCACCGGGGTCGCGCAGGCTGACAGCTCGAAGACGCGCCGCGCGCACATGGTCGGCGAGTCCAGCACCGAGTTGACGTTGAGGAAGACCTTGTACATCCGGTACGCGGCCAGCATCTGGTCGTAGGGCAGCTCGCC
This sequence comes from Nonomuraea sp. NPDC050404, assembly GCF_040655495.1. Classification (NCBI taxonomy): domain Bacteria; kingdom Bacillati; phylum Actinomycetota; class Actinomycetes; order Streptosporangiales; family Streptosporangiaceae; genus Nonomuraea; species Nonomuraea sp. NPDC050404. Next base: position 408,026 of record NZ_JBFAKB010000003.1, read on the forward strand.
CACGATGTGCGGCCGGTACTTGTCCGGCCACGCGTACTTCTCGTCCACCTCGCCGTTGCGCGCGAAGATGTGCAGCCCCAGCTCCCTGACCGGGTCGAGCACGGTCTCCATCTGCTCGCGGCGCTCGGGGTGCTTGTTCCTGAAGTACATCCCGGCGAAGACCACGTCGTGCAGGCGGCCCTTGTTCTGCTGGATCGGGTTGTGCACCCGGGGCTGGGCGGCGAACTGCAACACGTCCACCCGGTCGTGGCCCAAAATTTCCCGATATTTCGGCAGCATGTCACCGTCGCAGGTGAACACGTAGTCGAACAGCTTGGCCGTGTCGATGAAGAAGTCGAAGTTCGGCGGGTCCTCCTTGTTCCAGAAGACCGTCGGGATGCCCTCGCTCCTGCACCAGGCCAGCAGGTCGCGCAGCGGCTCCTTGGGGGCGTTGGTGCCGGTCATCTGGTAACGCCAGCGGCCCTGGTTCCCGTGCCAGGCCGACTCGCAGAACAGCAGGTCGGGCCGCTTGTCGGCGAAGATCTCCGGCCAGTCCTTGAGCCCGAACTCGATCTGGTCCCACTCGTAGCGGAAGGCCATCCTGGAGAAGTCGTCCAGGATCACCGCGACCTTCAGGTCGGGCCGGTTGACCGGCCCTGTCGGCCACTTCGCCGGCGGCACCTCCACCAGCGGCGGCCGGTTGCCGGCCGCCTCGATCACCTCGGTGACGGGGGTGGGCGCCTTGGGCGCCCGCTCCTTCGACCTGACCGCCTCGACGATCTTCCCCGGGCTCTTCGAGCCGAGCGCCTCGCCCAGCTTGAACGTGCGCTTGGCCTGCGCGGCCTCCAGCTTCCAGCCGGCGTACGCGGCCTTGGCCTCGGCGATCTCCAGCCGCCGCCGCAGCTCCCTGATGTCCGCCTCGTACCGCTCGACGAGCTTGCGTTCCTCGGGTAGCCAGTTGACGGGCCCGAGCCGTTGGTAAGTGGGCTGTTCGGGGGTTTCGGCCATGGTGGTACGCCTATCGCTCAGCGGAGGTTTTTCATAGTACGGCGGATATAGCCGTCATTCAGGGCGTTTGCCCTGAGACGCGGGCGCGAGGTTGTCCCCCTTGAGCCAGGCGGCGATCACCGTGGCGATGCGCGGCCCGGACTTGCCGTCCCACAACACCGGCAGCTCACCGGCCGGCGTGGCCGCGCCGTCGGACAGCGCCTTCTCCGAGGCCGCGGGCAGCAGGGCGGGTGTGACCAGGCGGTTCGTGCCGTGGGTGATCGTGATCGGGCGCTCGGTGTTGGGCCTGACGGTCAGGCAGGGCACACCCAGCACGGTCGTCTCCTCCTGCACGCCGCCGGAGTCCGTGACGACCAGCGCGGAGCCCCGTACGAGTGAGAGGAAGTCCACATAGCCCAGCGGGTCCACCACGCGCACGGACTCGCCGTCCACCAGCCCGGCCTCGGCCAGCCGCGCCTTGCCGCGCGGGTGGATCGGGACCACGATCGGGATCTGCCGCGAGACCTCCAGCACCGCGTCCACCAGCTCCTTCGCGGCCTCGGGGGTGTCCACGTTGGCCGGGCGGTGCAGCGTGGCCACCGCGTAGCGCTCGGGCAGGCCGAGCCGCGCGACCACGGGCGCGGGGTCGAGCCCGGGCAGCGCCGAGTACAGGCTGTCGATCATGGGGTTGCCCACCAGGTGCACCTTGGACGCGGGCACGCCCTCGTTCGCCAGGAACGCCAGCGCCTCCGGCGAGGTGGCGAACAGCAGGTCGGCCAGCGCGTCGGTGACGACCCGGTTGACCTCCTCAGGCATGCCGCGGTCGAACGAGCGCAGCCCCGCCTCCACGTGCGCGGTCGGCACGCCGAGCTTGGCGCAGACCAGGATCGCCGCCAGCGTGGAGTTGACGTCGCCGTAGACCACGACGAGCTCGGGCTCCTGCTCCTGGACGACCTCCTCAAGGCCGACGAGCAGCGCCGCCGTCTGCTTGGCGTGGCTGCCGGAGCCGACCCCGAGGTTCGCCACCGGCTCGGGCAGGCCCAGATCGGCGAAGAAGACGTCGGACATCAACGCGTCGTAGTGCTGACCAGTGTGGATGATGCCCTGCCGCACACCGAGCTCGCCGAGTGCCCGCACCACCGGGGCCGCTTTCACGAAATTGGGACGAGCACCCAATACGTGCAGGACCAGGGGGTTCTCCCTCATTGACCTCGCCTTTCATAGCGGAAGGGAAAAAACGCTGCCTATGGTACGGTCCCTCCGTGGCATCCGACGCCAGTCGTCAAGACTCCTCAAAGGTTTCCGCGAAGTCCGCCCGTGCCGGCGTCGGTGGACTTCTCAAGGGCTTCGTTCAACATCCGATCCTGGTCTCCCGCGTGGTGATGACGAAGGTCAGATCCGATCCGGTCCGCGTGGCCCAGGCCGCCGCCGACACCCTGCCGCCCAAGCTGCGCCCCATCGTCGGCAGCGTCGCCTGGCCGACCGCCCGGCGGGCCAGGCGCATTGTGCGCAAGTTCGGCATGCGCGTGGTCAAGGGCCCGTGGAACGAGGCCAAGGAGCACTGGGACGCCGGCCGGGTCAGCGAGGCCGCCGCCGTGCTCGAGGCCCACACCAAGTACCCCTTCGTCAAGCGCAGGGCCGCCTACTACCGGGGTGAGCTGGCCGCGATCAGTCCCGACCCGATCCCGCCGGGGCCCAAGGTGGCCATCCTGGAGCGGGTCAAGAACCGGGTCCTGCACGTGGTCACGAACGCGCTGCCGTACACGCAGGCCGGCTACACCGTGCGCACCCACCGCATCGTCACCTCCCAGAAGGCCGCCGGGATCGACCCGCACGTGGTCACGAGCTGGGGCTGGCCGATGTTGCAGGGGCACGCGGACGCGACGCCGTACGACGAGATCGACGGCATCCCCTACTACCGGCTGCTGCCCGAGTCGCACGGCGAGATGCCGTTCGAGACCCGGGGACGCATCATCAGGGGCGCCGACCGGGTCACCAAGCTCGTGACCGAGCTGCGCCCGCAGGTCCTGCACGCCGCCACCGACCACCGCAACGGCTCCATCGCGCACGCCGTGCGCGACCGCACGGGCACGCCGTTCGTGTACGAGGTGCGCGGCTTCCTGGAGGAGACCTGGGCCTCACGCGACCCCATCCGCGTGGGCAGCCAGCGGCACCTGCTCCAGCGCGACCGCGAGGCGTTCCTGATGCGCGAGGCGGACGCGGTCGTCACGCTGGCCGAGACCATGGCCACCGAGATCGTCGAGCGCGGCGTGCCCAGGGAGAAGATCCACCTGGCGCCCAACGCCGTGGACGACTCGCTGCTGAGCGTGCACTACGATGGGGCCTCGTTCAGGCGCGAGTACGGCATCGCCGACGGCGAGATCGTCGTCGGCTCGGTCTCCAGCATCGTGGCCTACGAGGGCTTCGCCACCCTGCTGCGCGCCGCCGCGCTGCTGCGCGACGAGAACACCCCCGTGCGCGTGCTCATCGTGGGCGACGGCACCGAGCGCGACAACCTGCTGGAACTCGTCGAGGAGCTGGGCCTGAGGGACGCCATCCTGCCCGGCAGGGTCGGCCCCGACGAGGCGCTGCAGGCCCAGGACGCCATCGACATCTTCGCCTGCCCCCGCGAGGACCTGCGCGTATGCAGACTTGTTACGCCATTGAAACCCGTCGAGGCGATGGCGCTGGGCAAGCCGGTCGTGTTGAGCGATCTGCCCGCGTTGTCCGAGCTTGTCGGCTCCGACGGGGCCGGCATGCTGGTCCCGCCCGGCGATCCTGCCGAGCTGGCCAAGGCGATCGCCGGGCTCCGCGAGGACCCCGCCAAGCGCGCCGAGATGGGCGAGGCGGGCCGCGCGGAAGTGGCCGCCAAGCGGACTTGGTCCCGCGTTGCCGAGACTTATCAAGCCCTATACCGGTCCCTTGCCGAATGATGACCTTGAGATTGGCTGTCTCTTGTGACGGGTTCGGTCGCATTAGGCGTGAGCTAGGTGGACTTGAGATAGCCTTTGCGACCATGAAGTGTTGTTTCCGGCTCCCAAAGGCACAGCTGTGACAGAAATCGACTTGGCTGTCATCGGCCTGGGCTACGTCGGCATGCCTCTCGCCAAAGAGGCTGTCGCCGCTGGCCTGCGGGTCGTCGGCCTGGACGTCGACCCCGCCAAGGTCGACGCGCTCAACGCCGGGCAGTCCTACATCGATGACCTGACCGACGCCGACCTTGAGCACATGCTGGCCAACGGGTTCAGCGCCACGCTCGATGAGACCGTGCTCGCCAGAAGCAACACGATCGTCATTTGCGTGCCCACCCCGCTCGACGAGGACCACCGCCCGGACCTGTCCGCGGTGGAGGGCGCCACCACGACCGTCGCCCGCAACCTGCGCGCCGGCACGCTCGTCGTCCTGGAGTCCACCACGTGGCCCGGCACCACCGACGAGGTGGCCAGGCCCCTGCTGGAGGGCTCGGGGCTGAACGCGGGCAAGGACTTCCACCTGGCCTTCTCGCCCGAGCGCATCGACCCGGGCAACGCCAAGTACGGCCTGCGCAACACCCCCAAGGTCGTCGGCGGTTACACGCCGACCTGCCGGGACCGCGCGACCGCCTTCTACGGGCAGTTCATCGAGCAGGTGGTGCCGGTCAGCGGCACCCGCGAGGCCGAGATGGCCAAGCTGCTGGAGAACACCTACCGGCACGTCAACATCGCCCTCGTCAACGAGATGGCGATCTTCTGCGACGAGCTCGGGATCGACCTGTGGGAGGCCATCGAGGCGGCCGGCACCAAGCCGTTCGGCTTCCACAAGTTCCTGCCGGGGCCCGGCGTCGGCGGGCACTGCATCCCGGTGGACCCGTCGTACCTGTCCTACACGGTTCGCAAGCTCGGCTACCCCTTCCGGTTCGTCGAGCTGGCGCAGGAGATCAACGAGCGGATGCCGTCCTACGTGGTGGCCCGCGCACAGCGTCTGCTGAACAGGCATAAGAAGCCCGTGAACGGCGCCAGAGTCGTTATGCTCGGCGTCACCTACAAACCGGATATCGCCGACGAGCGGGAGACTCCGGCCCTGCCGGTGGCGCGTGCGCTGCTGGAACTGGGCGCCGAGCTCTCGTTCGCGGACCCGTACGTCAAGGAGTGGTCGGTGGACGGCACCCCGGTGCCGCGTGAGGAGGATCTGGCCGAGGCCGTGATCAACGCGGACGTGACGCTGCTCCTGCAGCAGCACGCCGCGTTCGACCTCGACATGGTCGAGTCGAAGGCCAGGCTCGTGCTGGACACCCGCGGCGTGCTCGCCGAGGGTGAACGCGTCGAGCGGCTGTAGCGACGGAGGGCTGCGCGCAGTGCACGTGCTCGTCATGACGGTGGTGCATAACCCCGAGGACGCGAGAATTCTGCATAGGCAGATTCGTGCCCTTGTGGATGCCGGTCATGAGGTCACGTACGCCGCCTCTTTCACCGGCTTCGGAGTCGTACCGCGACCGTGGGTAACCGGCGTCGATCTGCCCAGGGCCTCGCAGCGCAAGCGCACGTCCGCGACGTGGGCGGCGCGGCGGTTGTTCAAGCGCATGCGCAACAAGGTCGACATCGTGGTGGTGCACGACCCCGAGCTGCTGTTCGCCGTCTGGGGCATCCGCAACAGGCCGCCGGTGGTGTGGGACGTGCACGAGGACACCCCCGCCACGCTCTCGCTCAAGCCGTGGCTGCCCTCACTGCTGCGGCCGCCGGTACGGTTCCTGGCCCGCGTGCTGGAGGGCACCGCCGAGCGTCACCTGCACCTGATGCTGGCCGAGACCGCCTACGCGGGCCGGTTCAAGCACGCCCACCCCATCGTGCCGAACGAGACGTGGGTGCCCGACTCCGTGACGCCCCCCGGGGACGACCGGGTGGTCTACCTGGGCTGGCTCTCGCGCGCCAGGGGCGTGGTCGAGGCGGTCGAGGTGGCCAGGCTGCTGCAGCCGTACCGGGTGGCGGTGGAGCTGATCGGGTACGCCGATCCGCAGAGCCGCCCGCTGCTCAACCAGGCCGTCACCGAGGGCCTGCTGGAGTGGCGCGACTTCATGCCCAACGACGAGGCGCTCAAGCGGCTCGACGGCGCGCTGGCCGGGCTGTCGCTGCTGCACGACGAGCCGAACTACCGGCACTCGATGCCGACCAAGATCATGGAGTACATGGCGCACGGCATCCCCGTCATCACCACTCCGTCGCCGCGGGCGGTGGAACTGGTCGAGCGCTATGACAGCGGCGTCGTGGTGCCGTGGGAGGACCCCAAGGCGGTAGCGCAGGCCGTGCTGACCCTGCGGGACGACGTACGCGAGCGCCGGGCGCAGGGCGCGCGGGGTTACGCGGCGGCACGGGCGAACCACCACTGGCCCAACTCGGCCAAGCGGTTCGTCGCGCAGCTCGAATCGTGGGCCGGGGTCAAGCCGTAACTTCCGAGGGCGGGTAGGTTACTGAAAGTGCGCTGGCTCTTCCTGGTCGTGGGCACAGCCATCGTGGCCGTGGTGGCCGCGGTCGTCGTCGTCGTGCAGCCCTTCTCCTCCGAGGAGACGGCGCCCACGGCGGCCAAGTCGGCGGCGCCCAAGCCGTCCAGCACCCAGCCGACGCCGAAGGTGAGCGAGTTCACCGACCCGTGTGGAACGTTCGACACCGGCGAGAAGGCCCCCTACGCCGTCACCGGCTACTGGATCACCCCCACCTCCGACCCCTGCACCTGGCGCAGCCAGCTCCAGGAGATCCACCGCGTCGGCGGCGACACGATCATCAGGATCGGGTACGGCCTGCAGTTCCGCACCGTCGATGACGAGGGCCGGGTGCTGACCAGGGACGGCGAGCTCGACACGCGCTACAAGTCCTGCCGCGAGAACGACATGACCTGCTACGACGCCGCCCTGTACGAACTGCAGGAGGCCAACCCGGACAACCGGATCGGCCGCGTGTACGTCTACAGGACCGACGAGTCGTTCGGCCCCGACCTGTTCCGCTGCCCGGGCATGGAGAAGGCCATCGAGGTCGGCGACCGGATCTACTACCGGCTGATCACCCAGGCCGACGGCTCCGACGACGCCACCTGCGACTTCAGCCGCAAGGCCGGGTCGTACGACATGATCCTGGTGGCCGGATCGAACAAGGACAGCCTGCAGAAGCTGCTCGACCTCGGCGACCAGTTCGGCATGCGGGTCTTCCCCGCCCTGCCGCTCGCGCCGCGCGACGCCAAGACGCCGATCAGGGCCGCCACCCGCCACCTGGGCACGCTCACCACGCTCACCCGGCGCATCCTTCAGGACTACGGCACCCGCTTCGCCGACCGTGACTCGCTGGGCGGCGTGTACCAGCCGTTCGAGGTCCAGATGTCGGCCACGCTGGCCACGAACCCGACCCTGGAGGTCTACGCCGACCAGCACCGGATCGTCGACCAGGAGCTCGGCAAACCCATCCTGATCAGCCCCTATCTGGACGCCCGCAAGCGGGTGGGCTTCGGGCAGACGCCCAAGCAGGTGGCCGAGGGCTTCAAGGCGCTGGTGAAGACCGGGGTCGGGATCATCGCGCCGCAGGACAGCCGGGGGACGGGCAAGGTCGGGCTGTTCTGGCCGGACGAGCGGGACCAGGAGGTGGACTCGCGGCTGGAGCCGGTGGTGGGGGAGTCCTCGTACGACACGGCTTACCACGGGTCCACGCGCGACTACTACCGCGAGATGGCCGCCGCCCGCCAGGAGATGATCGAGTCCGGCCACCACGTGCAGCTCTGGGCGAACGTCGAGGCGTTCGAGCCGTCGGGCGCCGAGCCGTGCGCCCCCACCGGCACCCGGGGCAAGACCGACAAGCAGCGCCTGGACCAGGCTGTGACCATGGCCGGGCGGTATGTGCAGAAGATCGTCTCCTATATGTGGAGCGACTTCATGACCTGTGGGAAGCCGTCGCTGGAAACGGAGATCGCGCAGGACTGGCAGCGGCCTATCGCGGTGGACGCCATCCGGCGGGGGCGCGACATCCAGGACGGGATCGAGGTGCGCGGCTACAACCTCAAGGATGGGACGATCACCGTTCAGTACTCCGGGGGGACCAAGGAGATGGTGGTCTCGGCGGTGGGGTGGCTCGATGAGGATCCGATCGAGGGTGAGTTGCCGAAGGGGATGGCTACTGCCTGGGTGCCGTTCGACTGGGCTCAGGTGCCTGCCGGGGAGTGGGTCAAGGTCGGGGTCAAGCTGCCTTCCGGGCAGTCTTCGGCCGAACCGTTGCATGTACGGATCGTCACTTAGACGCTTGGGCGTACGAGCTTTGCCGGCCACCGGCGAGCTTGTCGGCCGCCGGGCCCGCGGGTGACGCGCCCGTCGTCACCCACCTGCACGTGCGATGCGCCGCCAGCCACCCGCCCTACGCGCGACTCCTACGCGCGACTCCTACGCGCGACTCCTGTGTGTGACTCCTGCACGTGATGAGTTCGCTGGCCGCCCGCCCTGCGTGTAACGTGCCCTGCATGGTCCCGAGCGTCCCGGTCAGTGTCGACCTGGTCGTGCTCACCGTACGCAACCAGGCGTTGTGCGCCCTAGTGTGGCGCCGCGACAACCCGCCGTTCCTGCGCCGCTGGTCCCTGTCCGGCGGCTTCATCCAGCTGGACGAGGACCTCCCGGCCGCCGCCCACCGCATCCTGTCAGAACGAGCGGGCCTCCCAGGCGCACCGGTCCACCTGGAACAACTCCAAACCTACGGCTACCCGGACCGCGACCCCCGCCAACGCGTCCTGAGCGTCGCCTACCTGGGCCTCGCCCCAGACCTCCCGGCCTCAGAAAAAGCCCACATGAGCTGGCAACCCATCGACGCCCTGACCGCCATGGCCTTCGACCACCGCCGCATCATGCTCGACGGAATAGAACGAGCACGCGCCAAACTGGAGTACACCCCCTTGGGAGCGGCATTCTGCCCCCCGGAGTTCACGGTGGCAGACCTCCGCCGCGTATACGAAATCGTATGGGGCAGACCCCTCGACCCCCGCAACTTCCACCGCAAGGTAACCAAGGCAGAAGGCTTCCTCCTAGAGACAGGCGGCACAACAACCCGAGACGGCGGCCGCCCAGCCAAACTCTTCCGCCGCGGCCCCGCCGAAGCCCTCCACCCCCCCATGCTCCGCAGCCTCAAGGAGTAACCCCGCCCGCAACCGGCTCCCCGCCCCCCGCCCTCCCACCCGCCCTCAAAGGACTTCGCTCCGCTCAGACGCCCTCCCTGAGGCGCTCCGCGCAAAATCGCCTTCGCTCCGCTCAGACGCCTTCATTCAAGGGGCTACCGCCCAAGCTCACCCGACCACCCAGCAGCAAGAGCTGCCCCGGATAAACACCGACCCGACCTGGACCGACGAGCCCGCTGGTCAGAACACCACGTACTGCACTCCTTAGTGGCCCCGCCTCGCGCCTCCACACCGGCGGGGCCCATAGCCCGGCGGACTGTTGACAACGCCGGGCCGTCTCGGTGGGTGGCCCCCCGTCCAGGCGGCAACGCTGACGGGGGACCACCCATGCCCCTCCGAGGGCTGCCGGGAAGGAACTGAATCAAGCTCCCCAGCGCCCCCGAAGAGGTTGTGCGTCGGCCCCATCCCGGACCCGGGACTCGCGCCTCCGGGCGAGGCTGGGTCGGGGCCTACCTCCTCGGTCCAATTGCGTGCTCGCCCGGCAAAAGCGAGGGCCCGAAAAGGGTTCGTGCGCCCGGCGCTCTGTCGCACGTCCCTTCTTCCGTACACGAGACAGAGAGCCGGGCCGATTACGGCGGTGCCGCCACGGGCCTGATCCCATGCAGTTCGACCACCTGAGCGACCGCGAAAGACCTGCTGTGCCAAGTGCGATTGGTCCAGGGGATGAAGATGTTGCGGGCGTGCGGCATCGGCCGTCCGGTGATCGGCGTCGGCTCGTACAGGTCGGCCAGCACACCCACCGACGTCACCCCGGTCGCGGTGCACACCATGACCGACTCGTCCTGCAGCATCCGGCACTCGGCCAGCGCCTTCGGCACGCACGCCCAGCAGCACGGCGGCGCGTTCGTCCGACCGGAATCAAGCCCGTTCCGCTCGAACACGCTCCTGACCAGCAGCCACGGCAACAACCCCGTCTCCAGATCCACGGCCGGGTAGCCGCACACCTGGCACAGCAGGTCGTCCATACACTTCCACTGGCGCAGCGTGTTCAGCTTCCGCATCCGCTCGCAGCCGCGCACATCCGACGCCTGGTCCCGCAGATCGAGGACACGGGCACGCAGAATGCCCAAGGCATTGCGCCGCACCCCGCCCGGGCCGACCCAGTCGTTCTCTCCCGGCGGCTGGTAAGACAACCGCGGCTGACCGACGGGGGTCTGCTCGAACCAGATCGGATCCTTGACCAACTCATTCGAGTAGGCGATCACGTACGGGACAGTGGTGTAGCCGCTCATGAAGCGCCCACCGCCGCACGATCAACCATGAACCTGGCCTCGCTCAACAGGCTCACCAGCGCTCGCCGCTCGGCAGGCCACGGCACGCGGCGAACGCACCACGCCGGCACCCGGAACGTTCGCGCGATTGGGATTCGGGGGCGGGCACGGCTGGCCGACACCCGGTCATGGGGACGGCCGGCCAGATCTTGGAGGCGCCTACGTCCTAGATGGGGCCAGGTGCTCCCATACCGGGTTCGGACCCCGTGACTGTCCATGAGCGGAACGTTAAGGCGGTCCGCCGGTCGTGATGTTTCCCCGAGGAAACCCTCGTCAGATCAAGTTCATCCGCCAAGCCAGGCCACGGATATCACGGCCTCCCACCGCCCCCAGAAGATCGGCCACAAGTTCTCGAGCGAACGGATCACTGTGCGTGCGCGGCGCATCCAACTTCTCCGCCTGCCGGAGCTCCACAGCGGCCTGCCGTGGTCGGTCGAGCAGGGCGTATGCCCGCGCCTTCTCGATCCGGAGCGAAGCCCGGCGGATCTGGCTCGGCAGTGCCTCGGGAGCCACTCGCGACGCGTGCTCAAGGGCACGTCCCGGCTCCCCTGCCTCGACAGCGAGCGCAGCACGCCAGACCCCCACGTTCGCCGGACCGAACCATTGCCAGGCGTCAAGGTGCTCGCCAGTACGGGCAGCTATCCGTTCCGCTTCCTCGGCGCAGTCGTCAGCGCCGGCATGGTCGCCCCGGATCTGGCAGCCGAGCGCGGCCGACAGGCGAAGCATGCCGTAGATCTCCTGCGCCTGGCGGTCGTCGCCGATATGGGGCTCCACCCGGTCGGCGGTCTGGCCGATGGTCCGAAATGCCCGAGCCATGTCGAGGCTGCGGCGACAGTGAGCCATGGCGAACGCGGCGGCCCCAAGCCACGGCTCCTCACCGAGGAGGCGGGCGGCGCGCTCGGCGCGGTCGGCGGCGATCCACGCGAGGTCCAGGTGGCCGTACGCCTTGAGCACATCAGAACCGGCGGCTCCGCAGGCCCAGATGAGCAGGCGTAGCGCTGTCTCACGGTCCGGCCCACTGCCCGTGGTGGCGTGCACATGGAGCTCGCCGACGAAGCCGGGGATCAGCCGGGCGAGCTCGGCGCGATCGGAGGCGCGCCAGGAAGCGAGGATACGCCCGTTCCATTCGGCCTGAAGGATCTCGACGGGCCGGAGAGGGATGTCCGGGGGGTCATCGAGGGAGGAGCTGAGCAGGATCTTGCGGAGGCGGCCGATGGGAGGCGCGGTGGTGTTGCGTTGCACGGGAGCGTCTATCAGATCAGTCGCGGACACTTCGAGCGCTTCGGCGAGCGCGATGATGTCTGATCTCTTGTCGAGCCGGATCTTGCCGTTCTCGATTTTGCTGAGCCAGCCTTTGGAGCGGCCGACCAAGCCGGCGACTGCTTCCAGAGATATGCCTCGGGCGCGGCGGGCGGCGCGGACGTTCTCACCGATCCGCCGTGCTCCGTCATCAACGGGACGGGACATGGCGTGACCTCGGGCTAGTTCCATTGGCAGTGTCCACCGTACGCGTCGAGTGCAACGTCGCGACAGGGAAAGCGACGCCCCGCCGGAATGTTCGGTGGGGGCGAGGGCCGGTGGCCAGCGCGTCGCCTGTCCCGAGAAGGAGCACTGCATCGAGGGCTTCTGGGCACTGCGCCCGGACTCAGCCGGTGCATTGAGCCCCTGCCTGCTGCGCCCGGACCTGCGCCTGGACGTCCCCCGGCACATAGCCGATCCGGCCGCGCTGCTGACGGCCGTCTCCGCGCACCTGTACGCCTTCACCGAAGGGACCCTGCCGTGACCACACGTTCCACCGCCACCGCGCCCCGGCGGCCCGCCGCCTACCAGCCTGTCCAGAAATCCAGCTCAGGGATCTTCGTGGTGCTGGAGGGCATCAGCGGATCGGGTAAGTCCACCCTCGCCGCCCACCTGGCCGAGCGACTCGGCTGCCGTACCTTCCACACCGTCCCTGCCCCGGTCTCGGACCTGCAGCCCTACATCAACAGCCACGCCCGCGCCCTGCCCCAACTGGCCTTCTACCTGGCCGGCGCACTGCACGCCGCCGACCTGGCCCGCCAGGCGCTGCACACCGGGCACGCGGTCGCCGACCGTTACGTCAACTCCGTCATCGCCAATCACGCCGCCGTCCATGGCCTGGACAACGCCACCGTCGCCGCGACCATCGCGCCGTTCACCGGCTACCTGACGCAGCCGGACATCACCGTCTACCTGCACACCGACCTGGACGAGCTGACCGCGCGGATGACCGCCAAGCCCGACCAGAGCGCAGCCGATCGGGACCTGATCGCAGACCGCGCCCTGTTGCGGCGGCTGGCCGACCACTACGACCAGATCGCAGCAGCCGATCCGACCGCCTACCACCTGCACACTGACAGCCGCACCCCGGCCAACTTGGCCGACCACCGCACCAGCCTGATGCACGCCATGACCCACGCCACGGACCAGGCCGTAAACGAGAGTCAGGCGCCACTGACCCGCGCCTGACAGCCCTGGACGGCGATCTTCGGCGGTCTCGCCGAGCACCCCCGCTGCTCCCCGCACGCTGCGATAGCTTGACCTGACCCGCAGCATCGAACTGGGGGCGTCGAGCGCATCGCCACTGCGGGGAGCACGGCCATGACCGCACCAGCCGAGACCTTCCGCCCTCACGTCGGGGTGCACCTGATCCTCATCCGCGACGGCAACGTGCTGCTGCTGCGGCGCGCGAACACCGGCTTCGCGGACGGCTCCTGGTCAGTGCCCGGCGGCTGCCTGGACGCCGGGGAGACTCTGCCCGAAGGCGCGGCCCGCGAGGCCCGCGAAGAGCTCGGCATCATCATCGACCGCGCCGACCTGACCTTCGCTCACCTGTGTCACCACGCCGACCCCGATGGCCAGATCCGTATCGGCGTCTTCTTCACCACCACCCGCTGGGCAGGAGAGCTCGTCAACGCCGAACCCGGCAAATGCGACAAGATCGACTGGTTCCCTCTCGACAGCCTGCCCGGCGACCTCGTGACCTACGTCCGCACCGGAATCGACGCCTACCGCCACGGCCACCCCTTCAGCCTCAACGGGGTGTGACGCCAACGGAACGGCCTGGCACCAGAAAGACTGAGAGCCATTTTCGTACATGCGGACGATACGGACGGCCGGCGGATACGGCTCCACCTGCACAACGAAGACCCGCCCTGAGACATCGGCGAGATATTTGGGTCGGCTGGACGAGGCCGCCGCAGAGTATGAGGCGCAACTCACCCCCGCCCTCTCGCCCACCTGCCCTCAAGGGCATTCGCTCCGATCAGACGTCTTTCGTAGGTCGTACAGATAGGCACCGGGTCCGGCGTCGACTGACGACAAGCAAGAACATGACGCCCTTGTGTTGCATGGCCTCCTGATATTCCCGCCCAGAGATCATGGAAGTTCGTGCCCCCAAAGCGCCGAGAGGGGAAGCATCTGGATTCGGTCGCCGAGAGATACGCCGTGTTCTCCTAGATGAAGCACCACACCAGCGACAAAGCGTTCACCCATGGAGTCGCGCAACCAGCGCAGATGTGTGGCGTCCTTGGCGGTAGGAGAAGCCGTGGCTTTGATCTCGATCCCGGCCACCCGGCCGTCGTAGCGTTCGAGAATGAAGTCCACCTCCCGGCCGTTGCGGTCGCGAAAGTAGTAGACCTTGAACGGCTCGGACGTCGTAGAGCGAAGTTTCGTCAGCTCGCCGAAGGCGAAGGTCTCAAGCAGGCCGCCGAGCGCGCTATTGCCCGGCGCTCGCAGCGCTTCCCTGTCGACTTGAAGCACGAAGGCGGCCAGACCGGAGTCCGTGAGGAAGGGCTTGGCGGCCTTGGCCGCTCTGGATGAGAGGTTGGTCGACCAAGCGGGCACGTTGGCGGTGAGGAAAACACCGTTGAGGTAGGCGAGGTAGTTGCGGATCGTGTCTCTGGTCAGCTCGGTGCTTCGCGCCAGGTCGGCGATCTCGGCAGTGCTGCCCGCACGTGCCGCGAGAAGGTTGAGCAGACGTGGTATCGATTCCCCGTGCTGGATGTGCGCGAACTCGCGGATGTCGCGAGATATGACCGTCCGCAAGTAGGAGTCGAACCATTCACGCTGCTCGCGTACCGACATGCTGATCACCTCGGGGTAACTGCCACCGCAGATGAGATCGAGGTAATCACTACGTTTCCAGGGGGATGATCCTGCTCGTCTCAACGCCGCGGGATCAGTGAGCAGGAGATCGCAGAAGTCGGATGGGCCAGATGTTCGCTCTGCCATCGAGAACGGCCACAGATCCAGGAACGCCGCCCGGCCCGCGAGGGATTCCGAGAGCTTGGGGACGGTCAGAAACTGTGCCGACCCGGACAAGATGAACTGCCCACGCCTTCGATCGCGATCGCTTGCCCACTTGATGCTCAGGACAAGTGGGTCTCCGGCGCGTTGCACCTCGTCGATGAGCAGCGGTCGGCCTGCATCTTCGATAAGGCTCCGCGGGTCGGAGAGTGCGGCCGTCAGTTGTACCGGATCATCCAGGGACAGGAACTCGCCGCCGTGGCGATCGCGGTAGATCTCCATCAGAGTGGTTTTGCCCGCCTGACGCGGACCGTTGACGATGACGACCCGGAAGGCTTTCATCAACTCTGCGAGGCGAAGCTCCGACAGACGCGGTACGAGATCATCCATGGCACTCCGTCGACGTCCTGACACTCCATTGGCCGCTACTCTACAGATCGCTGTAGATCAACTCGTCATTTCGCTGCCGGATGTCTCGTCACTTCGCTGTAAGACCACTCGTCATTTCGCTTCCACCCAGCCCGTCACTTCGCTCCACGGGTGCCGCCACAACGTGAGCCACCGCCTACCGCCACGGCCACCCCTTCAGCCTCGACGGGGTGTGACGGTAACGGAACGGCTCTGGAAACGCTGACAGCGCGGTGCCGCACCGTCGTTGTCACCACGCCACAAGCGGGAACGGGTTGGGGCGGCCGCGAGACGGGCACAAAGCGGTGGCTCGCCATCTCACGGCCGCTTACCGTCCAGAGATGGGGCTCCTGGGCAGCGGGTTCTGTGGGCCCATGGAGGGATAGGGCCCCACAACCGGGAAAGACCTGTGACTCCGCCATCACGGCGACGGCGTCTCCGCACTAAGCGTTGCGGCCGTGTCCTCAACGCCACCGTGAGTTGGACGCGATAGATGATCGTTCCAAGAACGTACGCTCGCATTTATGACCCGCCGTGCCGAAGCGCACGTGACCGTCGGCAGTCGCCAACAGGCCGAGCACATCGTCAACGCGGCGGTCATGGGTCTCGGACAATCTGCTCATCGAGCCGAACGCCCTGCGCTTTACCCTAACAAGCCGGCCTGAACGCGAGCAGATCGTCGTAGCCGTCAACGAGCAGTTCGTCGTGGAGTTCTATTCCTTCCCCGGCAGGCCCTGCGGTTGTGGTTCAGGGGCAGGGGCCAGAGGTGGGCTGCCGATTGATGGTGAGGCGGACAGTCGATCCAGGCAGTGCCGTGGTGCCACCCTCGGGGGACTGCCGCTGCACATAAGGCGGGCCGCAGTCGATGCTTCCCGGCGTGGTCTGGGCGACGAAGCCGGCTGCCTGGACGGCGGAAATTGCACTTCCGACCGGCCAGCCCACCACACTTGGCACAGACGCGGAGCTCAGCAGTCCGGGCGCGACGGTTGTTGCCGCATACGTGGTCGGGCTGATCGCGGCGTTCGCGGAGGTGATGGGCTGAACTGCGGCCGATCCGGCGATGAGCAGCGCGCTCGTCACGACCACGGCTGTCCGCCGTGCAGCGAGCGTCTTGCAGCGTAAGACAATCATGGAATCAGGATGAGCCGCCCGTGCAGTGCCGGGCAAGTGCCGGCGGTCAAAGGCTCCGGATGCCCGAAGTCCGGCCAGAACGCGGCAGGTAACCAGCGACGCCGCGTCAGGTGAGTGGCCCCAGCCCAGGCGGCAACGCTGACGGGGACCATCCATTGCACAGGACCCATCACAACCGCCCGTGATACGACTGCGAAGAGGACACTGGAGGCGCACCCGGATAGCCGCCCGTGTCCGCCCACCCCCATGGAGGTGCAGGCCGTGAGCAGAGTTCCTGCTTGGGCCGGTCGGCTGCGGGCTGCGCGGACCAGGCGAGGATGGTCTCAGCGGGATCTCGCTCGCCAACTGACTGCCAAGGCAGACAGAGCCATGCCCGAGCCCGAGAGCATGGTGCGCCGGATCCGCGACCACGAGAGCGGCAAGCACAGGCCTGATGACGAGTACGCCGAGTTGTACTGCCGCGTGTACGGCTTGAGCGAGCACGCCCTCTTCAATGACGGCAACGACGGCGACGAGGAGGCGGACCTCGGCGACGAGATCGACGCGATGGAACTCGCCCGCCGGGCCGCCGCGAGCGACGTCGGCAGGCAGACCCTGGAGCGGCTGGAGATCGCCGTGGACGATCTCGCGGCAGCGTACCCTCGTATGCCACCCGCCCAACTCCTCGGCCGTGTGCGACGACATCTGCAATACGTCGCCCGCCTCCTCGACGGCAGGAAGACCATGGTCGAGCATCGGCGGCTGCTCGTCGCCGGCGGATGGCTGTCACTGCTCGGCGCGACCTGCCACATCGACCTGAAGCAGTACCCGGCGGCGGGGGCAAGGCTGCGCACCGCAGCTCAGCTTGCCGAGCATGCCACGCACGCCGAGATCAGGGGCTGGTGCCTGGAGACCGAGGCGTGGCAGGCATTGACCGAGGGCGAGTACCAACACGCGATGGTGCTCTCGCAGGCCGCGCAGGACGCGGCACCGCGCGGTAGTTCGGCGTACATCCAGGCGACCGGGCAGGAGGGCCGGGCATGGGCGCGCATGGGAAAGGGCGTTGAGACCAGGGCGGCGCTCACCCGGATACAGCACATGGTCTCGCCCATGCCGATGCCGGACAGGCCAGAGCACCACTTCAAGTACGACCCGGCCAAGAGCGAGGCATACACCGCGACGACGCTCGCATGGCTCGGCGACCCGGCGGCAGTGCCGTATGCGAGGCAGGTACTGGCTCGGATGGAGTCGACCGAGGACGGTGGGCCACGCCCACGCCGGGCAGCCTCCGCGCGGCTCGACCTGGCGCTGGCCCTGCTTGCCACAGATGAGCCGGGCGAAGCTGGGCACGTCGCACTCCAAGCTGTGATGAGCGGTCTTCTGGTGCCGTCGAACTATTGGCGCGCCAAGGAGGTCATCGTGGGCGTTGAGCAGCGCCAGATCCGAGAGGCAGCCGAGTTGAGCGAGATCTACCGTGAGATGTGCGGATCGCCGGCGAAGCGAGACCTACCGGAACTCAGTGCGTGAACACGCCACCCGAACATGACGAAAAGCCCCGGCTTACCACGGTGGCGCACGACGAATTGCCGGACGGCACCACCGAGGTGGGAATCATCGAACCGGACAGTGGGTGTTGCCGGTCGTCGACCCGGCGTGGATCGCCCGTGAGGTCTATCCGGCATCGATCGCAGTCGCCTGGCATTTGCGAGCGTTGTTTGCGCCAGGCCTTTCCAAGCTTTGGCGCTGGTGGTCTCGTACGATCCATCCGGTAGGTCGGCGGATCTCTTCGCCCCGGCCGCTCACTCGGCGCCGTCGATGGACTGCCCGCCGCTGCCGTCGAACGGATTGACGAGGTCGCGGGCGATCTCAGGGTCGCTCCAGGCCAGAGCGGTGGACGTCCATGACCGGCGGGCCCGGGCATAGGGCAGGAGTTCCCCAGTGTCCGCTCCGGCGAGCAGGTGAGCGAGGAGCTCGCGGACACACTGCAGTCGCTCGTGCTCCGGAAGCCAGGTCAACCACGGGAGGTCCTCGGCCAGGGCCTCTTCCGCCAAGACTTGGTTGGAGCGAGCCACGATGGTCATGGATCGGGCCAGCGTGAGGAGGGCGGCACGGGCTGCTTGGTAGCGCTCGTCGCGTACCAGCCAGACGTTTTCGGCGTCTCGACGTTCAAGCAGCACGTCGGCGACGTCGAGCTCGGGGAAGACCTCGTTGCGGTCACGAGCCAGCGCGCTGAAAGGGGAAGTCTTCATGCGTCCAGGCTGTCCACCGAGTGCATCACTAATGCAACACTAATGTTGAAGAGCCGTAAACGCTGAGCTCAGAGGTGCAGGGTGGGCCGGTAGATGAGCTCTTGGATGTGGCCGTCGAGCGTCCGGCGCTCGATGAGTTCGAGGTCGAAGTCGGCCGCGCCATGGAAGACCGGTTCCTGCCCGGACTGACCGGTGATCACCGGGAAGAGCGTCACCTGGACGCGGTCGACCAGGCCGGCGGTCATCAGCGCGCGGTTCATCGACAGGCTGCCGTGCGAGCGCAACGGCACCTCGGACTCCTCCTTCAGCCGGGCGACAACGTCGACGGCGTCGCCGCTCGCGAGGTCCGCGTCCGGCCAGTCGAGGGGTCCTTGCAGTGTGGTCGACACCACCGTGGCGGGCAGGTTCCTCATCCGGGTGACCCAGGGGTCACGGACCTCGGACTCCTCGGTGCTGGCGGCCAGCATTCGCGCGAACGCCCGATAGGTGTTGGCTCCGAAGACCATCCGCTGCTTCTCGTTGTACAGGGCGAGGCGGTGGCCGAGGAGTTCGGGGCCTTGCTTGCCCCAGTAGCCGGTCCAGTTGCCGCCGGCGGTGCCGAACCCGTCGAGGCTGGAAAAGACGTCGAAGGTGTAGGTGGCGGTCATGATGCTCTCCTCGCGTGAGGGTGGTCGCGTGTCGGAGATACAGACCGGCGACCACGGCGAAACTCATCGCATCACTTCTCCCGCTTCGTCGCAAAGCGTCCTAGGCCCGGCGGCCACACCTCGCCGGCACTCACGTCACCGCGTACCACCTTGATGCCGGCGTCATCCCCGTTGAGGGCGGTGCCTGGCCGCCACGTCGTTCGTCCCGCGTGAGGATCATCCGGGCGCCTTGCGGCTGAGGTGTTCCCAGGCGCGGTACTTCTCCACCCGGTCCTGCAGGTCCTGCTGAACCATGTCGTACGAAGCGGCGCCCACGATGAGACGCCGGGGCGGATCCGGCAGGTCCACCAGCTCCATGATCACGGGAGCGGCGGTGGCAGGCGCGGGGCCGGCGTCATCGCCCCACATCTCGACCAGCTTGTCGCGCAGTTCCTGGTAGTGCGGGTCGGGCGTGGTCGTCGTGGTGCCCGTGGTGAACAGGCCGGTGTCGTAGCCGCCCATCTGGACGATGGTGGTCTTGACGCCGAACTGCTCCGCCTCCATGGCCGCAGCCTCCGACACCGAGTCCAGTGCCGACTTGCCGGCCGCGTACAGGCCGACCATCGGAAAGCCGCCACCGGTGCCCATGGTCGTGACCTGCAGGATGCGGCCGCCGCCCTGAGCGCGCAGGTGTGGCAGCACCGCCTGGGTGACCCAGACCGCGCCGAACAGGTTGACGTCGAAGTGGGCCCTGATCTGCTCCTCCGTCGCCTCCTCCAGCATGCCCAGGAGCATGACGCCGGCGTTGTTGACGACGATGTCGAGCCTGCCGAAGGCCGCGACCGCCCGCTGCACGCCCTCGAACACGGCCGCCCGGTCGGTGACGTCGAGCGGAAGCCGTACCAGGTCCTCGGGGTATCGCTGGGCGAGGTCGGCGAGCGGCTCGACGTTGCGAGCGGACGCGATCACCTGGTCGCCTGCGTCCAGCGCCGCTTCGGCGAACGCCCGGCCCAGTCCTCGCGACGCACCCGTGATGAACCACACTCGGGTCATTGGGGCTCCACCTCCTCTTGTTCGGTGTTCCTTGCTGCGAGACAAGACGTTACGTCTCGCCTCATACCTGTGTCAAGACGCAACGTCTCGTCTCATGGCGTGCTACCATCCAACGCATGGCCAAGCAGCCCGATCCCGCCCGCCGCAGCCAGCGCTCTCGGCAGGCCATCCTCACTGCCGCTCGCGACCTGGTCTCCGAGATGGGGTACGCCAAACTCACCATCGAGGCCATCGCCGCCCGCGCCGGCGTGGGCAAGCAGACCATCTACCGCTGGTGGCCCTCCAAGGGCGCGGTGGTCCTGGACGCCTTCCTGGCGCTCAGCGAGGAAGGGCCGGACCAGAGCATGGCGCTCCCCGACACCGGCGACCTGGAGGCCGACCTGAAACTGGTGATGCGGGCGACGGTGGCCGAGTTCGCCGACCCGGCCTTCGAGGCACCGATCCGAGCGCTCAACCTGGAGATCATCAACGACCCGGCCCTGGCCACCCAGTACCACGAGAAGCTGGCCGGCCCCGTGGACGAGGCCAAGAAGGTCCGCCTGCGCAGCGCACAACGAGCCGGCCAACTCGCCGCCGACGCCGACCTCGACCTGGCCCTGGAACTCCTGTACGCCCCCCTCTACCAGCGCTGGCTGATGCGCTCCGGCCCCCTCACCCCGCAGTACGCCGACGCCCTCGTCAACGCCTTCCTCAAAGCCATGCGCCCGGACATCCCGTAGCGCGAACTGGGCGCCCCCACCCTCAAGCAGCGGGGTCAGCGAGAAGCCAAGGTTCCCTCGATCGATCGCCCCCGGCCTCCGCTGAGGGGCCGAGCGTTGGCCTTCGCACCGAGGCCGGGTGAACGTGTCGGGCGATCAGCGGATCTGAAGAGCGTGCGCGTCTCCTCCAGCTCGTCCACTCACGCACCGAGGAGCCCGAGCTCGGCCCCGATGGTCTGCCCAGACTGTTCGGTGCCTTTCAAGCCGGCCGAAGCGACGCCTCGGAACGAGTGGAAGAAATCCTTGAGAAAGGCTGCGGTCGCGAAGCGCGACCGTAGTCGTCGCCGGCCCGGTTGAGGCAGTAACCTTCCGCGACTGCCTCAGCGGTGGCGGAGCGGATGCGATCGACGAAGTGATGACGATCGACATCTGCGACTTCTCCTTGTCCGCCTTCACCTTGCTTCCTCGGTGACTATCCAGGTCGTGTGGTAACCGCGGAAGCAGGGGCACGTTACGCGCCCCTGCTCACAGTCGGGTGGAGCTACTGGGTCGAGCCGAGTCGTACGGCGAAGGCCTGTAGGCCGGGCGCTTACGGGAATCAGATCTTGGCTGCGCACAATGGCATACATGGCGGCTTTCAGGGTGATCGCACCAGGACCAGACCATTCAGGCTGTCGGAACGCGGGCTCATGAGGGGGCGGTACGCGGCGTCGGCCGCCATTATCGCCGCGGCTGTCGCGGCTGTGCAGATCATCGTCGCGCATCGTCTCGGCATCAACAACTGGACGGCCAGAACGGGACCGTTCGACGAATACATTGACTGGGATCACGTGGTCACCCGCGCCACGTGGTATCCGGCGGTGGCCACCCTGATCGCATCCGCGATCGCCTCCCGCCTGTCCCGCCGCGCGCAGGAATCCTCGTTGTGGTTGCCGGTCGCGGCCTGGTTGGGCGCCTGCCTGAGCGCGGTGCCGCTGCTGTACGGCCTGGCGGTCACGGCGCCGGAGGAGGCGATCAACCACAGCCCTGCCGGGGTGGCCTGGGCGACGGTCACGGGCGGCGTGGTCGGACTCGTGGCGGCGATCGTGGCGCAGAAGCACCGGCAGGTCGGAATCGGCCTGCTGTCCTACGCCTTGTGGGTCTCCCTTCTGGAGTTCACCAGGCCGTTGTGGTGGGACAGACCTCCGCCCTTCGATCCCTTCCTCAGCGAGACGGTCAGCTCCGACACCGGTGCGTACGTGGTGGAAGCCATCTTCACGGAGGCCGGTGGGCTCACCGCGGGACTGGCCGGCCCGGTTCTGGTCAGCGGCATCGTCGCGGTGCTGGTCACGGCGCGGTCCGGCCGATGGGGGACCGGCGTCCTGTCGGGTACGGCAGGCCCGCTGCTGCTCTTCACCGTCTACCTCACGTTCGACGCGGGCTTGGGAGATCAGGAAAGCCGGCAGGCCGCTCTGTGGGGCATCGCCCTCCTGGGGGTGCTGATCGGGCTGGTTGCCAGCATGGTCGCGGCAACCGCCGTGCGCTGCGTCGCGAGATTGAGAGGGGCGATGCTGGTCGGTTCCGGTGCTTGACGTGTGCGGGGGCTTCCTCGAGCCGCCGGTGAGTGGGACTCTGATCACATGAAGGGTGGTCCGTTAGCGGTCCTGACGTTCGCGGTTCTGGTTGTGGTGGCTGGTCTTGTCGCCGTGCTCGCCCTGCTCGACAGCGGGACGGTCGAAGAGGCCCAGCCCATCGCGGTGGTCACCTCACCCAGCGCCTCCGCCCCCAGCGCCTCCGCCCCCAACGTCTTCAAGACCAGTGCCTGGACGCAGGGCGTCGATCCCGACCTGCCGCGCATGCTGGTGGTGGGTGTGGACATCGAGCCGGGCACGTACACCACCCAAGTCTCCCTCTCATTAACCGACTCCCATGGCGCCTGTATGTGGGCCAGGCTGAGCGGGCTGTCCGGGGCGTCCGAGGAGGTGATCGCGTCGGGTGGGGGCCGCGGCCCGCATACCGTCACCATCCTCGCCACGGACAAGGCGTTCGTGACCGGAGCGTGCCAGGAGTGGGTGGGACCCAGCTAGGTCACTTTTGGTGAGGAATCAGTGACGCTGGTGGTCCGTGCGGCCTAGTATCTGATTTGCCCGTGCCCCCGGGGACAAGGAGACGACGGTTGATCGGGTCGATCGGGGAGCCGGCGCGGTCGGCGGTCGTACGGTGACCCTACTCGCGGGCCGCTACCGTCTGCTCTCTGAGCTGGGCAAGGGCGGGATGGGCACGGTCTGGCGGGCGGCCGACGAGCTGCTCCGGCAGGAGGTCGCGGTCAAGGAGGTACGGTTCCCGCCGGACCTCGGCGAGGCGGAGCGCGCCGAGCTGGCCGACCGTACGCTGCGCGAGGCGCGGGCCGCGGCGGCGCTGCGCGGGCAGCCGTCCATCGTGACCGTGCACGACGTGGTGCTCGACGACGGGCGGCCGTGGATCGTCATGGAGCTCGTACGCGGCCGTTCCCTCGACCGGGTCGTACGCCAGGACGGCCCGCTGCCCCCGCGCCGGGTCGCCGAGATCGGCCTGCGGATGATCGAGGCGTTGTCGGCCGCGCACGCGTCGGGCATCCTGCACCGCGACGTCAAGCCCGCGAACGTCATGCTCACCGACGACGGCCGGGTTCTGCTGGCCGACTTCGGCATCGCGACCATCGCCGGCGACGTCGCGCTGACCCAGACCGGGCTGCTGAGCGGCTCGCCCGGCTACATCGCGCCCGAGCGGCTGCGCGGTGAGACCGACGGTCCGCCCGCCGACCTGTGGTCGCTGGGCGCGACGCTCTTCACGGCGGTGGAGGGCTCCCCGCCGTTCGCCCGCCACAACGAGGCCGCCGTCCTGGCGGCCGTGCTGATGCAGGAGCCCGCGCCCTTCCGGCTGGCGGGACCGCTCGGGCCGGTCCTGGCCGCCATCCTGGACAAGGATCCGGTACGCCGCTGCTCCCCGGCGGAGGCGACCGCCCAGCTGACGGCCGTGGCCCAGGGCGGCCAGGGCGGCCAGGGCGGCCAGGGCAGGGGCCATGCCGCCGGGGCTCCGGACGGTCGCATGACCGGAATCCAGGGCCATCACGCACCCGGGACCCAGGGCCATCACGCGCCTGGGGTTCAGGGTGATCGGGCGACCGGACCCGATCGCCCGCCCGGGCCCCAGAACGATCGCCCGACCGGGCTCCAGAGTGATCGTCCGACCGGGCCTCAGGGTGGTCGCATGGGGCTGCCGGGTGACGGCCGGGAGCCGGCCACGCAGGGCAGCCGGCGGCCGCGCCGACGCCGCGTGAACATCATCATCGGCGCCGCCCTGGCCCTGGTCCTGACGGCGACGGCGGGCATCGTGATCGTGCCGCAGCTCTTCCCCAACTTCATCCGCCTCATCGGCTACGTGCTGGCACCCCGCAGCACCTTCACCCCATCCCCTGTCATCAACACCACACCGAAGCCGACGAAGACGCAGACACCCCTGGTCGGCGAGTTCGACGCCTGCGACCTGCTGACCAACGCGCAGGTCCGCTCGTTGTTCGGCCGGTCGATGAAGCGCCAGTGGGTGGCGGAGTCGAGCTGCCGCTGGAGCGGCGACGCCTTGGAGTCGCTGTCCATCATGGCGATCCGGGGGCCGAGCGAGTCGCTCACGTCCATGGTGCACAAGCAGACCTTGAAGTTCATGCGGGACGAGCCGAAGCGCAATCCGGGCACCAAGACCCGCAACGGACCGGCCGTCGGCGAACAAGCGTTCAGCCACACCGGCGAGTCGGGCTTCGCCTGGCAGGGGGCCAAGCTCTACAGCACCAAGGTCGCGTTCGTGGTGGCGAACGTCTCGGTGACGGTCACCGTGCAGAACAGGAAGAAGGGGTACGGCACCGCTGACCAGGCCGCCAAGCTGATCGAGACGGCCCTCGGCAAACGCAGGCAAGACTGATACACATCCGGACCGGGAGCCCACAAGGACCGGCTGAAGTCTCATCTAAAGTGATGCCATGCCTCGTTTCCGCCAGATCCTGGACACCATGGCCGCCTACAAACCGGGCAAGGCGGTCGCCGGGCCCGAAGGGCGCTCGTACAAGCTGTCCTCCAACGAATCCCCCTACGACCCGCTCCCGTCCGTGGTCGAGGCCATCGCCGAGGGCGCGCGGCAGGTCAACCGCTACCCCGACCCCGCCTCGACCGAGCTGACCGACGCGATCGCGCGGCGCTTCGGCGTGCCGGCCGAGCACATCGCGCTCGGCGCCGGGTCCGTGACGGTGGCGCAGCAGCTCTTCGAGACGGTCGGGGAGCCGGGGGTTGAGGTGGTGTACGCGTGGCGGTCGTTCGAGGCGTACCCGCTGCTCGCGGACCTGGCCGGGGTGAAGTCCGTGATGGTGCCGCTGGCGGGTGAGGACCACGACCTGGACGCCATGGCCGAGGCGATCACCGACAGGACCCGCATGGTGTTCGTGTGCAACCCGAACAACCCCACGGGCACCGCCATCCGCAGGGCCGAGCTGGAGGCGTTCCTCGACCGGGTGCCCGAGGACGTGCTGGTGGTGCTGGACGAGGCCTACCGCGAGTACATCCGCGACGAGAACGTCCCCGACGGCCTGACCATCTACCGCCACCGCCCGAACGTCGCCGTCCTGCGCACCTTCTCCAAGGCGTACGGGCTGGCGGGCCTGCGCGTCGGCTACCTGATCGCGCCCGAGCCGGTGGCCACCGCCGTGCGTAAGACGACGATCCCGTTCGCCGTCAACCACCTCGCCCAGATCGCGGCCATCGCCTCGCTGGAGGCCGAGGACGAGCTGACGGAGCGGGTGGAGCGGGTGGTCAAGGAGCGCAC
This sequence comes from Nonomuraea sp. NPDC050404, assembly GCF_040655495.1. Lineage (NCBI taxonomy): Bacteria > Bacillati > Actinomycetota > Actinomycetes > Streptosporangiales > Streptosporangiaceae > Nonomuraea > Nonomuraea sp. NPDC050404. The sequence goes on from NZ_JBFAKB010000003.1 coordinate 433,672, forward strand.
GCGTGTCCGCGAGGCGCTGCTCGCGCAGGGCTGGACGGTGCCGCCCACCGAGGCGAACTTCGTCTGGCTCCGCCTCGGCGAGCGCACCCCCGACTTCGCCGCCGCCTGCGCCGTGGAGGGTGTGGCGGTGCGGCCGTACGGCATGGAGGGTGTACGCGTGTCGATCGGCTCACCCGAGGCGAACGACGCGTTCCTGGCCGCGGCCAAGGAGTTCCCCCGCTGAGGAGCTGTCAGCCCCGGGCGAAGTAGTGGTCGAGGCCGAGGTCGTCGATGAGACCGGGATGGGCCGGCCGCCAGCCCAGGAGCTCCTGGGTGCGCGCGCTGGAGGTCGGGTTGTCGATGCCGACGACGGGCGCGAGGAAGCCGAAGTGCTCCGCGGCCTTGTCGGACGGGATGGCGGCGGCGGGGACGCCGAGCCGGCGGCCGACGGTTTCCGCGATCAGCCGGAACGGCACGCCCTCGTCGCCCACGGCGTGCAGCCGCGTCCCGGCGGGCGCCTGCTCCAGGGCCAGGCGGTACATCCGGGCGGCGTCCAGGGTGTGCACGGCGGGCCAGCGGTTGGCGCCCTCGCCCAGGTAACCGGACACGCCGGCGGCCCTGGCGGTGGCGACGACGATCGTGAGGAAGCCGTTGTGGTCCAGCGCGCTGTGCACGGTCACGGGGAGCCGGATGACCGAGGACCTGATGCCGCGCTCGGCGAGGTCGATGGCCGCCTGCTCGGACTCGGCCCTGGCCTGGAATCCGGGGCCCGGGGGCACCGCGTCGTCCTCGGTGCCGAGGTGCCCCGGCGCGATTGAGGACAGCCCGGTGCCCGTGGTGCCGACGAAGGGCTTTCCTGTCCCGTCGAGCGCCTCGCCGAACGCCCGCAGCGCCGCCAGGTCGGCCTCGATGGCGCCGGTGTAGTCCCCGGCGAGCATGGCCTCGTGCTTGAACCCGAGGTGGATGACCCCGTCGGCGGCGGACGCGGCCTCGCGCAGGCCGTCCAGATCGTCCAGGTCGCCGAGCCTGGGGTGGGCGCCGAGAGTCTTCAGGGTGGTGGCCGACGCCTCGGAGCGCGCCAGGCCGACGACCTCGTGGCCGGCGGACAGAAGTTCGGGTACGACGGCCGAGCCGATGTGGCCGCTTGCTCCCGTGACGAAAACACGCATGTCAGAGCCTCCTGGCTCTTGATGATGGGACTTGGTCTCATCACCGTAGCACGTGATGGGACCGAGTCTCATCACGTAAACTGCCGGGTATGGGTCGATGGGAACCGAACGCGCGCGAGCGCCTGGAACGCGCGGCGCTCGAACTGTTCCTCCAGCGCGGTTACGAGAGCACCACCGCGGCGGAGATCGCCGAGCGGGCCGGGCTCGCGAAGAGCACGTTCTTCCGGCACTTCGCCGACAAGCGGGAGGTGCTGTTCCACGGCCAGGGGGCGCTCAACACCACCTTCGCCGACGCGGTCATCGGTGCTCCGGACTCGGCGACGCCGATCGAGGCCATCGGTGCGGTGCTGGACGCCGCGGCTACGATCTTCGGTCCAGAACGGCACGAGCTGGCACGGGCGCGCCAGGATGTCATCGACGGCCACGACGACCTGCGTGAACGCGAGTTGCTGAAGCTCGCCGCCCTCACCGGGGCCATCACGGACGCGCTGCGCGCCCGCGGCGTGCCCGACCCCACCGCCACCATCGCCGCCGAGTTCGGCCTCCTCGCCTTCCGCAACGCCTTCGTGCGCTGGGCCGATCCGGCCAACGAGCGGGAGTTCGGCGCCATCGCGCATCAGGAACTCGACACACTGCGGGCCGCGACCGCCGCACTCGCCGACGGCAGCGTGCGACTGGGTGATAAAGACCTTTGAGGCGGGCGTGCGGCTGGGTGATAAAGACCTCTGAGGCGGGCGTCCCGACCTATCGGTGGCGTCCGCGACTGGCGCGGGTGGTGAGGCGCAGGGCGGCGAGCCCGGCGACGCCGAGGACTCCCGCGAGCACGACCGCGCCGCCGACCAGCCAGCTCCGATCACCGGTCACGGAACTCTGTCGCGTCACCGACGCGGGCCGGGCGGGCGGCGCGGGCTGCCCGGACGACGAGGACGACCCGGACGACGCGGAGGCGGCGGCACGTGTGAAGACCACGTCCGAGCAGGAGTAGTAGGTGTCCGGAGTGTCGGAGTTCTGCCAGATCGTGTAGATGAGATGGCGGCCGGTCCGATTGGGGAGCCGCCCCTCGAAGGTGTACGAACCGTCGGTCAGCTTCGGATCGGTGACCTTGAGAAACGGCCGGCGCTCCAGATCCGACCACCTCAGCGGCGAGGACGGATCGTACCCCTTCCGCGTGACGTACAGCCGGAAGGTGCCCCGATGCGGAATGGTCCCGCGGTACTTGAAGGCGAAACGAGCCTTAGCCCGCAGCGTGGTCGCGGGCCAGTCGGCACGGGCGAGATCGAGGCCCTTGAAGGCGGCCAGACCACCGCTGCACAACGCGCCGTCCCTGATCACCGTACGATCACGTCCGGCCACGTAGGAAACCCGCAGATCGTCCCACCTGGCCGGCAGCGCACCGGCACTCGCCCGGACCGCGGCACGGCAGGCCACGGAACGAACAGCCTTGCGCGGACCTTCGGCGCCACAGGCGGCGGCCCGGCTGAGCGGGCTCTCCAGCCCGCCGTGCGCACCGGCGGGCCGCGCCGTCATCAGCCCCGCCGGCACGATCGCCAGCACCGTGAGCATCACCGTCATGACCACAGACGGCAGCAAGGTGACGATCACGAACCCGACCCGGTGCCACATGCGACAGACCTCCCGCCCTCGTCCCACGGGAAGGTACGGACTCCGGCCACCCCGGGTTCAGCGCGAGGCGCTGTCCTCGGCGGGGACGGGGGCCGCGGCCTCGGCTGGAGCGGCGGCCTCAGTCGGGGCGGTGATCTCGGCGGCGACGGGCGCCACGGGTTTCGCGCGCCGCTCCGTGGACACCACCAGGGCGACGCCGATCAGGATCACCAGACCGCCGAGCAGGATCTGCGCCGTGATGTGCTCGTTCACCACCAGCACACCCAGCAGCACGGCCACGACCGGGTTGACGTAGGCGTACGTCGAAACCAGCGAGATCCGCGCGTTGCCCAGCAGCCACGTGTAGGCGGTGAACCCGACCAGCGACCCCACCAGCACCAGATACGCCAGCGCCAGCCAAGAACGCCCCGACACGGCCGCCAGGTCGAGCCGCTCCCCGAACGAGGTGCCGACCACCGCCAGCCCCATGCCGCCCGCCAGCATCTCGATCGCGCTGGCCGCCCACACGCTGGACGGCATCGGGATCCGCGCCGACAGGAACGAGCCGATCGACCACGACAACGACGCCACCAGGATCACCACGATGCCGGTCGTACCGCCGGACGCGCCGCCGCCCAGCGACAGGGCCGCCACCCCGCAGAACCCGACCAGCACCCCGGCCAGCGTGAGCAGCGCGGGCCGGTCCCTGACCGCGAACCTGAAGACCACCAGCCACAGCGGCACCGACGCCACGAGCAGCGCGGCCAGGCCGCTGGAGATGTGCTGCTCGGCGACGGCGACCATGCCGTTGCCGCCGGTCAGCAGCAACAGCCCGACCAGCGCCGCGCCGCCGAACTGGCGCAGCGACATCCGGAACGGCGCCAGGCCCTTCCTGATCACCAGGAAGCCGGCGAGCAGCAGGGCGGCGGTCACGAAGCGGAGCGAGCCGTGCAACATCGGCGGCATCGTCTCGATGGCGATCTTGATGCCGAGGTACGTCGAGCCCCACACCACGTAGACGATCCCCAGTGCGCCCCAGACCATCAATGTGGGGCGATCGTCAGTAGCGTTTGCACTCATGACTCGTGACCATACAGGGCGTCTCCGACAAAAGCCTGCGAGTTTCAGACTTCGGACTATGGCGGGATATTAGCGCTAGGCGGCCTTCCTGCCACTGTCACTCGTACCTGGGCATTTGCGAGGATCCTCGCATCCAGCCCGCGCAGAGAAGGAGCCGCAGAGATGCCCCAATCCGCCGCCGTCGCCCACTTCGCCGCCCGCCTGACCTTCGAGACCGACGTCTCCGACGTGGCCGCCGACTTCCCCGGCCTGTTCGTCGTGGACTCGCGCAGCAGGGAGAGCTGGGACCAGGGCCACATCCAGGGCGCGGTACACCTGCCGACCAGGGAGATCGCGGCGAGGGCCGCCACGACGGTGCCCGGGGACGCCACCGTCGTCGTGTACTGCTGGGGTCCCGGTTGCAACGGCGCCACCCGCGCCGCCCTGGAGTTCGCCAAGCTCGGCTACCGGGTCAAGGAGATGATCGGCGGCTTCGAGTACTGGGCCAGGGAGGGCCTGCCGGTCGAGACCGCCGGCGGCGTCACCCGCCGCCCGCCGGACGCGCTCACGGCGCCGGTGTCCGGCATCGCCTGCGCCTGCTAGACCCCGCCGACGCCGCAAGCGCTCTTAGCGCCCCCACAGCCCCGCACAGCGGCCTTCCAGGCTTCCCGGGGGACACAACGGCGGGATGAAGGAGCCGAAACACGTGCAAGTGCTACCACGTGAGCGGCCGGCTGCTCGAATGCGCGTGGAAGGCTCGCGAATCGTTCACAAGAACGGGAGATCCCGGCGGAGAGCCCGCATGAGAAGAATTTGGTGCCCCCGTCCGAATCCCGTCGATCGGGGGCGTCGAAGAACATACCCCCATCTACACGGGCCAACCAATAAGTTCACAAGAGTCAAGCCGCAAGTTCGCGAACCTGACACCATCCGTCAATGCGCAGGGCATGCGTAGGGGCGGACCCACCGTTTCGCATCCGGCGGGCCCGCTCCTCCAGCGTGGCTCAGCTCAGCCAGAGCTGAGCGGCTCAGCGCGGCCCGAGCTTCTCCACGATCAGCCGGTAGAGCTGTCGTGGCCGCCCGGGCTGCGGCGTACGGTTCGGCGGAAGCGGCCACGCGAGTCCCTCGTCAACCAACGTGCGCAGCAATCGCCGGGCGGTACGAGGTGTCACCCCGAGCATCTTGCCCGCGCCTTCGGCGTCGACGACGGTGTCGCCACCTTCGAGCTTGGCCGCCAGCCTGGCCAGCACCTCCACCCCTTTGGGCTTCAGCGCCGTCGACCCGGTCGGCGGCATTCGCGGGGCCGGGATGAGCGCCCTGCCCTCGCGGTCCACAGCGAACCCCTGTGCCTGTTTGCCGGCCTGGGTACGGGCCAGCGCGGCCCTGGCGTGCGACTCGGCGTCATGCGTCGTACGCCCCATACCCACGCCGACCTCGACCGCCAGCCCCAACTCGTCCCTGATCCTGGCCGCGAACGGCAACACCCTGAACCCGTCCGTGGCCGCGGCGATCGAGCCCCTGGTGGCGGTCACCAGGTAGCTGTGATCGTCGATGGGCCAGACGGTGGCGTTGATCCGGTTCGCCTCCTGGACCAGGAGTCGGTGCAGCGACAACCGCAACTCATCGCGCCAGTAGCGGGGCGCGGCGCGGCGCACGGGTTCGCGCAGCGTCGGCACCTCCACCAGTACGACGGTGAGCTGCGACTCCTCCAGCCGATGGTGCGCACCGAGCAGCGCCGCGGTGTGCAGCGCCGTGCGTACCGCCGCGGAGGTCGGCCGGATCCTGATGACCGGGACGCCCGCGGCGTGCAGGCGTTCGGCCACCGCGGGCAGGCATGTGAGCGCTCCCGTGGTCGCGCCCTGACGGGCCAGGCGTTCGTGGTAGGCCGCGATCGTGCCGGTGGCTCCCGGCTCGTCGCGGCTGTGCACGTCCGCGGCGGGGATGCCGAGGTCGGTGTACGCCTCCTCGACATCGGCCCTGCTGACCACGTCGATGCTGACCCGCTGTGGATCCATGCGGGGGTCCAGCGCCGCCTTGGCCAGCGCCGCCACCAATGCTGCTCCGCCGAGTTGCACGTACGTCGCGGGCATCGTCAGCACGCCTGATCGCCTGGCCAGGTCATAAGGGACCGGGCTGGCGAACAGGCACGCGTCGACACCGGGACCGAGCCTCGTCACCTTGTCGGGCGCCTCCTGTTCGTCGCGGTATGCGGCCGCGACCAGGCGACACGGCAATGGTGCCGCGGCGTGTCCCATCAGCATGACTCGCTCGACCAGGTCGTGTGGTCCGACCACGCCGATGGTGAGGTCCGGTGTCATAGCGCCCGGGCGTGACACTCGGGGAGTTTCTTCGGCCCTCTCGACCAATGTTCGTCCCATCCTGCTGTCCGTTGCAGTGCTCTCTTTTGGAACGATCGCTCGCGGGGGCCATAATGTCACGCCCGACTTTTCCGGAAAGTCGTTCTGGTTGACCGCCCAACAAGATGTTTTAGCAGCTCAACGCGGTATTTCTCGCGCTTTTTAGTGCTCGGAAATCTCTCGTGTAATGTCCGCGCCGAGCGCGCGCATTCGCGCCGCGAGATGCGCGTGGCCGCGATCGATCAGGTAACCCGAGTCGATCAGGGTCTCTCCTTCGGCCGCCAGGGCGGCCAGGACGAGCGCGATCCCGGAACGCAGATCGTGGGCCGTCACCTCGGTGCCGGTCAGTGGCGTGCGGCCGCGTACGACCGCCCTGCTGCCCTCGACCTTCACGTTCGCGCCCATCTTGTTCAGCTCGCCGGCCAGCGCGAAACGGCCGTCGAAGATGCGCTCGTGAATGTAGCTGGTGCCCTCGGCCAGCGCCGCGACGGTCATCATCGGCGACTGCAGGTCGGTGGCGAAGCCGGGGTAGGTGTCGGTGATGATGTTGATCGGGCGCAGCGGGCCCTCGCGCCGCACGTGCAGCACGGCGCCCTGGCGGTGGAACTCCACGCCCATCTGCTCCAGCTTGTAGCGCACGACCCCCAGGTCGAGGCCGGTGCCCACGAGGCTGACCTCGCCGCCGGTGAGCGCCGCGGCCATCGCGAAGACGCCCGCGTCGAGCCGGTCGGGCATCACGGTGTGCTCGACCGCGTGCAACTCCTCGACGCCCTGCACGGTGATGAACCCGGTGCCGCCGCCGCTGATCCGCGCGCCCATTTTGGTGAGCATGTCGATGACGTCGAGCACCTCGGGCTCAAGGGCCGCGTTCTCGATCACGGTGGTGCCCTTGGCCAGGGCGGCGGCCATGATGAGGTTCTCGGTGCCGGTGTGCGACGGGGTGTCGAGATAGAGGGTGGCGCCGGTCAGTCCTGACGCCTTGACGTGGATGACCGTCTCGCCCTCGTCCACGATCGCGCCCAGCCGCTTGTAGCCGAGATAGTGGAAGTCGAGGTTGCGGCTGCCGAGGTTGCAGCCGCCGACCCCCTCGACGATCGCCTCGCCGAGGCGGTGCAGCAGCGCGGGGGTGAACAACACGGAGCCGCGGAACCGCCTGGCGATCTCGGCGGGCAGTACGGGGCTGTTCACCCTGGAGGCGTCGATGACCAGCGTGCGCTCGGACTCGTGCAGCTCGACGTACGCCCCGATGGCCTCCGCCAGCTCTACCGCGCGGCGGACGTCCTCGATGATCGGCACGTTGCGCAGGACGGTACGGCCCTTCGGGGCGAGCAGAGCCGCGCCGATCATGGGGAGCACGGCGTTTTTCGCGCCCTGGATGAACGCGGTTCCACGCAGTGCGTTGCCACCGCGCACGCGGTAACGGACCATTCGTGCGGCTCCTTGAAATCAACGGTGAGGCTCGATCGGGCCAACAGTAGTCGCTCACACCACATGACCCAGCCGAATCATCCGCTAAAGGAAGACCCCGTGACGCGCTCATACGCTTCTAGGTATCGCTGCCTGGTGCGTTCGACGATGTGGTCGGGAAGCCGGGGTGGGGCGGTTCCTGAGGATTTGTCCCATCCGGATTCGGGCGATAGTAGCCAATCGCGTACAAATTGCTTGTCAAAAGAAGGCTGAGAACGGCCCGGTTTCCATTCATCGGCGGGCCAGAATCGCGACGAGTCGGGGGTCAGCACCTCATCACCCAGCGTGAGAACGCCGTCGGCGTCCCAGCCCAGCTCGATCTTGGTGTCGGCCAGGATGATGCCCCGCTCGCGGGCGATCTCCGCGCCGCGCGTGTAGACATCGAGCGTGATCCGCCGCAGTCGCGCCGCGACCTCCGCGCCCACCTCCGCCTCGACCTGCTCGTAGGTGATCGGCTCGTCGTGCTGCCCGACCGGCGCCTTGCTGGACGGCGTGAAGATCGGCTCGGGCAGCCGCGACCCGTCCTCCAGCCCCGGCGGCAGCGGCACGCCGGACACCGCGCCGCCGGCCCGGTAGTCGTTCAGCCCGCTGCCCGCCAGGTAGCCCCTGGCCACGCATTCGACCGGCACCATCTTCAGCGGCCTGCACAACACGCTGCGCGAGTCGTCGCCCGGACCCACGAGGTGGTTGGGCACGATCTCCTTGAGCTGGTCGAACCACCACAACGACATCTGCGTGAGAATGGCCCCCTTGTCGGGGATCGCCGGCTCCAGGATGTGGTCGAAGGCCGACATCCGGTCCGAGGCGACCATGAGCAGCAGGCCGTCGCCGGTCTCGTAGAGGTCGCGTACCTTGCCGGAGTGCACGTGCTTCATCGGGCGATGTCCGTCCTGTGGTGGGAGCCGCGCATCTCGATCCTGCCGACGAGGTCGTAGGCCGCCTGCCGCGCGCTCTCCTGGTCGGAGCCGTGGCCGACGACGCTGAGCACCCGGCCGCCGGCGGAGACGACGTCCTCGCCCCGCCACTTCGTACCGGCGTGCAGGACGTAGGCGTTCTCCGTCTCCCGGAGCCCGGTGATCACGTCGCCGTTGACCGGCTTGGCCGGGTAGTTCTCGGAGGCGATCACCACGGTCACCGCGGAGCCGCCCTTGAACACCGGGTCCAGCCCCAGCTCACCGGTCGCGCACGCCATCAGCAGCCCGCCCAGCGGCGTCTCCAGCCGGTCGAGGATCACCTGCGTCTCCGGGTCGCCGAAGCGCGCGTTGAACTCGATGACCTTCGGCCCCTTCGAGGTCAGCGCCAGGCCCACGTAGAGCACGCCCTGGAAGGGCAGCCCGCGCCTGGCCAGCTCCCCGATCGTGGGGTGCACGACCTCCCGCATGACCTGCTCGGTCAGCCCGTCGGGCGCCCACGGCAGCGGCGTGTAGGCGCCCATGCCGCCGGTGTTGGGGCCCTGGTCGCCGTCGCCGGCCCGCTTGAAGTCCTGCGCGAGTTGCAGCGGCACGGCCGTGCTCCCGTCGCACAACGCGAACAGCGACACCTCGGGGCCGTCGAGGAACTCCTCGATCACCACCCGCTCGCACGCCAGCGCGTGGGCCAGCGCCTCGTCCACGTCCTCGGTGACGACGACGCCCTTGCCGGCCGCCAGCCCGTCGTCCTTGACCACGTACGGGGTCCCGAACTCGGCCAGCGCCGCCGCGGCCTCGGCCTCGGTGACGCAGGTCCGCGAACGCGCCGTTGGCACGTCGGCGGCCTTCATGATCTCCTTGGCGAACGCCTTGGAGCCCTCGATCATGGCCGCCTCGCTGGACGGCCCGAAACAGGCGAAGCCCGCCTCGCGCACCGCGTCGCTCACCCCCGCCACGAGCGGCGCCTCGGGGCCGATCACCACGAGATCGACCCGCAGCCGCGCGGCCAGCTCGGCCACCTGCCCCGGGTCGAGGGGATTGACGGGATGTACGGTCGCGACCTGCTCGATGCCAGGGTTGCCTGGCGCACAGTGGAGCTCGCTGACCTGGGGATCGAGCTTGAGCGAACGGCACAGGGCGTGCTCACGCCCTCCGGATCCAATGACTAGAACGCGCACGGTCACCATTGTCGCAGGCCCGCCGTCTGAGACATGCGCAGGTCGCCAGGACATCAAATGCCGGAATAGGCGGCGAACTTTGTCGGGTTCTACGTGAGCCGGGGTCCGCGGGGCGAGTATCGTCGGTTGGGTTGAACCGCCTGTGGTAAGTTAAGGCGGCTTTGCGGCGTCTCTTGTGATTGGAGGTGGTCCGGGATGAATCCTGGTGATCCCAGCAGTACGTGCTCACTCACGTACGGCCTGCATACCCCCGACCACTCCAATTCGGCAGCCTGATCGTGCCTCCACGCAATCCGTGTTGATTGAGGTGACTTCATCGCGCGTGGAGTGTCCCTGGTCGGGCGGAAAGGGACTGCCATGCGCTCGTCCACCCTTTTCCGTCGCAGCAACCGACACCCTCTGCCCTCGCGCGCTCCGCACCCGCTGACGAAGCCGGTGCACGAGGAGTGTGTGCCCCCGGTGGACTCGCTGGTCGAGTTCGGCGGGTACGTACAGGGGAAGAAGGTCCCCGCCACCACCATCATCGAGGCGCTCGACATCGTACGCGCGCACAACAGGATCGCCGACGGCGCCAGCGCGTTCGTCTGGGTGGGTCTGCACGAGCCGGCCGCCCCCGAGGTGGAGTGGTTGTCGGAGGTCTTCGGCCTGCACCCGCTGGCCGTCGAGGACGCCGTCAAGGCGCACCAGCGGCCCAAGGTCGAGCGCTACGGCGACTCGCTGTTCATGGTGCTCAAGACCATCGCCTACCTCGATCACAACGAGCTGACCGCCCAGAGCGAGATCATCGCCACCGGCGAGATCATGGTGTTCCTCGGCGCGGACTTCGTGGTGACGGTGCGGCACGGCGAGCACTGCCCGCTCACCCTGGTCCGCGACCGTCTTGAGGACAAGCCCAAGCTGATGAACCGGGGCCCCGCCGGGGTGCTGCACGCCATCTCCGACCACGTGGTCGACCAGTACCTTCAGGTGGCCGACCTCATGCAGCTGGAGCTGGAGGAGGTCGAGGCGACGGTGTTCGCCGACGTCAGCTCCCGCGACATCAACCGGATCTACCAGCTCAAGCGCGAGATGCTGGAGCTGAAGCGGGCCGTCACGCCGCTGCAGGCGCCGCTGGCGGCGCTGCCCCAGCGCCGCGTGATCCCCTCGGAGATGCGCGACTACTTCCGCGACGTCGGCGACCACCTCTCGCGCGTGTGCGAGCAGGTGGAGTCCTCCAACGAGTTGTGCAGCTCGATATTGCAGGCCGCGCTGGCCCGCTCGAACGCGCTGGCCAACGAGGACATGCGCAAGATCTCCTCCTGGGTGGCCATCCTGGCCGTGCCCACGATGATCGCCGGCATCTACGGCATGAACTTCGACTTCATGCCCGAGACCAAGCAGGTCTGGGGCTATCCGGCGGTGCTGGCCGTCATGATCACGACCTGCGTGCTGCTGCATCGCGGCTTCCGCCGCAACGGCTGGCTCTGAGCTCTCAGAACAGGTCAGACGCCCACAGGACGCAGCGGGCCGATCGGCTCGGGCAGGTCGAGTCCGCGCTCGCGCCACAACTCCCGCATGCGGTCGGGGTAGTCGGTGACGATCCCGGCCACCCCCAGATCCAGCATCCTGGCCCCGAGCGCCGGGTCGTTGACGGTCCAGACCGCCACGTTGAGCCCGGCGGCGGACGCCTGCGCCATCAGCGACTCATCCACCATGATGTGCTCGGGCGAGAGCGTGGTGGCCCCGGCCTGCCGCGCCGCGTCGGGCACGTCGTCGCCGACGCCGTCGTTCCAGTGCAGCGTGTCCAGCTCGATCAGCGCGAAGCGCCGCGTGTCGGGGGCGAGGGCGGCGGCGTGGGTCAGGATGCGCCAGTCGAAGCTGAGGATGGCCACGTTGTCCAGCCGCCCGTGCCGGTCGAGCTCCTCCACGACCAGCTCGGTGAACAGCTCGGGATCGGCGCTCACCTCGGGCCGCGTGGGGTCGGACTTCAGCTCGACGTGCAGTCGTACGCCCTCCGCCTCGTAGGCGTTGACCAGCCCCAGCACCGCGCCGAGCGTCGGCATCCTGGTCTCGGGCATCGGCACCTGGGTCGGCGCGAACGGGTCGTCCGGGTGCCGGGGCAGCCGCACGCCCACGTCCAGCGTGCGCAGCTGGGCCAGGGTGAGTGAGTTGATGGGCTTGCCGACGTACGGGTAGAGCGGGTCGCCCGCGTACACCGGCCGCCGGTCGGCGCTGGTGACGGCCGAGACCGTGAGGTCGTGCGTGAGCACGAGACGCCGGTCGGCGGTGAGCGCGACGTCCAGCTCGAGCGCGTGAACGCCCAGCTCCATCGTGCGGCTCATCCCCTGCAGAGTGTTCTCCGGCCAGAGGCCACGAGCCCCTCTGTGACCATGAATCTCAACGCGCACAACCCGGACCCTACCTGGCGCGGAGCACGCCACGCGTGGTGCCACGCCGTGTCCTTTTTATCCTGCTACGCCCGGTCGTGTAGTTACGGGCAGACAATAAGCTGTTCTTTATGGCGAAGGTTCTCAGAGCTGCCCATTCCCCTACAGTTCGGGCATGGGTTGAGGGGTGGGCCATCTCCCGTCACACGCCCGGTCCCGTACGGGAACCGTGGAGCCTGCGTGTGGACGTCGGACTGCCCGGCCACGTGGCCCGGCACATCGTCGCCGCCCCGACCCCCGAGATCCTGCACGGCCTGGTCTCCTCGATCAGCACGCCCGGCACCTGGCTGAAGCTCTGCGCGCCCGTGCAGGCCGTCGCCCCGCTGCTGCCGCCGCGCTGGTCCGTCCAGGCCCCGGAGTTCATGATGACCGTCCGGCTCGCGGGGGAGGCGCCCCCGCCACCGCCCGGGTATCACCTGGCCGTCACCACCAGGGCGGGCGTCACGGCCGTCCGGCTGCTGACGGCGGCGAGGGAGGTCGCGGCGCGCGGCCAGTTCGCGGTCGCGGGCACGACGGCGGTCGTGGACAAGGTGGAGACGGCCCCCGACCACCGCCGCCGCGGCCTCGGCACGACCGTCATGACGACGATCGCGGCCACGGCGGCGTCGGTGGGGGCGCGCACGGGCGTGCTGGTGGCCACCGCCGAGGGTCAGGCGCTGTACGAGACCCTCGGCTGGACCCTGCACACCCCGATGACGGCGGCCGTCCTGACCGCCTAGCTCGGGCCAAAGCCGTCCTCACTGCCTGGCCCTGGCTCAGACGTACGCCGTCCGCGCTGCCTGGCTCAGACCAGAGAGCGGACCTGGATGGTCTGGTCGCGGCCGGGGCCGACGCCGATGGCCGAGATCGGCGCGCCGCTCATCTTCTCCAGCGTGCGCACGTAGGACTGCGCGTTCGGCGGCAGGTCCTCGAAGGACTTGGCGCCGGTGATGTCCTCCTGCCAGCCGGGGAACTCCTCGTAGATCGGCTTGGCGTGGTGGAAGTCGGTCTGCGTCATCGGGATCTCGTCGTGCCGCACGCCGTCCACCTCGTACGCCACGCACACCGGGATGCGCTCCAGGCCCGACAGCACGTCGAGCTTGGTCAGGAAGTAGTCGGTGACGCCGTTGATCCGGGTGGCGTAGCGGGCGATCACCGCGTCGAACCAGCCGCAGCGGCGGTTGCGGCCGGTCGTGACGCCGTACTCGCCGCCGGTCTTGCGCAGCCACTCGCCCATCTCGTCGGTCAGTTCGGTGGGGAACGGGCCGGAGCCGACGCGGGTCGTGTACGCCTTCAGAATGCCGATGATCTTCGTCAGGCGGTTCGGCGGGATGCCGGCCCCCGCGCACGCGCCGCCCGACGTGGGCGAGGAGGACGTGACGAACGGGTAGGTGCCGTGGTCGATGTCGAGCAGCGTGCCCTGCCCGCCCTCCAGCAGCACGAACTTCTCCTCGTCCAGCGCCTTCGACAACACCAGCGAGGTGTCGGCGATGTGCGGCTTGAGCCGCTCGGCGTAGGCGAGGTACTCCTCCAGCACCGCCGCCGGGTCGATCCCGCGCCGGTTGTAGATCTTGGTCAGCAGCTGGTTCTTCTCGGTCAGCGCGACCTCGATCTTCTTGGCCAGGATGCCGGGGTCGAGCAGGTCCTGGACCCGTACGCCCATCCGGTGGATCTTGTCGCCGTACGCGGGCCCGATGCCCCGCCCGGTGGTGCCGATCCTGGCCTGGCCCAGGTAGCGTTCCGTCACCTTGTCCAGGGCCTTGTGGTGCGGCATGATCAGGTGCGCGTTGGCGGAGATCAGCAGCCGCTCGGCGGAGATCCCCCGCGCGGCCAGGCCGTCGATCTCACCCAGCAGCACGCCGGGGTCGATCACCACGCCGTTGCCGATGACCGGCACCACCTCCGGCGACAGGATCCCCGTGGGGAGCAGGTGCAGCGCGTACTTCTGATCACCGATGACCACGGTGTGGCCCGCGTTGTTGCCACCTTGGTAGCGGACGACGTAGTCGACGTCGCCACCGAGCAGGTCGGTGGCCTTGCCCTTGCCCTCATCGCCCCACTGGGCTCCAACGAGAACGGCAGCCGGCATGGTTCAGTCTCCCGAGCACAAAACGAAAACCCCTGACGCAAGCGCGACAGGGGCTCTTGCGTAGAGAGACTACCCGAACGTGCCTATTCGTCCCAAGGGCTAGCCCTTGGTCAGCGCGTCGTAGCCGCTCTCCGTGCTGTCCTTGAGGAACTGCAGGCACCGTTCGGCCTCGTCCTTCTCCCCGATCGCCTGGGCGGCTCTGGACAGGGAGTACAGGCAGCGCAGGAAGCCCCGGTTCGGCTCATGCTCCCAGGGGATGGGGCCGTGTCCCTTCCAGCCGTTGCGGCGCAGCGCGTCGAGCCCGCGGTGGTAGCCCGTGCGGGCGAAGGCGTAGGAGGTCACGGCGTGCCCCTGGGCGAAGTACTCCTCCGCGAGAGCGGCCCAGGCCGCCGGGTGGGCGGGGAAACGGGCGGCGACGTCGGAGGCCTTGACCCCCGACTCCAGCGCCTCCCTGGCCTCGGGCAGGTCCGGCAGGTGAGTCGGGGGCGGCCCGGCAAGAAGGTTATCCATAGGACAAGTCATACCCGCCAGGCCGCTCAAGTGGCTAGGAGATCTTCCTCGCCGTGCTCTTCAAGCGGTCAGGAGATCTTCGTCCCGGCGCTCTTGAGGCTCTGGCACGCCTCGGTCACGCGGGCGGCCATGCCGGCCTCGGCGGCCTTGCCGTACGAGCGCGGGTCGTAGGTCTTCTTGTTGCCGACGTCCCCGTCCACCTTGAGCACGCCGTCGTAGTTCTTGAACATGTGCTCGGCGATCGGGCGGGTGAAGGCGTACTGAGTGTCGGTGTCGACGTTCATCTTGACGACGCCGTAGGAGATGGCCTCGTGGATCTCCTCCAGCAGCGAGCCGGAGCCGCCGTGGAAGACCAGGTCGAACGGCTTGTCCTGGCCGTACTTGGCGCCCACGGCCTCCTGGATCTCCTTCAGCACGCTCGGCCGCAGCTTGACGTGACCCGGCTTGTAGACGCCGTGCACGTTGCCGAACGTGGCGGCCAGCAGGTAGCGGCCGCGGTCGCCGACGCCCACGGCCTCGGCGGTGGCCAGCGCGTCCTCGGCCGTCGTGTACAGCTTCTCGTTCATCTCGCCGACGACGCCGTCCTCCTCGCCGCCGACCACGCCGATCTCCATCTCCATGATGATCCGCGCCCTGGCGCACTTGTCGAGGAGCTCCTTGGCGATCTCCAGGTTCTCCTCCAGCGGTACGGCGGAGCCGTCCCACATGTGTGACTGGAAGAGCGGGTCGAGGCCCTTGGCCACCCGTTCCAGGGAGATGTCGATCAACGGCCGCATGAAGCCGTCGAGCTTGTCCTTCGGACAGTGGTCGGTGTGCAGCGCCACCGTGACGGGATACTTGGCGGCCACCACCCTCGCGTACTCCGCCAGGGCCGACGCACCCGTGACCATGTCCTTGACCGTGGCCCCCGAGAGGAACTCGGCGCCACCCGTCGAGACCTGCACGATGCCGTCGCTCTCGGCCTCGGCGAAGCCGCGTAGGGCGGCGTTCAAGGTCTGGGAGGACGTCACGTTGATCGCCGGATAGGCGAATCCGCCGGACTTGGCCCGGTCGATCATCTCAGCGTAGATCTCTGGAGTCGCAATAGGCATGATTCATCTCCCTGAGAAGTTGCGGCTGCACGCCAGGGCCCAGTATCCCGGCTCCCTACCCGCTGGGGTAGAGACAACGCGTGGTTGCTCGTCATGTCCAGCATCGCCGCTGAATGTAAGCTCTCGTCGTGGACTGGCTCTGGAATCTCCTCGACCCGACGTGGTGGCTCACGATTTTGGGTGCTTTCGCGACCGTCGGCGTTCTCGCGATCATCTTCGCCGAGACGGGGTTGCTGCTCGGGTTCTTCCTGCCCGGTGACTCACTGCTGGTGGCCGCGGGGATTTTCAGCTCGGCGTCGGTGGCCACCGGAATGGGGATCGAGCCGCTGTCCTTCCCCGTGTTGTTGATCGGTACGCCGCTGTGCGCGGTCGCCGGCGCTCAACTCGGGCATTTCCTCGGGGCGCGATTCGGGCGCAAACTCTTCGACAAGCCGGATTCGCGGCTGTTCAAGAGAGATCACGTGCTGCGGGCCGAGGACTTCTTCGAGAAGTTCGGTCCCGCCAAGGCGGTGATTCTGGCCAGGTTCGTGCCGATTGTCCGGACGTTCATGAATCCCGTGGCCGGTGTTCTGGAGATGACGCCCAAGCGTTTCTTCATGTGGAACGTGGTCGGCGCCATCGTCTGGGTCGAGAGCCTCCTGCTGGTCGGCCATTTCCTCGGCGGCCAGGTCGATCCCAAGCAGATCGACCGATACATCCTGCCCGGCGTCTTCCTGATCGTCGTCATCTCGCTGATCCCGATCTTCGTCGAGGCGATCAAGCACCGCAGGGCGGCCAGGGCGGTCGCGGTGCCAGGCGGCAAGCACCACCGGCTGCCATCCAACCTGGACGTCGAGCCCTGACCGGACGCCGGAGCCGACGGTGACCACCTTGCTCTGACGGGGCGCCGGTGTCGAGGGTTGGCCGCCGGGCCCTGACGAGGCGCCGGTGTCGAGGGTGACCGCCGGGCCCTGACGAGGCGCCGGTGTCGAGGGTGACCGCCGGGCCCTGACGAGGCGCCGGTGTCGAGGGTGACCGCCGGGCCCTGACGGGGTGCCGGAGCTGACGGCGACAACGGATCACCTCGCGGTACGCTGCCCGGTGTGGGACGCCACGATTCTGATCCGATGGGGTTCGCCCGATTAGCGCTCGCCGCGCTGGCGGTGGTGGCAGTGGTGGCGCTCCTGGCAGTCGGCGGTCGCGCGCTGCTCGATCTGCTCGACTCGGCACCGGAGCGCGAGCCCGCCACCGCCACCGGCTCGGCCACCGGTCCGGGCACCGAGCTGACCTCCGCCGCCGCGCAGGAGCCCACCGTGCGCATCGAGTGCATCGCCGAGACGTGCCCCACGGTCACGGTCCGCGTGCCCGGCGGGGACGTGCTGCAGCATCGGGAGATGAGCAGGGGCGAGGAGGTCAGCTACTTCGAGCCGGAGCTGGCCGTGGTCCTCTCCGACGCGGGCACGGTCCGCGTCGTGGAGAACGGCAAGCCCAGAGCCCAGGGCGACGACGGCGCCCGCGACGCCTTCACCGTCCGCGCCCCGACCGGCGGCTGAGCCTGGAGAAGGCCGGCGCCCGCCGCGCGGAGTTCAGCGTCCGGGGTCAGGCGCGCTCAGAGCGGTCGGGCCCAGAGCAATCGGGCCCAGAGCAATCGGGCCCAGGACGGTCGGGCTCAGAGGCCGAGGTCGGTCAGGGTGTAGGCGGTGCGGTAGTCCAGGCCCTCCGCCGCCACCCGCGCCGCCGCCCCGCGATCGACGATCGTCGCCACGGCCACCACCTCGGCCCCCGCCTCCCGCAAAGCCTCGACGGCCGTCAGCGGCGAGGCGCCCGTGGTCGAGGTGTCCTCCACGGCCAGCACCCGGCGCCCCTTCACCTCGGGCCCCTCGATCCTGCGCTGCATGCCGTGCGCCTTCTGCGCCTTGCGCACCACGAACGCGTCCAGCGTGCGCCCGCGCGCCGCCGCCGCGTGCAACATCGCGATGGCCACCGGGTCGGCCCCCATGGTCAGCCCGCCCACCGCCTCGTAGTCGAGGTCGGCGGTCAGGTCGAGCATCACGCCGCCGACCAGCGGCGCGGCCACACTGTCGAGCGTGACCCGCCGCAGGTCCAGGTAGAAGTCGGCCTCCTGCCCCGAGGAGAGGGTGACCTTGCCGTGCACGATGGCCTTGTTCTTGATCTCGGCCAGCAGGTTGTCGCGATCCGTCATGGGTCCAAGCTTAGGGTCCTGATCAGCGCGAGCGCCTGCCCGTACGCCCTGGGCAGCGGGCGTACCCGGACGCGGGGGCGGTGACCGTACAGGATCTCGGAGTCCCGCAGTCGCGCGACCTTCTCCGCCAGCCGCCCGTCCATCCTGGTCATCGCCCCGACCCGCACCGGCCCGAGCAGCGCCAGCGTCTCGTCCCCGGGAAAGGCTCTGCGCAGCGCCGTGGCCAGGTTGAGCGCGGCGGCGAGCCGTTCGGGCAGTTCCTCCGGCGGCGCGGACGGCTCGGCCGCCACCAGGCACGTGCCGCGGGCCGTGCCCCGGTAGAGCTGGGCCAGCCGGGTGCGCAGGTACGCCGCCGTGACCAGCCCCGTCAGCGGGTCCTCGCAGTGCAGGTCGCCGATGGGGGCGAAGCTCTGCTCCGCCCAGCCCGAGGCGAACGAGCGCAGCGCGGCCAGCGGCGGCCCGCCCGCGCCCACCACGGCGAACAACTCCGCCAGGTCGTTCATGCCCTCGCAGATGCCCACCCCCGCGCCCGCCCGCGCCGCCCCCAGCGCCCAGCACGCCCGTGGCAGGTCGCGTCCGTCGCGTACGGCCTCGGCCACGGTCTCCACCTCCGGCGCCCACCAGTCCGCCGCGACCGACCAGCCCGCGGCCATGCTCCTGCCCCGCCAGCGTGACAGCACGTCCTCCCCCATCGCCTTCCTCCATCGCCTCTTCAGGAGTAAAGACGCGCATCCGGTTTAGTCATGACGGGGAATGCGGAATGATTGCGCGGGGCAACCCCGCGTAATCGTGAGGTCACTATGGGTGTCGAATCGCCGCAAAGCGATGCAGATCTGCTTCAGGCGGCCAGAGAGGGTAACGCTGCTGCGTACGGTGAGCTCTACGAGCGCCACGTCGCCGCGGCCCGCGCGCTCGCCCGGCAGCTCGTCAGGAGCGCCGAGGCCGAGGACGTGGTCGCGGAGTCGTTCACGAAGATCCTCGATCTGGTGGGCAGGGGCGGCGGGCCCGACTCGGGCTTCCGCACCTACCTGCTGACCGTCGTGCGGCGCACGGTCTACGACCGTTCGAGGGTCGAGAGCCGCCAGATGAGCACGGGCGAGATCGAGCTGTACGACCCGGGCGTGCCCTTCATCGACCCCGCGCTCGTCGGGCTTGAGCGGTCGCTGGTCGCCAGGGCCTACCTGTCGCTGCCCGAGCGCTGGCGGGCGGTGCTCTGGCACACCGAGGTCGAGCGGGCCAAGCCGGCGGAGGTCGCGCCGCTGCTCGGGCTGTCGGCCAACGGCGTGGCGGCGCTGGCCTACCGGGCCAGGGAGGGGTTGCGGCAGGCGTACCTGCAGATGCACCTGGGCACCCCGCCGCAGCACGACTGCCGCCCGGTGCTCGGCAAGATGGGCGCCTACGTGCGCGGCGGGCTGGCCAGGCGCGACTCCAGAGTGGTGGACGAGCACGTGGACGCCTGCGAGGAGTGCCACGGCGTGCTGCTGGAGCTGACCGACGTCAACCGCGGGCTGCGCGTCATGGTCGGCCCGCTGATCGCCGGGCCGCTCTTCGGCGGCTACGCGGTGGCGCTGGCCAAGGCGGGCGCGGGTGGCGCAGGCGCGGGCGGCGTGCTGCGGGTGTTCGGCTGGTTGCGGCGGGTTCCCAAGCAGCAGCAGGCGGCGATGGCCGGCGGCTCCGTCGTGGTGGCGGCGACCGTGGCGGCCGCGCTCCTGCTGGTCTCGGACCAGGAGCCGATCAGGATTCCGCCCGCGATCACGCCGGTCGCGCAGCCGCCCGCCACGGCGGAGCCGGCGCCCGTGCCGGTGCCGCGGCCGAGCCAGACGCCCACGCGGGTTCCCGGGCCGGTCAAGAAGGACAAGCCGGGCAAGGCGCGGCTGCGGGCCACGATCGACGCGCTCGGCGCCCTCGTACGGGCCCAGCGCGGCATCGTCGGCCTGCGCCTGCGCAACTACGGCGAGGGACCCAGCGAGGCGCTGGACGCGCAGGTGGTCCTGCCGCCGGGCGTGGCCCTCATCCCTCCGGCCGGCCGCGGCCCCGGCTTCGCGCTGCTCGACCCCGTCGGCACGGTGGACGGCTGGACCTGCCGCCCGTCGCAGGGCGGCGCCCGGTGCACGAGGGATCCGCTGCCCGCGGGCCAGGGCACGGCGGTGTTCCTGCGGGTGCTGGTCGCCGACGAGGCGCCGCAGGGCGCGGGGCCCGCCGTCCGGATCGCCGCCGGCCCGCTGCGGGTTCGGGCGCGTGCCGAGGAGGGGGTGCGCCAGGCGGGAGCGCCCGCCAGGTTCGCCACCGACGGGAAGGTGGCCGTCAGGGCGATCGGCAACACGCTGCTGAGCTGCCCCGACGAACATACGGGCTGCGCGGAGGCCAGGCGGCGGCAGGGGGCGCAGCGCGACAACGACCTGTGGCCGATGACCGCGCTCGACCAGGACAACCGCCCCGACACCGCGTCCTCCAGCGGGGCGGCGCTCGCCCTGCCGAAGGGGAGCAGAGTCGTGTGGGCCGGGCTCTACTGGTCGGCCGCGAGCGAGCAGGCGGGCCCTATCAAGATCAGGCCGCCGGGACGGCGTAAATACCTGACCGTCCGGCCCAGCGAGGTGACGATGCGCGAACTGCCGCTCGGGGTCGCCTACCAGGCGTTCGCCGACGTGAGCGACCTGGCCGGCGACGTGCGCGCGAACGGCACCTGGTGGGCGGCCGACGCCCCGATGACGGAGGGGGTCTCGCGGCATGCCGGATGGAGCCTGGTGCTGATCGTCACCGATCCGGCGGAGCCGTACAGCCAGGCCGTGGTGCTCGACACGGCGAGCGTGATCGGCGGGCAGGCGTCGCGGGTGCGGATCCCGCTCGGCGGGCTGAGCCCGGCGGCCACGCCGGCCAGGGTCGAGCTGGTCACCTGGGAGGGCGACGCCGACCTCCACGGGGACAGGGTCTCGCTCGGGTCCGGCGCGCTGGCCACCGGCGGCGGGGACCGGGACGCGGGCAACGTCTTCGACGGGTCGGCCAACGGTGTGGCGGAGATGACGTTCGGCACGGACGTCGATACGGTCAGCGCTGAGCTCGGGGTGGATCCCGGGCTGACGATCGCCACGGACAAGGACGTGGTCCTGTTCGGAGCAGCCGCGCTGAGCGTGCGGGCGCGATCGTGACCGTGACAAACTGGTACGGTCTGCCTGATCTATCTGGCGCGACGGCAAGCAGGAGCCGAACTGTCGGGATTAACCCTCGCGCGATCACCTGCTTTCATTACCCTGAGAGAGGGCCGCCGAGTCCGGTCTCTGACGGTGCAGAGCCAGCAAGGTCGGACCACCAGGAAAGGGGCGGTGTCAGTGGATCGCTGTGCGCTGTTCGTGGACGCTGGCTATCTGCTGGCTGATGG
This sequence comes from Nonomuraea sp. NPDC050404, assembly GCF_040655495.1. Taxonomy (NCBI): domain Bacteria; kingdom Bacillati; phylum Actinomycetota; class Actinomycetes; order Streptosporangiales; family Streptosporangiaceae; genus Nonomuraea; species Nonomuraea sp. NPDC050404. Next base: position 455,044 of record NZ_JBFAKB010000003.1, read on the forward strand.
AGCGATGGCCGTGCACGGCACGCGTCATCGCGAAGCGGTCTCCTGGGATTATCCAGGGCTGCTGCAGCTGGTGAGCAGCCTGTCGCGCGAGCGCACCGGGCTGCCGCTGCTGAGGTGCTACTGGTACGAGGCGACGGTCGAGGGCCGCCGCACGCCGGAGCACGACGCGCTGGCCGACATTCCGGGCCTCAAGCTGAGGTTGTCACGCATCAGGCCGGGTCGCCGCGAAGGCGTGGACGCCCAGGTCCACCGCGACCTGATGACGCTGGCGCGCAACAACGCCATCTGCGACGCCGTGGTGGTCAGCGGCGATGAGGACCTGGCGCAGGTGGTCTGCGACGCGCAGGACCTCGGCGTCAGGGTGAGCGTCATCCACATCTCGGCCGACGGCGGCTGGGCCGTCTCGCGGTCGTTGCGGCAGGAGTGCGACGACCTGGTGGAGCTGGGGGCGATCCACCTGCGGCCGTACGTCAACCTGGTCTCCGGCGTCACCGAGTCCTCCAACGGCCATCACCAGCCGGTCAGCAACGGGCAGTCCGGACATTCGCTGCCGCCCGTGCAGCCGCCGTCCCTGCCGCCCGCCTCGTTGCCGCAGGCGTCCGGTGGCAGCCACGCGGCGCCGCCGAGCAGCCAGCCCTCCTCCAACGGCCCTCCGTCCGGGCGCGGCCAGTCCGCCTCGCCGCCGGTGTTGCCGACGTACACGAGTTACCAGCAGGAGCAGCCGCCGCCACCGCCGGCCGCGCCGATCACGGGGCCGATCCAGTCGCAGCCCCAGCCGTCCAGCCCCACCACCGGCCAGTTCTCCACGCCGTCCAGCGGCGCCTACCAGCCCTCGCAGCTCGGCCCGTACACCGGCCCGCAGGCCGCGCCCGTCACCCCGCCGTCCGCCGCCACGGCCGGAGCCACCACCCTGGCCGACGCCGTCAAGGCCGCCCACCGCGAGGGGCACGACTTCGGCGACTCGGTGGCCAGGGACGCGCCCGCGCTGTGGCTGGAGGCGGTGCTGGCGCGCAAGCCGCGCATGCCGTCCGACCTGGAGGCGCGGCTGCTGCAGGGCTCGTCGTTGCCGATCGACTTCCTGCTGCACGACGAGGTACGGCACGCGCTGCGGCGCGGCTTCTGGGACGCCTTGGAACGCGCCCGCCACTGACCCCGTCATTCACAGGAAGCGGCCCCCGGTGACCAGCCGTGGTCGTACCGGCCGATGAGCGTGTCGGCGAAGCGCCGGATGCGCCGTTCGTCGTATCCGGGCAGCAGATCGATGCGCTCCCAGGCGGTCAGCGCGATCCCCGTGCGGACGTCGGGGTTGGGGGCCACGACGATCTCGTCGGGGCGTTCCCTGGCCAGGTCCTCCAGCGCCCGGCGCACCCTCCCGGGATCGCCCGCCGGATACTGCAGCAGGACGTGTCCGTGCTCCAGCAGGTGCACCTGGTACTCGTTGGCGACGGGCTCGTCGTAGACGCCCGCGCTGATGATCCACGGCATGTGCGGGCCCGAGGTCGGCGGCCTGCTGTTGTAGGGCTCGTGAGGTTCGCCGAGGTAGGCCAGATGTTTGGCGCCCAGGGACGGCACCGCGCGTCCCGGCAGGTCGGCGCAGGGCAGCCCCTCGGGCGCCGAGACGAGCAGTTCCCGCCCGGGGAGCAGCCCGAGGAGCAGCATCACCACGCCCAGGGCGGCCAGGGCGCTGACGAGCACGACTTGCTGCCAGAACTTCATGCGTGCCTCTCCCTGCGTAACACGATCCGTTCCCTGGCGAAGACGGCTATCGGCCAGGCGATGTTGGTGCTCACCAGCGTTCCGACCACCGCGGCCTGCCACCAGTGGGCGCCCGTCGGCGAGGCGCGCACGAGGGTCTCGCCCATCCAGCTCATGACGACGTAGCTCGACGGGTAGAACCACGTCTTGAAGAACCACACCGCCCAGATCAGGCCCGCCAGGTAGACCACCGTGTACCAGCGGCTGATCTCCAGGTCGCGCGGGTGGGCGGCGGCCAGTTCGGCCCGTTCGGCCGCCTTGGCCAGGCGCAGGAAACGTTTGAGCCGCAGGCGGCTCACCTTGGCCAGGTTGCGCCCGCCCAGGGCCGTGATCATCACCGCGTAGAGGTCCGTACGCAGGAACACCAGGCCCTGGAACATCAGGTCGAACACCTTCATGGCCACCAGCACGCCCATGACGCGCAACACCCAGGGCGGCACGTCCAGGACGCCCAGGCTCCAGGCCAGCCGCGTGCCCACCGCGGCGGCCAGCAGCAGCACGTCGAACGCCATACCGGCCAGGAACGTGCCGTAACGCAGCCTGGCCGGCAGGCTCCACAGGCCCGACACGTCGGTCTCGAAGACCGGGATGTAGAGCCGCCGGCCGAACCTGATGCGCGCGGGCACGCCCAGGCTGCGGGCCGCCCACCAGTGACACAACTCGTGCAGCATGCCGGTGCCCACGGCCAGGCCGAACAGCACGGCGAACGACAGCGCGGGCCTCGGATCGATGAACAGGGACTCGAAACCCGGTCGCAGCCCCGGGCGCAGCACGAACGTCACCAGGACGAGCAGCAGCAACAGCGCGTATCCCACCATCGCGGGCAGCGAGAACACCATCCTGCCCGCCCGCGCCATCACCGGGTGCAGCGGGCGGGGCGGGGTCGTGCCGTCCGCCCTCGGCACCGGCCGGCCGTCGATCTCCGCCACGAACCCGGCCCGCAGCAGCAGGCGCGCGACGTCGAGACCGTCCACGCGGGCGTCCTCGGTCGAGGCGTGCTCGCCCGACTGCCCGACGGTCATGCCCGCCCGCAACCCGTCGATGACCCGCAGGGCGATCTCCGGGACGGCGAAGAAGCGTCCCACGGCCGGGTCGCCGAGTATGTACTCGCCGCGCTCCGCGACGACCGTCAGCGGCACCAGCGTGACCCGGACCCCCTCGGCCAGCGGCGGCTGCCCGTTCAACCCGGGACTCTCGCTCATGTCGGGACGCTACCCGCCACCTGGGATGCCGCGGCGGATGCCGCCTGGGGTGCCGGCTGGGGTTCGCGCCGGCCGCCGGTCATCCCGCAGACGTCGCACCTGCCGGGCTGTGGCTCGACGAAATAGCTGTTCTCGACGCTGGTCAGGCTGTGGTGGAAGACCCGCCCGACCGCCTGCACCGGCAGCCCCGTGAGGAAGTACGTGGCCAGCAGCGCCCCCGTGTGACCCGTCAGGTTGGCCGACGGCGCGATCACCGCGTTGGGACCGTTGTCGCCCAGCAGTTCGACCTCGCCCACACCGGGGAAACCGCCGTCGCTGCCCGGGATGCACGCCCAGCACGCCGACCGGCCGGGCACGAAGATCCCGGTCACGACCATGGGCCCGGCGTACAGGCACAACTGCCAGGGCGTGCCCGTGCGCAGGGCCGCGTCGTTCACCCAGAAGGGAATCTTGTGGCGGGGCTCGTCGGCGCACAACACCACGAGGTCGTGAGTGCGCATCAGCACGTCGAGGTCCTCGCTCCGGGTGACGCGCAGGTCCACGCCGCGTACCTCTACGTGTTTGTTGAGCCCGCGCAGCCGGCGTACGGCGACGTCCACCTTCGGGCTGCCGACGTCGGCCTCGGCGTACAGCAGGGTGCGGTTGAGGTTGGAGACCGAGACGGTGTCGTGGTCCACGCAGGTGAGCACGCCGACCCCGCCGGCCGTCAGGCCGGCCGCCACCGCGCTGCCCGACCCGCCGAGGCCCAGCACGCACACCTTGGCGCCCTTCAGGCGGCGCTGGACCTCCCAGGGCGACGGCCTGGGCGCCCGGTCGATCCAGGCGTAGTACTGGCGGCTGCGCTCATAGCGCTCCAGCTCCTCCGGGCTCAGCTCGGCGGGCGGGGGCGCGGCGGCGTCCTCCACGAACCCGGCCTCGATGAGCGAGCCGATCGCCAGCGTGACGCTGTCGGCGTCCAGCCCGGGACGCTCGGCCAGCATCGCCGCCACGATCTCGGCCGTGCTGCGGGAGCCGTCCATCAGATGGAGCAGCCGCCACACGTTGCCATCCGCGTCGTCGGTGAGCTCGACGCCGATGCCCCACTGCAACGCCCCCATGATGATCTTGGTGGGGGAGATGCGTGAGCCCCCCATGGCATGTTTGATCTTCGGATTTCGCATGACCGTCCCTCCCGTGATTCCGGTCGCCGTACGGCAGGCAGGCCGGGCCCCGGCGGACCGGGCGGCCGCCGGAGCCCAGCCATGGATCATTTAGCCGCAGGTGCCCTCTGCGCGGCAGACGATGGTCGTCTCGAGACGCTCCAGCTCGCGGAATTCGATCTTGATGGTCATTCGGGTGATCTCCCTACCGTTTCGGTGCTTCGCGACGAACGATCGTCCGTCCTGTCACCGAGAAGGCGTTCCAGAAGGTTCCAGCCCGTGACACGCCGCGGCCCGGCAGGGAACGACGCGGAACACGAAAACACCCCCGGGGCAGACGGACGTCCCGGGGGTGGCACGTGGGAATCAGGAGATGGCGTCGAATCCGGCGCGCAGGTGGGTCACGCGATCGTTCAGGTCGGCCAGCGGTACGGCCAGCGCCGGATCCTGCGACTTGCGGGCCAGCTCCCTGACCCTGCCCAGCTCGTCCTCCACCGCCGTCAACCGCCGCGACAACTCGGGCAGCACCGACGCCTGGTCCCCGGCCCCCGGCGGCAACTCGCCGCTGACCCGGTCGCGGAGCAACGACGCCTGTTCGGCCAGGCGTTTGTTCATGTTGTACAGCTCGGAGAACACCGACACCTTCGCCCGCAGCACCCACGGGTCGAACGGCTTGGTCAGATAGTCCACCGCGCCCGCCGCGTAGCCGCGGAAGGCATAGTCGGGAGCGCTGTCCACCACGGTCAGGAAGATGATCGGGATGTTGCGCGTACGCTCCCGGCGCTTGATGTGCGCGGCGGTCTCGAAGCCATCCATGCCGGGCATGCGCACGTCCAGCAGGATCAGCGCGAACTCGGTGTTGAGCAGCGCTTTGAGCGCCTCCTCGCCCGATCTGGCGCGCACCGGCACCAGGTCGAGCGAGCTGAGGATGGCTTCGAGGGCGATCAGATTCTCCTCGCGGTCATCGACGAGGAGGATCTTGGCACGATCCGGCATCGATCACGACCCTTCGGCTGACGAAGCTGACGAGTCGGACGCGGCGCCCCGGCCGCGGCTGAGCCAGCCGCGCAGCCGTTCGAGCAGGCGGTCCACGTCGACCGGCTTGGGTACGTAGTCGGAAGCGCCCGAGGCGATGCTCTTCTCCCGGTCGCCCCGCATGACCTTGGCGGTCAGCGCGATGATCGGCAGATCCGCGAACTGCGGCATGCGGCGGATGGCCGAAGTCGTGGCCCAGCCGTCCATTTCCGGCATCATGATGTCCATCAGCACGAGCGCGACGTCCTCGTTCCGTTCGAGCTGCTCGATGCCCTCCCGTCCGTTTTCAGCGTAGACGACTGTCGAGCCGTGCCGCTCCAGCACGCTGGTGAGCGCGAACACGTTACGGATGTCGTCGTCCACGATCAAGATCTTGGCGCCGCTGAGCGGATCGTCGCCCTGCCACTGGCTGGGCGTCTCCACCGGCGGCTCGACCAGCTCGGGCATCGGCAGGTCCAGCGACGGCAGCGGCGGCTCCGGCACCGTCGCGGTGCCGGACGGCTGGTCCTCCGACGGCGGCGTCATGAGCTGACGGCGCGGCGTGCCGGCATCTGTCGCGGCCAGCGGCCCGGTGTAGGAGGCCGGCAGGTAGAGCGTGAACGTGCTGCCGTTGCCCAGCTCGCTGTCCACGTGGATCTCACCGCCGAGCAGCCGCGCTATGTCACGGCAGATCGCCAGGCCCAGGCCCGTGCCGCCGTACTTGCGGCTGGTGGTGCCGTCGGCCTGCCTGAACGCCTCGAAGATGACGTCCCGCTTGTCGGGCGCGATGCCGATACCGGTGTCGATCACCTGGAAGGCCAGCAGGTCGGTGGCGTCGTGCAGGCTGTCGTCGTCGAAGTCGACCCCGGGCGGGGCCATCGCGATGCGCAGCTTCACCTCGCCCCGCGGCGTGAACTTCACCGCGTTGGACAGCAGGTTGCGCAGCACCTGTTGCAGGCGCTGCTCGTCGGCCCGCAGTTCCTGCGGCACGTCCTCCTCGACGTCCGCCGTGAACGACAGCCCCTTGTCCTGCGCCAGCGGCGCGAACGCGGCCTCCAGCAGGTCGATCATCTTCGGCAGCGACACCTGGATGGGGTGGATGTCCATCCGGCCCGCCTCGACCTTCGACAGGTCGAGCATGTCGTTGATGAGCTGCAGCAGCGCCGAGCCCGCGCTGTGGATCGTACGGGCGAACTCCACCTGCTGCGAGGTCAGGTTGCCCTCGGCGTTCTCGGTCAGCAGCTTGGCCAGCACCAGCAGGCTGTTGAGCGGCGTGCGCAGCTCGTGCGACATGTTGGCCAGGAACTCGGACTTGTAGCGCGAGGACACCGCGAGCTGCTCCGCGCGCTCCTCCAGCGTGCGGCGGGCCTGCTCGATCTGGAAGTTCTGGATCTCGATCGCGCGGTTCTGCTTGGCCAGCAGCGCCGCCTTGTCCTCCAGCTCGGCGTTGGACCTGCGCAGCTCCTCCTGCTGGCGCTGCAGCTCGTCGGAGCGTTCCTGCAGCTCACGGGTGAGCCGCTGGGACTCCGTCAGCAGGTCCTCGGTGCGGGAGTTGGCGATGATCGTGTTCATCGTGACGCCGATGGTCTCGACGAGCTGCGTCAGGAAGTCGAGGTGCACCTCACCGAACGGCGTGAACGAGGCCAGCTCCAGCACGCCGAGCACCCGGTTCTCGAACAGGATCGGCAACACCACGATCTGGGCAGGCGTGGAGCGGCTGAGCCCGCTGTCGATGGTGACGAACTGCGGCGGCACGTCGTCCAGCACGATGTGCCGGCCTTCGAGCGCCGCCTGCCCGACGATGCCCTCGCCGATCGCGAAGCGCTGGCGCGGGCCGCGTTCCGGCCGCACGCCGTAGCCGCCGATGAGGATCAGCTCGTGGTCGCCCTCGGGCTGGATGCTGTAGAAGGCGCCGTAGCGGGCCGACACCAGCGGCGTCAGCTCGCTCATCGTCAGCTTGGCCACTTCGAGCAGGTCGCGGTGACCCTGCATGAGCCGGGAGATGCGGGCCAGGTTGGACTTGAGCCAGTCCTGCTCCTGGTTGGCCTGCGTGGTCTCGCGCAGGCTGCCCACCATCTGGTTGATGTTGTCCTTCAGCTCCGCCAGCTCGCCCTGCGCCTCGATGGCGATGGAGCGGGTCAGGTCGCCGCGCGCCACGGCGCTGGTCACGGTCGCGATGGCGCGGATCTGCGTGGTGAGGCTGCCCGCCAGCTCGTTGACGCTCTCGGTGAGCCGCTTCCACGTGCCCTCCACGCCCTCGACCCGGGCCTGGCCGCCGAGCTGGCCTTCCGAGCCCACCTCGCGGGCGACTCGGGTCACCTCGGAGGCGAACGAGGAGAGCTGGTCCACCATCCGGTTGACGGTGGTCTTGAGCGCCAGGATCTCGCCCTGGGCGTCCACGTCGATCTTGCGGGTCAGGTCGCCGTTGGCGACCGCGGTGGTCACCTCGGCGATGTTGCGCACCTGGTAGGTCAGGTTGTTGGCCATCGAGTTGACGTTGTCGGTGAGGTCCTTCCAGACGCCCGACACGCCCTTCACCCGCGCCTGGCCGCCCAGCTGTCCCTGCGTGCCCACCTCGCGGGCGACCCGGGTCACCTCGTCCGCGAAGGACGAGAGCTGGTCGACCATCGTGTTCAGGGTGTCCTTGAGCTGGAGGATCTCACCCTGCGCGTCAACGGTGATCTTCCTGGACAGGTTGCCCTGCGCCACCGCGGACGACACGGCCGCGATCTGGCGTACCTGAGAGGTCAGGTTGTTGGCCATCGAGTTGACGTTGTCGGTGAGGTCCTTCCAGACCCCGGACACGCCGCGCACCTGCGCCTGGCCGCCCAGCTGGCCCTCCGTGCCCACCTCCCGGGCGACCCGGGTCACCTCGGAGGCGAACGACGAGAGCTGCTCGACCATCGTGTTCATGGTCGACTTGAGCTCCAGGATCTCGCCCTGGGCGTCCACGTCGATCTTGCGGGTCAGGTCGCCGTTGGCCACGGCCGTGGTGACCTGGGCGATGTTGCGTACCTGGTAGGTGAGGTTGTTGGCCATGGAGTTGACGTTGTCCGTCAGGTCCTTCCAGACCCCGGACACGCCCTTCACCTCGGCCCGGCCGCCCAGCTTGCCCTCGGTGCCCACCTCGCGGGCGACCCGGGTGACCTCGTCGGCGAAGGACGAGAGCTGGTCGACCATCGTGTTCAGGGTGTCCTTGAGCTGGAGGATCTCACCCTGCGCGTCAACGGTGATCTTCTTTGACAAATTGCCCTGGGCCACCGCCGTCGCCACGGTCGCGATGCTGCGTACCTGGGAGGTCAGGTTGTTGGCCATGAAGTTGACGTTGTCGGTGAGGTCCTTCCAGACGCCCGACACGCCGGTCACCTGCGCCTGACCGCCGAGCTGACCCTCGGTGCCCACCTCGCGGGCGACTCGGGTCACCTCTTCGGCGAAGCCGGAGAGCTGGTCGACCATCGTGTTGACGGTGTTCTTCAGCTCGAACATCTCGCCGACGGCGTCGACCGTGACCTTGCGGCTCAGGTCGCCCTTGGCCACCGCGGTGGTCACCACGGCGATGTCGCGCACCTGCGCCGCCACGCGCGAGGACATCGTGTTGACGGCCTCGGTGAGGTCGCGCCAGCTGCCCGACATGCCGCGCAGGTTGGCGCTGCCGCCCAGCCGGCCCTCCGTGCCCGCCTCGCGGGCCACCCTCGTGACCTCGGAGTTGAACAGGGCGAGCTGGTCGACCATGCCGTTGATGGCCTTGCCCAGCCGCCGTACCTCGCCGCGCGCGGAGCGGTCGAGGTCGATCCGCCGCGACAGGTCACCCTTGGCGACCGCGTCGATCACGTCCGCGGCGCCGCTCACCGGACTGACCAGGGCGTCGATCAGCATGTTGACCGACTCGACGCTCTCCGCCCACGCTCCGACGCCCGGGCCGGGCGTCAGCCGCTCTCCGAAGCGTCCTTCCTTGACGACTTCTTTACGTACGCGTACCAGTTCGTTCGCGAGATGTTCGCGACGATCGGCCACTTCGTTGAGCAGCAGCCGCACCTCACTGAGGATGCCAGGAGGAGCATGAGGGACCCGACGCCGGAAGTCGCCGTCACGCCAGGAGAACAGAGTCTCCAGGATGGGTACGAGATCCGATTCGGTGTACGTCCTCTCCTCTGAGCTTGGCGCGGCCTTGGCCGTGGTCATGGGGCCTCCTTCACCCGCTGCTGGCTCCGGCGAGTGATTCAAGTCTGTCACGATGAGTAGCTCGTAGTCCTGTCCTTGGATTTACCCCAAGTCAGCGGGAAGTGTGGTAGGCACGTGTGGATGACTGCTTCTCCCCATGCGGTGCTGGCTGCGACGTTCGCGCCGGGCGAGACCGCTGTGACGGCTGCGATGAGGTTCACGCGCGAGGTGATGACCGCGTGGGCCACCGGTGGCGTGCTCCATACCGCCGAGCAGGTCGCCGCCGATCTGGCCGAGCAGGTCGCTGACGAGCCGTTTGAGGTGATCTGGAAGCATTTCGGGGACGCAGTCCAGGTGGAGCTGCGGCAACGAAACCTTTCCCAGGGTGATCCAAAACCGCCTTCCGTCAACGTGGAGGAGTGGGGAGTCACCTTTGCGGGCGATTCCCGTGTCCATTGGGCAAGGCTCACGCTACCTGGCTCCGCGGACCGAGTCGCAGCCGAATGGCTGGAGGAGAGCAGCAGGGGGCCGCACTGGCTGGGGTTTCTGGCCGACGCCAGCGACCTGCTGGCGGGCACGCTCGATCCGGACATGGTGCCGGCGATCATCGCCCAGGTCGTGGTGCCGCGGCTGTCGAGCTGGTGCGCCGTCTACACCTCCGACAACTCCGGGCCGCTGCGGCTGGTCTACCTCTGGCACGCCGACGAGGCCAGGATCGACGGGCTGCGCGAGCAGCTCAACGAGATGGACATCGGCGCCGCCGACACCCGCGTGACCTCCGCGATCCACCTGCCCGAGTCGCAGGTGCTGGCCGTGCCGCTGACGGCGCGCGGGCGCAGCCTCGGCATGATGTGCCTGGGCCGGCCCGACCGCTTCCCCGACGAGGTCATCCAGTTCGCCGAGGACATCAGCAGGCGCGCCGCGCTGGCCATGGACAACGCCCGGCTCTATGCCCAGCAGGCCGCCGCCAACCGCGCCCTGCAGCGCAGCCTGCTCCCGCCCAACGAGCCCGAGGTTCCCGGGCTCGACTACGGCGTCATCTACGAGCCCGCCGGCGAGGCCAACGAGGTCGGTGGCGACTTCTACGACCTGTTCAAGGCGGGCGACGACTCCTGGCGGTTCGCGATCGGCGACGTCTGCGGCACCGGCCCCGAGGCCGCCGCCGTGACCGGCCTGGCGCGCCACACGCTGCGGCTGCTGGCCAGGGAGGGGTACGGCGTGGCCGCCGTGCTCGGCCGGCTCAACCAGGCGATCCTGGAGGAGGGCGAGCGGGCCAGGTTCCTGACGTTGCTGCACGGGGACATCACGCCCGTGCCGGACGGGCTGGAGGTCCGTCTGGTGTCGGCCGGTCACCCGGAGGCGCTGCGGCTCAAGCCGAGCGGCAAGGTCGAGGCGGTGACCACGCCGCAGTCGTTGCTCGGGGTCTTCCACGAGGTGGTCTTCGAGGCCGACACCATCCACCTGGATCCCGGGGACGTGCTGCTGGCCGTGACCGACGGGGTGACTGAGCGGCGCTCCGGCGGGCGGCTGCTCGACGACGACGGCGGCCTGGGCAGGCTGCTGGCCGAGTGCGCCGGGCTGTCGGCCAGGGCCGTGGCCGAGCGCATCCGCAGGGGGGCCGCCGAGTTCGCCTCTGAACCCAGCGCCGACGACCTGGCCATCGTGGTCCTGCGCGCTCGGTAGCAGCGCCTTGCGGTCCCTCGCGGCCGGCCGAATCCCGCGGTCCCGTGCGGTGTGCGGCGTGTCGCCGTCCCGTGTGGTGGGCGGCGTGTCGCCGTCCCGTGTGGTAGGCGGTGTGTCGCTGTCCCGTGTGATGGGTGGTGTGTCGCGGTCCTGGGCCGCCGGTGGTTGTGGCGCGCCCTGAGGAGCGGCGGGGTCGGGCCGGATCACCGTGGGCGGCATGATCGCGGGCGCTCCGGGGGTGTCGCCGCCTGTCGCGGGCATGCGGATGTGGGGCTCAAGGTGCGCCTTTCCAGCTGACTACGGCTGGCGTGATGGTGACAGGCCCGATGGCCGACACTCAAGGATACAGGTCTCAAATGTTCTTACACTTTGTCAACCGTCACGGTGCGCTGACGTGCTTGCGGGCGAATTCGAGCTGCAGCGCCGTCTGCGCGATCCGCTCCGAGACCACGAGCGAGCCCCGGATGGCGTCGTAGGTGTAGACCTCGTGCTCACGGCCGTGCTCGGCCAGCGCCGCCACGTACTTCTCGATCTGGCGCAGCGGGCACCGCGTGTCGTTCTCGCCGGCGAGGATCAGCAGCGGGCTCTCGACCTGGTCGACGTAGGTGATCGGGGAACTGGCCGCGTACCGCTCCGGCTGCTCGTCGGGAGAGCCGCCGAGCAGGACGCGATGGTAGGCGCGCAGGCTCTCCGCCTCGTCCTCGTAGGAGGTCTGGTGGCAGGCGATCGGCACCGCGGCGATGCCGCACGCCCACAGGTCCGGCTGGGTGCCGAGGCCGAGCAGCGTCAGGTAGCCGCCCCACGCCGAGCCCGCCAGGATCGTCTTGGCGGGGTCCACGATGCCCCGATCGACCACCCACTGCCGCACGGCCGCCACGTCGGCCAGTTCGATGTGCCCCACGTCGCCGTGCAGCGCGTCGCGCCAGGCCGAGCCGTACCCGGTCGAGCCCCGGTAGTTGACCCGCACCACCGCGAAGCCCGCGTCCACCCAGGCCGCCACCTCCGGCGAGAACGTGTCGCGGTCGTGCGCCGTCGGGCCGCCGTGCAGCAGGAAGACGGCAGGGTACGGGGCGGCGCCCACCTCCGGTCTGGACACCAGCGCGTGGATCCGGCCGCCCTCGCCCTCCACGTCGATGTCCTCGACGGGGACGCTCGGCGGGGCCGGCGGGCCGATGGGGTTGACCACGACCTGGCCGTTGCTCGACCGGATGACGGGCGGGCGCGAGGCGCTGGACCAGGAGTACTCGACGTGGCCGCCGGGCCGGGGCGCGGCGTCCTCGATCACGCCGTGCGGCGTGTCGATGAGGGTCAGGCCGCCGCCCGCGAGGTCGTAGCGGTGCAGGTAGCTGCGGGCGCGGTCGTCGCGCAGGATGAGCAGGCCGCGGCCGTCGCCGTACCATTCGGCCGACAGGTCGCCGGAGTCGCGCAGCCAGATCTCGCGCTGCTCACCGGTCACCGGGTCCCAGACGAGGGGCTCGTGACGGTGGCGGCGTTCGTGCAGGGCCAGCAGCCGGCGGTCGCCGGGGACCGGGGCGAAGCTGAGGCCGATCACGCCCTTCGTGGGGCCGTCGTGCAGTTCGCCGACCGTGTGGCCGTTCTGGCGGACGACGCGTAGCGCCGGATGGCGGAAGTCGCCGTACTCGCCGTGGTTGATCGCGACGAGGGAGCCGTCCAGGGACATGGCGGCCACCCAGGCGGCCTCCGTGTGCTCGTACAGCGTCTCGGGCGCCTCGCCCGGGCGTACGAGATGGACGCGGAACGCGCCACCGCGGGCCAGGCTGATCGCGACGGTGCCGGTCGTGGACAGCGCGATGCCGCTGGGCTGGCCTGGCAGCAGGTCGGGGGCGATCGGCTCGCCGGGGCCGCCGCCGAACGGCTTGCGCCACCAGACGCCGTACTCGTCCCCGTCGGTGTCGGCGAACCAGTAGATCCACTGGCCGGTGGGGTCGATCGCCGCGTACGCGGTGCCCTTGGGCTGGTCGGTGACCTGGCGCGTGGCACCGGTCACACGGTCCCAGGCGTAGACCTCCCACTTTCCTGTTGCGTTGGAGCGATAGATGGAACGGTTCGGGGCCTGACGCGCCCAGGACGGCAGCGTCATGCGCGACGCCCGGAACCTGGCCTGCCAGCGTTCCTCCGCCTTCATCCGGCGCGCCCCCTCCCATTGATGTCCCGCGCCCAGGGGCGTGGGATGCCGTCCAGTATTGCGCCTAAGCCGGGGAAATGCTCCGAGAATGTGGGGGAATTTCGGACTAAATGCCCCATCAGTAACACCAGTCGCACATGTCCGTCAAGGAACAGGTCTTGATCGGGGTGCGGGCTCGAAGATAGATAGGTGAAACGCAGCACGAGTTACTACTTTGGGCTGCTTTTTCGCGACTTTTCGGGAGACAAATGCGGCGATTCGCTCATCGAGCGTGTTCGCCTCGTTATGCCATGCACTCGGGCCCATCCCGACAACCTGGGCGATGTCACCATGTCCCAGCTCCATCTCGAACTCTATCGAGCGCCGTCCCGTCTCGACGAAACCCTCCAGGCTGCGGGCCACCCTGCGCTCCTTCTCCGCATCCACGGAGAGCAGGCCGAGCTCCTCCACCAGGGGGCTCAGATGCTCGGGCGCGGGAGTGACGACCACCGCGGCCCCGCCAGGCCGCAGTATCCGCCGGAACTCCGGCCCGTTCCTGGGCGCGAACACGTCGATCACCACATCGACCACCCCGCTCCTGATCGGAAGCGGGCGCCACACGTCGGCCACGAACGCCCCTGCCCTGGGATGCACCCGCGCCGCCCGGCGTACAGCGTGCTTCGACACATCGAACGCCATCCCGATGCCATCGTCCAGCCCATTGAGCGCGGTCGCCAGATAGTGCCCGGTGCCCGCACCCGCATCGACGATCACCGGCACGGCCCTGCCCGCCACGCGACGATCATCGACGGTTTCCCGCTCCGGCCCGGCGCCTCGCGGCCCCATGCCGAAACCGGCCTCCACTCCCGCCCCACGGTACGCCCTCAACTCCCCGCCGTCATTGGTTTCGGTAGAGGACTCATGTTTTCTTGGAACGTTCTCACCCCGCACATGCGCCCGCACCGCTTGGGCCACAGCATCCGCCAACGGGGCGTAGTGCCCGGCGTCAAGAAACCGGGCCCTCGCGGACACCATGTCGGGGTTGTCGGCCGTACCCGGGGGCCTGGATCCGACGAGCAGACTGACATATCCCTGCCTCGCCACGTCAAAGGAGTGCCCACCCCCACACCGCACAGCCCCACCCTCCAGCCACACGCCGGCACCGCAGACGGGACAGGCAAGGTATTCGACGATGTCAGCCAACATGCGCCCCATTCTCCTGCACCCCCGATTCCCCCCACATCCACCTGCGCTACAAGCGAACCCACCCGCCCCACCAACGGACCGTGAAGAGGAATCGGTGGATCGCCGAACAAGGGGTGTTCCGACATAACCGCCTGGAAGGCCGGCCTGCATGACAGCACCCCTCCAAGATTCGGCACCCCCTGGCGAGGGCACCGACGCACAGGTGATCGAGGCGTCGAGGCGTCACCCCGATCGCTTCGGCGCCGTCTTCGATCGCTATTTCGTCTCCATCCACCGCTACATCGACGTGCGCCTGGGCTCATCGGCCGCGGACGATCTCGCCGCAGAAACCTTTCTGCGCGCCTTTCGCGGCCGGGAACGCTTCGACCTCACCAGTTCCAGCGCCCGCCCCTGGCTCTACGGCATCGCCTCCAACCTCGTCGCCGAGCATCGTCGCGGCGAGGCACGCAGGTACCGGGCGCTGGCCAGGAGCGCCGAAGCCGAGGAGATCGGCAGCCACGACGAGCGCGTGGTCCAGCGGGTCTCCGCGGCGGTCATGCAGCCACGGCTGGCGGCGGGCCTGGCCAGGCTCTCGGCCGGGGACAGGGACGTCCTGCTGCTGGTCGCGTGCGCCCAGCTCAGCTACGACGAGGTGGCCGAGGCTCTCGGCATCCCGCAGGGAACGGTGGGATCGCGTCTCAACCGTGCCCGCAAGAAACTCCGCAAGATCATCGGCCCCGCCGGGGAGGCACTGTGACGAACGAACTCGAAGCGATCAAGGACCACCACGACAGCCGACCGGGCCCAACGCCCGAGGTGACCGCGCGGGCCTGGATGCTGCTGGTCGAAGAGACAGAACGTGCCGAGAACGGCCAAGGCCAGCCGATGCGTGCCGAGAGTGGCCGAGGTCAGTCGGCGTGGGCCGGGAGTGGCCAAAGTCCGCTGGCGCGGGTGCCCCGGCGGCCTCTGCGGCCTCTGCGCGGTCTGCTGAGCGGCCGGTTCGCGATGAGGGCCGGCGTGGCCGCGGGCCTCGCGGCGGCGGTGACCGCGGGAGCGATCCTGGTGGGTGGCGATCACGCCACCGCCCCGTTCAATACGCCGCCGGCCAGTGCCGCCCAATTGCTACGAAAGGCGGCCTCGGTCGTGACTCAGGAAGACCTACGGCCGGGGCCGGGACAGTTCGTCTACATCGACCGGCGGGACATCACGTTCGGCTCGGGCTCCCAGGGCGAGTACACCCAGGAGGTGCGCCGGGAGGTGTGGACGCCGGGCGAGGGATCCGGCAAGGCCCTGATGCGCTCGACGTACGGGCAGGTGCACGTCATCAGCGGTGAACACCCGGAGTACCTGCCATCCCCCGGAGCGGTGGAGTACGAACGAGAAGGGCAGTGCCGCGGAGGCTCCATCGCCGCCCTGCCGCTGTCGCCCGCCGATCTCTCCGCCGATCCTGACCGGCTCCTTGCGAAGGTCCGCCGGCACGCGGAGGCGTTCGTCCGGTCGGACCAGCGCAGACGAGGAGAGACGAACCTGGGCGAGGATGAGATCGGCATGCGGGTCCAGAAGGCCGTCGCGATGTCGTTGCTCGGCGTGGCGCAGGACCCGCTCGCATCTTCCCAGGCCAGGGCCACGGTCTTCGGCGCGTTGTCGATGATGCCCGTCGTGACCATCGTCCCGGACCTCGCCGACCCCGCCGGACGGCGCGGGGTCGGCGCTTCCATCAGGTACGAGGTGCGGGACGGTTGGGAGCGTGGGGAGCTCATCTTCGAGAAGGGCACATACCGGTTCCTGGGCTACCAGAGCTATATCGGGCAGCAGGAGGGCGGACAGGCCAAGGAGATTCGGACCTCTGGTACGGCGGTGATGAAGGTGGAGGTCGTCGACTCCATGCCAGAGGTACCGAAGGACGCCGGCAAGCCGACGTTCTGCTGAGTCCTTGTTCCGCCCTGTGCGCCGGCCGCCGTGCGTTGCGCCGGGCTCGTTCGTACGGCTTCTCGCCGACGCGGCACCAGGTCGGGCGGGCTGCGGGGGCGCGGCCGGCTTGGTGGGCGGCGCGGGGCCGGTGTGCTGGGGCGCTGTGCACCGGAGAGGCGGATGCCCCGAAGCGGCGGCTGGGTGGCCTGTGGCCGGGACGGGGTGGTGTCGGGGCCGGTGGCGAGTGGTGTCGATGCGTGGCCGTGGACAGTCCGGTGGGCGGGCAAGGTGGTGCGGTGTGGCCTGCGGGGCGGGTCGGGTGGGGTCAGGGGGTTGCCTCGGCGAGGAAGGCGGCGTTGGACGGGGTGGAGCGAAGCCTGTCCACGAGGATCTCCAGGCCCTGTTGCTTTTCCAGGGCGGTCAGCATGCGTCGCAACTGCCACACCACCTGACGTTCCTTGGTGTGCATGAGGATTTCCTCGCGGCGCGTGCCTGAGGCGTCCAGGTCTACGGCAGGGAAGAGGCGGCGTTCGGCCAGTTCGCGGACCAAGTGGAGTTCCATGTTGCCGGTGCCCTTGAACTCCTCGTACAGGTTGTTGTCCATTCGCGAGCCGGTGTTCACCAGTGCGGTGGCGAGGATCGTGAGGGAGCCGCCGCCCTCCACGTTGCGGGCGGCGCCGAAGAAGCGCTTGGGCGGGTAGAGCGCCTGGGCGTCGATGCCGCCCGTCAGGACGCGGCCGCCGCCGGGCGCCAGGTTGTTGTAGGCCCGGCCGAGCCGGGTCAGCGAGTCGAGTAGGACCACCACGTCGCGGCCGGCCTCCACGAGTCGCTTGGCGTGTTCGATGGCCAGTTCCGCGATGGCGGTGTGGTCGCGGTCGGGGTGGTCGAAGGTGGAGGCGAAGATCTCGCCGTCGATGCCGCGGCGCATCTCGGTGACCTCCTCAGGACGCTCCCCCACCAGCAGCACCATGAGGTGCACCTCGGGGTGGTTGCGGGTGATCCCGGCGGCCAGCGCCTGCAGGACCATGGTCTTGCCCGCCTTGGGCGGCGCCACGATGAGGCCGCGCTGGCCCTTGCCGATGGGTGCGAACAGGTCGATGACGCGGGTGCTGAGCGACTCGGTCTCCAGGGTGAGCCGTTCGGTCGGATGTACGGGCGTGAGCTCGGCGAACCGGGCACGGCCGCGCCACTCGGTGTCGCCGTTGACCGACTCGACGCCGACCAGCTTGTGGCCGGCGAAGGAGGCGGTGACGTGGTCGCCGGGGCGCAGGTCGTACTGGCGCGTCTTCTCGGGAGGGAGGCGCACGTCGCCCGGTCCCGGCAGGTGTCCCGCCCGGATGAAGGCGGATTTGTCGCGTACGTCCAGGAGGCCACTGACCTGGTGGATCTGGGCGGAAGAACGTTGCTGCGGAATGGTGTGAGTCTGGGTGGACATGATGAAAGTCCCCTTGGGTGATGATCGGCCGGACCCTCGTGAAGGGTCGTCGGCGTGGTGATGAGAGATGAGATGGAGCGGGCCGCGCTCCTCGCCTGGGAGAAGCTCCTCGCCTAGGAGAAGCCCCTCGCCTAGGAGAAGCCCCTCGCCTAGGCGAAGCCCCTCGCGTAGAAAAGCTCCTCGCGTAGGAGAAGCTCCTCGCCTGGGAGAAGCACCTCGCGTAGGAGGCGTTCCTCGCCGAGGAGAAGGGCGGGGCCTGCTGTGGAGATCACGCGCGGATCGGGAAGATCCGGCGAAGATCGAATGAGAAGTCCGAAATAAGAAGAAGTTCGGACGGACACATCAAGTGGAGCTGAAGCTCAACACTCGGTTCGGAACCTACCACAGGTTCCACGGCATACAACACCATGCCCTGTCGGGCTATTCCCGGGATGCCGGGGTGCGGGCGACGTCGTCCGGTGCCTCCGCGTCGGCCGTACAGGGGGAGGACGGAGGCGACGACGGCGCCCGCAGGGGGTCGTCAGATGGTGAACAGGTCCATGAGGATCTGGGCGCGCTGGGTGCGGTGGACGTAGATCTCGCGTCCGCGGCGCATGCGGGTGATGAGGCCGGCCGATTCGAGGCGGTCGCAGTGGTAGGACACCATGTTCGGCGCCTGCTGGATGCGGCGGGCCAGGACGCCCATGGTCAGGGGCTGTTGCAGGCAGGTCAGGATGGCCGTACGGGCCTCGCCCAGGAAGAACTGGAGCTCGTCGGAACGTTGCCGGCCGGCCACCGGTTGGGGGTTGGCCAGGCCGGGCACCGGGTAGCCGATCCAGACCGCGTGGGGGCCGTCCAGGCGGGCGATGAGAGCCTGCGAGCCGGCCAGCATCGGCTTGAGCACCAGGGTGCGTGAGCCGATGGCGAAGGTGTCCGGTTCGGCGTCGGGGAAGCTGAGGGTCTGCTCCTGGTAGCTGGTGTTGGCGTGCAGGTCGTCCAGGACCACGTCGAGGGAGCCGCGGGCGGCGGCCACCGCGACCCGTTCGACCTCGCGGTCGAAGACGGGCCTGAGCTGCCGCCAGATCGGGCTCATCGCCGCCCAGGAGGCCTCCAACAGGCCGGCGTAGCCGTGCAGCCAGCGCTTCGGATAGTTCACCGCGCCCTGCCAGTGCGGCGCCGGCCGGCCGTCGGTGATCTCCTCAAGCTCGCTCAGCAGGACGTCGGGGCTCAGGTCCCGGAGCATCGCCACCTGCGCGGGTACGTCCACGTCCCGGGTGAAGTCTCCCGGCAGCACCACGTCGGGCAGCACGCTGTAACCGGGCCAGGCCAGCGACCGCACCACCATCACATCCTGGGTCCCGGCCGCCGCGCGCAGCGACCGCCGCCAGCTCTCCGGGGCTCCACGTCCCCGGCCGGACAGCGCATCGGTGATCAGCGCCAGCATCGACAGGCCGGGTGACAGCGTCACCGAAACCGGCACCCGATCGAGCGCCTCCACAACCAGACTCGTCCGCATCCGACTCCCTCCAACGCGAACACTTCTCTGCATAGCGGCCCCGGCCGGCCCCGTCGGTGACCTGCCCAAGCCACGCCCACTCATGGGGGACTATTTCGGGACAACTCCATGCCGGTGGCGATCCGAGGGTCGCCACCTGGTAGGACGCGCGCGCCGCCGCCGTGCCGGTTACGACTGAGCGGCGGCCAATCCCGCTTGCGGGGGAGCTGCGCCCCCGTGCACGTTCCGCGGGCTTTCCTACGGTCGTGGCTCCTGGCGGCGCGCATGCCCGTCGCCGCGGTCCGCAGGGTGTCGTACGGGTATCCGTGGGTCTCTCAGTGCCGTCATCACCTTGAGGTCCGCCTTCTGTCCTCTCCGTCGTCCGGCCCAGCCTGGTCGGCGCAACGCCAGCACACTCATGTTTCGATTGTGACGACAGAGGCTTACATGTTGGTAGCAGCTTACTTGATTCCTCCGCTATCCAATGAAATCACCCGAAAAAAGGCGTATGGCCGGGCGAGAGTCCCGTCCCGCGGCCGTGTGGCATGCATGCGTGTCTCCCTTCGCGACAGTCGCGACAGTCGCGACATTCACGACAGCCGCGACATTCGCGACGCGGTAAGGCGCGGTTGTGGAGATGGGGTGCCTCCGGCGGATGACTCGTTCCAATCGTGCGGCTGTTTCGCCTCGGTACGACCCTGTCAGCCGCGAGGTTGACGCGGGCGAGCCGCCGTGATTCCGGAGCGGACAAGGGTCCCGTCCGACTCGGAAGGTCGGACGGGACCCGGGGCGAAGCGGTCCACCCCCGCCCGGATGTGCAGATCACGATGGCGGGGGTGGACATCATGGAGGCCGCCGCGGAGCTGTCAGCACGGTGGCCGTTCAACAAACCGGAGGAGGAGAGGGAGATCAGGAACCGGCGGCGACCCGGGTGCGGTCGTAGCTGACGACCTTCTCGGTACGGGCGTCGATGTCGACGACGTACTTGGTGCGGCCCTTCTGCAACTCGACCCGCCACGTCGGCACGCCGTCGACCGTCACGCGCTCGGCCTTGACGACAGTGAGGCCCGCCCGGGCGGCCCTCAGTTTGGCGATCTCGACGGCGCGCTCCTCCGAGATCTCCTGGATCTTCTTCTCTTGCGCGGCCGTCCTGGCAGTGGCGGTGCGGTCGGGGCGGTCGGCCGCGTTGGCCGAGGCCGCGGTGAAGGCGCTGCCGCCGAGGAGCGCCGCGATGATGCCGGCGCCTGCGATGAGGTGCTTCGTCGTGTTTCTCATGGCGCAAAGTAAAAACCTGGTCAAGATAAGACCGGGCTGCGGCAAAGCTAAGTCGCAGCTAAGTGCCGTGGCAGCACGAGGACCACGTGTGCGCCGCCGTCGCGGGCGCCCACGAGCAGCAGGGAACCGCCTGCGGATTCGGCCGTGTGACGGGCGAGATCAAGGGCTCGTGCCGGGTCGTTGTGAAGTTCCGGTACGGCGACGGTGAACCGGATGCCGGCGGCGGCCGGCTCCAGGCGTACCGAGAAGGGGACACCGGTGTGGTCGAAGACGTTCTCCAGCAGGGCGTCCACGCAGGCGGCCAGCTCCGGCTCGCCGACGGGCACCAGGAGCGGGCCGGGCGCGAGATCGACCCGGATGGCCCGGCCCTGGTCCTCCGCGAGCGCCGACCAGAACCTCACCCGGGCGGCGATCACGTCCGCCGCGTCGCAACTCGCACGCTCCCGCGTACGCTGCCGCGCCTCGTTGATGATCGCGGTGACCGCGCCCTGCAGAGCGCCGACCCGGGCCTCGATCCTGGCCGCCTCCCCGGGCGCGCGCAACGACTCGGCCTCCAGTCGCAGGCTGGTGAGCGGGGTGCGCAGGCGGTGGGAGATGTCCGCGACGGTCTCACGTTCCTGGATCAGCAGTTCGTCGATCCTGCCCGCCAGGTGATTCAGCGCGTCCGCCGCCGAGCGCACTTCCCGCGGGCCGTCGGGTACCGCACGGGCCGTGACGTCGCCGCCCGCCACCAGGTCCGAGACGCGGGCCAGCGTCGCCATCGGCCGGGTGATCGCGCGTGCGAGCCGGTCCGCCACGAGCATGCCCAGGCCGATCAGGACCAGCCCCAGCACGAGCATCCCGGCCCACACCGGCGCCACGCCACGGGTGCGCGCGGCGTCGCTCAGGAAGACGCGGACGACCATCATCCCTTGTCCGGCGCTCTGCACCGCGACCAGTACCTCGCTGCCGCCCGGCGCGCGGGCGGTGACGCTGCGGCCGTGGGAGGCGGCCAGACGGACGGCGGCCGACTGCGGCTGCGGTGATCCGAGCCTGCGGCCGTCCGCCAGGTACACCGTGATGGAGTGCCCCCACGCCGCCGTGGCACCCTCGATGATCGGCTCCAGGGCCCGCGGGTCGCTCTCGGACGCGGCCCTCGCGACGAACTCGGCTGCCCCGGTGGCCTCGGTGAGCGCGCCGTTCTCCGCCACCGAACCGACCAGCGATGCCAGCGGGACCATCAGGGCGAGCAGCACGAGCGACGTCGTTGCCGTGACGAGCAGCGTCAGCCAGCGCCTCACCTCAGGCTCTCCATTTCGGGCACATTAGCCGCTTCCCCGGCGGCCGCATCCGCCTGTTATCGGCCCCTTAACCGGCCCTTAGCCTCCGCACAGGGATGCTTGCCCGTCACAGGGTCCGCAGCGAGGGAGGGGAGCGTCCAGTGCTTCGCCGCCTGCTTCTCGCCGTGGCCGCCTGGCTGATCACGGTGCTGGCCGCGATGGGGGCGGGCGTCGCCGTCATCGGTTTCCTCGGCGAGTCCCTGACCGGCCCGTCACGGAACATCATGTCGGCCGAGCAGGTCCTGCGGGCGCTCACCGAGGCGACCCCGAGGCTGCGGCCGCTCCCTTCGGAATCGGCGTCAAGGTCCCGTACGCCGTCCTCCCCTTCCCCGTCGAAACCGCCGGTCTCCAGGAAGACGTCCCGGCGTTCCGCCCCGCCGGCCGGCCCCCGGATGATCACCAAGCGCGTCACCACGTCGGGCGGGACCGTCATCGCGCGTTGCGAGCGTTCCCGGGTCACCCTGCGCTCGCTGAGCCCGGCGCAGGGATACCAGATCGGTGCCGTGGAGCCCGGTCCGGGGGCCGGGGCGGTGGCCCGGTTCGTGACCGCCGAGACCGAGGTGCGGATAGACATCCGCTGCTCGGCCTCGGGCCCGGTGCACGTCACACGGGCGAGTGAGCGGGCGGACAGGCTCGGCGAGCCCGCACCCGTACGGACCCCGGATCGCGGCGACGCCCCACCCGATCGGGAGCCGCAGGACCGCACAGGACCGGAGAGATGATCAGGACGGAAGTAGGCCGACGGCTCGCGGGCATGTAGCCCTCTTGGGCTATTCCCGGGCTGTTCTCGGGTTTTCACCCGCGAACCCGGGACAGTAGGAGTGAGAATGATTTTCTCGGCGACGTGTTGCGAGGAAAATTACCGCACACGGTGTGCCGGGCGACACAGAACCCCCGTCGGTGCAGCGTCATCGTGTCAAGTGGCATGCAGGACCTCTGCAACTCGATGAGGGTTCCATAGGTACGAACACCGATAAGCCTCCTTGGGGGAGCACCATCATGAAGACCGTCAACTGCTGTCCGCGGTGTCACCACGAGCTGGACGAGGGCCCGATCATGTACCGGTGCGCGAACTGCCGCCGCGCCGTGTTCGCCGCCGACCTCGAGAACGAGTACGTTCCGCGCCAGCCGGTCGCCGCCTAGTCTTACCGGGTGCCACACCGACCGATCACCGCTTCAGGCGTCGAAGTGACGCCGCTCTGCGACGCAGTGGGCCCCATGGGCGCGGAGCTCCGCCGTCCGACGGGCGAGATCTTCCCCGGTTCCGGACTTCCGGACGAGCCCTGGCTCCTGCACTTCCACTGCTTCCTGATCCGCGACGCCGCGGATCGGCTGACGCTGGTCGACACCGGCGTCGGCGCCGCGGACTCGCCGGCGTCGAGCTGGGCTCCCGTTCCCGGCGCGCTGGCCGGCGAGCTGGCCGCCGCGGGCGTCGCGCCCGCCGAGATCGGCACCGTCATCCTCACCCACCTGCACAGCGACCACGCCTCGGGCGCGGTCGCCGGCGGCAGGCCGCTGTTCGAGAACGCCAGGCACGTGGTCCAGCAGGCCGACCTGGACGCCGCGGGCGGCCGCATGCTGGATGAGATCCTCGCCGTCATCAAGGGACAGCTGCACGCCGTGGCGGGCGATGCCGAGGTGGCGCCGGGCGTGCACGTCCACCTGGCTCCCGGGCACACCCCGGGCCACCAGATCGTCAGGGTCGGTGAGGTGGCGCTGACGGGGGATTTGGTTCACCATCCCGTGCAGGTGGCCGATCCGAGCATCCGCTACCTCTACGACGATGACCAGGAGGCGGCCGTGCGCACCCGTACCGAGGTGCTGGCCGCGCTCAGGGCCGAGCGGGCGATCATGGCGACCTCCCACTTCAGCGAGCCGTTCCTGCGTCTCTGAGCGGCGTCGCGGTCAAGGGCGGGCTGATCGGCGCCCGACACCTGCCTGACGGATGGTTCTGCCATAGTGCCTGCGTGAACGATGATTTCTGGGCCACTGTCCATCGCGTGATCGCGGGGGCGGCGGCGTACATCACCGACGAGCGCGACCGGGTACTCCTGGTCGACCCCAATTACCGGGAGCACTGGTCGTTCCCCGGCGGCATGATCGACCCGGGGGAGGACCCCGCGCAGGCGTGCGTCAGGGAGGTCGCCGAGGAGGTCGGGCTCTCCGTCGAGGCCGGCAGGCTGCTGACCGTGAGCTGGGTGGACGCGCTGGCGCGGACGCCCTACCCGGTGGTCACCTTCATGTTCGACTGCGGGCAGGTCCGCTCCGACACGCCGATCAAGCTGCAGGCGGAGGAGCTCGACGACTACGGCTTCTTCACGCCGGCGGAGGCCGAAGGGCTGCTGGCCGCGCACGCGTACGAGCGGCTGCTGGCCACGGCCGCCGCCCGCGCGTCGGGTGGGCTCACTTACGTGCCCCCGGCGCGACCCGCGGGCTAGCGGCCGGCCAGGGCGGGCTGGTCGGTCAGGATGGACGCGGGCAGGGCGACCGTCGCGGTCAGGCCGCCGTACGGCGAGGGCACCAGGAAGACCTTGATGCCGTGCCTGGCCGCGAGCTTGGACACGACGAACAGGCCGAGCTGCTCGCCGTGCGTCAGGTCGAACTCGGGCGTGCGGGTCAGCCGGTCGTTCAGCTCGTCGAGTTCGGCGCGCGGCAGGCCGAGCCCGCGGTCCTCCACCTCCACGACCAGCCCGTGCGGGGTGCCGGCGCTGCGTACGTCCACCCTGGTCTTGGGCGGGGAGAAGAGGGTCGCGTTCTCGATCAGCTCGGCCATCAGGTGGGCGACGTCGGTGACCGCGGAGCCCACCAGTGCGATGGGCGGCGGCGCGAGCACCTCCACACGTTCGTACTCCTCCACCTCCGCCACGGCGGCGCGAAGGACGTCGAGTATCGGCACCGGGTTGCGCCACCCGCGGCCGGGCGCCTGGTCGGACAGGATGATCAGGCTCTCGGCGTGCCTGCGCATGCGCGTGGTGAGGTGGTCGAGCTTGAACAGGTCGGCCAGCGTCTCGGGCGCCTCCTCACCGCGTTCCATGCTGTCGAGCTGCAGGAGTTGCCGGTGCAGCAGCGACTGGTTGCGCCGGGCCAGGTTCACGAACACCTGGTTGACGCCGTGGCGCAGCCTGGCCTGGCTGACGGCGGCCTCGATGGCGGTGGACTGCACGTCGTTGAAGGCGTGCACGATGTCGCGTACCTCGGACGTGTCCGTCCTGACCTCCAGCGGCGCCATCTCGGCGGCCGTGGGCGGTCCCGCGTCGGTGCGCAGGCGCTTGACCAGGCCCGCCAGGCGTACCTCCGCCAGCTCGGTGGCGGCGTCGCGCAGCCCGGCCAGCTCGCGCACCAGGCGCTTGCGGAAGCGCAGCGAGAGCAGGATGGAGGCGATGACGGCGATCAGGCCCACGCCGCCGGCCACGCCGATCTTGATGAGCATGCCGATGGCCGTCGGCGTCACCCGGTCGGTGATGCCCTTCACGGCCGCCGCCTGGGTGCGCTCGACGGCCCTCCACAGGTTCTCGCCGTCGATGGGCCAGGTGGCGGCGGTGGCGGGCAGCCCGTTGGCGGCGGCCTGGCCCCTGATGGAGTCCTCGGCCTCCAGGAACTCCCGGTAGACCGGCGAGGACTTGAGCTTCTCGAACGGCCCGCGCAGGTCGGCGTCCAGATGCGAGATCGCCTGGGCGAACAGCAGCCGCCTGGTCGCCACCATCCCGGTGAACGCCTCGCGTTCGCGCGGCTCGACCTTGCCCCTGGCCAGCACGATCGCGACCAGCGCCCGCTCCCTGGACAGCACGTCCTTGGCCTCGCCGAGCGTGGTCACCGCCCTGGCCTGCTGGAACAGGACCATGTCCGGCACCAGGACCATGGCGTCGTACAGGCGGAAGGAGGAGTCCACGATCTGGCTGTAGCCCTCGATGACGTCGAGCGGGGCGACGAGCGTGCCGTCCACCTCGCTCCGCACGTCGGCGAGCTGGTCGATCTTCACGTTCAGCGCGTTGAGCTGCGCGGTCATCTCGGGCGACAGGTCGCGCAACGTTCCCGACAACGAGCGGAAGGACTTAACGGCCCGGTCGGTACGGCCGCGCTGCTCGGCCATCGTGTCCGCGCCCTGCCCGGTCACCAGGAACTCCACCGAGACCAGCCGCTCGTTCTGCAGCTCGATGTTGATCTGTTCCGAGGGGGTGGCCAGCTTGGTGGCCAGGTCGTTGATCGCCAGCAGGCGCACGCCATCGCCGCCGGTCAGGCCCGCCGCGAACGCCCAGAGTCCGACCAGGGACAGCAGCGGAACGAGCAGCAGGATGAGGAGTTTGAGAGCGATGGGGCGACCACGTGTGGGGGGCATGCGACCTCCGGGGTGCATGATAGATCGCCTCGCAGAGTACACCCCCCTTTGGAAGGATTTCTGTGCGTCTACCGCGTTCTTTCGCCGGATGGACCATCGCGGTCTTCGGTTTCCTCGCCTTCGCCCTCGGCCTGCTCGGGCTGATCTCGCCCGACACGCTGCTGGCCATGCTGGGTTTCGAGGTCCTCGATGTACGGCCCGCCGGCGACTACACGCTGGTCTATATGGCCGCCTCGTCGATGGCCGCCGTCAATATGGGCGTCTACTACCTGTTCGCCGCCTCACACGACTTCACCCCGTTCTTCCGCTGGACCGTGCCCTTCCGGCTCGTGACGTTCGCGGTCTTCAGCACGCTCGTGCTGACCGGCGCGGCGCCGGGCGAGTTCTTCGGCGTCGGGCTCTGGGAGGGTCTCGGGGCGGTGATCACCGGATTCGCGCTCTGGCGCGAGGGCAAGCTGATGCCCTCGCGCCAGAGCGCGGACGTGACCTGATGAAGTTCTAGCGCCGCTCGTCGCCTCCACGGGCGACGAGCTGGTCATCCGGCGCCGGGGCGTGCTTGTGCTCGCGCTCCAGCTTCCGCTCCAGGTTGCGCTTCTCGTCCTCCAGGCGGGCCACCTTGTCGGAGGTCTCGGCCCTGGCAGTACGCAGCCGGCGGCGCTGCCGGGCCGTCCTGCGCGAGGCCGAGGCCATGACCCAGAGGCCGAGGAGCAGGACGGCCGCCGCGGCCGCCCCGGCCAGGAACATCTCAACGTGGTTGAGCTCGAAGGTGTAGCCGAACAGGATGTACCTGGAGCTCTCCTCAGTGAGCACCAGAGCGAAGGCCGCACCGGCGAGCAGGATCAGTATCATTCCGAGTACGATCATCCAACTCACCCCTTGTCGAAGAGAGCGTCTCCACTGCCCGTAGATCGGCGGTGTATGCGCGATGATGGCGTCCATGAGACCCGAGCCGGGCCAAGTCCTGCACTTCTCGGAAGACCCGACCATCGAACGGTTCATCCCGCATGTGGCCGTGACCAGCAATCTCTCCAAGCCGTACGTGTGGGCGGTGGGCCACGAGCGCTGCCCCGACTACTGGTTCCCGCGTGCCTGCCCGCGGGCGATGGCCTGGCTCGGGCCGGACAGCACGCAGGAGGACGCGGCCAGGATCATCGGCTCGGGCTGCGGCGACCGGGTGCACGCCATCGAGTACGGCTGGCTCAGGGCGCTGATGGACGTCCGCCTGTACGCCTACCGCCTGCCCGCCGACGACTTCGCGCCCATCGGCGACCCGCCGCACGCGGTGGTCGCCACGGGCCCCGTGGTGCCGCTGGGCCCGCCCGAGCCGGTACGCGACCTGTTCGAGTTGCACGAGGAGGCCGGGATCCAGCTCAGGGTGCTGGACAACCTGTGGCCGTTCTGGAACGAGGTGACGGCCAGCACCCTCCAGTTCAGCGGGATCCGGCTGCGGAACGCCCGTCGATGAGGGCCAGCAGGCCCTCCAGCGGCATCGAGCCAGGCGCCTGCCGCTCGCGGGCGACCCTGTTGGCCTCGCGCCGCAGCGTCTCGTTGACCGGCGTGGGCACGCCGTGCTCGCGGCCCAGCAGGACGATCTCGCCGTTGAGGTAGTCGGCCTCGATGGAGCCGCTGGCCCTGGCCAGGCTCTGCCAGGACGATCCGCCGGACCGGTCGATGCCCTCGATGGGACGGGGGTCCACCTTGTGGCCGCGGGCCTCGGACTCCTCTTCGGGGGTGGCGTAGTCGATGCCGGCGCGCGCCAGCACGGTCCTGGCCTCGGCCCTGGCGCGTTGGGCCACGTCGGACATGCCGGGCACGTGACCGACGAGCGCCTCTACGGCGTTGCCGAGGTTGCTGAGCAGCTTGGCGTACTTCCAGCGCATCACCTGCGGCGAGGTCCTGGCCACGAGCCCGCGCTTGCCGAGGTCGGAGACGATGGTCTCGGCGAGTTCGTCCACACCCTGTGGATAACGGCCGACGTGCAACATGCCGGAGTAGGGGTAGGCGTGGGCGGCGATGACACCGGGCTCCGGCATCTGTGCGGGCAACCACACGCACATGCCGTAGACGCGCTCGAAGCGCCGCAGGACCATGCGCTCGTTGGCCACGCCGTTCTGGGCGCACACCACGGGCAGGTCGGACGGCCATGGGGCCAGCGCGGCGATCGTGTCCTGTGACTTGGTCGCCAGGATGAGCACGTCGTCATCGCGCGTGGGCACGGGGCCGTCGGCGGCGGGGATGTCCAGGGTCTCGGCGGAGTCGGGGGTGATCAGCCGCAGGCCGCTGCGCTTGAGGGCCTCGTGGTGGGCCCCCCGCGCGATGAGGAGAACATCGTGCCCGCCTTGGTACAGGCGGGCGCCGATGGTTCCCCCGACTGCTCCTGCTCCGATCACTATGTAGCGCATTGTCTGAGGATGTCACTCCTCACTTGGCAAGCGCGACTTGGGCCTGCGCGGCGACCGCGGTGCCACGGGAGCGCTCGCGCCAGATCGTCCGCAGCACGCGCCAGCCGTCGCGCACCGCGTGCAGGTTGCTCACGCCGTGGATGCGGGAGCGCTCGTGGCTGGGGACCTCGCGGATGATGAGGCCGGCCTGGGCGGCGCGGACGTTCATCAGGGTCTCGATCTCGAAGCCGTCGCAGTCGAGGTCGAGGGAGTCGAGGTGGCGGGCCCAGAAGGCGTTGTAGCCGTAGCAGAGGTCGGTGTAGCGGGTGCCGTAGAGGAGGTTGGTGAGCCCGGTCAGGACCTTGTTGCCGAGCGAGCGGATCGGACTGAGGTCGTCCGAGCCGCCACCAGGGGCGTACCTGGAGCCCTTGGCGAAGTCGGCGCCGTTCATGAGCGTGGCGACGAAGGAGCGGATCTCGCGGCCGTCGGTGGACCCGTCGGCGTCGATCATGACGATGATGTCGCCCTGAGCGGCCTGGAAGCCCTCGATGAGCGCGTTGCCCTTGCCGCGCCGGGTCTGCACGACGACCCGGAGGTCGGGGCGCAGCCTACGCGCGACGGCGATGGTGTCGTCGGTCGAGTTGCCGTCGACGAGGATGACTTCGTCGATCCACTCAGGCAGCGTTGCGAAGACGTGGGGAAGGTTCTCGGCCTCGTTCATCGCGGGGACGATGACACTGACGCTGGCGGCGAAAGGCTGCTTGTTCATGTCCCCTAGGTTCCGCCCCGCACATGCAATCCGCTTGACAGCTCCTTGCATAGATCGCCTTAAGTAGATATCTCAGTCGATTACGGCCTCCTCGGCCCGAGAAATGATCTCGTCAACGGTCTCTTCGACGCTCTGCCGTGAGGTGTCCAGCCACAGTCCGATGCGCGCGGTCTCCTGCCTGAGCGACGCGTCAAGCTGGGCAATCGTCCATCCGCCGCCGTAGCCGGACTTGGCGCGGGCCCGCTCGCGGCGCTCCACCTCGGCGGGCTCGGGAGCCAGGACGATCACGTGCAAGGGACGCGTACGGACTAGCTTCGTAAATCGCTCCAAATCACCGCCAATAAAAACATCTTGAACTATTGGTGTGAATCCGGCGTCGAAATACATGTCGGCCGTGACGGCTGCGATTCGGTAACGGAGATGGAGTTGGCGCAGCGACTCGTCGGCCATTTCCGGCGTCATGTCCGCGCGCCCGCCCACCACCATGCGGCGGAACGCGTCGCCGCGCACGTGGGCCGAGCGGGGCAGCCGCTCGGCCAGTGCCTGCGCCACGGTTGACTTGCCGGCGGCCGAGATTCCGGTGATCACGACCGCCCCGTTCACGCGCCCACCAGCTTGCGCACCCGGTCGGCGCCCACGGCCATCAGCA
This sequence comes from Nonomuraea sp. NPDC050404, assembly GCF_040655495.1. Taxonomy (NCBI): domain Bacteria; kingdom Bacillati; phylum Actinomycetota; class Actinomycetes; order Streptosporangiales; family Streptosporangiaceae; genus Nonomuraea; species Nonomuraea sp. NPDC050404. The sequence continues at coordinate 484,857 of NZ_JBFAKB010000003.1, forward strand.
GCGTGGGCAGCCTGGGGCCGGTGTCGCGGCCCACCAGCAGCCGGTAGAGCAGGGCGAAGAAGGCCCGCTGCGCCGCCTTCAGCTCAGGTGTGGCCTTGGCGTCGGCGTCCAGGCCGGCCTGGAGCTTGGGCACGCCGTACACCAGCGTGGTCAGCCCCTCCAGCGTCCAGTCGTCCAGGCCGTCGGCCAGCAGCCGCAGGCCCTCGCGCTCGCCGCGCCCGAGCGAGTCGAGCAGTTCCTGGTCGGGCGAGTCGCGCACGCGTGTGCGCGACTCGGCAGGCAGGTGCGCCTCGACCCAGCGCTGCGCCCGGTCCAGGCGGGGGCGGGTGTCGTCGAGCGCCCTGACGCCGTCCAGGTCGCGCAGGATGCGCAGGCTCTGCTCGGCGTCGCCGGTGGTGATGTCGGCGACGGAGGCCAGCGTGCGGTAGGGCACCGGGTGCGGGGTGGCGGGCAGCGGCCCGGCGGCCGTGCTCACCGCCCGTTGGTACGCGGTCAGCTCGGCGGGCTGGGCCTGGCCGGCGGCGACCTTGCGGCCCAGGGCGTCCCACTCGTCGTAGAGCCGCTGGATCTCCTGGTCGAAGGCGATCTTGAAGGACTGGGCGGGCTTGCGGCGGGCGTACAACCAGCGCAGCACCGGAGCCTCCATGATCTCCAGCGCGTCGGCCGGGGTCGGCACGTTGCCCTTGGAACTGCTCATCTTGGCCATGCCGGTGATGCCGACGAAGGCGTACATGGGGCCGATCGGCTGCTGCCCGCCGAACACCTCGCCGACGATCTGCGCGCCCACGACCCACGCCGAGCCGGGCGAGTGGTGATCGACGCCGGACGGCTCGAAGATCACTCCCTCGTGGGCCCAGCGCATCGGCCAGTCCACCTTCCACACCAGCTTGCCGCGGTCGTGCTCGGCCAGCCGCACGGTCTCGCCGAAGCCGCACTCGCAGGTGTAGGCCAGCTCGGTTGTCTCGTCGTCGTAGTTGGTGACCGTCGTCAGATCGCGCTCGCACAGGTCGCAGTACGGCTTGTACGGGAAGTAGTCCTCGACCTCCTTCGACCGGTACCGCGACAACACGGCGTCGATCCTGGCCCGCGCGCGCACGGCGGTCAGGATCTGCTCCCGGTAGGCGCCCGTCGTGTACTGGGCGGTCTGGCTGATGGCGTGGAACTCGACGCCCATCTCCTGCAGGGCGGCGATCATGGGGGCCTTGAAGTGCTCGGCCCAGTTGGCGTACGAGCTGCCGGGAGGGGCGGGCACCGAGGTCAGCGGTTTGCCGATGTGCTCGGCCCACGACTGGTCGATGCCCGCGGGCACCCTGCGGAAGCGGTCGTAGTCGTCCCACGACAGCAGGTGCACGCATTTGCGGCCGCGCCGCCTGATCTCGTCGGCGACCAGGTGAGGCGTCATGACCTCACGCAGGTTGCCCAGGTGGATCGGGCCTGACGGGCTCAGCCCGGAGGCGCAGACGATCGTCTTGCCCGGGGCGCGTCGCTCCGCCTCCGAGATCACCTCGTCCGCGAACCTGGAGACCCAGTCGGTCTCCGCACTGTCAGCCATCGCGCCATTCTTGCGGCTCCGCCCGGTTGAGGCCAACGCGTTACCGATCACCTGGCCCGTTGCCCTCGATGCGGGGGTCGGAGAAGACGTCGGCGAGGTCGCGGCTGACCCGCCCGGCCGCCTCCTCGGTGACGCGCAGCACCTGCAGCCCGGGCGCGATGACCACGAGCCCGTAGCCGGTGTCGGCGTCCTCGTCGGACAGGCCGAGCAGGCGCAACGCGTCGCCGAGCGTGGCGCCTGACGGCATCCGCACCTGGACGATGGGCACGTCAGGCGGCGCGGTTGCGGTTCTGCCTGCCGAGCGCGGCCAGGACGGCGGGCGGGTCGATGATGCCGTAACCGTAGTCGTAGTCGAAGCCGACCGTGCTGCGGTCGTCGGCGGTGCGGTGCAGCAGCGTACGGAGCTGCGAGGGCGACAACTCGGCGGCCGGGCGGTGCGTGCGGACGGCGGCCACCACGCCGGCGGCCACGGGGCAGGCGGCCGAGGTGCCGGTGTCGGCGGGGCCGACGGCCTCCGAACCGGCGAAGTGCGTGTACGCGCACAGGTCCGGCTTGCGCTCCGACAGCCGCCCCGGCCCCTGCGAGGAGTAGCCGACCCGCTCGCCACGGGTGTCCACGCCGCCCACCGACAACACGCTCGGGTGCGAGTTGGCGCCCACGATGGACCGGTCGGGGTAGCCGCACCGCCCGTCGGGGCAGTCGCGGCCGCAGTTGCCCGCCGAGAACAGGATGTCGGCGCCCGCCCGCTCCAGGCTGCCCACGATCACGTTGAACGGGTGCGCCGGGTTGTCGGAGTAGTTGCCGGGGTGGCCGGGCGGGAAGTCCCCCTCGGGCGAGAACAGGCCCCAGCTGTTGCTGACCACCAGGGAACCCGCGTGCGCCGGCATGGCGCGCAGCACGGTGTCCAGGTGGGCGTAGGCGGCCACCGCGTCCGACAGCAGGCCGTCGAGCGTGTTCTCCCGCAGGATCGGGATGTCGAGCAGGGTCGCCTTGGGGGCGGCGAGCAGCGCGTCGAAGGCGCACATGGAGCCGTGGTCCACGGGATACTGGCCCGGCGGCGTGTTCGCCCCCGGCGGGTTCCAGCTGCGTTCCGCGTCGACCGTCACGTCGTGGCCGATGCGGGCGGCCACATGGTCGGCGTTGATGCCGGTGTCGACGATCGCGATGGCCACGCCCTCGCCGTCGTGGCCCGCCGACCACAGGTCGTAGGCGTGCAGGATACGCCTGACCTCCTCCCAGTCGCCGACGGGGCCGTCGCTTCCGCAGGTCGGATGGCCGTGGATGTTGGGGTCGGCGTACACGCCGACGACCTCGCGTACGGAGGAGGACAGCAGCGCGGCGCGCAGGGACAACTCGCCGTCGGAGATCTCGCCGCGCACGAGCACGGAGGCGTCCTGCGGCGCCATCGAGAACTCCGGCCGCTGGTGCGGTGAGAGCGGGGCGCCGTGCGGTGAGACGGGCCGTGGCACGGCCACGGGGGTGAACGTCTGGTCGAGGAGGACCCCGGGCAGGTCGGCGACGACGTCGGTGACCGTGCTGCGGACGCCGGGGTCGATGACGGCGGCGACGACGTCCGGGGCAGGGCGGAGCTGGATGAGGACGCGCATGGGTTCCCCCTGGGAGAGCTGTTACCGCGTGATTACTATAAGTAACAATGCCCGCCCTGCTCAAGGCCATCCCTATACGCGGGTATTAACTGGGCGGCGGTGTTCCCGCCGCCCAGCCTCAGGTCAGGACAGGGTGGCCGCGTACGGGTCCCAGTCCGCCGGCAGGGGCTCCGGCGCCGCCAGGGTGGAGGCGATGGGACGGAACTCCGCCCGCTCGCCCGACTCCGAGATGGCGGACATGAGCTCCAGCACGTGGTAGGCCAGCTCGCCCGACGCGCGGTGCGGCGTGCCCGCGCGGATCGACCTGGCCATGTCCAGGACCCCGATGCCCCGCCCCGCGGTGGTGCCGGACAGCGGCAGCTCCCGCCAGTCCGCGTCCGTCAGCCCGCGGGCCATCAGCGGTCCGTCGAAGGTGTTGGGGTCGGGCAGCGACAGTGCCCCCTCGCTGCCGATGATCTCGATCATGCGGCGGTTGACGGCCGAGTCGAAGCTGAACGTGGCCGCCGCCGTGGCCGTGCCTGGGAAGTCCAGCAGGGCGTTGACGTGGGTGGGCACGCTCACGGGGAACAGCGTGCCCGCCTTGGGCCCCGAGCCGACCACCCGCTGCTCGCGGGCCCTGCGGGTGCCGGCCGCCACCCGGGTGACGGGACCGAGCAGGGACACCAGCGCGGTCAGGTAGTAGGGGCCGAGGTCGAACAGCGGGCCGCCGCCCGGCTGGTAGAAGAACTCGGGGTTGGGGTGCCAGGACTCGGGGCCCAGGCTCTGCGTGGCGGCCGTGACGGCGACCGGCTCGCCGATGAGGCCCGAGCGCAGGGCGTGCAGGGTGGACTGCAGTCCGGCGCCCAGGAAGGTGTCGGGGGCGCCGCCCACCCGCAGCCCCCTGTCCAGGGCCTCGGCGACGACCTTGTCGGCCTCGTCGGTGCTCATGGCCAGGGGCTTCTCGCCGTACACGTGCTTGCCGGCGCGCAGGCACTCCAGCGCGACCGCCGTGTGCGCGGAGGGGACGGTGAGGTTGACGACGAGCTCCACCTCGTCGCGCGCGAGCACGGCGCCCAGGGTGCCGGACACCGGCACGTCGTGCTCCGCCGCCACCTCGGCGGCCCGGCCGGTGTCGATGTCCGCGACGGCGACCACGCGCACGTCGGGGAAGGAGGTGAGGTTACGGAGGTATTGGCCGCTGATGACTCCGGCGCCGACGATGGCGACGCCGACCGGGCCGTTGCTCAAGAGCCCTCCAAGGAGGTGAGGTAGCTGTGGCTGTCCGCGAGAGCGGCGAAGATGTCGCTCGCGCACTCGTCCAGCTCGACGACGCGCCAGGCGCCGGGAGCGGCGGCGAGGATCTGGGGCACGGGCATGACACCCCGGCCCACGGCGGTGTGCGGCTCGCCCTTGACCACGGGGCCGTCCTTGACGTGCAGCGCCAGGACCCGCTCCGACAGGCGGCCGAGCAGGGCGGGCACGTCGGCGCCGCCCACGGCCGCCCAGTAGGTGTCGATCTCCAGGAACACCTCGGGAGCCAGCAGGTCCGCCAGCACCTCGATGGCGTGCCTGCCCTCCACCTGCGGTTCGAGCTCCCACCAGTGGTTGTGGTAGCCGAGCCGCATCCCGTGCGCGGCGGCCTTCTCGGCGAAGCCGTTGAGCAGGTCGGCGGCCCGCTCGATGCCTTCGCGGGTGGTGAACTCCGCCTCGGCGATGCCGGCCGGGATGATCACCTTGTCGGTCCCGAGCGTGGCGATCGCGTCGAACACCTCCGCGGGCTCCGTGTTGAGCAGCGCGTGCGCGTGCGTCGCCGACACGGTCAGCCCCAGCTCGTCGGCGAGCCGGCGGAAGCCCTTGGGGTCGTTCAGCGGGTCGTAGGGTTCGACGGCCCGGTAACCGATCTCCGAGATCCTGCGCAGCACGGTGTCGCGGTCGGCGGTCAGCGAGTCGCGGACCGTGTAGAGCTGGACGCTGATCGGAAGACTCATCCGCGTACCCCCAGGAGGTGTTCGAGCGCGAGCTGGTTGAGGTGGGTGAAGTGGAAGCCCCTGGCCGCCGCGGCCTCGACGTCGAAGTCGTCCTTGGCCAGGTCCCGCCAGGTCTCGCCGGAGGCCAGCGTGGGCCGGGCCAGCTCGTCCACGCGGGAGGCGCGCAGCGCCTCCTGGACCTCGGGGTCGGCGCGGAAGGCGCGCGACTTCTCCTTGAGGATCAGGTACGTGCGCATGTTCGCCGCCGCGGACACCCACACGTCGGCGGGGTCCTCGGTGCGCAGCGGCTTGTAGTCGAAGTGGCGCGGGCCGTCGTAGCCGCCGTTCTCCAGCAGGTCGACCAGGAAGAAGGCGCTCTTCAGGTCGCCGTGGCCGAAGATCAGGTCCTGGTCGTACTTGGGGCCGTGCTGGCCGTTGAGGTCGATGTGGAAGAGCTTGCCGTGCCACAGCGCCTGGGCGATGCCGTGCACGAAGTTGAGCCCGGCCATCTGCTCGTGGCCGACCTCAGGGTTGAGGCCCACCATCTCAGGGTGCTCCAGTTCGCCGATCAGGGCCAGGGCGTGGCCGATCGTGGGCAGCAGGATGTCGCCGCGGGGCTCGTTCGGCTTGGGCTCGATGGCGAAGCGGATGTCGTAGCCCTGGTCGATGACGTACTGGCACAGGAGGTCCAGGCCCTCCTTGTAGCGGGCCATCGCGGCCCGGACGTCCTTGGCCGCGTCGGACTCCGAGCCCTCGCGCCCGCCCCAGCAGACGTAGGTCTTCGCGCCGAGGGAGGCGGCCAGGTCGATGTTGCGGATGACCTTGCGCAGCGCGTAGCGGCGCACGTCGCGGTCGTTGCTGGTGAAGCCGCCGTCCTTGAACACCGGGTGGGTGAACAGGTTGGTGGTGGCCATGGGGACCTTCATGCCGGTCTCGTCGAGTGCCTTCTTGAAGGCGGCGACGGCCTTGTCCCTGTCGGGCTCGACGGCGAGCAGGTCGTCGTCGTGGAAGGTGACACCGTACGCGCCCAGTTCGGCCAGGCGGTGCACACTCTCGACCGGGTCGAGTGCGGGGCGGGAGGCGTCGCCGAAGGGGTCGCGGGCTTGCCAGCCCACGGTCCACAGGCCGAAAGTGAAGCGGTCGTCGGGGGTGGGCGTGAAGTTGGTCATTTCGGTCCTTAGTAGGCTTTAGTCCATAATCTGTATTAATCCTGAAGAGGTGGGCATGGTGTCGTCAAGGGGGGTCCGGCATGATTCCATGCGCGCCCGTAATCTGGCCGTAGTCCTGGCGACCATTCAGCGTTCGGGGCCGCACACGCGCGCCACACTGTCAGAGCGGACCGGGCTCACCAAGACCACCGTATCCAGCCTGGTCGGTGACCTGCTGGAAGCGGGAGTGGTGAGCGAGAGCGGGGCCGTGCGGGGCGGCGAGCGGGGGCGGCCCGGCGTGGCGGTCAGCCTGAGCGGGCGCCGGGTGGCCGCGCTGGGGCTGGAGGTCAACATCGACTATCTGGCGGCGTGCGTGGTGGACCTCACGCGTACGGTACGGCTGCGGCGCGTCCGGCCCGCCGACAACCGCAACTCCGATCCCGCCGAGATCCTGGAACGGCTGCGCGACCTGGTGAAAGAGGTCACGGCCGAGGCCGAGGCGGACGGGCTGAGGGTGATCGGCGCGGCGCTGGCCGTGCCGGGCACGGTCGAGGGCGGGGTGCTGCGCAGCGCGCCGCATCTCGGCTGGCGGGACGTACGCGTGTCCGACCTGGTCGAGCTGCCCTTCGAGATCGACAACGAGGCCAACCTGGCGGCGCTCGGCGAGTTGTGGTTCGGGGCGCGGGAGCCCGACTTCCTCTACGTCTCCGGCGAGATCGGCATCGGCGCGGGCCTGGTGGTCGAGGGCGCGGTGTTCAGGGGCACGTTCGGGCTGGCCGGCGAGCTGGGGCACGTGGTCGTCGTGCCGGACGGGCCGCTGTGCCGGTGCGGCGGGCGGGGCTGCCTGGAGGTGTACGCGGGCCAGGACGCCCTGCTCGGCGAGCTGGCCTCGATGGGCGAACTGGTGGCGCGGCTGGAGTCGGGAGACCGGCGGGCTATGGAGGCGTGCGAGCGGGCCGGGCACGCGCTCGGCGTGGCGCTCACCTCGGCCGTGCACCTGCTGGACCCGGGCAGGATCGTGCTCGGCGGGATCTTCGCGCCGCTGTTCCGGTGGTTGGAGGAGCCGGTGTCGCAGGGGTTGCGGGCCCGGCTGGGGCAGATGCGCGGCACGCCGCCCGCGCTCGTGGTCTCGGGCACGGGCGGCGACGCGGCCGTGCTCGGCGCGGCCGGGTCGGTGATCCAGCGGATCATCGCCGACCCGGCCCAGCTGCTCGGCCTGTGACTACTGATTCCTGGCGTTGAGCGCGTCGTACTGGAGCTGGTGGGCGCAGGCCGTGCCGGTCGGCTCGCAGGGTTCCGGCAGGTTGGGGACCGGGGTCTCGGCGGTGGGCACGTGGTCCACGGGGAGGTCCCCGGCGCCGGTGGCCCACTGCTTGTTCGCGGTCGTGCCGACGTTCACCACGACCTCGCCGCCCCGGTTGAGCAGCGACTCCGGCAACCAGGAGCGGGTGTGCGACCGGCCGTTGACCTTGACGTCCTGGACGTAGATCGCGTCGGGGGCGGCCTGCGGGGCCGTAACCGTGATCGTGCGGCCGTTGCCGCGCTTGATCCACGCCTTGGGGAACATCGGGCTGGACAACAACATCTCGGCGCGGCTCGGCGTCTGGGGGTACATGCCGAGGGCGGCGAAGACGTACCAGGCGGACATGGTGCCGAGGTCGTCGTTGCCCGGCAGGCCGCTGGGGCCGGTCTTGTAGACCAGGGACGCCATCGCGCGTACCGTCTCCTGCGTCTTCCACGGCTGCCCGAGCGCGTTGTAGAGCCACGGGACGTGGATGCCGGGCTCGTTCGTCGGGTCGTAGCGGAAGCCGTCGCCGCCGGTCGCCCACGAGCCGTCGGGGCGGTGGAAGAAGGCGTCCAGCCGCTGGGCCGCCTGCCCCTTGCCGCCCATGGCGGCGGCGAGCCCGGACACGTCGTGCTGCACCATCCAGGTGTAGGTGGCGCTGGTGCCCTGCGCGAAACCGGCGTCGGAGGTCGCCGAGAACGGCAACAACCAGCTTCCGTCGGCCTTGCGGGCCTGCTGGTAGCCGCCCTCCTTGCCGGCCGACGGGTTGAACGTGTTGCGCCACCAGCTCGCCCGCGGCATCAGCTCGTCGCGCTGCTTGTCGCGGCCGATCCGCCCCGCCCAGTCCGCAAGCGCGAAGTCGGCCGTGGCGTCTTCCAGGGTCTCGGCGGCGCCGCCCCAGCAGCGGCAGGTGTCCTGCGGCGCGTAGTGCAGGCGCAGGTACTCGGCCAGGTTCGGCCGCTGGCCCTCGCACTGTCCCGGGCAGCCCTTGTCGGACAGGCCGGACTCGTGCGGCACGGTGGCCTGCTTGTAGAGCGAGTCGAAGGCGCCGCGCACGTCGAAGTTCCGCACGCCGAGCGAGTGGAAGCCGGCCAGGGCCGGGGCCGACGGGTCGCCGGTCATGACGTGGGTGGGGCCGTTGACGTGCACCCAGCGGTCCCAGACGCCGCCGTTCTGCCCGGCCAGGTTGAACAGCGACTGGGCGTAGTCGCCGGCCACCTCGGGTTCGAGCAGGGCCAGCAGCTGGGTGTGGGCGCGGTACTGGTCCCAGCCGGAGAAGTTGCCGTACTGGGCCCGCTGCCCCCTGGCCAGCCGGTGCACCTTCCCGTCGCTGCCCAGATAGGTGCCCGAGACGTCGCTGGTGACGTTGGGCTGCAGGTAGGCGTGGTACATCGCGCTGTAGAACGTGGTGCGCAGGTCCGCCGTGCCGCCCGCCACCTCGATGGAACGCAGGGCGTCGTTCCAGGTACGGCGGGCCTTGGCGGCCACCTTCGCGACGTCGTCGCGCTGCGAGATCTCCCTGGCCAGGTTCTGCCTGGCGGCCTCCAGGCTGGTGTAGGAGATGCCCACCTTCATGCGGACGTCGGCGTCGGAGGCCGTGTCGAAGCTGACGTAACCGCCGGAGCCCTTGCCCGCGCGGTCGGCGCCCGTGGCGTAGCCCTCGCCGCCGCTCGCCGTGGTGGTGTCCTTGCGCAGCTCGCCGTTCACCCAGGTGCCGGTGGCGGAGAAGGCGCGGTCGAAGGTGGCGGCGAAGTGCAGGCGGTAGTAGCTCTTGCGGTTGTTCACGCCGCCGTTGGCGCGCCGGCCGCAGAACGCGCCGGTCAGGACGGAGCCGGTGACCGTACGGGTGGCGGGGTCGATCGTGATCTCGGCGTCCTCGCTGCCGTTGAGCGAGTTGGACACCCGGAACAACAGGCTGGCCGGCGAGCCCTTGGGGAAGGTGAACTCGCCCACGCCCGCGCGGGTGCTGACCGACAGGTCGGTCTTGACGCCGGAGTCGAGCGTGACGGTGTAGCGGCCGGGCTGGGCGCTCTCGTTGTCGTGGCTGAAGTTGCTCGCGTAGACCGCGTCCTTGGTGTCGGCGGTCGGGGACGAGGTGATCTCCCCGGTGAACGGCATGATCGGGACGTCTCCGGCGGCGCCCGGATGGCAGCCGGCGCCGTTGACGTGCGTGAGCGCGAAGCCGCGTACGCGCGGGGTGTTGTAGGAGTAGCCGTTGGCGCCGGCGGCGTTGGTCTGGTCGCCGGCCGTGTTGGTGGGGCTCCAGGAGATCATCCCGAACGGCAGGACGGCGCCGGGGTAGGTGTTGCCGCCGCCGGAGCTGCCGATCAGCGGATCGGCGTGGGCGACAGGGTCCTTGAGGGGGAGGGCGGGAGCTGCGGCAGCCGGTACGGCGAGCCCGGTGGCGAGGAGCGTGCCGGTGATCGCCGTGGCGAGCCACGAACGGGGATTGAACACCTCGAGATCACACTGCTCCACCATAACCGGATCATGAACGTCCGAGTAAGTACGGAAGTCGCCGCAGACAAACGTTGCAGCGATTGCGCAACGCGCTCGGTCACCCTCGCCCTAACAGAACTTCGCTCTGGAGGGGATGGCCGATCATGGCTGTGGACGAGAACAAGCTCATGGACTTCCTGCACCTGGTCGTCGGCGACCTCGGCGCCGCGATGGCGGCGGGCAGCGTCGTGATCGGCGACCGGCTCGGCTTCTACCGGGCGCTGGCCGACAAGCCGCTGCTGCCCAGGGAACTCGCGGAGAGCACCGGCACGCACCAGCGTTACGTTGAGGAGTGGCTGAACGGCCAGGCCGCGGGCGGCTACGTGGTCTACGACCAGGCGGAGGGCACCTACCGGCTCACCGAGGAGCAGGCGTTCGCGCTCACCGACCCGGACGGCCCCGTGTTCCTGCCCGGCTGCTTCGAGATGGCGCTGGGGGCGCTGCGGGCCGAGCCGAGGATCGAGGAGGCGTTCCGCACGGGCGAGGGCGTCGGCTGGCACGAGCACCACACGGAGGTGTTCAGCGGCTGCGAGCGTTTCTTCCGGCCCGGATACACCGCCAACCTGATCGACACGTGGCTGCCGGCCCTGGACGGCGTGGTGGACAAGCTGGACGCGGGGGCCAGGGTCGCCGACGTGGGCTGCGGGCACGGCGCCTCCACGTTGCTGATGGCCCGCGCCCATCCCAAGGCCAGGTTCACCGGCTTCGACTACCACGCGGGCTCGATCGAGCAGGCGTGGACGCGGGCGGCCAGGGCCGAGGTGAGCGACCGGGTCGCGTTCGAGGTGTCCTCCGCGCAGAGCTTCGCCGGCGGGCCGTACGACCTGGTCACCACGTTCGACTGCCTGCACGACATGGGCGACCCGCTGGGCGCCGCCCGCCACGTCCTGGACTCGCTGGCCCCCGACGGCACGTGGATGATCGTCGAGCCGAACGCGAGCGACTCCCTGGCCGGCAACCTCAACCCGATCGGGCGGGCGTTCTACTCCTTCTCGACCTTCCTGTGCGTGCCGAACGCGCTGTCCCAGTCCGGCGGGTACGCGCTCGGCGCGCAGGCGGGCGAGGGCCAGATCAGGGCGCTGGCCACGGAGGCGGGGTTCACCCGCTTCCGCAGGATCGCCGAGAACCCCTTCAACCTCGTCTACGAGGCCCGCCCCTGATCACGGCCAGTAGTCGGTCGAGCGCTCGCTCGCGGCGGCGATGGCCGCGCCGTCGATCTCGGTGATGCTCAGCTCGATGCCGCCCATGGGCCATTCGACGGCCAGCTCGAACGGCTCCTGCGGCGGCAGCGGCCACAACCACAGCCGGATGCCCGAGCTGAGTGAACCGGTGCGGAGGCCGTCGCCGGAGGCCATCGCGTACAACATCGGCTCCGTCGAGCCCGGCTCCCGCCGGTCGATGGTGGTCAGCTTCGTGCCGTCGCGGTAGCGCACGCCCCACCGCAGCAGCCGGTCCGGCAGTGGCTCGCCGGCGCGCATCCTGAAGTGCGGCGCGTTGTACATGTGCGTCATCATCAGGTCGAGGAAGTCGCCCGCGGGGAGGTCGCCCTGCCGGACGGTCAGCTCCACCTCGAACGCGCACCCCGTCTTGTAGGCCCGGATCAGCGGCAGGTGGAGCACGACGTTGCCGCTGCGGCCCAGCAGGCGGTCGGTGAGCAGGATCGTGCCCCGCTCCGTGAACGGCGGGCCCATCCACGGAGGCAGCGCGGGGGTGATTCTGGGGGAGGGTACTTCTTCAGTCTCTACCGACTCGAAGAACATGACCTCATGCTAGGTCGCCTTCGCGAACGCCGTGCGTAGCGCGGCCAGGTCCGCGTCGGTCAGCCCGTGGGAGGTCAGCAGCTCGCGCACGTCGCCCAGCTCCGCCAGGAACGCCTGCATGGCCTCGGCGGGCGCCCGCATGAGGATCTCCGGGATGCCGGTGAGCATGGGGACCTGTCCCGAGCTCTCCCAGCTCTTCATGAGCGCGGGCATGGCCGCCTCGGTCAGGGCGTAGTCCTCGGTGATCGGCTCCGCGGCCACGCCCAGCAGGGTCAGCACGACGGCGATGACCACGCCGGTCCTGTCCTTGCCCGCCGCGCAGTGCACCAGCGCGGGCCCCTCCGACAGCAGGCGGACGATGTTGACCAGGTCGGGGGCCGACTCCCTGGCCATGCGGGCGTACATGAGGCCGACGTCCGCCGGGCCGGTGATCTCGGTCAGCGACTCGGAGGAGGTGGTGCCGGGGCCGAAGGGGATGCTGTGCACGCGTACACCGTCGGGCAGCGCGGGCCACGGCACGGCGCTCTGCTCGGGGGCCGAGCGCAGGTCGATGATGGTGCGCAGGCCGAGTTCCGCGGCGAGTTCCGCCGCCTGGGCCTCGGCGAGGCCGGAGGGCTGGGCGGAGCGGTAGAGCGGCGCGCCGGCCAGGTGGCCGACGTTGCGCAGGTTGATCAACACATCCATGATTTCTCCCAATATTTCAGGACAAGCGGGCGCGCAAGAAGGCGCTGAGCCGGTCGATGGCGGTGACCAGCACGACGATGCAGACGATGATCGCCAGCAGGTGGCCGAAGTCGTACAGGCGCATGGCGAGGGTGAGTTCGAGCCCGATGCCGCCCGCCCCGACCAGCCCGAGGATCGTGGCGTGCCGCACGTTGCCCTCCCACAACATCAGCGTGTACGAGGTGATCATGGGCATGGCCTGCGGCAACATGGCGAAGACCACGGTCTGGGCCCGCCCGGCGCCCACGGCGCGCATGGCCTCGACGGGACCGGGATCGATGGACTCGATGGCCTCGGCGAAGATCTTGGCCATGGTGCCGATCACGCCGATGGCCAGGGCGAGGATGCCGGCGAACGGCCCCAGCCCCACGGCCGTCACGAACATCAGCGCGAAGACCAGCTCGGGGATCGAGCGCAGCACGTTCAGCACGAAGCGGCTGGCCAGGTAGACGGGCCTGGGCGCGATGTTGCGCGCGGCGGTGAAGCTCAGCAGCAGCGAGGCCACCGCGCCGAGCAGGGTGCCGATGATGGCCATCTGCAACGTCTCGACCAGCAGCGCCACGATCTTGCCGAGCTTGGCGAAGTCCGGCGGCCACAGGCGGCCCAGGAACTCGGCGATGTCGGGTACGCCGCCGAGCAGCGCGCCGAAGCTGAACTGCGCGCCCTGGGCCGACCACACCACCGCCGCGACCGCCACGACCAGCGCGACGAACGTGCCGATCGACGGGCGACGCAGCGGCGAGGCCAGGCCGCGCAGGCCGTCGGGCAGTTCCTTGAGCTCAGGCGGCGGCGGGACCGTATTCGTCGGCGTAGCCATAGGTCTTGAACACCTCCTGTTCGGTGAAGCCCTCGACGGAGCCGTCGTAGACCACGCGCCCGTCGGCGACCGCGACGATCCGGTGCGCGAAGCGGCGGGCCAGCGCCACCACGTGGATGCTGCAGAGCACGGGGATGCCCTCCTGCTCGGCCAGCGCCTTCAACTCGCCCAGCACGCCCGCGGCCAGCTTGGGGTCCAGGCTGGCCACCGGCTCGTCGGCGAGCACCAGCACCGGGTGCTGCATCAGCGCGCGGGCGATGGCGACCCGCTGCTGCTGGCCGCCGCTGAGCGTGCGCGCCCGCGCCCGCGCCTTGCCTTCCAGCCCGAACCTGGTCAGCAGGTGCAGGGCCTCCGTCCTGAGCTCCCTGGGGAAGACGTGCAGGAGGCTCGCGAAGGCGGAGGTCCTGGCCAGCGCGCCGGTCAGGATGTTGGTGAGCACCGAGGAGCGGCCGACCAGGTTGTGGTTCTGGAAGACGAACCCGATCCTGCCGCGCAGCCCGGCGGCGGTGTACGGGTCCTCGCCGGCCACCCTGACCTCGCCGGAGGTGGGCCTCTGCAGGCCGTTCAGGCAGCGCAGCAGCGTCGACTTGCCGGAACCGCTGGGACCGACCAGGCAGACGAACTCGCCCGGCGCCACGTCCAGGTCGATGCCGTCCACCGCGCGTACGTCGCCGAAGCTGACCCGCAGATCGCATACGGACACCGCGGTCATCGGATGCTCTCCAGCTTGATGCCGAGATCGGTGACGACCTTCTTCGCGGCGGCCACCGTGGCGGCGTCGGGCTTGGCCGGTGCCGCCCCCAGCGTCTTGAGCACCGCGGGGTCGCTCGGCCAGACGGTCGGCAGCTTGTCCTGGATGGCCTTCTTGACGGCCGGGTCCAGCTCCTTGCGTGCCACGATCGTGGCGCCCATCACCACGGGACCCGTCTCGGCGAGCACCCGTACCTTGGAGCCGTCGATCACGCCCTTTTCGAGCATGGTGTGGTACATGATGTAGTTCATCGCGCCCGCGTCGATCTTGCCGGAGTTCACGGCGGCGCCGACCGCGTCGTGGCTGCCCGCGTAGTTGGGCTTGTAGTCGCGTTCGACCTCCAGCCCCGCCTCCTTCAGCTTCTGCCTGGGCATCAGGTTCCCGGTGGCGGATGCCGGGTCGACCAGCGTGATCGTCTTGCCCTTGAGCTGCGCCAGCTCGGTGATCCCGCTGTCCTTCGGCGTCACGATCACGGAGGCCGGATCCGTGCCGCCCTTGCTCGCCAGCAGCAGTTCGATGGGCGCCGTCTCCATGCCGATCACGGTGGCGAACGGGCTGAACAACGCCGCGTCCACGTGCCCGCCGCGCATGGCCTCGACCACGCCCAGGTAGTCGGCGGTGCGCTTCACCTCGACCTCCCGGCCCGTCGCGTCGGCGAACAACTTCCGCAACGTGTCGGACAACAACAACTGCTCCGGGCTGTCCTCACCGGGCGGCAGGCCGATGGTGAGCTTGGCCGGTCCCGCACCTCCTTCGCCCGACCCGCAGGCGGTGAGCAGCGCGCCCATCAGGACGACGGCCGCCACCTTGCGCAGCAACCCCATGATCACTCCCAAGTCATCTACACCAATAGACGACCCGCAGTCTTCATTCGCGTTCTGAACTGGCCAGATGAAAAACGTGAACGAGCAACTAATAGTCGGCGACAACGGTACGAGGCGATCACGCGGGGCCATAGGCTGGTCACATGGTGAGCCGGCACGCGACCAGCCCTCTCTACCGTCAGGTCGCCGAGGAACTGCAGAACCGCATCGACGGCGGCACGTACCGCCGGGGCGACCGCCTGCCGAGCGAGAACGACCTGAGCGCCGAGTTCGCCGTCAACCGCCTGACCGTCCGGCGGGCCATCGGCGAGCTGGTGCGGATCGGGGTGTTGCGGGTCAGACAGGGCGCGGGCACGTTCATCGCGCCGCCCATGATGCGCTTCGAGGTCTCCATGGACAACCCCCGGCAGTTGTCCACCGCCGCGGGCATCAAGGAGGCCGTTGACGTGCTCGGCCGCGACGTGCACGAGACCCTGCTGTCGGCCGCGCCGCACGAGGACGCCGACGCCCGCGAGGCACTCGGCCTCAGGCGCGCCGGGCTGCTGCGGGTGGAGACCCTGCTCATGGTGGACTCAGAACGCTGGCTGGTCAGCAGCTCCTACCTGGAGGCCAGGCGCTTCCCACGGCTGGCCGCGCGCTGGGCCGGGCACGGCAGCCTGTACGACGTGCTGCGCGAGGAGTACGGCACCGGTCTGGTCTACTCCTGGCGCGCCTTCACCGCCGTCGCGGCCGACCCCGGCGACGCCGCCGTCCTCGACGTGCCCCCGGGCAGCCCGCTCATGGTCCGCGAAGGGCTGAGCGTGGACACCGAGGGCCGCCCCACCGTGTTCGTACGACGCCGCTGCCGCGGCGACCGGGTCAAATTCGTGTTCCGCTACCCCGACTGAGAAGATGCCTGCCGTGGGTGGTTCCAGGCTGCGCACGGTCGATCTGGCCCGCCTGGCAGGCGTCTCGACCCAGCAGATCCGCAACTACGTCGACGCGGGCATCCTGCCGCCCGTCGTGCGCACCGACACCGGCTACCGGACGTTCGAGGCGCGCCACCGCGCCGCGCTGCTCACCTACCGGGCGCTGCTCAAGGGCTACGGGGCGCAGGCCGCCCGCTCGATCATGCAGGCGGTCCACGAGGGCGATCGCGACCGGGCGCTCGCCCTCGTGGACGCCTGTCACGCCGCCATGCACGAGCAGCGCGGCTCCCTGCGGACCACCGCCGAGACGCTCGACGCCATCGCCGGGCAACTCGCCGACGCCCCCGCCGCGCCGCGCTCCGGCCTGCGCATCGGAGAGCTCGCGGCTCATCTCGGCGTACGTACCTCGGCGCTGCGGGTGTGGGAGGACGCGGGCCTGCTGAACCCGGGGCGCGAGCCCGGCACTGGGTACCGCTTCTACGGCCCTTCCGACGTACACGAGGCCCGCGTGGTCCACGTGCTGCGGCAGGGACGCCATCCGCTGCCGCAGATCAGGACCATCCTCGACGGCCTGCGCCGCACCGGCGACACCGGCGCGTTGCGCGCCGCCGTGGCCGAGCGCCTGACCGGGCTGACCCGCACGGGCGAGGCCATGCTGTACGCCGCCGGCCACCTGCACGACTACCTCTCCTCCGGCGAACCCGCCTCGGGACGGTAGCCCAGGCGGCCCCGGGTTGCCAGGAGCACCAGCAGGGCCGCCGTGGTGCCGGCGAGCAGGGTGACCTGGGAAGCCTTGTCGGAGGTGGCGATCGACGGGAACATGTCCGAGTAGGCGACCGACATGAAGTTGTTGACGCTGACGTGCAGCAGCATCACCAGCGGCAGGCTCTGGTTGGTGCGGTTGAACACCCAGGTGACGACCACGCTGAAGACGCAGCAGAAGGCGAAGAACTCGCCGATCCGCAGCCAGGTGACGTCCGGCCACCCGCCCCAAGCGCTCAGGAACAGTGGCAGGTGCCACAGGCCCCACAGCGGGCCGAGGATGACGGTGGCCCGCAGCGGGCCGTACTTGCGCTGCATGCGGGCCAGGGCGAAGTCCCGCCAGCCGGGCTCCTCCGCCAGCCCCGTCGTGACCATCTGCAGCAGCAGGGCGGGCACGTAGGCCGCCAGTACGGCGGTGGGCGGCATGTGGATCTGTCCGTCGGTCACCGCGAGGGCGGTGACGATGATGGCGGCGGGCACGCCGAGTGCGGTCACCAGGTACCAGACCCAGCTCACCCGCCACTTGGTCATCCGCCCGACCCACCGGCGGAGCCCCTGCCTGCCTTCCGTGACCGCGGTCACCAGGAACGCGGCGAAGATGGGGCCGAGATAGGCGCCGGGCAGGACGCCGAGGAGTTGTGAGGCGGCGGGTCCACCGGGGAAGGTGAAGTCCCACACGCCCAGGCCGGTCGCCGACAGCACGTACGGCAACCAGGCGACCCAGCTCAGCAGGTTGGCCAGGACGAAAAAAGTGAGCAGGGGACGGCGGCGGATGAAGCCCCGTAGGCCGGTCTGATCCCGATACGGCTCGGCGTCCCGCCGGCTGTCGACTGCCATTTCCTTCTCCTCTGGAGGGCGCTTGACTGACGGGGATCAGCTCATCAGCCACGGGCCCTCCCGGTCTTTCCCGCCTGCGACCCAATGGAGGTACAGCCTGGGGTACCGAAGCAGGGGTCGCGAGGGCCGTTCAAGCGCAGGTGCTCAAAGGTTTGCGCGGGTCGCAGGCGTCCGCTCCAGCCAGTCGACGATGCTGCGGACGAATCCTTCGACGTTCACCAGCGGACGGCCGTCAAGCACCCCGACGAGATGCCCGACGCCGAACGGGGCGTCGTAGGCGCGGGCGCGCCGGTAGGTCGCGGGGTCCACGGCCTTCCTGACCGTGTCCCAGCCGTGCCAGGACATCAGGGCCGCGTCGATGGCGGGATCGAACAGATGGGCCTGATCCCAGTCCAGGACGCCGACCAGCTCGCCGTCCTCGCCCCAGTGCACGTTGCCGCCGCACAGATCGCCGTGCACCAGCGCATCCGGTACGGCCTCCAGCGTCCTCGCCGCCTCCAGCCGCGCCCGGCACACCTCCCGCCACTTGTCCGGCAGGTGCGGAACCACCTGCCCGGCCAGCAGTTCGGCCCAGCCCCGCTCCCTTGGGGCGTGGAGCAGTCGCCGCAGGCGGGGGGTGATGGTGACCTCCCGTACCGCGCGCAGCAGTTTTCCGATCCGGTCCGGGTCGCCCCGGCCTTCCGGCTGCTCCCGGCCGCCGACCCAGGAGACGGCGACCGCCGCACGCGGCCCGAACCACGTCACGGGGGTGAGCGGCTCCGGCACCGCGAAGGGCAGCCCGGCGTCGGCGACCTCCCGCAACACCGCCATGCGGCGCGGCATCTCCCGCGCCGACGACGGGCGCCTGCTCACCCGCACCGCCGCCGTCCCCGGGATGAGCACCACGTGGTGCAGGTTGCCCCCGGTGATCCGGGCGGTGTCCAGGTCGTGGCCGGGCAGGAGCGCGTCGGCGATCTCCAGCAGTTCGTGTTGTGACGGCTCGCTCAACCCGTTCAGCTCGCCGCTCGCTTGATGAGCTCGGCGATCTGCGCCTCGACCTCGTCGGTCAGCTCGGTCAGGGCGAAGGAGGTCGGCCACATGGTGCCGTCGTCCAGGTTCGCGGCCTCGTCGAAGCCGAGCGTGGCGTACCTGGCCTTGAACTTGTACGCGCCCTGGAAGTAGCAGACGACCTTGCCGTCCCTGGCGTACGCGGGCTGCCCGTACCAGAGCTTCGGCATGAGCTCGGGCCCGTTGGCCGTGATGATGGCGTGCAGCCGCTCGCCCATGACCCGATCCTGCTCCGGCATCTCGGCGATCTTCGCGAGCACGTCCTTCTCCCCGTCGGCCTTGGACGCGTTCCGGCGCGCGGCCTTCTTCAGCTCCTGGGCGTGCTCCTTCATCGCGGCGCGTTCCTCGTCCGAGAACCCCTCGAACTTGTTGTCGGTGCTCTTCTTGGTCGCCATGATGAGGTCCCTTCTGGTGTGTGGTTCTCATGCTAGGAAGGCGCCGAGCAGATGGCTTCTCCAAAACTGATCGGTCTCCGGCGGTTGGCGCGGACCCTGAAGCGGGGCGGTGTTTCAGGGTTAACCCTCTGGGAGCGGGTCCACGTGGCGGCGAGGATGGTCGGAGCCTCTTGTCGATCAGCTTCTTGGAGTTGTTGTGCGACTCAGGACCGTTGTGACCGTGACCGCCGTGTTCGCCTCCCTGTCCGTGCTCGCGCCCGCCGCGCACGCGAGCCCTGCCCCGCCCGATCCCGCTCCCGGCGGGCCGCAGCGCCCGTACGAGCCGGACGTCGAGGGCACGAGGAACCTCGACTCGTTGTCCGTGACCGCGACCCGCGGCGCCGGCCGGAGCGTGACCCTGGCCTTCGATCGGCGCAGCCGGGCCGAGACGGGCCAGGTTCCCGCCGCGGCCCGGCGGTTCGTGTTCCTCTTCGACCGCTCGGTGAGCTTCAACCCCGGCGCCTTTCCCACCTGCGCCCGTAGCGTGATCGAGAAGCGCGGGGTCGAAGCCTGCCCCGAGGGCTCGCGCATCGGCGGCGGGCAGGGGCAGACCGCGGACGGGCAGACCCAGGACGTGTACGCCATCAACACCAGGCTCGGACGGAACCCCGGGGTGCTCGTCGTGATCCCGGACACCGGTGCGATCCTGGAGCAGACGCTGGAACGGGTCTCGGATCCCTACCGCCGGGACTACCGGTGGACGTGGGACGAGATCGTGCCCGCCTCGTCCACGCCGCCGCAGGACCGCGCGGGCACCACGCGCTTCCAGCTCTCCTTCGGCGCGACCCGCGAGCACAAGGGCCGTACGGTCGGCTTCGCCGAGACGACGGCCAAGCCGGGGGACAAGCTGGCTTTCGGCCTGTGGAGCGAGTTCGTGACCGGCGAGGTCGTCCTGCCCACCGACCGCACCCCGCTCCTGACCGGCCAGGAAGGCAGCCGATGAGCGGGGCCACCTCCAGGTAAGACCATGGCCGATCCCGTTGACCGCCGAGGGGGCCGGTCAACGGGATCCGGCGGGCACTCGGGCGGGCAGGACCGCTGTCATCCGGGTGCCCTGCCCTGGCGGACTTTCCACCACGAACCGGCCGCCAAGCGCGGCGACCCGATCGGCCAGCCCGCGCAGGCCGTGCCCGCCGGGATCGGCGCCGCCCACCCCGTCGTCGCTGACCGAAAGGCGTACCTCATCACCTGTGTCCTCGAACGCGACGACGACCTCGCTCGCACGGGCATGCTTCGTGGCGTTCGCGATGGCCTCGGAGACGACGAAGTACAGGTTCTCCTCCACGCGCGGCGGCAGCCGGCGGGCGGGAAGACCGCTCAGCACGACCGGCAGCGCGGCGCGTTCGGCCAGCGAGCGCAGCGCCGGGCCGAGCCCCGAGGCGACCAGGACGGCGGGATAGGCGCCGCGGGCCAGCTCACGCAGCTCGCCGAGCGCCGCGTTCAGCTCGCTCATCGCCCGCTCCAGAGCCGCGCTCGCCTCCGGCGGCCCGGTGAAGCGGGCACGGGCGAGGCTCAGCGACAGGCCGAGGTTGACCAGGCGCTGCTGGGCCCCGTCGTGCAGGTCGCGCTCGACGCTGCGGCGCCCGGCGTCCATGGCCTCGATGGCCCTGCTCCGCGCGTACCGGATCTCGCGGTGCAGCCGCGCGTTCTCGGCGGCCAGCGCGCGCATGCGGCGCAGCCGGTCGCGGGCCGTCCAGACCAGCCACACCACGAACACGGGCGACAACATGACGGCGGCCGCCACGATGCCGTTCATGGTCCAGAGTTCCACGCCATGATCAGTACCAACGACCACCGCAAGAAGGTGTAAAGGCCGGGAAGGCGTCAGCGGCGCAGATATGCCAGGACCGCGAGGACCCGGCGGTTGTCGTCCTCCGTGAGGGCCAGGTCGAGCCGGTCGAAGATGTTGCGTACATGCGCCTCGACCGTCTTGACGGTGACGCTCATCGCCTTGGCGATGGCCGCGTTGGTACGTCCCTCGGCCATCAGGCCGAGCACCTCGCGCTCCCGGCCGGTCAGCTCGCCGAGAGGATCTCTGGTACGCCGCCGCCGCAGCAGCCGGTCCACCACGGAGGGGTCGAGGACCAGGCCGCCCGCCCCGACGCGCCGGACGCCGCTCTCCAGGTCGCCCAGCCGGATGACCCGGTCCTTGAGCAGGTAGCCCGCGCCGCCTCCGCCGTGCGCCGCGACCTCCTCGAAGAGCTGGGCGGCGTAGTGCGTCTCGACGTACTGCGACAGGATGAGCACCCCCAGCCCGGGGTGCGCGGCGCGCAGTTCCCGAGCCACGGCCAGACCCTCCGCGGTGTACGTGGGCGGCATCCGGACATCGACCACGACCACGTCGGGCGGGTCCTCCCTGACCAGGCCGGCCAGCCGGGCGGCGTCGCCGGCCTGACCCGTGACCTCGAATCCGCGCTCGGTGAGCAGCCGTGCGAGCCCCTCGCGAAACAGCAGAGAGTCGTCGGCGACCATCACCCGCATCCGCACCGGCCTTCCGTGAGCTGATCGATCATTGTCGACCCTACGGTCACGAAGGCTGCCCCGCGTGGCCGCAGATAAGGCCGCAACGGACGATCTTCACCAAGTACGCTCTCCCTGACATCACCCCCCTCACCAGTCACCTCGGGAAGGCGCCACCGATGACCGACCGCCCGCTCGACACCAGCATTCCGAGCCCCGCCCGCATCTACGACCTGTGGCTCGGCGGCAAGGACAACTACGAGATCGACCGCGTCGTGAGTGAGCAGATCCTCGCGGCCGTGCCCGAGTTGCCGGTGCTGGCGCGTACGAACAGGGAGTTCCTCGGCCGCGCGGTGCGTTACATGGCCGGCGAGGTCGGCATCCGCCAGTTCCTCGACATCGGCACCGGCATCCCCACGGCGAACAACACCCACCAGGTCGCCCAGTCGGTGGCCCCGGAGAGCCGCGTCGTGTACGTCGACAATGACCCCATGGTCCTGGCGCACGCGCGGGCGTTGTTGCGCAGCGCGCCCGAGGGCACGACCGCGTTCGTGGACGCCGACCTGCGCGACCCCGGCACCATCCTCGCCGAGGCCCGCGACCTGCTCGACTTCTCCGAGCCGATCGGCCTGACCCTGCTCGGCGTCATCGACTTCCTGCCCGACACCGACAAGGCCCGCTCGACCGTCCGGCACCTGCTGTCGGCCATGGCCCCCGGCAGCCACCTGGCCATCTCCCACGGCCTGGTGGGCAAACAACTCGAAGAGGGCGTACGGCAGTGGAACGAGAGCGGCGGCGCCCCGATGACCCTGCGCACGCTGGAGGAGGTCACCGGCTTCTTCGACGGTCTCGAACTCCTTGAGCCGGGTGTGGTGGCGCTGCCGCGCTGGCGGCCCGTACCCGAGACCCTGTACGCCGACCACGAGGCCGTCTACTACGCGGGCGTCGGCCGCAAGCCCTGAGGCCGTATTCTCCCCACATGGCACTGCTGTTCGAGACGCGTGCGTCCGACTCGCCCTGGATCGACACCGTGTGGACCTGTACGAGCGAGCACGTCACGGAGATGACCTCCGTAGCGGCGGTGTCCTGGGGTCTGGTGTTCTCAGAGCACGAAGGCAGGTCGTACGCGAGCGTCACCGGCCCCGAGACCGGCACCGGCACCGCCCCGGTACCGGAGGGCGCGACCTTCGTCGGCATCGAGTTCGCCCTGGGCACCTCGTTACGGGCCGTAAGCACCCCGGCCCTGGTCGATGGGGGCGTGCAACTCCCCGACGCCACGCGCGCGACCTTCCGGCTGGACGGCGCCCGCTACGACTCTCCCGGCCCCGACGACGTCGAGGCCCTGGTCCACCGCCTGGTGCGGGCGGGCGCCATCATCCACGACCCACTCGTCACCGACCTGCGCCGAGGCCACCACGCCTTCGTCTCGGACCGAACCGTCGAACGCCGGTTCCGCGCGGCGACCGGCCTCACCCAGAGCGCCGTACGCCAGATCGAACGCGCCCGCGAAGCCGCCACGCTCCTGTCCACCGGGGTTCCGGCCATCGGCGTCGTCTCCAAGCTCGGCTACTTCGACGAACCCCACCTGGCCCGCGCACTGCGCCGCTACATCGGCCGTACGGCACAACAACTGCGCGAGGTCAGCGGCGGCGCGATCGCCCTGGCCCTGGATCAGCGCACGACATCGTAGATCATCTTCACGATCCCGTTCGCATAGGCTTCGCTCTCCCTGAGCCGCAACGCCTGCTGGTCCATGTCCGCCCTGCTGAACACGCTCTTCCCGGCTCCGAGCAGCACGGGGAAGACGAGCAGGTTGTACCGGTCGACCAGCCCCGCCTCCGCCAGCCGCCGGGTGAGCTCCGCACTGCCATGGATGAAGATCGCCCCACCTTCACCCTTCTTCAGCTCGACCACATCCTCGGTCGACCGCAGGATCCTCGTCGGCCCCCACCCCTCAACCAGGGCGTCCTCGGCCAGCGTCGACGAGACCACGTACTTGGGCAGGTCCTTGTACGCCGCGTGATCCTCCGAATCCCGCCAGACCGGCGCGAACGCCTCGTAACTCCGCCGCCCGAACAACAGCGCCGTCGTGTCCTCCAGTTCCTCCCCCTTGAGCGAGAACGCCTCAGGCAGGAACTCGACGCTCTTGAACACCCACCCACCACTGCGATGCCCCTCATTGGGCCCACCACCCGGGGAGTCCACAACGCCGTCGAGCGAAACGAATCCGGTGTAAACCACATCCCGCATGTGCTGCTCTCCTCGTAGTCGTGGTCTCGCTGACCGCGCCCATGCTACGAACAGACCCCTACGACTGTCTTGTACGGAAACGACAACCTCAGGGTGCGGAAGGTCGCTCTCGCCATGGCCGCGCAGGTCACTGACGGATCTCGTACGGGATGATCTCCGCGAGCGCGGAGGCCCCGCCCATGCCGTAATCCACCCGCAGCCGCACGAATCTGGCCGAAACACCCCTCAGGTCCACGTCGTTCGGCGCCGTCATACGTGGCCACTCGACCCGCTCGACGTCCCTGAACGTCGTGCCGTCGTCACTCACCTGCACCACGCCCTTCAGTACGGTGCCGTTCATGTCGTAGCGCAGCTTGGGCTGGAACCGCACCGCGGACAGTTCCCTGACCCGCCCGAGGTCGACCGTGACGAAGTGCGGCTGGGGCACGATCTCGGGGTAGTCGGAGTGGTAGTCGGTCGTGAGGTCACCGTCGACCACCCGGGAGGGGTCGCCTGCGCCGGGCTTGAAGGTGGTCGCCGTCGCGCTGAGCTCGGCGGGCGGGACCGGGGTGCCGGCCGGGGTGGTGGGCCAGACGCCGGGGGCGTGCTCGGGCTCGTCGGCGACGATCGGCCGGTCGGGGCCCGTTCCCCTGCCGCGGATCACCACGTCGGTGATGACCGCGCTGTGGTCGGAGTAGAACGGGTAGGTCTGGTCGAGGGCGCTGCCCTGGTGGCTGGGCAGGCGGCGGTCGTCCGTGCGCGAGCCGAGCACGCCGACGTCCCTGCCCCGCGTGAACACGTAGTCGATGCGGGCCGGCGCGGAGCGGTAGCCGCTCATCGGGCTCCAGGTACGGCCGGGGTGGCGCCCGGCGTCGGCGTTGGCGTACCGGAAGGTGTCGACGAAGCCGGCATCGGCGAACATCTTGGTCAACGGCCACGGCAGCACCAGGCCCGCGTGTCCGCGCGCGTCCTTGAACTGCTCGGTCCAGTCCAGGTACGGCCAGGCGTTGAGGTCTCCGCCCATGAGGACGGGGGCGTCGTCGTCGCCGATGAAGGACGGCAGCGCCTTGTCCAGGATGGCCCTGCCCATGGCGACGCGACGGAAGCGGTCGTCGTCGAGGAGTTGTTCGTCGGTCTTCGTCCGGGGCTGCCCGTAGAGGTTCTGCACGGCCGCCTCGTGGACGTCCCAGTTGGCGGAGATCTCGTGCCAGGTCCACATGCTGAAGGCGTGCACGTGCTTGCCGTTCGGCAGGCCGAGCCGGGCGCCGCCTAGGTTGAAGGAGGTGATGTCGGCGTCGGCGTAGCGCGGATAGACCTTCTCGACCTTGAGCTTCGTGTACAGCCACAGGTTGTCGCCGTTGACGCTGTTGTCCTCCGGATGGGTGAGCCGCACCCCGGAGAACCGCTTGCCCACCGGCCGCCCGGCGTTCAGCCCGTCGAGGATCTTCTGGCCGGAACCGTACCCCTCGACCACGAACAGGACGTCCGGATCGACCTCGTTGAGGTACTCGATCATCTGCCTGAGGTTCTCACCCGTCTTCTCCTGGCCGTTGATCGTGCCGCCGACGTAGAGGTTCCACGACATCAGCCGCAGCGGTGTGCCCGCGAATCCGTCCGGCATCGAGGTCACCTGGGCCTTGACGCTCACCTTCCGCTCGGGCAGCACGAAGGGACGGCTGCGCGCGTGCCCGTCCCGGCTGCGGATGGTGTCCCGCGCCCATACCTGCTCCCCGCTGCGCACGGTGATGGCGAACTCCTGCACGTGGCGCGGACGCGGCTTGGCGGTCGCGACCACCGTGCAGGTGCTGCCCGGCCGGTCGCCGTCGCAGTCCAGCCGGTACGCGGCAGGTCGGGGAACGGGATAGGCGATGGGATTGGGGGCGGGATCGGCGGCGGCGGGGACCGGGGCCAGTAACCCGGCCAGCGCCAGGGCGGCGGCGGCCAACGGAGGAACTGATCGACGCATGGGCGGATCCTTCGGGGAGGGGGTGTGCGTGCGTTCCCGGAACGGCGTCAGGCGAGTCGCCGGGGCGCGGCGGGCCGGGAGATCGAGCCGTCGGGTGAGAAGAACTGCTCGTCCACGTGGTCCAGGGCCAGGCAGGCCGCGCCGAGTGCGACGCATTCCTCGCCGAGCGCCGAGGGCCGGATATCGGGGACGCGCAGGCAGTGGGGTTCGAGGGCGCGGTGCAGGGCGGGCAGCAGGACGTCGGCGGAGCGGGAGAAGCCGCCGCCCAGGACGACCAGTTCGGGGTCCAGAGTCAGGACCATGGCGGCGGTGCCGAGCGCGAGATGCTGGGCGTAGGTGTCGAGGGCGGCCAGGGCGCCGGGGTCGCCGGCGCGGGCGGCCGCGAAGACGAGCCCGGCGGCGTCCTCGGACGGGGCGCCCCGGGCGGCGGGGGAGTCCTCCAGGCGGGCGGCCATGGTGCGCCAGCCGGTCATCTCCATGAGGCCGACCTCGCCGGTGGCTCCGCTGAAGCCGTGGTGCAGGCGGCCGTTGAGGACGAGTGCCGCGCCGGGCCGGCGGCCGGCGTGCAGGTAGACGAGGTCGCGGACGCCGGCCGCGACACCCAGTCGTTGTTCGGCGAGGGCGGCGAGCTTGCTGTCGTTCTCGACGGTGATCGGGCAGGCCAGCCGCTGCCCGAGATGGCCGATGAGATCGACCCCGGGCCAGTCGGGCAGGTCGTTGACCCGGGTGACCAGGCCCTCCCGGTTGACGACGCCGATGGTGCCGATGGCGACGCCCCACAGGTCGGCCGCGCTCAGACCGGAGGCGACGAGCGCGGCGTCGACGGCCCGCCACACGGCCTCCAGCCGCTCGGGCCGGGCCGTGTGCCGGTCCACCGCGACCCGGCCGCTGGAAAGGGTACGCCCGGCCAGGTCCGTGATCACCGCGAGGACCTTGTGGACCCCTATGTCGATGCCCAGCACGTGCCCGGCGTCGGCGCGGAAGCGGTAGCGCTTGGCGGGCCGGCCCATGCCGCCCACCGTGGGCTCGACCTCGGCGATCCAGCCGCGTTCCCGCAGATCGGTGACGACGTCGATGACGGAATTGCGCGACAGCCCGGTCCGCGCGGCCAGCTCGGTCAGCGTCAGCGGATCGGTCGTCTCACGCAGGGCGCGCAGGCTGCTGAGCGAGTTCAGCTGGCGCAGCCGCTGAAGGTCCCCACCGCTGACCTGCACAGGCTTGTCCTCCCACTAATGACGGTCTCCAGATTATGTCGGCCCCGAAAGACTCCCGCCAGCTGGATCATGCGACAAGGGAGGTATTGACGGCAAGACCCAGTTCATGACTATCTATGGACTCCGCAATAAATGGGAGAGTCGGGCATTGACAGTGACCATCGCGGTCGTCGGGGCGGGAGCCCGCGGCCAGATCTACGCCAGGGCGGCCGCCGCCGATGGCCGGGCGCGGATCGTCGCCGTGGCGGAGCCCGACCGGGCCAGGCGGGACAGGCTGGCCGCCGAGCACGGCGTACCGGAACGGGCGCGCTTCGCGGGATGGGCCGAGCTGGCCGCCGTGCCGAGGCTGGCCGACGCCGTGGTCATCGCCACCCAGGACCGCCTGCACGTCGAGCCGGCCGTGGCCTTCGCCGGGCTCGGCTACGCCATCCTGCTGGAGAAGCCCATGGCGCCCGCCGAGCCTGAGGCACGCAGGATCGCCGAGGCCGTCGAGCGCGCCGGGGTGATCTTCGCTGTGGGGCACGTCCTGCGCTACACCGCCTACACCAGGGCGTTCAAGGAGCTGGTTGACAGCGGCCGGCTGGGCGCGATCTCCAGCGTCCAGCACCTGGAACCGGTGGGCTGGTGGCACATGGCCCACTCCTTCGTCCGCGGCCACTGGCGCAACGCGAGCGAGTCCGGCCCGATGTTGCTCACCAAGTCCTGCCACGACATCGACTGGCTGCTCCACCTCATCGGGGAACGGCCGGTCGGCGTGGCCTCCTTCGGCTCGCTGACCCACTTCCGGCCGGAGAACCGGCCGCCGGGCGCGGGCAGCCGTTGCACGAGTTGCGCGGTCGAGCCCACCTGCCCGTACTCCGCCCGGCGCCTCTACCTGGACTGTCTGGGCGACCCCGACCGCGAGTTCTGGCCGCTCGGCGCGGTGACCTCCGACGCCACGACGGACGGTGTCATCCGCGCCCTGGAAGACGGCCCGTACGGCCGCTGCGTCTACGACTGCGACAACGACGTGGTGGATCAGCAGGTGGTGATGCTGGAGTTCGCGGGCGGCGCGACCGCGTCGTTCACGATGACCGCCTTCACCCCGCTGGAACACCGCAAGACCAGGGTCTTCGGCACCCATGGCTTCGCCGAGGGCGACGGCCGGGTCATCAGGGTCGTCGACTTCGTGACCGCCGCCGAGGAGCGCATCGACACCGGGACCCGCGCCGGAGCGTCGCTGGCCGACGGCCACGGCGGCGGCGACGCGGGCCTCATCGCGGCCTTCGTCGACGCCGTGGCCGCGGGGGACCAGGCGCCGCTCGGAGCCGGCGCGGCCGACGCACTGGCCGGGCATCTCGTGGTGTGGGCCGCCGAGCGCGCCCGCGAGACCCGGACGGTGCAGCCCCTGTGACGACGATCCCGGCGCCCGCCCGCCTCATCCCAGCGTCCGCCCGCGTCATTCCGGCGCCCGCCCGCCTCATTCCAGCGCCCGCCCGCCTCGACCCGGTGCAAGGGTGCTTCACCTTTACCGGCGCGACGCCTCTGACCGCCGACCCCGCGCTGGCCAGGGCCGCGGCATGGCTGCGGGAGAGCCTCACTCCGGCGACCGGCCTGCCGTTGCCCGAGGGCCCCGGCGGGGTCGAGCTCCGGATGGCCGAAGGGCTCGGGCCGGAGGAGTACCGGCTCACGGCCACCGAGGAGTCGGTGCTGATCGAGGCCGCGACCCCGGCCGGCGCCTTCTACGGGGCCCAGACCCTGCGCCAACTCCTCGACCCGGCCGCGTTCCGCGCCGGTCGCACCGGGAACAGGACGTGGAGCGTCCCCGCGGTCACGATCTCCGACGCGCCCCGGTACGGCTGGCGCGGCTGTCTCATCGACGTGGCCCGCCACTTCCTGCCCAAGCACGACCTGCTGCGTTACATCGACCTGCTCGCCGCCCACAAGCTCAACGTCCTGCACCTGCACCTGACCGACGACCAGGGCTGGCGACTGGAGATCAGGAAGTACCCGAAGCTGACCGAGGCCGGCTCCTGGCGCCGCGAGTCACCGCTGGGCGCCAGGCGGCACCGCCGCTTCGACGGCCGCCCGCACGGCGGCCATTACAGCCAGGACGACATCAGGGAGATCGTCTCCTACGCCGCCGACCGGTTCGTCACCATCGTCCCGGAGATCGACCTGCCCGGCCACACGCAGGCCGCCATCGCCGCCTATCCGGAGCTCGGCAACCTGGGCACCCCGCTGGACGTGCGTACCGAATGGGGCATCAGCGAGAACGTGCTCAACGTCGCCGACGCGACGATCGCCTTCTTCACCGACGTCCTGGAGGAGGTGCTGGAACTCTTTCCCGGCCAGTACGTCTGCGTCGGCGGCGACGAGGTCCCCAAGACCCAGTGGAACGAGAGTGTCCCCGCCAAGGAACGCATCCGCGAGCTGGGCCTGCGTGACGCCGACGAACTGCAGACCTGGTTCATGCGGCACTTCACCGACTTCCTGCTCGCCCGCGGGCGCACTCCGCTCGGCTGGGACGAGCTCATGGAAGGCGGCCTCCCGCCCGGGATCACCGTGGCCTCCTGGCGCGGGACCACGTGCACGGCGCTGGCCGCGCGGGCCGGTCACGACGTGATCGTCTCGCCCTTCGCCGAGACCTATCTGGACTTCCGCCAGGCCGAGAGCGAGCAGGAGCCGGTGCCCATCGGCAGCGTGACCTCCCTGAGCGCGGTGCACGCCTTCGACCCGATCCCCGCCGGCCTCACCGAACCGGAGCGGAGCCGGATCCTCGGCGCCCAGGCGGCACTGTGGACCGAACACATCGACTCGCCCCGGCTGCTCGACTACATGGCCTTCCCCCGCCTGTCCGCCTTCGCCGAGGCGGTGTGGAGCGGCGAGCGCGACTTCGAGGACTTCCTCGCCCGGCTCGCCGTACACGAGAAGCGGCTCGACGCGCTGGGTGTGGAGTATCGCCCGGCCGCCGGCCCGCACCCCTGGCAGCAACGCCCCGACGCCCCCGGCCACCCCAGGACCAGGGCTGAGATCGACGGCCAGCTCGCCACCTGGACCGCGAACCTGCGGTCCTAAGTCACCCCCACCTGGAGAAACCCGTGCGTTTTCGCCTCCCCCTGGCCGGGCTGCTCGGCCTCGCCGTCCTCGCGGCGGGCTGCGGCTCGTCCGGCGCGCCCGCCGCCGACGGCAAGGTCACCATCAGTTACGCCATCTGGGACAAGAACGACCAGCCCGCCAGCGAGAAGATCATCGCGGCCTTCCAGCAGGCCAACCCCAAGGTCACGGTCAAGCTGGAGATCACCCCGTGGGAGCAGTACTGGACCAAGCTCCAGACCGCCGCGTCCGGCGGCGCCGCCCCCGACGTCTTCTGGATGAACAGCCTCAACGTCCGCATGTACGCCAAGGGCGGCGTCATCGCACCGATCGACGACTCGCAGGCGCGGGGGCTGCCGGAGGCGGTCGTCGAGGGCTACCGCCATGACGGCAAGCTGTACGGGCTGCCGCACAACGTGAGCATCCCGGCGCTCTGGTACGACAAGAAGATCTTCGACGCGGCCGGCGTCAAGTACCCCACCGCCGACTGGACCTGGGACGACGTCAAAGCCGCCGCCAAGAAGCTGACCGACCCGGCCAAGAAGCAGTTCGGCATCCTCGCCCCGATGTGGGACCAGGGCGGCTTCTACAACACGATGATCCAGGCCGGCGGCCACGTGCTCTCGCCCGACGGCAAGAAGAGCGGCTTCGACGACCCCGCCTCCATCCAGGGCCTGGAGTTCTGGACCGGCCTGATCAAGGACCAGGTCGCACCCGTCGCGGAGGTCTACACCGACACCGACCCCCTCCAGCTGTTCCAGTCCGGCAAGTACGGCATGTACTACGGCGGCGTCTGGTTCGCCTCCACCTACTGGGCCAATCCCGAGATCCGCGAGCGGATCGACGTCGCTCCGCTGCCCAAGGGCCCCGCGCGGGAGGCCGTCATCCTGCTCGGCCTGGCCAACGCCGTCTCGGCCAAGAGCGAGCACCCACGCGAGTCGGCCGCCTTCGCCGCGTTCGTCTCCTCGGAGCAGGCGCAGAAGATCCTCAGCGACAGCGGTGGCGGCGCGCTCTCGGTCCGCCCAGGCACGCAGGACGGCTGGTTCAAGTCCTTCCCCTCCTGGCGGCTGAAGGAGACCTACGACGCCTCGATGCCGCACGGCGTGCCGTACCCGGCGACGCTGAACACCGCGCAGTGGCAGGAGGTGCAGCACAAGCTGCTCGCCGACGCCTGGGCGGGCAGGCGGCCGGTGGCCGAGGTCGCCAAGGAGATCGCGGCGCAGATGAACGAGATCCTGGCCAAGGAGTAACGGATGCACTCCAAGCGCGAGTGGGCGTGGGGTTACCTGCTCATCGCCCCGATGGCGCTGGGGCTGGCCGTCTTCTACCTGTGGCCCATCGCCCAGACCCTCTACCTCAGCTTCACCGAGTCGGGCGTCTTCGGCGGCTACACCTGGGTGGGGACGGCCAACTTCACCGAACTGCTCGGCGACGAGGAGGTGCTCGGCGCGCTGGGCAACACCCTGCTCTACGCGGTGCTGGTGCTGGCGGGCGTGCCCCTGTCGATCGTCGTCGCGGCCCTGCTGAACGTGCCGGGGCTGCGCGGCCTGAGCGTCTACCGCGCCCTGTACTTCCTGCCGGTCGTCACCATGCCCGCCGCGGTGGGCCTGACGTGGCGCTATCTGTTCAACGGCGACTTCGGCGCGATCAACTACCTGCTGGGCCGGGTGGGGATCGACGGGCCGTACTGGGTGGGCGATCCCGATTTCGCCATCTACGCGATCGCGATCGTCGGCATCTGGAGCACGATCGGCTACAACGCCGTGCTGTTCCTGGCGGGGCTTCAGGGCATTCCGCGCCCCTACTACGAGGCGGCCTCGATCGACGGCGCGGGGCGGGTGCGGCAGTTCTTCCGCATCACGCTGCCGCTGCTCACGCCGACCACGTTCTTCGTCATCGTGATCACGATGATCAACGCGTTGCAGGTCTTCGACCTGGTCTACCTCATGATCGATCTGAAGAGTCCGGCGCTGAGCGGCAGCCGTACGATCGTCTACCTCTTCTTCGAGAAGGGCTTCGTACAGAACCAGCGCGGCCTCGCCGCGGCGATCGCCGTCCTGCTGCTCGGGCTGATCCTCGTGCTCACCGCGATCCAGTTCAGGCTGCAGAAGAAGTGGGTGCACTATGAATAGGACCAGAACTTGGCCGGCGAACAGCCCCAGAACCTGGTCGGCGAATAGGCCCAGAACCTGGCCGGCCCACGTGCTGCTGGCCGCGGGCGCGCTGGTGATGCTCGCGCCCTTCGCCTGGCAGGTGGTGGTCGCGCTGCAGACCCTGCCCGACTCGCTGCGGGTGCCGCCGAAGTTCACGCCCTCCTGGCAGTGGTCGAACTTCGCCGACGTCTTCCGCTCCGTGCCGCTGGCCAGGCAGTTCCTCAACACCGTCGTGGTCACCGCCGCCGTCACCGCCGGGCAGTTGCTGCTGTGCTCGCTGGCCGCGTACGCCTTCGCCCGGCTGCGTTTCCCCGGCCGGGGCGCAATCTTCCTGCTGTTCCTGGCCGTGCTCATGGTTCCCGGCGAGCTGTTCATCATTCCGCGGTACGAGATCATGCAGGGGCTCGGCTGGCTCAACACGTTGCAGGCGCTGATCGCGCCGGGCGTCTTCGGGGCCTTCGGCACGTTCCTGCTCCGGCAGTTCTTCCTCACCCTGCCCAAGGAGCTCGACGAGGCCGCGCGCCTGGACGGTGCCAACCCGCTGCAGGTCTACTGGCACATCATGTTGCCGCTGGTCAGGCCCGGTCTGCTGGCGCTGGGACTGCTGACCGTCATGTGGTCGTGGAGCAGCCTGCTGTGGCCGCTGGTGGTCAACACCGACCCCGAGATGATGACGCTGTCGGCCGGCCTCGCCTCGCTCCGCGGACAGTTCCAGACCAACTTCCCGATCCTGTTCGCCGGCTCGGTCGTGGCCTCACTGCCCGTGATCGCCCTCTTCATCGTCCTGCAACGGCACCTCATCGCCGGCATCGCCTTCACCGGCTCCAAGGGCTGACCGCCTCGGCCGAACCGTACGTAGGCGCGCAAGGCCCATCAGCACGCCGGCAACCCGCAAGCCCTCCCGGCGGCGGAGCCGGGTTCTCGGATGACATGCCCGGGTGTCCGCATCGCCGCAGGTCACCGGCCACGCATGCGTACCACTCCGTCGGTGGGGCAGGGAAAATATCAATGGATCCGCTGATGAAAAGGGGCGATCGACGTGTTGCCGGGTTTCCGGCTGGAGTGGCCGATCACGGACTCACTGGTCGAACTGCGGGCGGGTGTGCGGGCGTTCGGCGCGGGCGCCGAGTTGGACGACAGACGGCTGATGGATCTGGTCATCGTGGCGAGCGAGGGCGCCGGCAGGGTGCTGGAGCAGGGCGGAGGCGGCGCAGTGGTCGCCTGGAGCGACGCCGGTGGGGTGAGCCTGGAGATCGTGGACGTTTCCGGCATGCTGGCCGTCCCGTACAGGACCGTCCATGCCAGTCCGGTCCCGCTCGACAGGCAGGGCATCGGCTTCTGGCTGATGCACCGGTTGTGTGACGAGGTCAGCCTTGATGAGGGCGACGGCACCGCGCGGTTGCACCTGCGCTTCCGGCATCGGGCCCGGCAGGCCGGCGAGCAGCTCGTACGAGCGTGAGAGCCAGAGGCAGAGCGCGCCTACGCCTCGGCGGTACGGGGACGCCCTCCGGCGGGCTCGGCGGTGGCCGAAGAGGCGGGATCTGCACGGCGGACAGCGGTACGCGATCGGTGACGCGGTCCGTCAGGTGGGCGAGGCGGCAGTCGTAACGGCGCTCCTCCGAGTCCGCCGTCATGATCGCGTCGGCCGTGTGTCCATGTCCATGGCCTGCCCGGGTGGCGGACGCCGGACGATGGTCAGATTATCGGCCGGGGGTAGTCGCCGGGCGGCGCGGGAAGCCGCCATGGTTGATGGATGTGGGTGGTGGGCAGGTCGGCGAGTTCGGGCACGTGGCGGCGTACGTACTCGCCCGCCGGATCGAACCGCTTGGCCTGGCGGAGCGGGTTGAAGGCGCGGTTGGGCCGGGTGTCGTTGCCGGTGCCGGCGACCCACTGCCAGTTGCCCGAGTTGTTGGCCACGTCGCCGTCGAGCAGGTGGTCGAAGAAGTGCCGGGCGCCGGCCCGCCAGTCGATCTTGAGGAGTTTGACCAGGTAGGCGGCGACGATGAGGCGGGCCCGGTTGTGCATCCAGCCCTCGGTGAGGAGTTGGCGCATGCCGGCATCGACGATGGGCAGCCCGGTCATGCCCGCGCGCCAGGCCTGGAGCGCGGTCTCGTCGTCGCGCCAGCGGTGGCCGCGGGGCCGGTAGTCGGTCCGGTTGATCGCCGGGAAGGCGTGCGTGACCTGGTGGTAGAAGTCGCGCCAGCACAGTTGCCGGACGAAGTCCTGGCCGCCGGCGGCCAGGAGGGCCAGCTCCAGCGGGGACAGGCAGCCGAACCGCAGGTACGGGCTCAGGCGCGAGGTGTGGTCACCGGCCAGGTCGTCATGACCGTCGGCGTAGCCCGGCAGCGCGCGGTGGATCCACTGCCGGGCACGGTCGCGGGCGGCGCTCTCGCCGCCGGGCATGGGTTCCGGCCGGGCCGGGGTCGGCAGCCGCCCCGCGGCGAGGTCCGGCGGCGTCGGCACGTGGCGGGGCGGCGCGAGCACGGAACGGCGCTCGTGCCGGCTCCAGGCGCGCCAGTACGGCGTGAAGACCCGGTAGTGGTCGCCGCCGCCGGACGGTTTGAGCGTGCCGGGCGGCACCACCGTGGCCCCGGGGAAGAGTTGGTAGGCGATCCGTTCCCGGGACAGCCGCTGCTGCCTGCGCCCGGCCAGCAGGGTGACGTCGGCGCTGGCGAAGATCGCCTCGGCTCCGGTTCGGCAGGCCAGCCTCATGGCCTCGGTCACCACGTCGCCGCGCCGTACGAACAACTCGCCGTCACGCGCCCGCAGATTGGCGCGCAGGTCGGCCAGGCACTGCAGCAGGAAGCCACGGCGGCGGCCGGCGGGGACCGTCTCGTCCAGCACGAACAGCGGGATCACGGCGCGGGCGCGCTCACAGGCGGACGCCAGCGCCGGGTGATCGTGCACCCGCAGGTCCCTGTTGAACAGGACGATCACCGTATCCATCAACGGTTCCTTCGCCGGGCCCGGCCGTGATCGCCGTTGCGCCGTACCGGTGCGCCGGGCAGGCGCAGGCAACCCGGCACCGGCACCGGCACCGGCACTGGCACCGGCACTGGCACCGGCACTGGCACCGGCACTGGCACCGGCACTGGCACCGGCACTGGCACCGGCACTGGCACCGGCACCGACACCGGCACCGACGCCGCCACCCGTGGCTTGCCGCATCCATGCTGGTCAGCCATGTCCCACAACTGCCCGCAACTGGTGGCGGCACACCAGCGGGAGCATGGGGCGGGTGGGACAGGGAAGGCTTGCAGGCATGTCATTGTGCCTGGTCACCGGGGCGACCGGCTATATAGGCGGGCGGCTGGTCCCGGAGTTGCTCGCCGCCGGTCATGACGTGCGGTGCATGGTGCGCTCGGCCGGTCGGTTGCGCGATCTGCCCTGGTTGGCGCGAGCACAGGTCGCCGAGGCGGACGCCTGCGACCCCGAGTTGACGCGCCGGGCGCTGGACGGGGTGGAGGTCGCGTACTACCTGATCCACACAATGGGCGCGAGCAGCCGGTTCGCCGAGCGGGACCGCCTGGCGGCGCGCACGTTCGCGGCGGCGGCGGCCGATGCCGGAGTGCGACGAATCGTCTATCTGGGCGGTCCCGCCGGGGATGAACGGCTTTCACCGCATCTGCGGTCGCGGGCCGAGGTGGGGGAGATCTTCCTGCGCGGAGCCGTGCCGGCGGTGGTGCTGCGCGCCGCGGTGATCATCGGGTCGGGGTCGGCCTCGTTCGAGATGCTGCGCCATCTGACCGAGCGGCTGCCGGCGATGACGACGCCGCGCTGGGTGTCCAGCCGCACCCAGCCGATCGCGGTGCGGGACGTGCTGCGCTATCTGGTCGCGTGGGCGCAGGTGCCGGGGACGGTCAACCGGGGGTTCGACATCGGCGGGCCGGACGTCCTGACCTACGCCGACATGATGCACGGTTACGCGGCCGTGGCCGGGCTGCCGCCCCGGCTGATCATTCCGGTGCCGCTGCTCAGCCCACGGCTCTCCAGCCTGTGGGTAGGGCTGGTCACGCCGGTCCCGGCGAGCATCGCGCGCCCGCTGGTGGAGTCACTGCGCAACGAAGCCGTGTGCGGCGAGCACGACATCGCCCGCCATGTGCCGGACCCCGAGGACGGGCTGATCGACTTCCGCCGGGCGGTGTCCCTGGCGCTGGCGAAGATCAAGGAGGCCGATGTCGCCACCCGCTGGTCCTCGGCCTCCACGCCGGGCGCGCCGAGCGACCCACTGCCCACCGACCCCGACTGGGCGGGCGGCAGCCTGTTCGTCGACCATCGCAGCCGGGCCGTGCCGGCGAGCCCGGAGGCGCTGTGGCAGGTGATCGAGGGAATCGGCGGCCACAACGGCTGGTACTCCCTGCCGGTCGCCTGGAAACTGCGGGGTCTGGCCGACCGCCTGGTCGGCGGGGTGGGGCTGCGGCGCGGTCGGCGCGATCCAGCCCGGTTGCGGGTGGGTGACTCGATCGATTTCTGGCGGGTGGAGGAGGTGCTTCCCGGCCGCCTGCTGCGACTGCGGGCCGAAATGCGGCTGCCCGGCCTGGCCTGGCTAGAACTCGGCGTCGCCCGTTCCGGCGGCCGGACGATCTACACCCAGCGGGCGATCTTCCACCCACGCGGGCTGCTCGGCCACCTGTACTGGTGGGCGATCTCACCCTTCCACAACCTCATCTTCGGCCGCATGCCGGTCAACGTCGCCGCGGCGGCCCTGCGGCAGGAGCGCATCTTGTCGTGATGGTCGTACGGCCATGAGTCACGCTCGGCAGCACGCCACGAAGCACTGGGATCCGTGAATGCGGCGGCTGCGAAAGGCGGTACGGACGGTCAAGTGACGGCCAAACGATCAATGGCCTGATTCTCAGTCTTGAGAACCAGGCCATTCACCTGCGGCTAACCTGTCGGGGTGGCGGGATTTGAACCCACGACCTCTTCGTCCCGAAGCAATTCGGATTCCAGTGCGAGTCAATGGGCCATGGTGTGTGACCTGCGCTGATGGTGCTACGACGTTCGCCGACGTTCGTGATCGTCTGTGTTGGTTGTCACGCAGACTGTCACGCAGACGGTCATGACAGTTGTTCGGCGAGCGATGTTGGCGGCAAGCGCGGGACGGCTCGCAGGGTCCATACGAGGGTTAGCGCGCCACCGACGAGAGTCACCCACGGTCGGAACTCGGAGTATGGGTACGGAGCACCGACCCACCACAGAGATACCAGGGCTGTGACGGAAAACGCCTTCAGCAATGGCCATCCGGGAGGCTTGGTGAGCATGGCAGGATCCTAAGACCATCGATGTGATCTTTACCATGTGAACGCTAGGTACGCTCGGTTACCTGGTCTGCCACGTCCTTGCTGGAACACTCGACAGAGCCGTCACGCGGACGTTCGGTGTTACAGCACTTCATTGAGATCTACAGGGACTCCCAATCTTGAAGCTGTCCCTGAGGTGTCCCTTCGCATGAATCGTCTCTCCCCTGGCCGGGGGCGGATGGGGGACACCCGGGACGGCAGGGACTGTAGGGGGCTGGTCTCCGCAAAATGGGGTGTGAGATCAGCTCTTAGGATCGTAGGCAGTGACACCTGAGTTGATTCTCTTCTGTACCCTCTTGAAGATACGGTTCGGTGTCGGCTCTGTCTTGTTGACTATGCTTTCATACTCGCCTCGCAGCGTTCTCACCACTATATCCAATTCGCCTATCGTCGGGTGTGAGCAGGCGAGCTTCTCCTCCATTTTGGCTCGGTGTCGGAGGGCGGTGAACTGGCGAGCTGAATCCTTGAAGGATGGCGCTTTTCTGTCTGATCCCAAGAAAGCAGCTGTCGCTGCCACGGCTCCAGCGACTGCGCCAAGTGCTCCCCATCGGCTCGGCTGACCTAAGGCAATCAGTAGTCCCGCAAGGCTGGAACACAAGGCCGGGATAAAGACTAAGACCTTCCCCCAGAGCTCAGCCGACTTGGCGGCTTCGAAATAAGTCATTGCTGAATACATTGCATCGGTGTAGAGCTCGTGGAGCTCCTCGACATATGGTTTGGCGTCTACTGTGTCGAGAGCCATCAGCGCCCCTTAATTGCTGGATATGGAACTTTAGGATTTGTCTTAAGGTACTCACAAGTCCATGTAAGTTCTGGCAGCGCCTCCGCTGAGGCATCTAGCCAGTCATTGTCGATGTGATTCGACTCGTGAAGAGCCACAAGCAAGACTCGTCTAACGGAAACTGATTGTTCGCGTCGAAACTCTTGCTTCAGCAGGGCGGTATCGCCGGGTCTGGCATATCGGCCAACGTATCTTACCGCCGACTCTCTAAGAAATCCCTCTTCATTGCGGTTGCTCAGGATGCGCCAAGCGGCCTCGTAGGCGCTTCGTCGGTAGATCTCACTCCTTAGCAAGAAGCAGAAAATGTAGTGCTCCGCGTAAGGATAATTTACGAACTTCCTCGAATTTAGTAGGTTGCCGAGAAGATCGCCGACGTCGGATCGGCTTTCGCTATGAAAGCGCTCAAGGTATCTGATTGCGTCAGGGGCAATGTGAGGGTAGGTAGGGAAATTCTCTGCGATCCATGGGAGCGCATAGTCATCATCCAGGCGGATGAATTGGTTCAAGGCGAAGCGCATGTCCCTAATATTGGGCGGATCCTGAGATGTTGCAGAATCGAAAAGCTCTCGAAGCTCTCCATAGGCACTCGGTAGTCCGATTTCCAGCCCGTACCTGATTGCGTCTTTATCGCCGTCATCTAGTTCCGCCGGGACCTTATGTGAAGGTATGATGCGAGTTTTTGCTCCGGCTACGCTAAGTCTACGACCTCTCATGATTCGGTTGACGCCCAGAAGCTCTCGGCGAAGCCCTTCCCAGTCATTGCCGAACATCATGATGTCATCCGAGTAGCGCAGGTTCCTTATTCCGTTACGTTGAAGGCTTCTGTCAACAGGAAGGAGGTAGAGGTTGGCTAGAACGCCAGAAGCGTCGCTGCCTTGAGGGATTCCCCAGACGTGATTCATCCGTTGGAACGTGACAAGAAAGGATCCAAGGCGATGCCGGATCCATTCACTGATCTCGAGCGAGCACAGGTCATCCATGAGCACGTCAAGTTCGACGTGCTCATAGAACGAAGTCACATCAGTTTTCGCTAGCAGATTTTTCGGAAATCTCTTGTGTAGGCGGCGCGCATTTCGCCGCATTCTCATCCAGGAGCTAATCGGGTTCTTCAGATCACCCTTGAGGGTCGACCAGCGATAGCTATATACAGAGCGAGGTATTTCTCTATCGATACGCTCCGCTATGGAGAAGGTGAGTGCCTCGTATACTAGTCGGTCTCTTAGCTGGAGGCGTGCTAACGGTCGAACCGTTAGCTTGTCCTTAGGGAGATCGACTACTTGGACAAGGCCTGGGCGATAATCTCCGGTGACCATATCCGAGATAAGGCTGTTGTGGTATCTTAACCAGTTATTGTGGACATCTGCGTGAGCGATGATGTCAGGTAGGTCCTGAGCGCCTTGATTCCCGTAGTAGCGCTGCCATGCGAACTCCACCCAGTTGCCAAATGCGGACAGATGGTCGTCGTTCAACCCAGAACCCCGCTCTTGTGTCCGACGCTCGATGGGCCGCATCCGGCTTAGTCCGATGATATTCGCATCCGCGTATGTGCGTAGAGACAGATCTGCGACTTGCCGAGGCTTCAAGAAGCTGTAGGTCACTAAGCCGTGGCCTGCTCGGCTACCTTGAGTTGTGGGCTGGGTGCAGAGCGCCGCTGAGCGCCTGTGCGCCTGACCCTGCCAGCCCTCGCGCTATCCGTTTGAGCTCGGCCACGGCATAGGCGTTGACCTCTATGGCGTCTAGAGCAACATCGAGAGCGACGGCAGTAGCGGCCTCGGCGTCGCCCTGCATGAGTTGGGCGCGTGCGAGGCATGCTCCGAACCAAGCCCTGTCACGACGGTAGTGCTCCGGCAAGGCAGCCAGGCCGCGTTCGAGGTAGTCGGTGGCGCGGCGGGCGTCGCCGAGTTCCAGTTCAGCCATGCCGCGTTGCATGAGGAACCAGCCTTCGCCATAAAAGTACATCCAGGGCGGCTCGTTCTCAGGGTGCTCGGCGGCGGTGCGGATGAGGTCTTCGGCTTCGGCGAGGCGGGTGCGGGCTTGGTTGGCTTCGCCGAGTTGGGCGTGTCCTCGGCCGGCCATTTGGGCGGCCATGCCTTGGACGCCGTGGGTGGTGCGGCCGTCGTGCCAGCGGGAGGCTTCGGCCAGGCGGACGCAGCGGGGTGCGTCGCCGAGGCTCCAGGCTTGGTGGGCGCGCATGTTGAGAGTGGTGGAGGCCAGGCAGGCGTCTCCGGCTTCGATGGCCCAGGAGTGGGAGCGGTCGTACCAAGCCAGGGCGGCGGCGTGCTGGCGGGAGTCCTGGCACATCCAAGCGATGAACTGGGCGTACTGAGCCAGCACGGCGATCGCCCGATCGGCGAGCGGCCCCCGGGCTCCTCGGGCGAGGTCAGCCACGGTGGTGAGCTGGGCGTGAATCAGTGGCAGGAGGGGGCGGCTGCCGATGGTGTCTTCGACGCGGCGGTGTTCGGCCAGACAGTGTTCCAGCCATTGCACCGTCGCCGCATCGACACGGGAGGGGTGCTCGATGGCGCGGGTGATGCGCTCGTACAGATCGGCGTCGGGGGCCAGGGCGGGAAGGGCGAGTATGGGGACCGGCTTGATGACGGTGCCGAAGAGTTGGTCCTCGGTCAGGCCGAACGCCTTGCAGTAGAGCGTGGTGTAGAAGGCGTCCGGCCGGTGCGCGCCGGTCTCGTGGCCCCGGATGCGGCGGATGAGGTTCGGCAGCTCGGTCAGGGGCTGGTCGGAGGCCTTGGTCAGCTCACGGGCCAGATCCCGCTGGGACCAGCCCCTGGCGGTGCGGGCGGTGAGCAGGCGGGTGGCCCAGACGGGAACCTCTGGAGTATCGGTCACCTGATGCACCTCCGGGGACGGGCGGACACGGGGGCGGACATCAGGGGTCGCCTCTCGGTGTCCTCTACAGGCTTGGTACCGCGCATGGCTCTGTTGTAGTCGTGCACTTCGACATCGAGGGTTTCTACTCGTGGACGGCTTCTGACGACGACGGTCGGGGATCGTGCGGCATCACCGGTGAGCTGGAGCGCGCCGCCGTACTGCTGCGGCAGGCGCTGGAGTCGTTAGAGCCCGGCGCCACGGGCGCGGTGCAGTTCGTGCGTCTCGATCGCTACGCATCGGACCCCTCCTACATCTACGGCATGACCCTGCTGCGCCTGCGCAGGGAGAAGGTCATCGCCGCCGCCGACTAAAAGGCCAGCGGATTTCGTCTGTCAGATCAGCCATCGCGAAGGGCGGCGTCCGCGTGCGCCGCCCTCACTGCGTCTACCGAAAGCACGTCGCCATGTACGAGTGGACGCCGCACGTCCGTTCCAGTTCTCGTCAGGTCCGGGTGACCGAGACCTCGTGTTGCGGTGAGTACGAGTGGTGCTGCGAGGCGGGGAAGTTCTTCGTCCTGCGCCACACCGAGAGCATCGGGTACGAGGAGACCGGCCGGGGCCGCTACTCCACTGCTCGCCTTGTCTGGGCCGCCCTCGTGATCGCCCACGAGCACCAGGAACGAGCGTCCTGAGACCACCCGCCCACGTCACCGCTCGGCCTGGACGCTGGCCGTGACGATGTTCTCCACCCTCGTCGGAACGGCCTGCCGCTGGAAGCAGGCCCCCGAGTCACGTCCGGGCACCTCCACTGTCCGGACGTGCTCGAATCCCTGCTCCAGGTAGTAGCGCTGCAGCCCGTAGTTGGTCTTCCACACGTCCAGCCGGAGCGAGGGGAATCCGCGCTGGGCGGCCTGATCCACCGACCAGTTCACGATGTCGGCTCCCAGCCCCTCACCGGCCCGGTCGCGGGCCAGGAGGAGCTTGTACAGGTACAGGGCCGGTCCATCAGCGTCCGGGTCCCAGAAGTCCAGGTCCGGCCGGGTGTTCAGCGTCACCGTGGCGACTACCTCGCCCCCGGCCTCGAACACCCACGTCTCCCGGTTGGCGATGTTGCGGTGGATCTTCTCCCGGCCGATCTCGTCCCACTTCGCCGTCCACTGCTGGATGCCACGTTCGGCCAGCCAGCGTTCGGACTCGGCGCGCAGCTCGACGACGCGCTCGGTGTCGCTCTCGACGGCGAGGCGGGCCACGAGGAAGGGACGATCAGGCATCTCTGCACTCCACCTGGTAGACGTACTTCGACCCGTTACCCGGCCTGATCTGGTGCAGAACCAGCACCGGCTTACCTGACAACGAGGCAGCGGCAAGACCAAGACCGAAGCCAAGAACAAGCTCAAGGAAGTCCTACGCGACTACGAGGACGGCCTCGCCATCGCCCCGGCCGACTACACGGTGGAGCGTGCCGTGAACGATTGGCTGACGTATGGCCTGAACGGTCGAGACTCCGCGACGGTGAAGACCTGCACGATCTTGTGCAGGACCCACATCATCCCGGCCTTGGGCGCTCGGAAGCTTCGTGACCTAAGCGCGGAAGACGTGGACAAGT
Source organism: Nonomuraea sp. NPDC050404 (assembly GCF_040655495.1). Classification (NCBI taxonomy): domain Bacteria; kingdom Bacillati; phylum Actinomycetota; class Actinomycetes; order Streptosporangiales; family Streptosporangiaceae; genus Nonomuraea; species Nonomuraea sp. NPDC050404. The sequence goes on from NZ_JBFAKB010000003.1 coordinate 527,369, forward strand.
GGCTCGCCACCAAGGCGAAGACGCACAGTACACGGACTCTTCAGGGCCTCCATGGCTGCCTCAACCGTGCAATCAAACGAGCGATGGCTCGAGACAAGGTCAAGCGGAACGTCGTGGCGCTTTGCTCGGTGCCGAAAGGGAGGGAAGGGTGCCCGTCCAAGGCCCTGACCTTCGCCCAGGCGGAAGCTGTGCTGCAGACGGCTGAGAGTTCCCGCATGTACGCCTACATCGTGCTTTCACTGCTCACTGGAGCACGTACGGAGGAGCTTCGGGCGCTCACGTGGGATCACGTGAACTTGGATGGCGCTCCTGACGCCAGCCCGCCAATTCCTCCGCATGTGGCCGTATGGCGCTCAGTACGCGCCGGGGGAGACACCAAGACGCGGAAGTCCCGCCGAACCCTCGCCCTGCCCAGGCGCTGCGTGGATCTCCTTCGGCAGCACCAGAGTGCACAACAAGGCGAGCAGGGCGAGGCGTGGTCGGACAACGGGCTGGTGTTCGCATCGGCCACGGGCAAGCCACTGGACGCCGCCAACGTCCGACGCGACTTCCGGAACGCGATCAAGGACGCAGAAGGCGTGGACCCGACCGAATGGACCCCTCGGGAACTCCGCCACAGCTTCGTCTCGCTGCTTTCGGATAACGGCATCCCCCTGGAAGAGATCTCTCGACTCGTCGGCCATAGCAGCACGGCGGTAACCGAGGCTGTCTACCGGAAGCAGATTCGTCCAGTTCTCCAGGGTGGGGCCGTGGCTATGGACCGCATCTTCGACCGGGATTGGTAGCGGTAGCCGCCGGTTCGAAACTCACATGTAGCCCTCTGACGTTGTGTCAGAGGGCTACATGAGTTGTGGCATCTAGAGTACGGCTGTGGCCGTTTCAGAGATCATTCTCACCGTGGCTGGCGGCGTAGTTGGCGCTGTGATCCAGAATCACCTCTCGAAGCACCTAGAGCGTCGCACCGCGCGAGGCGCAGTCATGGAGTGGATGCACAAGGCTGAGGCGCAGCCGATGCCTTGTCCAAGCTCCCCAGCAAGCTGGAGCGGAACGCGGACGATCATGACGATTACAACCGCCTCCACCTTGATCGACAGGCAGAAGTTCGCGAATCGAGGCAAGAGCTCCTACGGACGCTTGATGGCCTTGAGGTAGCGGCTTTGGCTGTCGGCATCCCCTGGCGCGTTGTGGAGGCGTACCGAGAATCCGTGCTGGTGACCGCCGAGGAGCGCGGCATAGAAGCGAAGGTCTTGGATGTGATGGAGTGCCATGACGAGATGCTTGCGACCTATGCGCGAACAGCCCTACTGCATCGAGCGGGCAACCGACTCCTGCGGGATGCTCTGCGTCTCCCATGGAGATCCAAGATCAACCAATGGCGGCGCGTTCGTGAGGTCACCTGGCTGTCGCAGGCCGTGTACTTGGAACGCGAGGGGTGGTACCCGGAGTTCGACGGTGGCCGTGACCCGTTCCGAACGGATCTGAAGGACTTCGGCCTGCATGATAGGGAGCGCATCCGCGAGTGGAAGAAGACGTGGAAGCAACGCCTGTCCACGTCGCGAGCAGGCTCGTCGAAAGTCGCCATACACCGCAACGGGCCAGAGGTATAGTCACGCAGTTAGTCACTCAGAAGACAAGAGAGGCCGCTTCCATCTAGCGGAAGCGGCCTTCTACCTGCGGCGATACTGTCGGGGTGGCGGGATTTGAACCCACGACCTCTTCGTCCCGAACGAAGCGCGCTGCCAAGCTGCGCTACACCCCGGTGCACGCCGGTCTTGCGCGTGCTTGGAAAAGTCTAGCGGACTTCCAAGGTGGTTGTGACCGCCTTTATCTCCGGGGTACCAGCGTCAGCAGGGTCGCCTCAGGGAAGCAGGCGAAGCGGACCGGGGCGTAGGGGGAGGTGCCGAGGCCGGCGGATACGTGTAGCCAGGCGGAGTCGTGGCGGTGCAGGCCCTTGACGCGGGGGCGGTCGATGCCGCAGTTGGTCACCAAGGCGCCGTAGAACGGGATGCAGAGCTGGCCCCCGTGCGTGTGGCCGGCCAGCAGGAGCTGGTAGCCGTCCGCCGCGAAGCGGGTCATGTTGCGGGGCTCGGGTGAGTGCATGACGCCCAGGCGCAGGTCGGCGTCCGCCGGGGCCGGGCCGGCCACGAGGTCGTAGCGGTCGCGGGAGATGTGGGAGTCGTGGATGCCCGCCACCGCCACGTCCAGGTGCCCGACCTTGATGCGGGCCGTGGTGTTGTTCATGTCGAGCCAGCCCTCGGCCGCCATGCCGGCGCCCAACTCCTCCCAGGGCAGAGAGGGTACGTGCTGGCGGTGGTCGTTCTTCGACGTGCGCCACAGGTAGCGGGCCGGGTTTTTCGGCTTGGGGGCGTAGAGGTCGTTGGAGCCGTACACGAACAGGCCCGGGCGGGACAGCAGGGGCTCCAGGGCGTGCAGGAGCGACGGTACGGCCTCCGGGTGCGCGATCGAGTCGCCGGTGTTGACGACGAGGTCGGGCTCCAGGGCGCCCAGGGAGCGGACCCAGTTGATCAGCATCCTGCGGTCGGGCGTCAGGTGCAGGTCCGACAGGTGCAGGACGCGTACGGGACGCTGACCGGGCTCCAGCACGGGCACGTCGAAGCGGCGCAGCCGGAACCAGTTGCGCTCCACCACGGAGGCGTAACCCAGCCCGGCCAGGCCGAGACCGAGCATGGACAGGGGTACTGCGACGGCTTTCCTCACGTATTCATGATGCCCGACATCCGGCGCGAGGCGACCGGACAGTTCTTCGGGTGATCGCGTCCGACATCCGGCGAGCGGCGACCGGCGGTCCGCGCAGACGGCAAGATGGACCGCATGAGCGCATTGAAGGACAAGCTGAAGGCCGATCTGACGGCCTCGCTGAAGAGCCGGGATGAGGTGCGCCTCCGCACCATCCGGATGGCACTGGCCGCGGTGAACGTCGAAGAGGTCGCCGGCAAGGAGGCCAGGGAGCTGACCGACGCCGAGATCCTCAAGGTTCTGACCAAGGAGGCCAAGAAGCGGCGCGAGGCGGCCGAGGCGTTCGGCAACGCGGGGCGTGCCGAGCAGGCCCAGGCGGAGCTGGATGAGCAGGCGGTGCTGGAGGCGTACCTGCCGGCTCAGCTCTCCGACGAGGAGCTGGCCGAACTGGTCGACGCCGCCATCGCCGAGGTCGGCGCCTCGGGGCCGCAGGCCATGGGGCAGGTCATGAAGGCCGTCAACCCGAAGGTCGCGGGAAGGGCCGAGGGTGGCCGGGTGGCCGCCGCGGTGAAGACCCGCCTGGCCGCCAACTAAGCCGGGGTCTGGGTCCGGCGTCTCAGTCCGGAAGCGGGGTCCAAGAGGCCGGAAGTGGGGTCCAAGGGGCCAGGAGCGGGGCCCGAGGGGCCAGGACCGGGGCCCGAGGGGCCAGGACCGGGGTCCGAGGGGCCAGGACCGGGGTCCAAGGGGCCAGGAGCGGCTGAGCGTGCCGAGAGCAGGCCGAGGGCGGGCCGACCGGCAAGGGGCCTCCTCCCAGGTGAGGGAGGAGGCCTCAGTGCGTCTCAGCCGCCGGAACGGCCATCTCAGCGGCCGACCCGGGTAAGCCCCGCTCAGCGGCCGACCGCGTGGTCCCGGTCAGCGGCCGGGGGTGATCGGGGCGGGAGGGCCGGCGTCGCCGCGGCCCGGGCCGCCGCCGAACGGCCCGTCAGGGGGGCCGTCCGGAGGGCCGTCAGGTGGACCGTCGGGCGGGCCGTCAGGGGGACCGTCAGGCGGGCCGTCCGGGTCGAAGATGTCCCACGGGGGCCGGTCGTCGTCTTTCTTCTTCGGCTTGGGCGCGCAGTTGTCGGTGCAGCCGCCGAACCGCGAGCGGTCCACCGACTTGAACGCGGTCGGCTCGACCCCCTTGAGCGCCTGCAGCATCGAGTCCTTCCAGATGCGCCCGGAGATCGACGCGCCGTACACGTACGGGTAGTGCCGCCCCCCGATCGTGACCCCGATCAGCTTGTGCGCCGAGGTGCCGCGCGGGTCGCCCAGGCTGACGGCCGAGGCCAGGTTGGGGGTGTAGCCGGCGAACCAGGCCGACATGTAGTCGTCGGTGGTGCCCGTCTTGCCGGCCGCGTCGCGCCCGATGCCGCCGACCTCCGTCATCGTGCCCTTGGTGAACACCCCGGACAGGATGCCGCTGACCGCGTCGGCGACCTCTTCCTCCATGACCTGGGAGCACTTCGGCTTGTACTGCTTGGCCTTGCCGTACCGGTCGGTGATCTCGGTGATGGCCAGCGGCTTGCAGTACTGGCCGCGCGCGGCGAAGACGGCGTAGGAGCTGGCGATCGTGACGGGGTCGACCTCGTTGACCCCGAGCGTGAACGTCTCCACCTCCTCCAGCTTCTGCCCGTCGGCCCGCTTGACGCCGAGCTTCTTGGCCATCTTGACCGTGTCGCAGAGCCCGACCTTCTGCTGCAGCTTGACGAAGAACGTGTTCACCGAGCCCCAGGTGCCGCTCTCCAAGGTCTTGAAGCCGCCGCCGCCCTCGCTGGAGTTGCGCACGGTGTGCGACGGGTCGCCGACGTTCTGGCCCTTGCAGTTCTTGAACGAGCTGTAGGCGGAGGCCTGGTAGCCGGAGGGGGCGGGGAAGCCGTCGCCGTACTTCAGGCCCTCCTCCAGGGCGGCGGCCAGCGTGTAGACCTTGGCCGTCGAGCCCTGCTGGAACCCGCGACCGCCGCCGTGCGCGGCGTCGGCCACGATGTTGTAGCTCATCTCGTTCTTCTTCTTGCTGCGGCCGTACGTCCGCGAGGCGGCCATCGCCTTGATCTCGCCGGTGCCGGGGACGACGATGGCCTGCGAGGCCACGGGCTTGTCCTTGGAGTTGACGTACCGCTTGATCGCCTTCTCTGCGGCCTTCTGCATCTTGGGGTCGAGCGTGGTCTTGATCCGCAGGCCACCCCGCTGCAGCAGCTTCCTGCGCTCCTCCTCGTCCTTGCCGAAGTCCTCGTTGTTGAGGATCTCGTACTGGACGTAGAGGCAGAAGTACGGATAGTTGCTGGCCTCGCAACCGCCGGGCACCTTGACGTCCTTGTAGCCCAGTTTCTTCTCTTTGGCCGCGGCGGCTTCCTGGTAGGTGATCTTCTCCAGCACGGCCATCCGGTCCAGCACGGTGTTGCGCCGCTCCAGCAGCCGCTGGCGGGACTCCGGGCCCACGTTGGGGTCGGTCCTGGCCGGGTTCTGGACGGCGCCCGCGAGCGTGGCCGCCTCGACGAGGTTGAGCTCGGAGGCGGGCTTGTCGAAGAAGCGCCTGGCCGCCGCCTGGATGCCGTGCGCGCCCGCGCCGAAGTAGGCGATGTTGAAGTACTTCTCCAGGATCTGGTTCTTGGTGTACTTCTTCTCGATCGCCATGGCGTTGCGCAGTTCGCTCAGCTTGCGCGAGATCGTCGGCGCGATGGCCGCCGCCTTCTCCTGCGGCGTCTCGGCCTTGTTGACCAGCACCTGCTTGACGTACTGCTGGGTGATCGACGAGCCGCCCTGCGTGACGCCGCCGCTGCTCAAATTCGTGATGAGCGCTCTGGCCGTTCCCTCCACATCGATCGGCCCGTGCTGGTAGAAACGGAAGTCCTCGATCGCGATCAGTGCGGTCTGCATGATCGGGGCGACCTTGTCGAGGGTCACGGACTGCCGGTTCTCGAAGTAGAACTGGGCGAGCCTCTTGCCGTCGGCGTCGAACAGTTCCGTGCGCTCGGACAGAGGAGGTTCTTCGAGCTCTTCGGGCTTGAGGTTGAGCCCTTCTACCGCCGTCTTGGTGGAGATGCCCGCCCCGCCGATGGCCGGCAGTGCCACGGCAGCCGTCAGCACCCCAGCCGCCGTGCCTGCGATGACGAGACGCAGCAGGCTCAGGACGGGGTTGGGGCGATCTTTGCGCTGGGCTTGCACGGTACCAAGAGTACGCCGAAAGGCTGACCGAATCGGTAGAGCGACACCATTTCGCCTTGACTGGCGGGGGTGACTAGTCATTCCCGGTCAAGGCCGCGCCGAGAAATTGGTCCTCTGGGGTCTGTCGGCCCGAACGTGTAGTTGCGTACGTTCTCCTTCTGCGGCAACTGAATACGGAGGCTCGGCGCCCGCGCCCGTCGGCCCCAAATGACGACTGACCACCTAAGGGGAGTGGGGTCGAACAATGTGGATCACGGATTGGACCTCCCGTGCCGCCTGTAAAGGTGCGGATCCGGATGCCCTGTTCGTGCAGGGCGCCGCTCAGAACAGAGCCAAGCTCATCTGCCGGGGCTGCCCGGTTCGTACTGAATGCCTCGCTGATGCGTTGGACAACCGCATTGAGTTCGGGGTGTGGGGCGGTATGACTGAACGGGAACGACGTGCGCTGCTACGACGGCGGCCCGACGTGGACTCGTGGCGAGAGCTGCTCGAGTCGGCCAAGGAAGAGTACGAACGAACCAACGAGCTGATCGCGGGCTGATCCCAGCCCGGCGGCCGCGTACGGCCGGCGGTGACGCCGGCCGTACTTCTATGCGGTCGCCAGCAGGTTTCCGATCTGCCGCAATCCGGCCAGATCGTGGACATCTTCGGACATGGCGCGGACCTGCACCACGGGCACCGTGGGGTGGGCCGAGATGAAATGCTCCTGCTCGCGGCTTTCGCGGGCGGCGAGTTGCATTCGCCCGGCGTGCAGCCGCAGCACCGCCGCGGTGAGTTCGTGCTCGCCCCGCGTCTCCAAGTCCTCCGCGGCCGCCGCGCTGCGGGCGGCGGAGAGCCCGGCGGCGGGCGCGACGTGCACGCGGTTGACGACCAGGCCGGCCAGGGGCATGCGCTCCTCGGCCAGCCGCTCGACGAAGTAGGACGCCTCACGCATCGCGTCGCGCTCCGGCGCGGCCACGACCACGAAGGCCGTACCGGGGGCCTGAAGCAGCCTGTACGTCATCTCGGCACGCTGCCTGAACCCGCCGAACACCGCGTCCAGCGCCGACACGAACGTCTGCAGATCCTTGATCACCTGGGCGCCCAGCAGCTTGGTCATCGCTCCGGCCATCAACCCGAACCCGGCGTTGAGCAGCCGGAACGCGCTGCGTCCTCCCGCCTTGGCCGGTGCGGTCAGCAGCTTGATGAACCGCCCGTCCAGGAAGCGCCCGAGCCGCTCGGGCGCGTCCAGGAAGTCCAGCGCGGAGCGCGATGGCGGCGTGTCCACGATGATCAGGTCCCACTCGTCCGAGCGGCGCAACTGGCCGAGCTTCTCCATGGCCATGTACTCCTGCGTGCCGGAGAAGCTGGAGGACAGGGACTGGTAGAAGGGGTTCGACAGGATCTGGCGGGCCCGCTCGGGGTCGGCGTGCGCCTCGATGATCTCGTCGAACGTACGCTTCATGTCGAGCATCATGGCGTAGAGCTGGCCGTCGCCCTCGGGCGAGCTGACCAGGCGCGGGGTGTTGTCCAGCTCGGTCAGCCCCATCGACTGCGCCAGCCGCCTGGCCGGGTCCACGGTGAGCACGACCGCGCACCTGCCGCGCTCGGCGGCCCGCAGGCCCAGCGCCGCCGCGGTCGTGGTCTTGCCCACGCCGCCGGCGCCGCAGCAGACGATGATCCTGGTGCCCCTGTCGTCGAGGATGGCATCGACTTCGAGCCTGGCGGGTTTCTTCACGCTGACCCCTGATGTCCGGCGAACTTCACGCTGACCCCCGATGCCTGGCGGGCTTCTTCACGCTGCTCCCTGGTTGCGCATGCTCTCCGCGAGTTCGTACAGGCCGGCCAGGTCCACGCCGTCGGCCAGCAGCGGCAGTTCGTAGCGCCGCAGCCCGGCCCCCTCCAGCGTCTCGCGCTCGGCCCGCTCCAGCTCCGTGCGGTGGGCGTGCTCGGCGACCTCCGCCGCGAGCGCCTCGGCCAGCACGGCGGCCTGCGCGCCGTCGGCCACGCCCGCGTCCTTGAGCCCCAGCGTCAGTTGCCCGGCGTCGAAGTCGCCCTTGACAGCCGTGTCAAGAGCGGCCTGTGGGAGCAGTGATTCACGCACCATATTGATGAAAATTCCACCCGCGGGAAGGCCCGCGGAGCGCAGTTCGGCGATGCCGTCCAGCGTTTCCTGCACCGGCATCTCCTCCAGCAGCGTGACGAAGTGCACCGCGGTCTCCGGGGACTTCACGACGTTGCTGACCAACTCGGAGTGGTTCTTGATCGGCCCGACCTTGGCCAGCCCCGCGACCTCCTTGGTGACGTTCAGGAAGCGCGTGATGCGGCCGGTGGGCGGGGCGTCCAGCACGACCGCGTCGTAGACCCTGCGGCCGTTCCTGCCGCGCCGGCGTACGGCCTCGGTGGTCTTGCCCGTGACCAGCACGTCGCGGAAGCCCGGCGCGACGGTCGTGGCGAAGTCGACGATGCCCATCTTGGTCAGCGCCCGGCCCGCCCTGCGCATCCCGTAGAACATCTCCATGTACTCGAGCATGGCGTCTTCGGGGTCGATGGCCAGCGCGTACACGTCGCCGCCCGAGGGCGCGACCGCGATCCTGCGCTCCTCGTAGGGCAGCGGCGGCAGGTCGAAGATCTGCGCGATGCCCTGCCTGCCCTCCACCTCCACGAGCAGCACCTTGCGGCCGCCGGAGGCCAGGGCGAGTGCGAGCGCGGCGGCGGCGGTCGTCTTGCCGGTGCCGCCCTTGCCGGTGACGACGTGCAGTCGTACGTCGGCCCAGTCCGTGTGCGGAGAATCCACGCTTCCACGCTACCGAACGGTCACTTGTCGTCAGTCTGCGACCAACCTTTGAGATTGCTCACACTAACCTTGGCCCCATGAAGAAATGGGAGTACCTCACGGCACCCGTGCTGATCCACAACACGAAGATGATCCTCGACAACTTCGGCGCGGACGGCTGGGAGCTGGTCCAGATCGTCCAGGGCGCCACGCCCGAGCAGCTCGTCGCCTACTTCAAGAGGGAGAAGGCGTGACGACGCCCGAGCAGAAGATCGAGGAGCTGGGCTTCACCCTGCCGCAGCCCGTCGCCCCGGTGGGCTCCTACGTGCCCACCGTACGCACCGGCGACCTGGTCTACACCTCGGGCCAGGTGCCGATGCTGGAGGGCAAGCTGCACCAGACCGGCAAGCTCGGCGTCGACCTGGGCGTCGACGAGGGCAAGGCGCAGGCGCGCATCTGCGTGCTGAACGCGCTCGCCGCGCTGAAGGGCGAGCTGGGCGAGTTGTCCAGGGTGCGGCGGATCGTCAAGCTCGTGGTGTTCGTCGCCAGCGCTCCCGAGTTCACCGAGCAGCCGCAGGTGGCCAACGGCGCCAGTGACCTGCTCGCCGAGGTGTTCGGGGACCAGGGCAGGCACGCGCGCAGCGCCGTGGGCGTCGCCTCACTGCCGCTCGACGCGCCGGTGGAAGTGGAGCTGATCGCCGAAGTCGGCTGAGCGGGCATATGTCACCATGACCGAGTGATGTTCTAGGAGGAGGTCATGTGACCGGATTGCCGCTTTCAGCCGAGCTCGCCGCCCGGGCGCGGGACGTCCTGGCCGGCCGGATCGAACCGGTGCCGGCGCGGGAGGCCGCCACAGTGGTGCTCCTGCGTCCGGGGCCGGAGGTCTACCTGCTGCGGCGCAAGGCGACCATGGCCTTCGCGGCGGGCGCGTACGTCTTCCCCGGCGGCTCCGTGGACGTGCGCGACACCGACCAGGCCGTCGCCTGGGCCGGGCCGTCCCCCGCCGAGTGGGGCGAGGTCTTCCACGCCGGGGAGCGGCTGGCGCGCGGGCTGGTGTGCGCGGCCGTACGGGAGACGTTCGAGGAGTCGGGCGTGCTGCTGGCCGGGCCTGGACCCGACTCGGTGGTGGCCGACACCACGGGAGAGGACTGGGAGGCCGACCGGCTGGCGCTGATCGACCGCAGCCTGGGCTTCGCCGACTTCCTGGCCAGGCGCGGGCTCGTGCTCCGCGCCGACCTGCTCAAGGCGTGGGCCCACTGGATCACGCCGGAGATCGAGAGCAGGCGGTTCGACACCCGGTTCTTCGTCGCCGTGCTGCCCGCGGGGCAGCGCACGCGAGACGTGGGCGGCGAGGCCGACCAGGTCGTGTGGGAGCGCCCGTCCAGGACGCTCGAACGCGCGCGCGAAGGTGAGATCTTCCTCATGCCGCCCACGTACGCCACACTGAGCGAGCTGACAGCCCACGACACCGTGGCGGGCGTGCTGGCCGAGCGCCGGGAGATCACGCCCATCATGCCGAGGGCCGTGGAGATCGAGGGCGAGATGCGGCTGGTGACCTCATGAGTGGCCTGCACATCCCGATCGGTACGCCGGACGGCTCGCGTACCGAGCACGCCGAGAACCTGCTCGCCCCCAACCCCTCCGTCATGACCCTCGACGGCACCAACACCTGGGTGATCGGGGCCGGCGAGGAGGTGCTGGTCGTCGATCCTGGCCCGGACGACGACGCGCACCTGCGCCGCGTACGTGAGCACCTCGGCGAGCGGCGCGTCACCGAGATCCTGCTCACCCACGGCCACTTCGACCACAGCGGCGGCGCCAAGAGCTTCGCCGCCATGGTGAACGCGCCCGTCAGGGCCCTGGACCCGCGCCACCGGCTGGGCGAGGAGGGGCTCGCGGACGGCGACGTGGTCACCGTGGCGGGGCTGGAACTGCACGTGTACGGCACCCCGGGCCACTCGTTCGACTCGTTGTGCTTCTGGCTGCCCGCCGACGCGGCGATGCTGACCGGCGACACCGTGCTCGGCAGGGGCACCACGATCATCGCCCGCGACGGCGGCCTGGCCGACTACCTGCGCAGCCTCGACCGGCTCAGGGCGGCGGCCGAGAGCCTGGAGGCCCAGGCCCTGCTGCCGGGGCACGGGCCGGTGCTGAGCGACCCGATCGGCGCGCTGGACGGCTACATCGCGCACCGGCGCGAGCGGCTCGACCAGATCAGGGCGGCGCGCGCGCAGGGCGCCCGCACGCCGCGCCAGATCGTCAAGATCGTGTACGCCGACGTCGACCGGTCGTTGTGGCCCGCCGCCGAGATGTCGGTGCTGGCCCAGCTCGACTACCTGGATCGGTCGTAGAGCCGACTTCGTCTATCTGGACCGGTTGTAGAGCCTGTCCAGGTCGAGGATGACCACGGCCTTGGCCTCGATCCGCAGCCAGCCACGCTGCGCGAAGTCGGCCAGCGCCTTGTTGACCGTCTCGCGCGAGGCGCCGACGAGCTGCGCCAGCTCCTCCTGGGTCAGGTCGTGGTGCACCCGCAGGCCGTCGTCGGTCTTGGTGCCGAACCGTTCGGCCAGGTCGAGCAGCTGCTTGGCCACCCGCCCCGGCACATCGGTGAAGACCAGGTCGGCCAGCACGTCGTTGGTGCGGCGCAGCCGCTGCGCGAGGGCGCGCAGCAGGTGCAGCGCCACCTCGGGCCGGCCGGTCAGCCAGGGCCGCAGGTCGTCGTGGCCGAGACCGGCCAGGCGCACCTCCGTTAGCGCCGTCGCCGTGGCCGTGCGCGGCCGCGGGTCGAACAGCGACAACTCGCCGAACATCTCGCTCGGCCCCAGCACGCTCAGCAAATTCTCCCGGCCGTCCGGTGAGGTGCGAGAGAGCTTGATCTTGCCTTCAAGCACCACGTAGAGCCGGTCGCCGGTCTCGTTCTCGTGGAAGAGCGTCTGCCCCTTGGACAGCTGGACCTCGGTGATGCTCGTACGCAACGCCGCGGCGCTCTCGCGGTCCAACGCGGCGAACAGGGGGGCCTTGCCCAGCACATCTTCGGTGTTCACTCTGCCTCCTCTGCTGCCATTGTGACTCACCCCACTCCGGGCGGCACACACAGGTTATGGGAATGCCGGAGTGCTCTGGGTTGCCCAGGTGTGTCGAGTCCAGGGGGAAAGGTACCTGACGGCCGTTTCCGGTCTGTGACCGGCACCTTCTATCATCCCGCCCGCTGGGCCAGGAGGTCGTCCACGGAGGCCACGGCGGCGGCCATGGACCGGCTGAGCAGAACTCTGAGAATCTCCACGGCGGCCGGGCGCGCCGCGGGGTCGGGAAGCCTGCACTGCTGGATCGCGATGCGCAGCGCGGGCGGCAGCGCGGCGGTGTCGCCGTCGTCGGAGCCGGTCGCGGCGAACACCACCAGGTCCGCCCACTCCCGTACGTCCGGACGGGCCTCCGGGGAGGTCCGCCAGCCGATGAGCACCTGGCCGCCCGCACCGAGCGCCACGCTGTCCTTGCTCAGCCGTACGCCCTCGGTGCCGTGCGCGTGCAGCTTGGCCATGGCGGCCACGCAGCTCACCGCGAGCCGGTGCAGCGCCTGGCCGCTCAGCGGCCCTCTCTGCCTGACGAACTCCGCCAGCGTCGCGCCCTGATCGCCCATGTGCACAACCCCCTTCGAGCCGCCAGGTTGTACGCGGTCGCACCCGTCCCGGGTTCAACCGTTCGCGGAAGCTTCTACGCTTGCCGCATGGCGACGAACGCGGCGGGGCGCAAGCCGGAGACCCAGCTCGCACTGGTTCGGCGGGCCCGCAAGATGAACCGCATCCTCGCGGAGACCTACCCGGACGCCCACTGCGAGCTGGACTTCACCAACCCGCTCGAACTCCTGGTCGCGACCATCCTGTCCGCGCAGTGCACGGACAAGCGGGTCAACATGGTTACCCCCACCCTCTTCGCGAAATATCCGACCGTGGACGCCTACGCCGCCGCGGACCCGCCGGAGATGGAGGGGATCATCCGCTCGACCGGCTTCTTCCGCGCCAAGACGAACAGCATCATCGGCATGGCCCAGGCGGTCTGCGAGCGTTTCGGCGGCGAGGTGCCCGGCAAGCTGAAGGACCTGGTCACGCTGCCGGGCGTGGGCCGCAAGACGGCCAACGTGGTGCTCGGCAACGCCTTCGACGTGCCGGGGCTGACCGTGGACACCCACTTCCAGCGGCTCGTACGCCGCTTCGGCTGGACCGAGGAGACCGACCCCGTCAAGATCGAGCACATCGTCGCCGAGCTGCTGCCCAGGCGCGAATGGACGATCTTCTCCCACCGGGTGATCTGGCACGGCCGCCGCATCTGCCACGCCCGCAGGCCCGCGTGCGGCGTGTGCCCGCTGGCCGCCCTCTGCCCCTCCTACGGCACCGGGCCCACGGCCGAGGGCGAGGCCGCCAAGCTGGTCCGATCAGGCCCGTTCTCCTGACAGGGGAAGTGATTCGCGCCACGGCGTGTTGGAGGATGCGTGACCCAAGTGCCCGACTGGCTGGAGAGACTGGCGGCGCAAGCACAACGCGTACGGGTGCCCCGATACCTTCGGCCACCGGCAGGACGCGGGCGCGAGGCGGCGGTGCTGATGTTGTTCGGCGAAGGACCGCTGGGTCCTGACGTCCTGCTCATCCAGCGCAGCACGCGCGGGCGCAGGCACGCGGGCCAGCCCGCCTTTCCCGGCGGCGGCGTGGACCCGGAGGACGCCGGGCCGATCGAGGCCGCGCTGCGCGAGGCCGAGGAGGAGACCGGGGCCGATCCGCGCGGCGTGCACGTGATCTGCACGATGCCCGAGCTCTATCTGACCTACAGCGACAACCGCGTCACGCCCGTGATCGGCTGGTGGCGTGAGCCGTCGGCGGTGCACGCGGCCTCGCCCGACGAGGTCGACTCGGTCGAGCGGGTGCCGATCGCCGAACTGGTCGATCCGGGCAACCGGGTCATGCTGCGCCATCCCAGGGGCAGCACGGCGGGGCCGGCGTTCCGGGTGCGCGGGATGCTGGTGTGGGGGTTCACCGCGATGGTGCTGGACACCGTCCTGCGCGAGGGCGGGCTCGAACGGCCGTGGGACCCCACCCGGGTCGAGGACCTGCCGCCCGACGTGGTGAACCTGGCCTCCCGCGGTTAACCCGACGCCCTCAGGGCGACTCCGAGCGAGGCCCAGCCGGCCACGTCCGCGTCGGTGTCGGCCGCCAGGGTGCGCAGCGTCGCCAGTCCCGCCCGGTCCGGTGGCTCGCCCAGGACGTGCTGCAGCGCGTACGCGGCCCCGTACCTGACCCTCGGGTCGGCATGAGCCGCCAGATCGATCACGGACGGAAGCGATCGCGGGTCCGCCAGATGACCGAACGCGATCAGCACCGAGTACAGCACCATGGCGTCGTCCTCACTGGCGGCCAGATAGCGAAGCACCGGCAGCGTACGGTCCACGAATGATCCCAGCATGCCCATGATGTCCACGCCGAGCAGCCGCTCCGCGACCGTGTCCGCGGCGCACAACCGCCGCGCCTCGATGAAGGACTCCAGGTCGGCCCGCTGGCGCAGCAGCGAGATCACGTGCCAGCGCAGCGGCCCGTCGGAATCGGTGTCGCGCAGGGCTGCCTGGATGAGATCGCGCACTGTTGTCTCCTCCGGCGGCATACCGCTCAAGATAGCCAGGTGGGTGACGCCGTCCTGGCCGAAGACGTGCACACTTGACCGTATCGCTGGTTACCTTTGAATCGTGCGCGGTGATCTGCTTGACCTCATCTTGATCGGCCTCGTGATCGCCTTCGGCATCTCGGGTTACCGGCAGGGCTTCATCATCGGAGCGATGAGCTTCGTGGGGTTCGTGGGCGGCGCCGTGCTGGGCGTTTTCATCGCGCCGCCGATCTCCAAGGCGGTCGTGGACGGCGACACGCCGCAGGCGCTGCTCGCCATCGTGGTCGTGTTCCTGGCCGCCACGATCGGCCAGTTCGCCTCCTCGACGCTGGGCGCCGTCGTGCGCAGCCACGTCACCTGGGAGCCCGCCAAGATGGCCGACGCGATCGGCGGCACGTTCGCCAGCGCGCTGTCGGTGCTGGTCATCGCCTGGCTGATCGGCTCGCTGATCGTCTCCACGGCCTTCACCCCGCTCGTGGACCAGGTCAAGAACTCCGCGCTGCTGACCACGGTCGACGACGCCATCCCGCAGGCCGCGCGCAACTGGCAGCAGCCGTTCAAGAAGTTCATCGACCGCTCGGAGTTCCCGCCGGTCTTCGACGCCATCGGCGCGGGCACGCTCATCGACGTGCAGCCGCCCGACCAGAGCGTGTTGCAGGGCGCCAAGCTGGAGCGGGCCCGCAAGGCGATCGTCAAGGTGCAGGGCGACGCGCAGAGCTGCAACAAGCACATCGAGGGCACCGGCTTCGCCTACGCGCCCGGCCGGATCATGACCAACGCGCACGTCGTCGCGGGCGTCACCCGCGACCTGGAGGTCATCGACTCCAACGACGTCCGCCACAAGGCCACGGTCGTGCGCTACAACCCGCGCCGCGACATCGCCGTGCTCTACGTCCCCGGCATGAACCTGCCGCAGCTCTCCTTCGACGGCGAGGGTGAGCGCGGCGACAACGCGATCATCGCCGGCTTCCCGAAGGGCAAGGGCTTCACCGCCGTGCCGGCCAGGATCGGCGGCCAGCTCGACGCCGAGGGCCCCGACATCTACCGCGAGAGCACGGTCAGGCGGAAGGTGTACGCGATCCGCGGCGAGGTGCTGCCGGGCAACTCCGGCGGGCCGCTGCTCACGGTGGACGGCCGGGTCTACGGCGTGATCTTCGCCGCCGCGATCAACGAGGAGCAGACCGGCTACGTGCTGACCGCCGAGGAGGTGGCCCCCGACGCCTCGGCGGGCCGCAACGACACCAGGCCCGCCAGCACCGGCGAGTGCGACTAGCCCTCTTGGGGGAGCTTGTCCAGGATCAGGGCGATGGCCTCTTCGGCGTCGCTGTCCTGGGTCAGGCCCGAGGCCGCCTTGCCGACCGGGTCGTAGACGCCGCCGTACGACTGCGCCCTGGCCGCCCCCCGGCTGAACAACGTCAACGCGCCGCGCCCGTTCCCGCGCTGCAAATGCGTCAGCCCGACGCAGATCTGCGCCAGCCCCTGCCACAACTCCCGCTCGTCCTCGGGGGCGCATTTCCAGCGGCCCTCGAACACCTCGTGCGCGTTGAACGGCAGGCCCTCCTCCAGGAAGCGGCGGCCGTCGGCCAGCGCCTGCTCCGTGGTGGGGGCGTAGTCGTCGGGGACCCTCGGCATGCCGGTCGAGCCGTAGGGGAGCGGCCTGCCGTACGCGTCGCGCGGCCGGGCGTTGCGCGGCCGGCCCTCGGGGTCGCGATCTCTCATCGGTCGGGCTCCGGATCGGTCAGCCAGCCGAGCAACTCGGTGTCGAACACGTCAGGAATCTCCTCGTGGGGGAAGTGGCCGGCTCCTTCAAACAGCCGCCACCTGTAAGGTGCCGCCACATAGCGGCTCGAACCCTGCGCCGTACGTGGCAGGACGCTGACGTCGAGCGACCCGTGCACGTGCAGCGTGGGCGCCTCGATCTCGGTACGCATGGCCCTGGCGTAGCGCCGGCCGTCCGGACGCAACTGCGAGCGGCCGAACCAGCGGTGATACTCCAGCGCCGAGTGTGCCACGGCCGGGATCCTGAACGCCTCGCGGTAGGTCCGCGACTCCTCGGGCTCCGGCCAGCCCGGCCGCGACCAGCTCTCCAGCAGCCGGCCCACCAGCGCCGCGTCGTGGCGCGTGAGCCGCCGCTCGGGCAGCAGTGGAAGCTGGAAGCCGATCCGCCGGCCGCTGGCCTTGAGCTGCCCGAAGGGGTCGGTCAGCAGGGAGTTGCGCAGGCGTAGCGGGTGGGGGGCGGAGACGGCGACCAGCCTGCGTACACACTTGGGGTCCATCACCGCCATCGTCCAGGCCAGCAGCCCGCCCCAGTCGTGGCCCACCACGATCGCCCCGGTCTCGCCCAGCGCCCTGATCAGCCCCGTCGCGTCCGCGGCCAGCGTGGGCAGGTCGTAGCCGCGCGGCGGCTTGTCGCTGCCGCCGTAGCCGCGCAGATCGGCCGCCACCGCCCGGTAGCCCGCGCCGGCCAGCGAGACGAGCTGGTGCCGCCAGGTCCACCAGAACTGCGGGAACCCGTGCAGCAGCAGGACCAGCGGCCCTTCCCCCGCCTCGACGACGTGGAAGCGGGTGCCGCCCGCGTGCACCGCGCGGTGCGTCCAGGGCCCCTCGATCTGTACGACCGACTCGTCAGGCGCCATCGCGTGTCACCGGCTCGCGATCCGGATTGAGCGCGGGCAGTGCCGGTGCCTGCTCGCCGTCAGGCGTGGCGATCTCCTTGAGGTCCTTGATCGATCTGGTGGTCCGCTTCATCCCGGCCAGTCCCTTGAGCCGACGGACCCCGATGAACACCAGCAGACCCGCGACCAGCAGGTAGAACACGGTCACGATGAGGAAGGCCAGCCAGTGCGGCATGACCTGGGCCAGCGCGTACCCGATCGTGAAGGAGGCGAGGATCAGGCACAGGTGCGCCATGAAGGCGGCGGCGGCGAACATCCCGACCGCCGTGCCGACCCTCTTGGCGTCGAACCTGAACTCGGCCTTGGCCAGCTCGATCTCCGAGCGGATCAGGGACGAGATGTGACTGCTCGCCTGGGCGACCAGTGAGCCCAGGGATTCTTCCTCGGGAGTCTGCGGCATGAACGTCTCCTATCGAGGCCTGGCGGCCGTGTCAAACTTCATCCAGCGCAGGGCGGCGCCTGCCGACAGTCTCGCCAGGCCGGGCCCTGCTGGCAGCCAGGCACCGCCGGACACACCGAGGAACTTACCGAGCACGCGTCCCGCCATCACTCCCAGAACTACCCGATCGGCAAAGATAGCGCCGACGTTCGCCACCTTCACCTTCGCCCCCGTGTACGCCGTGCGCGAAGGCCGCGTGTCCCATCCTGATCGGGATGGGACACGCGGCCTCATATGCCCACGCCGTGCGCGGCTAGTCCTCTAAGCCTGACGCCCGTCAGCCTTCTCGGTCCGTCAGCCTTCTCGGTCCGTCAGCCTTCTCGGTCCGTCAGCCTTCTCGGTCCGTCAGCCTTCTCGGTCCGTCAGCCTTCTCGGTCCGTCAGCCTTC